>CAJUFE010000008.1 GCA_910585635.1 uncultured Lachnospiraceae bacterium | reverse complement strand
GATCTTCACGATCTTCGTGCCATACAGCTCCACGCCCCGTGCCGCCAGCAAACCTTCGATCTCACGGGCAAAATAGAGCAGCCCTCTTAAGGGCATGTTCCCGTTCCGCGTACTCTGATGCTCCCAGAGCTCCAGTTGGTCTTGGAACAGGATGGATACATCATTCTTCAGATGGATATAGATCGCGTCCGAGAGGGTGACCACTTCCAGACCCTCTGTGTCCTGGTAGTCTGTGTGGTTCAGAGCGTTATAAAGGGAGAGGGCGTTCTTTTTATCCGAGAACAGGTCGTGGAAGATCGTATCCTTATAGTTGCGCTGTACAAATGTTCCTTTTTCTGCCATAAAAGCCTCCTTAACATCCATATTTTTACATCCACTTTTTTACATTATAGGCTATAAGATAGCCCGTGTCAAGGGATTTTACATTTTATGGATGCCTCAGTGGACTGGTCCTCCACTATCGATGCAGGCTTCTCTATATCCTATCCTATACTTGTTGCCTCTCTAAAACGATCTATTCTTAATATAATGCTTTATCGGAAATACAGCAGACCTGCCATCAGCGGTTTTTCTGCAGATCTGGACATTGAAATAGACAAGTGTCTCCACTTGCCTATAGTATACCATTTGCGCGGATCCGATACAATAGCCTGATCGACCGATACATGCCTCAAAGGCATCTACTTAAAAACCTACTTAAAAGCATCTTCCCGAGAACACAGATGGAAAGATCCCCAACGTCCTTGGCATCCTTGGGATCCTTAGCCTCCCTTATCCCTCATGATATCCTGATGACGATGACCCCATCGATCTCCTGTATCGCCCCTTCTGCCGGATACAGGGGCATCGCCCTCACCTCCATAGACCTGGCCAGCTGCTCATACCGTATAGCATCACACATGGGCAGCTCCAGTCCCAGACGATAATGGAACAGGCCATACCAGGCCCGGTTATCCAGCTCGCTCCCATCCCACCAGGGTCCTCCGGCCTTGGCATAGCCGTTCGCCTTATGATACAGAGGTGTCGCAAAAAAGAGAGGGCTGCTGCAAGGCGCGCCCACCAGTGCATAGGTAGCCCCAGGGTCGTACAGACCATCCTGGACCAGGGTCTGGAACACACTCTCCGCGATCGTCTCTGACGCGTCCAATCCTTCATGCATCGCCTCCTGGTCGATCAGGGTCTGGCCCACATTCCCGAACAGGAGGGACAGTCCCAGGACTGCAGCTGCGATATCCTTTTGGGCCGGTCTCTTCCAAAGGCCGTCCTTTACCGACATCCTTCGTGGAGGCTCTTTTTTTACTATGAAGTTCTGCCGCCGGATAGGCGGCGTTCGTTCAGGTATGCCAAATGTACCCGCCAGGCTGTTCTGTGTGGCGGTGCGTCCGCTGCCGGGCGCATGGAGGTTTAGCGATAATGCGATGATCACCGCCTCTGACAACGCCAACGGGGCCGTTTGCTGTTCGACAAAAGCGCTCTTAGGTGCGAGCAAAAATACAATGTTCGCTGCCAATGGTACTAACGCTATGCTCGTTCCCCAAAAAAAGAGCCGTGTCTGCCCCCCTTTTTCCTTCCTTCTCCATAAAGCGATCCCTCCCAAACCGGTCATCCCTATAACTGCTGTTATCAATATCACCCGTAGCAGGATCGGTGGCAACGCGTTCCAGCGATAGGTTGCTCATCAGGGACAGAACGACCAATACCACCAGCGTGACACATCCCAGATAGGACCGGTATAGGCCCATCATCAGAGCCAGGCACAGAGCACCGGCAATGACTCCTATCTTATCCTTCATGCTCCATAGGATACACTCCACACAGAGCATACTGAGGAAAAAAGCCATCCCGTAGATCCGTCATCCACAAAGATCATCTCCAGATCCTTTTCCACCAGTTGGGGTTGCGATGATATCCCATCGATAGCATATGACCCACCTCCATTTTTGTACATTGTGTTTTACCTTTTGACAGATCCATCGCCAAATCCCCATAGCCAGTCCAGCCCTATTGTGGAGGCCAATAAACGCCCCTATCTATCCGATATAATATCCGAAAGCTCCAGGATCGCCCATATATCCTTTATCTCCCTTATCCGATATCTGTTCGGTCCCGGAAATGCCCCATATCCATACATCGCCTCTATGAACCCGAACCCAGCCTCCTCAGCAGCTTCCAGGTCCCCCATGGTATCCCCTACCATCAGATATCGATCCTCATCCGGGAACTCCTTTTTTATCTCTGCGAGCAGATCGGCCTTTGATCTATCAGGATCCTCTTTTGTTTTTATCACATCAAAATGATCCTCTAAGCCATATGTACCGATCATAACATCTACCTGTGAGGACGGCTTATTTGTGGCGATCCCGATACGTATACCAGCTGCTCTTAACCGTTCTAACACATCCCTTACTCCCGCGTATGGTGGCGACCCAGCTACATGTCCCTTATAGATCTCCCTGAACTCCCTTGTGATATCTGCGGCCTGTTGCAGGCCTATGCCCCTGTATCTGGGCAATGATACCGTGATCGGCGGCCCGATGAACAGATCCGCCTCCTCTGGTGATATCTTTTTTATACCATACCGCTCCAATACGATATCCAGGGAACGGATGATCTCCTCCTTTGTATCGAACAGCGTCCCATCCACATCAAACACGACCATCATGTCCCCATATCCCTTTCCTGCATTTCCTATATCCGGAGATCCCATCTTTTCATCCAAAAGGGTCTATAGCGCTCCATCTAACACATCACTGAACCGAGACTCTGTGATGAACTTGAACCCACAATGGTGCTCCCTCGTCTCCAGATAGTCCTTCAGCTGGCTCCCGATCTCCTTGTTCAGCTTCCCGGGGTCCTCGCTCACATTGGATAGCTCCAGGTCCTCTGTCGCATAGTTCCTGCTGGTCCCCGTTCTATAGCTGTAGCCGTCAAAGCCAGCAACGGCTATGGACCGCACATCGAACCGGTCCAGCAGTCGGAGTACCATGAGCCCAGAATTGTCCACATGGTCCCAACCGCATTTGATCAGTTTATTGAACGAGATGACGATCTCCTTGTCGTCATCTGTCCCTGTCTTGATATTGGAGGTGACGATCCGTTCCTGCGCAGTATACGATGGATCGTCCTTCCAATAGCTATACCGCCTCAGATTGCTCATATAGACAAAGTCGGACCGGATACGGCTATGTACATAGTTGATGCTGATGACCACAGGCTCATGTCTGTCGATATAGGTATCGATCCTCTCCTGTTCTGTCGTCGCCGTGCTCCCCGGGAGCAGGAGGAGGACATCCCTCCCTTCCAGCTCAGCCCTCAACCGCTCCAATGCGGCACGATCGTCGATATCCGAACCCAGATACTCCACATAGGTCTTTTCCAGGAGGTCATAATCATACCGTTTCCTGGGGATGGCTCCGATCTTGTTCAGGATATACCGGATATCCTTGGACCGTATGCTGTTCTTCTGTGTCAGATATGCGATATTGTTGACATGGGCGCTATAGCATCCGGCCACAAAAAAGGGTGTGGAATATCCCCATGTACATCTTGTCCTGATGTTGTCCATATGATCGTCGATGATATCCAGCAGTGCGTCGATATCATAATTATAGCCTAGCTTTGAGACCATATATTGGGCGATCAGCTCTGTCGGCGTGTTCCCTGCCCCCCGCCCCATACCGGAGATCGTCCCGTCAACGATGGCCTCCCTCTTGCCATAGGTCATCCGCACAAATCCCTGGGACAGGGCGTTCGACATCTGCATGTTGTTGTGCGAGTGGAAACCGACCTTGCAGGTGGACACCAGGTTGTGGTCTATGAGCTCGAACACCCGGTGAAGATCCTCCTGGTACATGGAGCCAAAGGTGTCCACGATAGAGAGGCAGTAGGGCTCCACTTCATTGACCATCTCCAGGAACTCGATCAGCTCGATATCGCTGTACCCCAGGATATCCACCGGCTGGACAAAGCATCGATAGCCTTTTTCCTTGATCCGCTTGCAATCCTCGATCGCTGCGGCTCTCTCGACTTTGAAAAAGCACTCCCGGACCGCATCGATGGAATCCGGCATGCACTCGTCCAGATTATCGATAGAGTATCGGCTATGATCGGCCAGCACGGTGAACATACAGCCGCCTTTGTCCTTCGGGATGAACCGCTTTGCATCCGCCGAGTTTTTAAACACTGTCTTCCCTTCTCCAAAACCCTCATCCTGGAAGAACCCGACCTCGATGAGATCGACCCTTGCCTTTATGAGCCCGGCGATGATCCCCCTGATGTTATTATCCCCAAATCTTTTGTCCAACAGATATGCACCGTCCCTCAAGGTGCAATCCAATAGCTTTGCATGTTGCATAGATCCTGACCCTCCGATCGCTCAGTGAGCATCTTCTCTTACTTTTTGTATCTTTCGGATAACACCTACGATATCCATCCTTTCATACCAGAACATCCACGCCGCTTGATCTCTTCTTCTACCAGCTGGATATGCTCAGGATAATCCACACCGATACTCTGGTATCTGGTCTCTCTCACCCTGACCTTATGGCCATTTTCCATCGCACGGAGGGGCTCGATCCCCTCCCCTGATTCCAATTCTGTCTGCGGCATGGCAACAAACTTTAACAGGAGATCCCTCCTGTACGCATAGATCCCCACATGCCGGAAGACACGGGCTATGGGTCCATCCTTCTTGTTGGAGGGGATCACATTCCTCGAGAAATAGAGAGCATCACCGTTCTTATCACATACCACCTTGACAGTGCTGTACGCCTTAATCTCATCTGGGTCCGTGATCTGGATCCTCAACGTCCCGAAGTCCACAGTGGGATCGTCAAAGATATCGATCACCTCATCGATCTCCCGTGGATTGATGAGCGGTTCATCTCCCTGGATATTGATGAAGAGATCGCCCTCTATCTTTGAAGCTACCTCGCCCACTCTGTCCGATCCGGTCTTGTGCGCATCGGAGGTCATGATGACATCCATCTGATACTGTGCACAGGTCTCCCGGATACGCTCGTCGTCCGTAGCGACATAGAGCCCGTCCAATCTCGGTACTTTAAGGCACTGCTGATAGACCCACCAGATCATAGGCCTGCCGCAGATATCGGCCAGTGGCTTGCCTGGGAACCTGGATGATCTGTAACGTGCGGGGATGACTCCGATGATCTTCATCTCATGTCACCTCCATTCTTAGACTGACAAAATGAGAGGCGGTATGTTGGTCGTTTTAGGAACTGGACACCTGGCACTAGATGCTCCTTTATCGATGTATCGCTGCAGAAAACATATATTTCGTCAAAGCCTTTAACTTTGACCAATGTCTTTAAGAACACCGTGATAAGGGATGTCCCATCATCAAATCGCATTGTATTCTTTCCCGGCAATCGCTGGTTATCCAGTTTGATCGGGACGAACGCTACTGTCTTCATTTTGACCTCCATTTCTACCTTTTTACTTGTTATAAAATGCTTCTTTATGTCCAACAGCAACTGGTCTTGATGGTCTTTTCTTTTTTCATATAGTCCTCTTTTTCTGTTATTTTAAATATAGGGATGGATATATGTTTTCTCACCCTTCACCTCCCCATATATCCCCTTCATCATCTCTCATATCCTTAAGATCATAATTTTCCAAAAGATATTTTCCAATATAATCTGCAGTTTTAATAGAACCACTTGTATTAAGGTGCGCCTTATCTGAAAAATCAGTTGCACCATCATATCCAACATCATCCGCATACTTAAAAAGATCAAGATATGCACATCCATTTTCTTGGGCGTACTTTGCCATCGCGTCACCGTTTTTATACTCTCCTTCCCAAGGTACCGTATAAAATACGATCTCCACATCATTCTCCTGACATATGGAAACGATCTCATCAAGCTCTGCAATGGCGAGTGTGCTCAATGGTTCCTGTGGTAATGCCAGATACTCTGGGATAGTGATCTCTGTCACTTTATCATCTGGAGCATATCCCATAGTCTTCCTTAAAAAAGACCCGTCCGCATCAAGACCTGCAAAACTGCTTTCTGTAAGCGTATCCCAATTATCATGAAATGCACAAAGAGGCATATAAAATGCCAGATATTTTTCTTTGTCCGTTCCAAAGCATTGCTTCAGATAGTCATCTATCCCAGATCGCCTTCTCAAATACCTGCAATAATATATCTCCGGATACAGCGGTACATCCTTGAGCGGCGCATTTGCATTAAAACACTCTATCAGTGCTACTTTCGGGCTCTGTGTGAGCAATGAATCCTTGAGCCATATCTTCGTTGTACTTATAGACTGCCAGTGCCACGCATAGTTATAAGCTCCTATCCCATACTTGTTATACATTTCTATAGTACTCAAGCCTCTGTATGCATGACTCGAACCATATATGATCACCTCGACAGAATCTTCTGGCAGACTATGAAATGTTTCAATCTGACTGTAAGCTCCATCTGTATCCGTCGGCCTGACTATAAAGCCGAGCTTATTTATCCCATATACGATCATAGCAACCGTCACCAGGGTTCCTATGAGTGCTCTTATCTTTCTCATAGATCCTCCTAAAACTGAAAATATATAAAGCTGGCCTTATCAAATGACGGTCCCCATTTTCCTAGCAACAATATCATACATACAGAGCTCGCTATGATCAGCCATCTAAACCAATAGTCCTGCGCGATGATCACATCCCGTATCCTGATCTTCCTATATTTACATACATCCGCGAACAAAAGGATCCCTATACATATGATAGCAAGCCAGAAATTAGCCATATCCAGACCGCAATTATATATTGACCCATCGAAAAGAACATAAAGGTTGTTGACCGTAAATATGGACTTGATCATCGAGAAGGCTTCCTTTACTCCTTTCGCCCTAAAAAATACCCAAGAAAGATCCACTAATACAAATGTGCCGAAAACATGCACCAGCTTATGCCCGATGGAATGTCTGTTCAAATGTAATACACTTACCAACTTATCTCTGACTGGCTGGAGTATCTCTCCGATCACCTGATAAGCCCCGTTCATCCCTCCCCACATGATAAAGGAAAACTGCGCGCCGTGCCATAACCCACTGACAAGGAACACGCTCATCTTGTTCATGTACTTCCTAAACTTACCCTTCCTGCTCCCTCCAAGCGGGATATAAAGATAATCTTTAAACCAAGATGTCAATGATATATGCCACTTCCTCCAAAAACCTGCAACGGAGGTAGAAAGATACGGCGCGTCAAAATTCTCCATAAGGTCTATCCCGAGTATTTTAGCCGCACCCATGGCAATTGTCGAATAGCCTCCAAAATCACAGTAGATCTGGACAGCAAAAAAGATCGTGGCAACGATCAAGTACCATCCGCCATAAACACTGTGATCCCCATAAACCCTATCGATGAAGATCGATAGTCTATCCGCGATAACGATCTTGAGGAAATATCCCCAGATCATAAGAAGGATGCCCTCCCTAAAATTTTCAAAGTTAAAGTTTTTCGGGACCGCCAGCTGCTTCAATAAGTTTTTCGACCTTTCGATCGGCCCTGCCACAAGCTGTGGAAAAAAGGATACGAACAGCGCATACTGGAAAAAATCTTTTTCTGCATAGATCTCATCCCTGTATACATCCATGGTATAACTCAAAGCCTGAAAAGTATAAAATGAGATCCCCACAGGCAGCATGATATCGAAAGAAGGCATGTTCAACTGGATATGGACATGCGTAAAGATCCTTGAAATAACATCTATCGTAAAGTTGATGTATTTAAAATAGAACAATATCCCAAGGTTCGAAAGCAGACTCCCAGCCACTATCGATCTTTTGTATAGTACTTGTTTTTCACTGATAAGATCTGCTTGTTTAACTTTTTCTAGAAGAATTCCGCTGAGATATGTTATGAACGTTGATGTTAAGATCAATATCGCATATCTTGCATTCCAGCACATATAAAAGTAGTAGCTGGAAGCAAGCAGCCATAACTGTTTTATCCGACTGTTCGGGATAATAAAATACACGGATAATACGATCGGAAAGAAGATCAAAAAATCAATAGAGTTAAACAGCATTTCCCATCACCCCTTCAGCCATTTGCTCTCCTATCATCCATCCTACCAAAAAATCGGTATAAAACCTTCATCATCTCCATCCGGTTCAACCACAGCATAACAGCCATCAGGATGACCTCTACATACCAAAACGGAGTATATATCTCGACAAATGCCTGGAAGCACAACAGGCTCCAAGTTGCAAGGACCACTCCATACCGCTCCACCTTGATCTGATCCTTTATAGAACTTCTCCTCACCTGATAAATGATAAAGCTAGAGATCGCTGTAGCGATCGTCGCTCCTTGTACCCCCATCAGCCAAACCAAAAAAATATTCAAGACGAGATTTACTGATGCCCCATATATCGCTGACAATGCCATTGTCTTCGAGTCCTTCTTTGCTCCCAGTATCGGCCCCATAAAACCAGCCGCACAATTAAATACATAACTTATCAGCAAGAATGGAACATATCGATAAGCCACATAGAAATCTTTTGCATACAAAATACCAGCTAATGGCTTTGAAAGAACTATCAGCCATGCACAAGCAGCACTCATCACGACATTCATGAGTGTGAACGTAGCTCCATAAAACCTCTCTGTATCTCTTCCGTTATATTCCTTTATCGCTGATATCTGCCATGCCTGTGTAAATATACTCTGTATCATATTTAACGCAGATGGGATCTTGTAGGAGACCGAGAGTACTCCGTTTGCCGCTAGCCCGCAAAGAAATGTGACCACATACCGGTCAGACGCACTGTTCACCCACCAACCGATATTTGTCGCGATCAATGGCAGACAATATGCAAGCATTTCATTTCGGAGAGCTTTATCGATCTTTAAACTTCCAAAATACTCCCAAGCTCGCAGACTCATAAAAAAATAGATGACTGGTATTGCCTGCGCCAGGATATTCGCCAGAAAAAATCCCGTAAGACCCCACTTGAATATGAGGAGGAACAGTACATTCATACTGAGCATCGTGACTGTCCCAAGCACTCCCGCGATCCCCATTTCCGCGATCCGCTCTAGTCCTTTAGCAAGCTGGATAAAAAACTGATCCAAAACATAGGTGGAATAATACAGCCCTATGTAGATCTCAAGTCCATCTACATCCTTCCATATCCTCAGTCTATCAATGATAAACAGAAAAACAAATATGATCGCGATACTAAAGGATATGTATCTGATCCCTATGGCGGCGACCTTCTTTTTATCACATTCCTGCTCCATGGAAAAACGCATGACCGCATCCACGATATTCGCGGTCAGTATTGGGCAGAGCAAGGTGACCGTCGTGATGATAAGGTCATACACCCCATATTCTTCAGTTGACAAGATGCTGGTATATAAAGGGACCAGCAGGAAGATCAGGATCTTGGAAGCAAAGTTACTGACGGTCAGGACCCCCATATTTTTGATCAGGTATTTATTTCTGGTATCCATGTTCTATATCCTTGCCACATAAAATATCTATCTTTGTACCCTTATACTTTAAGCATCTGCCTAAGATCATCAATTGTATCTACGATGTGCGCACTTGGGAGATACTTATCTCCTCCCATCTTAAATATATCCTCTATCGAATGGGATGCGTTTATAAGTTGGTCATTATCTCCCTCGCATAGCTTATATAGAAAATAGATCTGTGGCGCCTTTTCTGTGACCGCGCTGACGGTGATGACGCTAGATGAACAGGCAGTTAAAAATATATACTCTGAAAAGTCTTGGCTCAATTGTATGATCTCCCATGGGACCGACGATCTAGCATCCACCTTCAATCCAGCATCTGTAAACCTTTTTACATCATCTCTGGGATGTACCTTAACGAGCAGATCATCTTTTCCTACCAGTTCTGCGATCCGCTGGATCAGTGCTAGCTCCCCTGCAGGCTCGTCTCCCTCGATATCAAAAATGCTAGAAAAGTAGATATACTTGGCATCATATCTTAGGTCACCTCTATCGACCCCAAAGACTCCACCAAGGATATTTCTAAGTTTTATGTCATCTTCTTTTATATCTGGTATCTTTATCGGGACCTTATCACCTCGATAAAGCTCAGGATGTACACAATAAAAGCTCGTGACGTTTTCCAAAAGATTTTTCTTTCCTTCTATCCTTCTGATCATATAGATCATACGCATTTTGGGATCCAATATACATTTAAGGCCATAAGAAATGATACTTTCTTCATATCTGGAAACGATCATATCCGTATTTCTTTTATACAGGATAGCAAATAAACAGTGTGTTGCCGTATCCGGATTGTAAAAGATCAACTCATCATACTTCTTATCTTCTGACAGAAATGAATACATCTTGATATTTCCGGTCACCGCCTGGAATACATCCTTCGCTGCTTTGACCCTTGAAGCATGTTTCTTTATGAACTCTCTGTTCTCTACAAAATATACTGCTCCAAACAGGCCTGTTTTCTTCAGTGACTCACTGACACAACTGGCGTTATTCGACTGATCCGAAAGAATCAAGGTCACATCATCATCCTTTTTTATTGTACATCTCAATTGAACAGCCATGATCAATTGATAATATGTATTACATATGATGATCACATTTCTCAAGATCTATCCTCCTTGTATCGTGCTCTACAACTTAGAATATACATCCATCAGAGCAGTAAAATAGTATCCTTCCGTTATGTTTTTCATCCGCTCATATGCATCCGATATCTTTTTCTCTACCAAGTCATCAGCCATCGTCTGGCTCAACTCCAACTTGCTGAACAGGTCTCCATCAACCCCTGGATCGAAGATCAAGCCATCGCCAGCTACCATTTCGGGGATCCCTCCCCTGTTTGACCCTATTATGAGCTTTCCACCCATCACCCCTTCGATGACTGCTGTTGGATAATTGTCCATGATCAGCGATGGCATGATCAGGCAATATTTATCAGCCAAAAACTCAGCGATCTTATCATGAGAAAGGATCCCCATATAGTGTATTTTTTTGTTTTCCTTATATTCTTCAAGTAAAGCAGTAGTATCTTTATCCTGCGGTCCTGCCAGATACAATTCAACATCTTTATCTTTCGAAAATCTGTCAAACTCCATTACTAATATCTTGGTTCCCTTAAAGATCGATAGACCACCGATATATACATATTTTTTTCGATCCAAAGAAGGTAGATAACAAAGATCTTTTGTATCGATATAATTATTGATCGTAGTACCATTTATCCTATATGGCACACAGTATTCCCTTAGCCAATCACTAGGGAATATAGAAGTGATATCCCCTTTCAGATATGCCTGGTTCAGTTTTTTCTGGATATGACATTTAAGCCATACATGAGCCCTTGAAAACTTTCTTTGACCATATTTCCCACACTTATAACAATCTCCGAATTTATATCCTCGGCATATCTGCATCTTATCATCTAAACAGGAACCCGAATGACATATACATCTACAATCGTGCACCACTCGGACCGTCTTATACTTTTTTACTACCGGTATTATACTAAGAGGAACTAAATATGGATTATTCAATATTATAAGATCAGGATCATACTCCTTGACATTACGATTAAGATCCGATCTGATGGAAGGCAATCCTATAAAACGACCTATCCATTTTTCTTTTCTTTTTAATGCGATCTGGGTATACTCTTTCGCGCCTGCCACAGACCCGTGAAAATAAATATATCTCACATCCCATCCATGTTTTTTTAATAGGTCAATGAGATTTAAAGCAAATATCTCCGACCCAAATCCATCATAAGAGTCACCTATCACTAATGCTCTCATCGGCAAACTACCCTCATTTTCGAATGCTTTTTGCTGATCCCATAAAAAGCGACCAGGATAGTTATGCAGTGCAATCCTAAAACTGGTCCATAAATAAAGTATCCGTTAACAAATGCAACAAAAACGATAAAGATGATCCCACCTACCGTACTGAACCTGGATCTTATATATCTAAACAAACAATACAGATATACAAAAAGGCTGGTAAACCCATAACAAACCATCGCGATCATAAGATCATTATGCGCATGGACACGCTGCATCCCATTAACATCGTTGTAAGCCAGCAGATATCCATACCCAGACCCAAATATTTTATGAAAAAGAGAGCTGTCATAAAAAGAGCCTATGCTCGACTGCCAGATCCGAAATCTGGATCCTCCTATATCTCCATTAGCTATAGAATACAATGTCTTTTCGATCAATGTATTAAATACCCCCATCTTCCATGCGATCCCGATCCCGATCGCTGCTAACATGATCGCACTAAATTTGCCTTGGACCCTCATATTCCAAAAGTAGAAAAACCCGATCACCAGAACGGCGACTAAACTGGTCCTAACTCCAGTAAATAAGATGATCACCAAGAAGAACGCTATAAACCCCCACGTATATAACCTTTTATATTCTATCCAGATCAAAAGATTAAGGAGTAAAAATACCATCAATTCATAGGAAAACCCATGTGCTAATCCAAACCACGCACGAAAAGTAGTCGTTCCCCATTTATCTGAGTCTATCCCGATCTTCAGGATCAGGGCTGTAAGGATCAAAACTACATAAACAGTACTTATCTTTAAGACAAATCTTCTATCACAGCATATTGAATGATATGCTTCAGAAAACTCGTTATCTCCAACTAAAAATAGGGCTATAAATACATAAAAACAGAAATACACATAAAAAATAAATCCATTTATACCTAAGCCATCCTTGGCTCTAAACTCCTGTATATATGCCATAGGGATATATACTGCCGCAAGTAACATTATCGCAAGGTTTGCCTTTCTGATCCTATATCCTTTTTTCTTTATCTGAACGCAAGAGTACATTAAAAAAACAAATGACATATAGAAGACAAACAGTTTGTTCAGCATCTCGCCATTAAAAATAAGGCTCACGATCCCCTGTATGATAGGATATATCAGTATTAACTTTGAGATCATCTTATCCAACTGTATCTCCCCTTTTTTTTCATGTCACTTCTAGTTGTACCTCTTACATTATCTCTCGTCGCATTCCGAATAGATCTTGATAAACCTATCCACTTTATAATAAGTAGACAATGCATTTCTGTGATCCAGACAATTCTGCACATAAAAAGGATTATCATCCACCATCTCTTTTAAATCTTCATGATCCCAAGCCTTTGCGATCCCAAGACGATGCTCTTTAATATATGGAGCATCCAAAGGAATATCCGTAGTGATCACCGGAGTACCCACTGCTAGAGATTCCACAATAGAGAGCAAGCTATTATCCTTCCCTGTGTTTACAAGCATTGCCAGTGCATGAGAAAGAAATGGGATCAACTGGTCATGACTCATTTTTCCAGTAAAGACCACCCTATCTGATAAATGAAGATCTCTTGTCAATTTCTCTAAGCTCACCCTTTGATCACCATCACCGATGATAAAAAGTTTTGTTCTGTTTTCATATAAATCTACATACATCTTAAAACTATACAGGATACCATCGATACGTTTTCTCTTAGTTAGCCTAGAACAGACAATAAAATAATCTTTTTTCTCTTTACTTGCCAGAAATCTGTTCAGATCAACACCATGGCCGATGATCTCATTTACCGTGCTTCTGCAAAACTGACATATAAACGTATATGCGCCTTTTGATCTGGCTACAACTTTTGTATCCCTCATAAACAGTCTGGGGACTATATTGTACCAGATCTTTGAAGGAATCTGATGCATCATCGCATTATGTTCTGCTAGTTCATGCCATACGATAACCTTCTTGTTAGCCGCCCAGACAGAATTAAGTGTAGTAAGTGAAAACACCTCGCTACAGATGATAAGGTCGATATCTTCATGTTCCTTTATGTATCTAAACAGTCCAGGCATAAATGGAAGCCGATAGGGCTGACATATCTTCTGAAACACGCACTTGCCCCAGATAACCTGGAATGGATATCGCTCTTTAGATAGCGGCTTAAATGGCTCTGCAGCATATAAAACTACTTGATGCCCCTTCTCCATAAAAGCTAGACACAGATCATAGATCATTGTATCTTTGATCGATCCTGCTCTTTTTATTGTTTTTATTTCCGATGTATAAACGATCGGATTGACTACAAGCACATTCATAGGCAAGCTTGCTCCTTCACTTGTACTACAAACGCGGTCTCTGCAGAGCATATTTCTTTATCTGATCATCCCATCAGACCATCTGTCCGTTTCCACGTTTCTATCCTTATTTATAATACCCCATTACTTTATCACAATATCGCGATAAAGTATCATAAGAAATATCTCTATGATCCTCACTATATTTTTGCACTACTCTTCTATCCTTCCATAACTCTAAGATCTTTTCTTTTAACTGTCTTTCGCTCCCGCTTTTAAATATCCTTCCAGTCTTCCCATCTTCGATCAATTCCGGTATCCCCCCGATATCCGCTCCAATAACAGGTGTCCCCAACGCTATACTCTCCATCACCGAAAAAGGACAATTCTCATACCATTCTGATGGATAGACCGAGAACCTTGCTCCGCTTATCAGCTGTCTCAATATCTCCCCTGACAAAAAACCTACATCCTTTATGTTCGGGATACCCTCCAGTTCCCCTTTCAATGGCCCATCCCCAGCAAAAATGAACGGGATATCCGGCAACTGCTTACAAACCTGTATCAGTGTCCTTATCCCCTTTTCCTCCGAATACCTCCCAAAATATAATACATAGTCCTTTTTTTCCACAGGTCCTTCCGATATACAATCTATAAAGTTATGCATCACCACTGTTTTAGAAGCCAGTACCGGATCGCTGCCTAGCTTACTCTTCATAAAATGTGAACAGCAGATCACGGTATCGATCTTCTCATATACCCTTTTCCACCTCCAGAAGGCCCCTTCCATCGCCCCGATGACTGACTTCGGGATAGAAGCATGGATGCACCTCCCACGGATACAATTAATGAAATATCCCCCCAAGCACCTTTCACAGTTCTTATGCACATTGGGGTTATGGCACATATGGTTCGGGCAGACTAGCTGATAGTCGTGTGCCGTGTACACGATATTGCATCTATGACCAGTCTGACGCCGCCACCTGTCGATCTCCAATATGATCGACGGAGTGAGCTGATAGTTGAAATTGTTGATATGGCATACATCCGGACAAAGATCATCTAATACCAGCCGGATCTTTTTTCTGGCTTCTGCATTGTATATCGTTTTTAGCGGATAGGTAAACCTGACGATCTTGCTGCTATGGAGATCCATATTTGAAGTGTAGGCTCCAACACGGTTCCCCACACAGCGTTTTTCATCTTCCATCCCAAAATACTGGACCTCATGCCCTTGTCCCTGCAGATGACTGCCCAGACCCAGCATATAGGTCTCGGATCCTCCTTTGGGGTATAAAAACTTATTAATCATCAATATCTTCATGGTCTTTTTTCCGCCCTCACTCGATCTTTTAGCCTTTTATTTATCACTTGACCTTCTATTTATCGCTCAACCCTCTATAGATCGTCTCGACTTGCCCGGCGATCTGTCCCCAGTCAAATGCGCTCAGATCATATGTCCTCTTTTTGCATCGGTCCAGCTTTGCCCGGATCATCTTTCCCAAAGCCACTGAATCCCCCTCTGGGAAATAGTCGCCTGCATCCAGCTCCACCAGATGGGTGGCAGGGATATCGCTGACCAGGATATCCAGCCCATAGCTCATCGCCTCCAGGAGGACCAGCGGAAAGCCTTCATTTCTGGAGGCTAATACATATAACGCAGCATTTTTATAGAGCTGCGCCAGGGTCTCGCCATATACATATCCGGCGAAGACCACCGGTGCATCCCCACAAAGGCTCTTTAATTCCTGCATATAGCCATCTTCAAACTCAACGCCCCCCGCGATCACCAGCTTATACCCTTTAAGCTCTGCTGCCCTGAACCCACGGATGAGCGTATCAAATCCTTTTTCCGGCGTGATCCTCCCCACGCTCAGGATATACTTACCAGTCTCGATCGATAATGCGGCTAGACGATCTTTCTTTTCCGTCAGATCTGGTGGACAGATCCCATTTGGGATATAGACCGATCTGTCCTGGATGGCTCTTGGGTATCGTTCCATCTGGAAGCGGTTCACAAACAGGACCTTATCCGCACACTTTAAAGCCACCTTTTCACTAAACCGCAGGAGCCTTTTCGCAAAACCACCCCATTTTGCATGCTCATAATTGGGGCTGTGATAGGTCAGGATGATGGGGATCTTCCACAGCTTGACCAACGGCGCAAAAAGAGCCGGGCCGATATTATGGTAATGGACGATATCTGGATGGACCATGACCGCATATAAAGAGGCCAGAAAAGAGTGGATCACCGTCTCGACACCCCGGATCTTTGTCGATGGCAGATCGATAAAGCGGATACCTCTATAACGCATATCATTTTTCACATAAGCTCTCCTGCGAAAAACAATCACTTCCGTATCCTTTGCCATAGCGGTGTAGAGTGCTTCACAATGTTTTTCTACACCGCCCTCGATCAGTGGAAAACCTCTTGTCCCGATAACACATACCCTCATCTTTGGTCACCAACAGATCGGTCTGCCTTGCCTGATCCTGATCTTGTTCCGGATGATCCAGATGATCGGCTTCCAGGGCCGCCTGACCATATCATGCCGTTCTGTCACGATGAACGCACAATCCCTTTTACACCGGGCGACCTTCTTCATCGCTTCTTTCGCTTTTGTCGAATGCATGATCTCTTCGAACGTGTTCTCTTTGATGTTCCCGATGATCCATTCTTCCCCCGATCCATTGCAGGGAGAGACATTGCCCCAAGGGTCGATGAAAAAGAAATCTTTCAATGCCCCACAGGGCGGTCTATAGCCATGATCGTCACCGCGCAAACGACGGTGGATGCTCTTGTTGAAATAAGCCCGTCCATAATCCTTCAGTTTGCCTTTCAAGCTCCTTCTTTTGGATGTGAGGAGCGCCTTGACAAACTTTTCATGTTCTTCCAATGCTTCTTGGCTGGTGATCTGGTTGTCCTCTTTATGGAAATACCAGGAATTATGCACCACCGAATTCCCCAGCTCCACATCCAGTGCTGCACAGAGCTCGTACAGATGCACCAGATCCTTATAGTTATCTGGGGAGATGACCACAGAAAAGCCGATATTCTTACACTTCGTCTTTTTTAATTCCAGCATCGTCCGCAGAGCATGGTCGAACCCATCTTTGATCCCGCGTTTTTCGTCATTTAGCTTTGGCAGACCTTCCAGACTGACCCGGATGAGGATATTGGGATATCTTTCTGCCAGCTCAACGATCTTCTCAGTATAGTAACCATTTGTACTCAATTCCAACAGTGAAGCCTTTGGATACAATACCTCGAATATCTTATCGATATCTTTTCTAAGCGTCGCTTCTCCTCCTGTGATATTAATCCGCAGTCCTGCCGGGAGCTTTTTATAATATCGATAGTCGATTTCTTCTGCTGGTTTAGTAGGTTCTTTCCATATATTGCACATATTGCAATGTGCATTACATCTAAATGTTGTGATCAGGCTCCCCTGCATCGTTGTCTTCACGTTATCCCACTCCTTGCTCTTAAGCACTTCACTCCGCCAGATCGGGGCTCTGTCATGTGCATCCATCCTATACACCGCCCCATCACCGGACCTGTCCGGCTTTTTCCTATCACCCACACCACTCCCGCATCAATTCCCTTGCATACTCCCCCATACACCCCTTCAGGTCCTTGGGCGTGACCTCCTTCTCGATCCCCGCCAGCACCCGGTATTTCTCGAATATATTGATCACCATCTTCATGGACAGCGGCCTCCCCAGCTTAGAGAGGAACATCCTCCCCTTATACTCCGCCACCCGCTCGAACTCCCCATGCTCCCGGATCCACAGCTCCATCCGCTCCCGCAGTGCCCTGGAATACAGGTAGATGCTCTCTGTCTTCCCCCTCTTCTTTGGCACGGTCAGCACACCGGTCTTCCGGTCGTAGTCCGATATCTCCAGCCGCAGAAGCTCCGTGACCTCGATCCCATGGTAGAACAAGAGCTCCATCATCACCAGATCCCGAAGGCAGACCCGCTTGCGGAAATCGCTCTCCAGCCCGCTATATTCCCGCTCCAAGGCCAGGAAGAAAGCGTCCACATCGGTCTTCGACATCCGCTCCGCTTTAGGCTCATATCGGTCTATCCTATCTGCATCACGACGCCCGCTCCATGTCTTACTGTCAAGTGCATCTCCAGGACCGCCTGCATCACCCGAGTCCTCTGCACCTTTCTGTCCGTCCGGGCTCCGTCCCTGGAGCTTGTCTGCGTCTCTCCAGACATCGGCATGACCCAGGCCATCTGTGCCTCTCTGGAGATCTGCACTCTGCAGCCCATCCCCATCCCAGCCTCTTCGCCGCGGTCTCCCCGCCGCCCGCCTCAGCTTCAACGGCCCACAGTCCCGCAGGAGCCCTTCCCGCACCAGATACGCGAGATAATAATTGAACACCCGATATTTCCTGGCGACGGTAGAAGGGCGCAGCTTTTTCACCAGAGCCAGATATTCCAGATAGGCTTCCATCTTTTCCTGCCATCCACGGCCATCCTGCGGGAGACCGCCAGCTGTCTGTAATTGTGGCTGCGGCTGCTGTAGCTCCTGTCCGACTCCTGCCACTGGGTCTCCGACCGCTTCTCGCGCTGGGTCCCTGCCCGTTTCTCGCACCAGATCCCTGCCCGCCTCCCGCGCTCCCTCCCCGTCCAACCATTTATAAAAATGCTCCAGGTCGATGCGGTACGCCTCGCCCGTGCGCCAGTCCAGCCCCCGCCGGACCACCTGGGCGTCGATAAATCCTGCTATCAGCCTTTTCCCATCCCGCAGATCCTGAGGGGTCTGCCCTGTCGCTATAGCTGTCTTCATTTTGGACACCTTCCCATCGCCTTTCGAAGATCCGAAAATGGTCTTTAGAAGATCGACCGTGTTTTCTAGTAAGATAAAAAGCTATCGATCCCTGCTTCGCAGATTTCCCTCATCCTCGAAACAACCCTGCGCCTCCCCATCTTCACCGCCTTCTCAGCCCAGGCCTCCCTTTCCTGACCATAAAGCTGACCATAAAACTGACCACCGATCTGACCCTGAAAGACGGATAATGTCTCCAGATATCTCTGGTAAAAACCTCTACCAATCTATTTTCCACGCGCGTGTCCGTGATATCAGATCGGATAAGTATCCACGATCATCTTTTCCAGGAAAGATCCTGACCCCTTATCTGACCACAAAATCCATGCACAGATCCTTATTTATGCTATTTTCCTCGCTGATATCCCTTATATTTACATATTCTCCAAAAAAATAAGTAGCATTTTCCTTCAACATGTGGTAGAATGGCCTAGATGAAAGGAAGATCGATCGGATGATCCTTCTTTTTTATGAAAGATCGTTCGGATCTGGCTTTCGTAGATGAGGGAAATCCACGAAAAAGGTGTCCACAGCATGACTGGACACCTTTCTCTTTGCCAACCTAACATCGTCATTTAGATAAGTTCCTCACCCCAGCCCATCGATCAGAGGGTACGATCGATCTCTTGCTTTCCAACTATATCCAGCAAGATGATGACCACATCTTAAGCAGCATCGCCCAACTGCTGCAAGGCCGGATTGCCGCAGAAAAGGAAATGGCGGTCAATGTCCTAAAGCTCTTATTTTCCTATACAGATAAAAAAATATAAGATCATAGCAGGATCTACAAAAAGAAAAAGACTCCCATGACTGTAGCTACATACAGTCACAGGAGTCGTCTTTTTTATATATAGTAAAAACCTTTTACGATCTACCCACTATCCCTCTTGTCATTAAAGCCCATACCGCTCATAAAGCTTCTCCTGGAACGCCCGGTCCATGGCGGCACGCTCCAGATCCCCATATCTTTTTTCCGCTATCAGCTTCCGGTTCAGCTGGTTCACACGTCCTTCTCCTTCTTCTCTTCCCTCTTCTCTTCCCTCTTCCCTTCCTTCTTCTCTGAACATCTGCATCGTCTGTGCCTCATTATACTCCGTGATACACATATCCTTCACCTCCGCTCTGTTCCCGATCAGGAACGGTCTGATCAAAAAATCTCCCGGCATCGCGTCAAGGGCCGCATCCACCGCGGCCTCGATATCCTTCCGGATCTTCTCCTCCTTTCGGATCTGCTGGACCAACCACGCATATTCCGCCAACGGGCGGCAGGCCCTCATCATCTTTTGATCCTTCCCATAGTTGATGTCGATCATCCGGACCTTCACCTCGATATCCGGCTCTGCGGATCGGCCTTCCCCTTTCTTTTCAAAGGCATCACTCAGCTTTAGGACCGCATCTCCCTTTCCCTCTGTCCCGTTATAAAAGACCACCAGCTTGGGGATCGGGAGCCGCACCTGCTTCTTCCCATAGATGTTCAGCCGGTTCATGTGGATATACTTGTCATAGAGCTTCCCCGCGTACATCAGCTGGCGGACCGGCATGTTGGGGTTAAATGTGCTCTGCTGCTCGTAGATGTTCATGACATAGAACAGGATGAACGACAGGTCGTTCTTCATCCCCATGTAGATGACATCTTCGATCGTTGTAAAGTGGACCTCTTTTGGGTCTGTATAACAGGTCTCGTTCACCGCATTATATAAGCTGAGCGTCCATTCCTTATTCGTCTCACTCCCGAACAAAAAGCTGAACAGCCGGTCCTTGTGTTCTCTATTGATCATCGGCATAGCACATCCACCTCCATCCTTTTAGACCGATATAAAAAAGGACGTTCAAGCATTTCAAAGCCCATACCGCTCATAAAGCTCCTCCTGGAATGCCCGGTCCATGGCGGCTCTCTCCAGATCGTTATATCGTTTTTCCGCTATCAGCTTCCGGTTCAGCTGGTTCACACGTCCTTCGCCTTCTTCTCTTCCTTCTGCTCTCCCGTCCTCCATCAGCATCTGTCCCAATATCGTCATCTTCAATACCCCCCTTATCTCCCCTATCTCTTCCTTTTTCAAAAACTTCATCGCGAAGGCGTACAGCACGGACTGCATCCGGATCAGCTCATCCTCTACCAGATACTCCCGCTCCTTTTCCAGGAGTCCTAAACCCTTTTTGATCCGTTCCCCTTGAGACATCTGACCGCCCATCAGCGGAGATAACAGTAGCTCCAATAGCTCCATCCGCTCCAGGCCCCGCTCTGCCGTCTGCTTTCTTTCTAGTTCATGGATGACGGCATCCGCATCTTTGTCTTTCATCCGGATGAGCCTCACCCGGTAGATGCTCTCCCCTTGGCACAGCTCCCGCATCAGATCCCGGACAGTAGAACTACATAGAACGCAGGTGATCACATCCACTTCATACTGGTAACTGATCACCGCCTCATCGGCGCGAAAACGGCGCAGGTCCTTTTTCGTGATTCTGTCACTCTCAAACTCCAAATGACGCCAGCTCCCATCCTCCATCTCATAATTAAAATCTGCCAGGAGATCCTTGACCTCCAGATAGACCTGCTCTGTAGGTGCGATCTGCTTCATCCTCCCAATCTCCCCCAAGAGGGGCAGAAGCTCCTCACCCATAAGCTGTGCAGCCGCTTTCAGTGCTCGATCCTCCCAAGGATAGTCCTTCCCAGTCTCTTGAGATCTGCCCTCGTCCAAGATATCCTTTCCCCCTCGGCCTTTATCTGTCCTGTCGTCTGCTCCGACCGCACCTTGGCCTCCATTTATCCCTTGTGTTCCTTTTCCCATATCTCCTCCTGTGTCAGCAGCACACACAGGGCTCATCTATAGTATATCCTTTTTCCGCATCGTAGACAATAGCCTTCTCTTCGCCCATACAACCTACGATACGAGGCGATACGCTCATGATCAGCCCTGGATCGTTCAATAGAGTTGATATGAGTATATCATGGTTTTACAAAAAAATCCAGTAAAATTTTTCTAAATAGATCCACCATCGAACGGATCTTCCCTTGACACCCCCCTGGTAAAATGCTATCATAAAATTGAAGAGAGGCGGCGATAAAACTGCCGCCTTTAGAAGATCAACGATCACTTTCATGATCGCCGATCGACCCATCAGTCGCTGGCGGGCTTGCTGATGGGTCTTTTTCTGTCTCTTCCTTGTGCCGCTTTATGTAAGGTTTACACTTCTGGGCTAATGTGATCAGCCCGTTAAGGCCTCCCACAATGCCTCCGAAGATACTCACAACACGGCCTGCTCACCCACTCCAGCTGCCGGACCGCATCCTCCCACGCCCCGCCATTATCGATGATATAGCTGGCCATCCCGCAGAACACCTCGTCCTCGGGCTGGCACTCCAGCATAGCCTGGCATCGCTCCAGGCTATACCCCCTGCTGGCCATCAGGCGCTGGATCCGCACCTCCTCCGGCGCGTACACATACCACATCTCATCCAAAAAACGGAGGGCAGTCTTGTCAAAAAGCGCGGATTCCACCACCACAAGGGCAGCCTGCACATGGGGCCCTTTTCGATCTACAGCTTGTCTGCTTCCCGCTATCCATCCAGCCTCTTCTATCCAGCCATCTCCCGCCACCTGTCGATCTTCTGCCGTATATCGATCTTCCACAGCCTCCAACATCCGCTCCAGCCTCTCCCAGACCAATGGATGGGTGATCTGATCCACCAGCTCCCTGGCTTTTTCGTCCTGGAAGATGATCTTAGCCAGAGCAGGGCGGTCTATGGTGCCGTCTTCTTTGATAAAAGGATCCCCCAGCGTCTCCACCACCCGGCAGTACCCTGCCTCTCCCGGCTCCATCAGCGTCCTGGCCACATCATCTGTGCGGATGACCGTCGCGCCCCGCTCTTTTTCCAACCACTCCAGGACCCGGCTCTTTCCCGCGCCCACGCCGCCGGTCACCCCGATCCTGCGCACGCTCTTTCTGCCTGCAGCCTCTTTAGGGGTCCCCATCTGGAACAAGACGCTTTCCTGATCGTTCTGTGACGCAGGCACTGTACTGCCGGCCTGCCAAGGCTGCCCTTGATGATCCCCCACGCACACCCCGCCGATCCGCTCTGCCCTTAGCTTGTACCGCCAGAGTCTGGCCTGGTCCTCCTCGCTGGCATAGCCGATCCCCACCCGGGTATCCGGCTCGATCACATAGCGTTTTCCGTCATCCTCGATCCAGAGCCGTTTCTGGGTCAGGATGGAGGTGTCGTTAAAGGTCTTGTCCACCTGGAGCCGTTTGGTCAGCTTCCCCGGCCCCTCTGCGTCCACACAGGCCCGGATCAGCACCGCCTGGGGCGCGTCCTTTTCCCCGGTCACGATATTTAAGAGCCAATGGACCCCATAGCAGAGGTACACATAGATCCGCCCCGGCTCCCGGTAGAGGATCTCGGTCCGTTTGGTCCGTCCTTTGTGAGCATGACAGGCCGTATCCTCTACTCCCCTGTAGGCCTCGGTCTCCGAGATCCTGAGCCTTAGCTGGCTCCCATCCTCTAAGGTACGCACCAAAACCTTTCCCACCAGGTCCGGGGCCACCTCAAGGCAATCCCGGTGATAAAAATCTCTTGTCAAACGCATCCGCATCCCGCTCTCTCCTACTCTGCCAGCTCTCTACTATTCCGCCAGATATCGCTCGCCATACTCCTTGTTCAGCCAATCGATCCCTTTGCGGATCCCTTCTTCATCAAAAGATGTATCCATCCGGGTCTTCAGCTCCTCTTTTGTGGCATCATATCCAAATGGCTCCGGCCAGTGGGTCACCCGGAGCACATCCTTCTCCGACTCCCCATCTCCTGACCGAGCCTTTTCCATCTTAAAACGCATGCCCTGATAACTGCCGGTGTAGCTTGTCTTTTTCAGATAGGGGATCGGCATAAAGCCTGTCCGTTCCAGCATCTGTCTCTTTTCCTCCTCGTCCTATCTGCAGATTCCCAGGCTCACTTGGCCGCGAACCAGGAATCCCCTTCCTTAGCCTCTACCTCCAGCGCCACCTTTAGCTCTGCGGCATGCTTCATCTTGTCCTCCAGGATCTCCTTGACGATCTGGGTCTCTTCCTTCCAGGTCTCGATCAGCAGCTCGTCATGGACCTGGAGCACGATCCTGGACCGCAGGCCCCTTTTCTCAAGCTCCTGGTCCACCCCGATCATGGCGATCTTCATCACATCGGCCGCCGTCCCCTGGATCGGGGAGTTCATGGCCACCCGCTCTCCGAAGGAACGCTGCATGAAATTGCTGGACTTTAGCTCCGGGATCGGCCTCCTCCTGCCGTAGAGGGTGCGCACATAGCCTTTCTCCTTCCCCTCTGCCACCAGCTGGTCCAGATAGGCCTTCACGCCGGGATAGGTCTGGAAGTACAGGTCGATATATTCCTGGGCTTCCTTTCGGGAAACGCTTAAGTCCTCCCCAAGGCCAAAGGCGCTGATCCCGTAGACGATGCCGAAGTTCACGGCCTTCGCGTTCCGCCGCTGTAAGGGCGTTACCTCCTCCAGAGGGATGTGGAACACCTGGGAGGCCGTGATCGCGTGGATGTCCTGGGCCTGGCCATAGGCCTCGATCAGCCGCTGATCTGCGGAAAGGGAGGCCAGGATCCGCAGCTCGATCTGGGAGTAATCCGCGTCCACGAACACATAGCCCTCCTCCGGCACAAAGACCTTCCGGATCTCCCTCCCCAGCTCCATCCGCACCGGGATGTTCTGGAGGTTGGGCTCCGTGCTGCTGATCCGCCCGGTAGCGGTGATCGTCTGGTTAAAGGTGCCGTGGATCCGCTCATCCTCACCGATAAAGACCGCCAGCCCCTCCGCATAGGTGGAGTTTAGCTTGGTCAGTTGTCGATAATCTAAGATCTTTTGCACCACCGGCACCTCCGGGGCCAGCTTCTCTAATACATCCGCCGCCGTGGAATAGCCGGTCTTGGTCTTCTTGCCGCCTTTTAGCTGCATCTTTTCAAAAAGGATCTCACCCAGCTGCTTAGGGGAGTTGATATTGAAGACCTGGCCGCAATCTGCGTAGATCTGTTCCTCCAGTTCCCCGATCTGCACCTTCAGCTTGTCCCCGTACTCCTTTAGCGCCGCCCGCCGGACCTTGACACCTGCCGTTTCCATGTGGTAGAGGCTGTAGATCAAAGGCATCTCGATCGTCAGGTACAGCTCCCACATGCCGGTCTCCTTGAGCCTGGTCTCCAGCTTTTCGGCTGCCCGGCACACCGCGCAGGCCATGTAGCAGGCGCAGACCGCTGCCTTCTCATCGCCGTCCCCCAAAGCTTTTCCTGCCGGGAGCTTTCCAAACAGCTCCTTTTCCGAAGGGAGGGTCAGCCCTAAGTAGTCTCTGGCCAGATCGTCATAGCCGTAGCTGGCCTTTAGCGGGTCCAGCAGGTAGGCGGCCACACCTCCGTCCAGCACAGCGGCCCCATAGTCCAGGTCGAGGACCGGGAGGAGGCTTTTAAGGTCCGGCACCCAGATATGGCCTCCGGCCTCCAGGATCAGCTTACGGGTACTGTCTGGTAACCACTCTGGTCCTGCCTTCCTGCCAGGAACTAACTGGCGGATGCTGTCTGGTAACCACTCTGGCCCGGTTTTCTCCTCCAGGATCAGTTGGCGGAGGCTGCCCGCCAGCCACTCCTCTGTGACCTCATCCCCGGTCTTGATACAGACCGTCTCCTTCCCCAGGGACAGGGCCGCGCCGGTCACTCTCCAGCTCCTGTCCGGATCCAGCATCCAAGGCTTTGCCGCCTGTCCCGAGGCGTTCCCAGCCACGCCTGCTCCAGCACTTTCCTCGTCTGTCCCAGCCGTTCCGGCCCCGGCGCTCTTCCCACCACTGTCACGCATCCCGCCAAAGGTCATCTGGCCGGACGGATCAAAGGAAAAGGCCAGCTGCTCCACCGCCGCTTCCTTTTTGCAGGTCAAGATCTGCAGCCCCACCCGGCCGTCGCGGGCAGCCTTTCTGGCTTTCTCGATCCAGACTTTAGCCTCCTCTTTGCTATCGGTGACGGTAAAGCTGTCCTCCAGCCGGGTATCCTCCTCCACTGCAGCCGCGCCAAAACGGGACAGGAGGGACTTAAAGCCCAGCCGCGCCATGCACTGATAGGCCTCCGGTGTATACAGGTTTTCGATCTTGGCATCCTCATAGGAGAACCCGATCCCGCAGTCGATGCAGATCGTGGCCAGGGTCTTGCTCATCTGGGCCATATCGTAATGCTCGCCCAACGCCTTCTTCGCTCTGGGCGGCTTGATCTCCTCCAGATGGGCATAGGCGTTCTCGATGCTCCCGTAGGCGGCGATGATCGCCGTGGCCGTCTTCTCCCCGATGGAAGGCACACCGGGGATATTGTCCGAGGCGTCGCCCATCAGCGCCTTCACATCGATATACTCCACCGGGGTCACCTGATACTCCCGCTTGACATCCTCCGGATAGTAATCGTAAACTTGCGTATTCCCCCGGCTGGTCTTAGGGATGCGGATCTTGATCTTCTCGTCTGACAGCTGTAAAAGGTCCCGGTCCCCGGAGATGATCGACACCTCCTTGCCGCTGGCCTGGCACTGCTTGGCCACTGTACCCAGGATGTCATCCGCCTCATACCCGGCCAAGGTGAGGATCGGGATCTGCATGGCCGATAAGACCTCCTTGATCAGCGGCACCTGCTCCGCCAGCTCCTGGGGCATAGGCTTCCTGGTCCCCTTATAGGCCTCGTACATCTTGTGGCGGAAGGTGGGCTCTTTTAGGTCAAATGCCACCGCCAGATGGTCCGCCTTCTCCTCATCCAGGATCTTGAACATGATGTTCAAAAAGCCGTAAACCGCGTTCGTATGGAGCCCTTCCGGGTTTGTCAGATCCGGGACCCCATAAAAAGCGCGGTTTAAGATACTGTGTCCGTCTATCAATACCAGTTTTTCCATATCCTATCCTTTCTCTCATCCACCTTCCATGCTGCGCAAAGACGCCTCGCGCGGCACTTCCCACACGCAACAGCTTTGCACACGGCAACGCTCCACACAGCATCTCTGCACACGGCAACGCTCCACACAGCATCTCTGCACACGGCAATGCCCCACACAGCATCTCTGCACACGGCAACGCCTCATGCGGCACTTCCTGCACACAGCATCTCCCCCAACAGCACTGCCCCCACACAGATCACATAGAGAGCCCCGTTCCCTGGCTATGGGAAGATCCAGATGCGCAGCTGCAGGAGGATGGTGCTGGCGATCCCCAGCGCCGTCAGCGTGTCCACCGCATAGTACACGATCTTGAACAGCCTCGCCAGCCGCACCTTCTGGCGGGAGGCCTCCAGAGAAGCCTCCATCTCCCCTTTGATATTGTAGCTGCCGCTCTCCTCCTCCAGCTGCTTTAGGCCCACCTCCACCGTAAAGTAGATCTCCAGCTCCTCCTGGCAGCCGGGGCATCCTTCCACATGCTCCAGAAAATCCTCCAGCTCCTGTCCGGACAGCTGGTCCTGGATGTAAGGCATGACCAGCCGCTCCGCTTCCCGACACTCCATCTCTTCCTCCGTTTTCTGCGATCTTTCGTTCCCCTGCACACAAGCCAGCTCTCTCCCATCGACATGCCGCAAAAGATCGGCTATCTGCTCCAGGAGACAGATCTTACAACCTGCTGCTCACTTGATCTTCGGCATCCGATCATGCACCCTCGCCTAACCTGCGGTCGGCATGATCGTAAAAAGTAACGATCCTCAGCCGTCGCCCAGGTAATACTGCTGATAATACTTGATCCGCAGCAAGTCGAAGATCTGCATCAGCTGTTGATTGAACCGCAGCCCGTCGAACCGCCCCGGAAGCTTCAGCACATGATCGCTGACCTTATGCTCCTCCATGGTATAGACCGGGTTCTGGGTGATCAGCAGGCTGTGGGCCCGCTCCGGGTGCAGGTCGCCCCTGGACGCTAAAAAGCCGTTCATGGCCCTGCCCGTGGCCGAGATGAAGATCACAAGATCCTTCTCTGAAAACTCCATATCCGGGTCAAAGCTGTGGAACTGGACCACATTTTTCCCGAAGATGATCAGGTCCGTCTGGAACTCCACCGCGATGGACATGGGATAGAGGGCGCCGATCAGCACGATCCTCTCGTGCCTGTCGATCTCCTCACAGATCATGGATACATGGGCCAGCATCTCCTCGTCGGAGACATCCTTTTTCATCTCCGCCACGATATCCTTGGCCCGCAGCCCCACCATCCGGCCCCGGATCTGATCCAAGCGTACCATATGATGCTGGATCAGGATCTTCTGGAAAGCCTCCCAGCCTGTCGTGCAGGTGAGACGGTGCATGAAGTCCAGCATATGCTGCTCATCCTGGATCTTCGCCCCCCGGACCACCTCTTCCTGGGTCACCTCCCGCTCCAGAAGCTCCAGGTAATGGTCCACCAGATAGGTGCAGAACCGGTAGTAGTCGTCGCAGAACAAGGCTCCGTTCAGATATTTCAAGATCCTCGACAACAATGCATCCATGTCACATCCCCTCCCTTTTCCGCTGATACTCCTCCTTCTTGATCACCGTCACCGACATATCATTTAAGCAGAGACAGTTGAGCTGGCCGTCATCAAATGGCCCCAGACCCCCGTCGATCCCCACCTTGTCCTGGTAGATCGGGTCGAACCATACATCGTAGCTCTTATCCCCATTGATATAGCACAAGGGCGTGTGGCCGAACACGATCGTCTTCCCCTTGATGGCCGGGGACAGATAGAACCAGTCCCGGACCCAGGCGCAGATCTCCTCGTCCTGCTCCTCTAGGGGGGCCTCCGGGTTGATCCCCGCATGGATCAGCACCAGGGCCTGGCCCCCTACGTTCAGCTGGATAAAGCTGGGCAGGGCGTTCACATAGTCGATCAGCCAGTGATGGAAGTCCTCCTTTTTCTCCTGGAACTCCTTGTGGCAGCTGCAGTCCTTTTGGAGGAAGCGCTCCATCTGTTCCATGGTCTTAGCTCCGCCGTTGGACTGCCAGAGCCTGCCCCGGGGACACTCCCAGTCCTTCTTTAACAGGAAATCCCTCATCATCAGCTCGTGGTTCCCCTTCAATAAGACCATATTGTCCGGGTGCTGCCGGATGAAGTCATAGATCTCCATGGCCTTCTCCCCCCGGTCGTTGCAGTCGCCCAGGATATACAGCTGGTCCGTGTGGTCAAAATGGATCTTCTCCAGCATAGCCAGCAGGATATCGTAATGCCCGTGCAGATCGGACAGCGCATATACCTTATTTGCCATAAACCTCCTGCCTCCCTGTCACTCCCGCGACCCGCTCTTCCTCGGTCTCATCCTTCCAAACGCCGCTCTTCTCTGTCCGTCCCTTCCGGACCTTGTCTTTTGCGGTCTGCTCTTTCTCCATACCGCTCTTCTCGGCCCGTTCTTTCTCCAAGGCCCTGGTCCCCGCCAGGGTGGCGCCTAAGAGCATATACTCCCGGATATCGTCCACATGGCGGATCTCCGGCACATAGCTCTCCGGGATGATCTGCACCAGCTCCTCCCGCAGCTTCTCCGTATCCCAGAACAGCTTGCCCACCAGCACGATCAGCTCTGGTCCTAAGATGCTGACCACCGAGGCCAGATACTGGGTCGCCAGCTGCCTGGCCCCCTCCGGGGTCCCCCATAAGGGGTTTAGGATGGAATCATGGATGATCGGCATGTACTGGATCTCCCCGGCCACGTTCCTAAGGCCCTTGATCAGCTGCCCCTCGTGGATGCTCCCGATCCCCCCGACCTGCCCGATCACCGGCTGGAACAGGACCGACAGGGACTGGAAACGCTTTTGGGAGGCGTGGTAGCCGATCGCGATACAGTTGGCGTCATTTTCCATGATCATCTGCACTCCATATTTGGCCGAAAGCTGTCCGGAGACATCCGTGCGCTCCATCTGGAACAGCTTTAAGGACACCCCCTCCTCATTGATGAGCCCGGGCATGGTGATGCTGATCGACCCGATATCGGGGTGGAGCGCAAAGGCGATATCACAGATATCCTTCAGGTCGTCGATCGTAAAACGGGGCTTCATCACATCCCGGCTGTCATAGACGATCCGGCCGTCCCGCTCATACACCCGGACCGCTGCCCGGACCTTCTCCCTGCCTTCCCGGATGAATGCGATCGTCAGCACCTTGCAGGGCAGGTCGCAGGTACAGGTCAAGGGCGATGGAGCCGGCTTCGGGAGGCTCCTGGCCACTCGGTCACGCAGCAGGGTATGGTCCAAAAGCTCATAAAACTGCCGGACATCGTAGGAGGCGTAGAGCTTTGGCGGGATCGCCTGCACACAGGTGTGGCGCAGGGTCTTCTTCACCGACTCGCACAGATAAGCTACCTGGGGAGCTAAAAAGATCGCGTCATACTGGCTCCCTTCGCTGTAGAGGCGGGTATAGGACACCGCCCGGAAGGTGTAATCCAGATCCAAGAGCTTTGCCGTCTGGTTCAGCTTATCAACGAAATAATAGGTGGTCATCCCGCAGGAGCAGCTTAAAAGGACCTTCACCGGCTGTTTTACCGCCAGGGTATCCATGGCCTCCCGCATCTCCTGGAAGCGCTCCTTGGCATAGTCTAAGCTGCTCATCTGGAAATGCAGGTAAAAGACGTGCTCATCCTCCGCTCCGCTGATCACACACAGCTCCACGATCTCCTGGGGATAAAATGCCACCTCACCCCGGCACCCCTCGGCCTCCAGGACGATCTTCCGGCTCTGGCTCCCGGCCTTCTCATACATCTGGCAGGCTCCGTTCTCCTGCCCTAAGACCCAGGCACGGAACTGTTCCAGCTTCTGTGCTCTCTCCATCTCATCCATCGTCGTCTTATCCTTTCCTCTTTCGCAGCTCCTCATCCGTCTTCCTTAACTCTCTTCTCGTAACAGTCCAGATGCATTGGGCTGTTACCTCTTTTCTCTTCAGTCCTTGCACCGCCGTCCTTTCTCCTACACGCTCCGGTCCGCCGGGAACACCACGGTCAAGATCCACTTAAAGTCCTCCACCGCGTACACTGCATGGGGGACCTTGGCCGGCATGACGAGCACGTCCCCCGCCTTACAGATATGCTCCCTGCCACCCACGGTGAACCGGCCTACGCCCTCCAGCACCTGGACCATGGCGTCGCCCTCAGAATCATGGGTGCTGATCTCCTCATCCTTTGAAAAGGCGAACAGGGTGATGCTCACCGCCTTGTTCTGGGCCATGGTCTTGCTGACCACCTGTCCTTTCTGTACCTGGATCTCTCCTGCTAATGGCAGGACGGTGTCATGCTCGATATTTTTGATATAGGCCATGTCTTCTCTCCTTTCTCCTTGTCCAACAGATGGCGCTCCTTGTTAACAGTCCAGGATCTTCCCCTCTATAGAGACTGTCACCACCTGCCATGGGATGGATCTCCCACTGTCCTGCAGGGCCTTCTTCACAGCCATCTCCAGACCGCCGCAGCAAGGTACCTCCATGCGGACGACAGTCACACTGCGGATATCATTTTCCCGGATGATCTGGGTCAGTTTCTCGCTATAGTCGATGGCATCAAGCTTCGGACAGCCGATGAGGGTGATCTTCCCCCGGATAAAGTCCTGATGGAAGCCGGCATAGGCATAGGCCGTACAATCTGCCGCCACCAAAAGCTCCGCCCCCTCAAAATAAGGAGCCCGCACCGGAGCCAGCTTGATCTGCACCGGCCACTGCCCCAGCTGGGACTGCGCCCTGTACGCCGCCGCTCCGGCCTCTGATGTGAGCGGCTCCTGACAGCCAACACCTCCCGGCACATTCTCCCGGTGGCCGGCCTCTTTCTGGTCCATCCGCCGCGCCTGTTCCCCGGGACAGCCTCCCGGCCCTCCATGGACCGGCGGCACGACCGCCTTCTGCTCCTTCGCCCTTCTCGCTTTATCCGCCTGCACAGCCGCCTCGTCATAGGCTGCCGCCTCCCGCACCACAAAGGAGATCGCTCCTGTGGGGCATTCCGGCAGGCAGTCGCCCAGACCGTCGCAATAGTCATCCCGAAGGAGCCTGGCCTTCCCGTCGATCATGCCGATCGCTCCTTCATGGCAGGCTGCCGCACAGGCGCCGCAGCCGTTACATTTTTCCTCATCGATCTGGATGATCCTCCGCTCCATCTCTCCACCGTTCCCTTTCTCCAATATATGCCCCGTCCCGTCTCCTCAATCCCCAGGCTGACCCTCAACCGGACAGATCAACGCCTGGACCCTGATCGCTCCATAACCTCGTACCCACCATCTCCTGAACGGTCTCATCGTGGTCCTTCCCATACAGGATCCTCCTGCCTTCCATTATATAGTTCTACCCCAAAAACTGTCAAGCGATCTCTCTCCATCAAAAAAACCCGGGATCGCCTATTTATAGCAGATCCCAGGTCTTCCTGATCTTATCTTTACAGCACCCTTATCAATGCCCCGCCCGGACCGCGATCATCTCGCCTGCGATGCTGATGGCGATCTCCGCCGGTGTCTCCGCGTAGATCCGGGTCCCGATCGGCATGTGGCAGCTCTGGATCTCCTCCAGCGAGAATCCGTCTGCCAGCAGCTTTTCCGTGACCGCTCCGATCTTGTTCCGGCTGCCGATGACCCCGATATAGCGGGGATGGCAGGCCAGCACCTGCCGCTGGACCTCATAGTCTGCCTTATGGCCCCTGGTCATGATACAGACATAATCCGCTTCCTTGATCGTGAGATAGTCTGCGATCTTCCCCATATCGCCCACCACGGTCTCCTGGGCGTCAGGGAACACCTGTGGGTTGGCAAAAGCTTCCCTATCGTCCATGACCACACACCGGAATCCTACGTGGGTCAGCACCGGCACCAGCTCCTGAGCCACATGGCCCCCGCCGAACACATAGACCTGTCCGGCCCGCACCAGGGGCTCCACATAATACTTCCGGCCGTCTACCTCATACTGGCGGGCAGTGGTCCCGAACATCTCCCGGGGAAGGGTCGGTGCCTGGCCGCCTCCGCCGATCCCGGTCAGCCCATCTGTATGGTCATAGAGCCCCGCCTGCCAGCAGGTAGCATCGGTGATATCCAGGACGATCCAGCTGTCCTCATCCCGCTCAAGCGCCGCCAGGACCTGTGTGCAATAGTCCCGGGCCTTCTCGTCCTCCGGCGAGATATACTGGAAATACACCACCACATCGCCGCCGCAGATCATGCCGATATCCGACACCTGGTTCTTAGTCAGGGTAAACCCCTTCACGTAGGAGGTCTTCTCCTTGATCGCCTCCACGGCGATCTGCTCCGCCCGGTACTCCACCGCGCCGCCGCCGATCGTGCCGCAGACTCTCCCGTCAGCCTTCACCAGCATCCTGGATCCGGCTCCCCGCGGCGTGGAGCCAGAACTGGCGATCACCGTCACCAGGACCGCTCCGTCCCCATTTCCCAATACTTCCTGCAATCTTTGAAATAACCTTCTCATCTTTTCCCCTTTCGTATCGTGAAAGTCTTCCGCCCTCTTCCCATGATCATACAATGATCTGGCGTTCCTGTCCACTTAAAAATATACAGGTCTCCCGCATAAGGCACCCTTTCGTTTCTCCGATACGAGATCACTTTTCCGCCTCTGTCACCACCCGCACCCGGTCCCCCGCCAAGATCTCCTCCTTCTCCTTGACGATGACCGGATCCTCCCGAAAGAGCAGACCCTCTACCGCCACCTCCTCCTTCCCCCAGAGGACTGGGGTCAAGTCCACTCTTTCCGCCACGGTCTCCCGCCCCAGGACACTTTCCTGTTCCCGGGCCGCCAGGCAGAAGTAGCCGCCGGCATCCTTTCGCAGCGCCTTGATCGGGAGGACCTGCTCGTACATGGCGGACTCCCTGGCACAGCTGTGGTCGGCTACCGCCCCTATGGGCAATACGCCCTCCTTAAGATCTGCCAGAAAGCTGCCCTGGCCCTCTCCTCCGATCAAGTCCACCAGACGGACCTGGACCTCAAGGGAGCCGGTCCGTCCCGGAAGGTGGAGGGTCACCGTATCCCCCGGATAGAGGATGGCACTCTGCCCGCCTTCTTCCCCCTCGGTAGGGAAGGTCCCCTGGAAGGTCAGGCCGCCTACCCCGATCTCCACCAGCTCGTCTCCGGTGGTCCATTTTCCCGGCGTCATCTCCTGGACCGTCACGGTCCCCTTTGTCCCGGCCCGGACGATCCCGCCCTCCAAGATCAGCGCCTCGATCCGCTGGAGCCGTTCTAGAGCCACATCCCGGTCCAGCTCCAGCTCCTTTTGGGTCAGCTCTGACAGGCGTATTTTCTGCTGGGCGTCCAGCCGGGCGGCCTCATCCTCCCGCAGCCCATTGGACCAGGCCAGCTGGGCCTTTTCCAAAGCCAGGGCCAGCGCCTCCACCTTCTTACGTTCCTCCTCAAGGATCGCGTCCTCCCGCTCCAGTGCCGCCTCGTACTCCTCCTTTAAAGCCAGCTGGGCCGTGGTCCTCCCGGCCAGGATCTTCGCCTCGCTCTCCTCGGACACATCCATCCCGGCGATCGCCCCGTCCAGCTGCAGGTCCCACTGCTCCCGGACGGCCCGCACATCCTCTCTGGCCCGGTCCAGACGGCCGATCGCCTGCTGGATGGCCCTTTCGTCACCGCCCTCCTCCAGCCGCAAAAGTTCCTCCTCTAGATCCTCCACCTTTCGCTGGGCTTCCCGGATCGCCTCCTCTCTGCTGTTCTCGGCCCCGTCCAATGTCCGCTGGCCCGATGCCAGCTCCTGCTCCACGGCCCGCAAAAGCTCCTCCCTGGTCAGCTCCTCTTTATAGGCATAGGCCTCCTTAAGAGCCTGCTTCTTTTCTTCACAGGCGATCCGCGCCGCCTCATACTCCGCCTGCCCCTCTTCCAGAGCCCGGGCGGCAAATGCCGCCTCCTGAGCCGCCAGCTCTCCCTGGGTAGGGCCTGTCTCTGCGCGTAAAGCCCCATCACGCCAGCCGCCCTCCCCATCCCCGGTGGAGATACCCTGGCCGTCCAGCTGTTCCTTCGCGATCGCCAGCTCCGCCTTTTCCCATGCCCTTCTGCGTACCTCCCGCTCTTTACGGAGGCTCTCCCCGTCGTAGCAGAACAGCACATCCCCCGCCTCTACCTGGCTCCCCCGCAGGGCCGCTACGGACTGTATGAGGAGGTCCGGCTCCACCGGGCAGAAGACCGCCTCCGCCGCCTTCACCTGCCCGCTGCCCTCGATGACCGTCCGCACCTTCTTTGACTGGACATAGACCACATGGACCTTAGGCACGACCCGGCTGTCGTAGATCCTGGACAGCAGGGTAAAACCTGCCATCGCCATAAAAAAACCCGCCAAGAGCCGGCGGTATACCCTGCGCCGTTCCATCCGGTCCGTCGCCTCCTTCCTCATCCCCTTCTCACATCTCTTCCCTTCTCACGATCCTCTCCTCCTGTCTCCCGCTCCTTCTCCTCTCCTCCTGTCTCCCGCTCCTTCTCCTCTCCCCCTGTCTCCCGCTCCTTCTCCGCCTTTCGCTGCGCTCCACACCACGCCGGCTGTCATGCAGCGGCGGCTCTCTGGCCAACCTGTGATGAACGACCGTCTCTTCACTCCTTCACCCCATCCAGGCAGATCCCCTGCTCCAGCTCCTCCTGCCCATTGAGATAAAAGAGCACCGGCACCACCATGGCGATCGCACAGGCCGCGAAGGCCGCGGCTCCCTGCTGGCCCCGGATCTTAGAGAGATAGAGGGATAAGGGCCAGAGGGCCGGATCCTTTATGTAAGCCAATGGCCGTTCTATGTTGTTCCAGCTCTCAAAAAAGCCCAGCATCCAGGCGGTCACGATCCCAGGCTTCCCCACCGGGATCCCTACTTTTAAAAGGACCCCCAGCTCCCCCGCCCCATCCAGCCGGGCCGCCTCCAGCATAGCCCTGGGGATCGCCTGGAAGAAACGGCTCATGATAAAGACCGGGAACGCCGACCAGATCCCTGGCAGGATCACCGCCAGATGGGTGTCTAAGAGCCCCAGCCGGTCCAGCACCAGGTACGCGGACACCTCTGTGACCTGGAAGGGCAAGAGCATCAGCAGGATATACAGCCTGGCCAGCTTATCCCTGCCCCGAAAAGGGACCTGGGCAAAGGCCCATGCCCCGGGTATCCCCACCGCCATCTGCCCCAGCACCAGGAGGCCGGTCTGGAGGCAGGTATTCCAGAACATCACAAAAAAGCCCCGGGAGCGCAGGAGGACCTGCCCATAGCCCTCCAGGGTCAGATAGGTGGGGATCAGGGCCGCCCGCACCGCCGCCGCGCCCATCCCCAGGGGCTGGGCATAGCGGTACAGCAGCTCATCCTTCGGCATAAAGGAGGCCGTCACCAGCAGGAGCACTGGGATCTGGATAAGGAGCGAGAGGGCCGCCAAAAGGCAATGTCCAGCTGACCGAAAGACCTTCCTTTGCATCTTTTTCAGACCCCGGCAGCATCTTCCTTTTCTCCACATACGCATCCTGCCTCCTTCCCTCTATCTCTGCTCCGGCTCTCCTACGACTCCTTTTGGTGTTTTTTTACATTTCGATCCTTCCGCGGACCTTTTCCCCACCCCACAGACAACACCACTGCACCGCGGCCCCTGCCGCCGCCAGCAGGAAGGCCGCCGTACACATCTTCTGCACATCCATCGCCGCGGACCAATGGCCAAACAGGTGCCAGAGCAGATAGATGCTCTCGTCCGGGTAGGACCCGGCCAGCAGGAAAGCCTCCCGGAACACCTGGAAGGAATTGATCAGAGAGAGCATGAGGACCAGCCTGGCTGTGCCCTTTAAGCAGGGTACGGTGATATAGCGGAACCGGTCCAGGGCTCCTGCCCCGTCGATCCTGGCCGCCTCATAGAGCTGCTCTGGCACGGCCCTCAAGCCTGACAGCCACAGCAGCATATCATAGCCCGTATTTTTCCACAGATAGGCGGCCACCAGGACCCCGAAGGCCCAAGGGCCATGGACCCAGTCCCGTTCCCAGGGCTGCGCGGTCACACTGCCAAGGAGCTGATCCAGGACCCCCTGTCTGCAGAGGAAGATCTGCCAGACTAACACCATGCTGGCAGAAGGCAGCGCCAAAGGGAGGACCGCCGTTCCGCAAAAGCCATGAGCTCCCCCCAGCTTCCACACCAGGAGGGCCAAGAGCAGGGAGAGGGCCAGCAGGAGGGGGAGGCACACCAGCTCATAGCGCACCGTATTGGTCAGGGCCAGCCGGAAGGCCTGATCATCTGCCAGCTGCCGGAAGTTAGCCAGGCCTGCAAAACGCCTCCCCATGGCATCGCAGAAGCTCCGTCTGGCCACATCGATAAAGGGGATCTTGTAGAACAGGAGCACACCGGTGAGGCTGGGAGCCAGGAGCAGGAGACCCAGCCTGTTCTGCCGGGCAGCCCTGCTCAAGATAGGTCTGTTTTGACCTGCGCTGACCTGGGCAGCCCCGCTCCAGCCAGGTCTGTTCTGGCCTGCTCTGCCACGTGCAGCTCTGCTCCGGCCAACCATGCCACGTGCAACCCTGCTCCGGCCAACCATGCCACGGTCACCTCCGCTCTGCCTGGTACAGCTTAAGCTTCCCCAGGATCGCCTTTGCCGCCATGTCCACATCTTCTCTCCCCTCCAGATACCCTTTAGCCCCATCCACGATCATCTCCATCACAGTCTGGTCCACCTCCACCGGCTCTGTAAGGCTTTTAGCCAGCTCCACCAGCCCCGCTCTCGCCTCCTCGTCGGGCCATTCCGCGATGAGCATGTAGCCGTCCGCCATCCCGGTGCCCATGGTCACATTTTTGACCATCCCCTTCCAGGCCTCCAGGGCCTGGGTCTGGACCGGGAAGCCTTCATTGTCCCGGTCATGGAACTCCACCTGCTGCACCTGGGTGGAGAACAAGGTGCGGACAAAGGCTTTAGCCGCCTCCTTCTGGCGGCTGGCCTCATTGATCCCCACGATCGCCGACGGCAGATAGATCTGCCCTACAGAGCGAAAAGCCATCCCCGGATGCTTTTCCAGAGCCGCCTGCTCTAAGGCTGCCCCGGCGATCGAGTCCAGCACAGCCACCTGGCAGGCCGCATAGCCCCGGTCAAGATCGATCACATTGCCCCCGCCCCGCTTTACAGGCGCATTGGTCAGGCCCACCGGGTCTGCCGCCAGCTCCTGGGGCGAAAATGCCCACCGTGCGTCCACCTGCTCCCCCAAGATCTTCACCGTCTCCAGATACTTCTTTAAGGTCTCCTCCTTTGGCAGACCGTCCTGGCCGTCGAAGATCTCCTGATAGCGCAGGATCGCCAGCTGACGCAGAAGGTTCTCGTAGGTGGCCCGCCCCACCAGCGGCGTCCCCTCCCGGCTACAGTACGCGCTGATCCCATCCAGTGACCGGAAAGCCTCCACCGCGTCCGCTCCGCCGAACAGCACCGGGAACGCGATCCTGGAGGGCATGGCATAAACCGCGCCGTCCGCCTCTGTAAAATCCTCTGCCACCGCCGCTAAAAGGGGAGTCTCCTCCCTGATCTCCTGGAAGAGCTCCCGCATATCCATCAGGACCCCCTTCTCCTTGAAGCTGTCCCTGGGCAGGCCGTCTAAGAGGAGCACGTCCGCGCCCTTGCCATTTAGCAGCTCCGTGTTCAGGCTCCGGAGCATATCCTCCTTGAGTATCTGTCCGTCTCCGTCCCCCCCACCCTCATCTGCCGCGCCGGTCCGGTATTCCACCAGGATATCCGGGTTCTGCTGCTGGAACAGGGCCGCCGCCTGCTGGACCGAGGAAAAACGCTCCAGGGAATAGACGGTCAAGGTGACCGGCGGGACCGCCGGCATATCCGGGTCATACACATAGTGGAACATCCAGATCTCATCCTGCCAGACCTTGGAGAAGATCGCGTAATGATCCTCCGCCTTCCCTGGGATCCATCCGTACAGGGCCATATCCTGATACCGCAAGGTGGTCAGATCCCCGTCGATCAGCCGTTCCCACAAGGTCCCGCCGCTGTTGATATGGGACAATCCATTGGCGTCCGCCAGGTAGATCCCGCCTTCCCCATCCTCTGCCAGGTGGCCTAAGCTGTCCCCGTCCAGGATGAGATCCTCATAGACGATCCGCTCCGCCACCTCCCCGTCCTCCAGGCTATAGCGGACGATGTCCCCTCCCGAAAAGGTCACATAGCTCTCCTCATCAAATAGCAGAGAGCGCTGATCGCTGCTGTGGGAAAAATCCTGCTCAAACTGGAACAGCTCTTCCCCCATGGGCGAATACACATAGGCCTTCTTGAAGGTGGACAAAAGGATCTGGCCTTTGGCGTTCACCGCGATCTTATCCGGGTGGATCTCCCCCTCCTTTGTGGAGGGACAAAGGACCTTCTGCAAGATCTCCACCGCTTTCCCATCCTCTCCCACCTGAAAAAGATGTTCCTGTACCTCGCTGTCGGTCCCGCATAGATAATACTTTCCATCTCCTCCGTAACAGATATGGCGCAGGTCGATCTTCGCCTCGCTGATCACATCCGTTCCCCACCAGTCCGCATCCTCCACCCAGCCTGGCCCATCATCCAAGGAACAGGTATAATGGCTGAAGGAGGTGAACCGGCCCTCATCGTCTGTTTGAAAGAGCACCAGCTCCAGCTGGCCGTCCTTTCCCTGGAAAAACTCACAGAGCGCCCCTTTCATCGTCTCCGGCACCGGGACCGCCTCCTCCCGATAACGCCCTTTAGGTCCCCCGTCCTGCCCGGCGGTCAGCCCCGCCGCCTGTCCTGCCGTCTGCCCAGGCCCCCCGGCAGTGCCATCTCCGCTCCCTGCCCCGCAGGCGGAAAGAAAACCGGAGGCTAGCATAACGATAGCCAGGATGCCCCCTAAGATCTTCCTGGATCTTAACCTCCCACAGGAGCTTATCTGCCTATGCGCGCTCATCTGCCTATGGGATCTCCCTCTCCCAAGGCTGCTTTCTCGCAGAAGAGACCGGTCTGTCCCCCGGGTCTGCCCTGTCCTGTCTGTGTTGCCATATCCCGCTCTTTTATCGCAAAATGCGTCCATCCTGTCCATTGCTGTACAAAACCTCCATCCACTTTCTGGCCTTTTGTTATTTCAGCCTTTTGATCCTCTGCTTTTCTGGCCTTTTGCCATTTCAGCTTTTGGCTCTCTGTCATTTCAGCCCTTCGGTCTCTCCTTTTCTGCTCTTTAAAGAGCATACCACCCTTTTCTCTAAAAGTACTGGAAGCTTCCCTTGATCTTTTTAGGAAATTTAGAGATTTCTATGATAGAATAAAAGACAATGTACCGATAAAGTCTCCATGCGCCCGGCAGCTGATGTACCGTCGCACCGAAAGGTCCGGCAGACACATGGGACGTACCAGTTAGTGGATCGGGTGTTTTCCGAACCGGGGACCCGAAAGGTCCGGCAGGCACATAGGACGTACCTGGGCTCAGGTCGTCTGCCCGGCGATGGAGCGCCAAAAAGATGTGAGGGGATAAAGATGCGGATATTGCTGATCGAGGATGATAGGGATCTGTGCCTGGCTATGGCCCTTTCTTTAGAAAAAGAAGGCTATCGCACAGACCAGTGCCACAGCGGGCCTGATGCCCTGCTGTACTTGGAAGAGCAGGTCTATGACTGCCTGGTCTTAGACCGTATGCTGCCGGGGATCGATGGCCTGACCGTCCTGGAGCTGATCCGGCGGAAGAAGATCCATACGCCGGTGATCCTGGCCACCGCCCTGGGGAGCTTGAACGACCGGATCCTAGGCCTGGACACCGGAGCCGACGATTATCTGGTAAAGCCCTTCGCCATCGAAGAGCTGACAGCCCGGATCCGAGCCGTCACCAGAAGGCCTGCCAGGCTCCAGGAGTCCCCCATCCTGTGCTTTTGTGACCTTTCCTTAGATCCCAGGACCCATTCGCTCTCCTATCAGGGCAGGACCCTCACCCTTTCTAAGCGGGAATCCGCCCTGCTCTCCTGTTTCCTGAAGCACCCGGACCAGACCCTGCCCCGCCCCATGCTCCTGTCTTATGTGTGGGGGAACGACGGCGAGGTGGAGGAAGGAAACCTGGACAATTATATCTATTTCCTGCGGAGACGCCTAAAGGCACTGGAAGCCCCCGTCAAGCTTTCCACCCTCCACGGCGTGGGGTATCGGATGGAGGGCAGCCATGGATGAGCGCACAGGGACTATGACCCGTACACCGGCAGGGTCCGGCACAGGCTCCCGATCAGAGGCCAGTCCACGGTCAGGATGCAGCCCGCAGACAACGCAAGACCCTCTGGCAGAGCACGGCCCACAGACAAAGACCGGCCCACAGACAAAGCATGGCCCGCAGACCGAGGCCCGGATGTTCGCCAGGCTGCACCGGCGTCTGGCCTGGCTCTATACCGCCACCTCCGGGACGATCCTGACGCTCTGTCTCCTGCTCCTCCTCTTTTTCTTTGGACGGGGAGCACAGCAGCAGCTGCTGAACCGGTTTGAGGCGGCTCATCTCTCGCTGCTCACCCGGCTCCGCTCCGACACCACCCTGTCCGACCGGTGGCTGGCCCAGCTGGAAGCCGAAGAAGGCCTTTTGATCCACATCGAAGAAAACGGGGTCCCTCTCCGCTTTCAAGGCGCCTGGTCCCCGCCCTCTCCCCGAAAGACCCTGATCGGGCTGGGGCTGCAGTGCTCCCTGGCAGAAGGGATCGACCTTTCCTCCGCCCCGATCTCCTCCCAGGTCAATGAGAGCTCCCTTTTTCTGGTGACCGGCCCCTCTAAAGACCGCTATTATGGAAAGAGTGCCGTCCTGGCCACGAAAAACGGCGTGCGTGGTTTCTGTATGCTGAGACAGAAGCCCCCTATCCTCCGGCAGCTGGGCCCCCTCCTTATCCTCCTGTGCTTTCTGGAGCCTGCCGCCCTCTGCCTGCTGTTCTTCATCAGCTGGCGGTTCGTGGGCCGCTCCCTCCGGCCGGTCCAGGAAAGCCACCAAAAGCAGTCCCAGTTCATCGCCGCAGCCTCCCATGAGCTCCGCTCCCCTCTGGCGGTCATCCGCTCCAGCGCGGAAGCTCTCATGAACCTCCATGGGCCGGTCGGCCAGGACGCCGCCACGCAGGAGGATCTGGCAGATCCATCCGGCGTGACCATCCAGACAACGTCCGAACGGTTACCATCCGGCAACCCCGGACACATGCCGCCTGCCGCTCTCCGTCTCTGCCGCACGATCGACCGGGAATGTGTCCGGATGTCCAGGCTGATCCAGGATATGCTCCTTTTAGCCTCTGCCGATGCCGGCACCTGGAGCCTGGAGCTTAGGCCTGTCGATATCGACACGCTGCTCTTAGAGACCTACGAGGCCTTCCTGCCCTTATGCCGCCAGAACAATATCCATCTCCTGTTAGATCTCCCGGCTGACCCTCTCCCCCAGGTCCTGGCCGACCCCCAGCGCCTGACCCAGATCCTGTCCGTCCTGCTGGACAATGCCCTGACCTATACCCCCGAGGGCAAACAGATCACGGTCCAGGCCCTGCCTCCCGCCCGCCGCCAAAAAGCCCTGACCATCTGCCTGTGGGACGAAGGTCCAGGGATCCCGGATCCGGAAAAAGAGCGGATATTCGACCGCTTCTACCAGGCCGACCCCTCCCGCCAGGATAAGCAGCATTTCGGCCTGGGCCTCTGCATCGCCAGAGAGCTGGCCGCCATGCAGGGCGCCCAGCTCACCGTCCATGACGGTCCCGGGGGAGGCGCCATGTTCCGGCTCGGCCTTCTCGTGGCACAGACGCCCGCGTCTCCGCGCTTTCCCTACCGGGCCAGGGTATAGCCGCGGCCGTTCACGTTCATCACCGGAGCCGACACGATGAAGGCATCCTCGTCGATCGCCAGCACCTTATCCCGCAGGTGCGGATACTGCTTCGCATAGACCACGCTGAGGGCCGCCTTCTGCCCTTCTCTGCGGTAGCCGGTCTCGATATTTAAGAAGGTCATGCCGCTGTCTAAGTCCTCTAAGATCAAGGAGCGGATCTTCTCATACTGGGGCGAGATGATGATCATCTGGACCTTCCTCTCTCCGGAAAGGACGGTCCGGTCCACCATGACCGAGGTAAGGACGATCACGACGACCCCATAGAGGATCCCATCCCAGCCGCCGCGCAGGACCTGCAGACCTAAGATCACGATATCGAACAGGACCATAGAACTCCCCACCGGAATCCCTTTAAGCTTCTGCAGGATACAGGGCGGGATATCCATACCGCCTGTAGAGCCTCCTGCCCGGATCACCAGACCGATCCCATACCCCATCAGCACCCCGGCAAAAACGGCGGAGAGCAGAGTATCCTCCGTACACCAGGAGCCAAAATGCATCCGCTCGAAGACCCCCAGGATCAGCGGGTAGATCACGGTAGAGAGCAGAGAGGTCATAGCAAAATTTTTACCAAGAAAGATAAAGCCCAGCATGAACAAGGTCACATTGACCGCCGCCGTGATCGTGGAGATCGGGAGCGGGAGCCAGGACTTGACCACCAGCGCGATACCCGTAGATCCCCCCAGCATAAAGCTGTTGGGGACCACAAAGGCGCAGACCGCAAAGGCTAAAAGGATATTTCCGGCCAGTATGTAGCTCAGCATCTTTACTCTTTTCATCTTTTTCCTCCATTTCGCGGGGATACATCCCCTGTTCTCCTTATTTATCATCTTCCATGGCCGCCTGCTTTATGCTGCCATGGCCCCTGTTTCTATATTATAGACATATCCGTGGGTAAGATCGTTGTATATGCAACTTTCTGTGCTGTTTTTTATCATTGGGGCAGCAGCTTTAGCCGACGGGAAGTCCTATCGCATAGAGATGTCGCAAGGGGTCCGCTGCGGGAGGGGCATGTCACAACAGGACGCGCTCTCGCTCCGACCGGAACGTAGCGGATGCTAGGCTCGAAAGGACCTCGCCAAGCACCGACGTTCCGCTAGGGTCCTTTATGTGACATGCCCCTCCCTCCGCTACTTTAGTTGGCCGTTCTTTTGGGCTGCTCCTTGCTAACTGCCTAGCATCCGGAGGCCCGGATCCCCCTAAGGGGACCTTTGCGGGACGCCGGTCCTTGGGCGCGGTCTTTTCGCGCCCTAGTACCGCTGCGTACCGCATGGAGCGAGAGCGTGTCCCCGTGGGGGACCGGGCCTCCGGATGCGGGTGGGTGACCGACAATGCACCTGCATCTATCCAACAGCTGGCGTGTGTGTGAAAAGTAGCGCTTCCACACCCACGCCCCCCGGAAGATCGCAAATCATGGTTGTAAAATCGAAAAAACCTGTTATAATGCAGATAAAGCCGTCACAAAGTATATAAAGATAGGGTGGAGTATGATGAAACGAAGATATTATCTGATCGATACGGAAAATGTGGGCGACCGCTGGATCGATCTGATCCCTGACCTGGAGGGCGGGGATATCCTGGTGGTCTTTTATACGAAGAACCACTCCAAGCTGCTGGGCGAATGTTATCTGAAGCAGCGCTATAATAAACAGATCCGCTGGGTAGAATGTGTGGTGGGGTATAATGCCCTGGACCAGCAGCTGACAGGGGTCTTGTCTTATCTGATCGCGACCCACGGAGAAGCCGGGTATGCGATCTATTCCAATGACAAAGGCTATAACAGCGTCATCGATTTCTGGAAGCAGCGGGGCCTGGATATCGATATGGTAGGCTTCGACACAGAGAAAAAGAAGGATAAGGACAGCGAGCACGACAAAGGCGGCAAGGATACAGACAGTAAGGCTAAAAAGGCCGACCCGGTGATCATATCCCCGCCACAGCACGCCGACAAAAAGCGAAAGGCCGCTGCAAAGGTGGAAAAACAGTCCGTGGACAAGGCGGCTTCCGGCAGCTCTAAAAAGGAAGGTCCAGAAGCGGACAAGGATCCGTTGGCAGACAGCCTGGCCCAGCGGATCGAGCATCTGGACCAGCTGACAGAGGAGCAGATCATCCTGGAGATCGCCAAGGTGGTCCCCACGGAGAACATGAGCGGCTGGTACGTGGTCCTGGTATCCCTCTTCGGACAGGAGGCCGGGAGAGCCCAGTATATCCGCTTAAAGGATGATGAAGAGCGCAAACGGGGCCTGTCCCACTATCTGCTGCCCGATGTCCACAAGCGGAACGTCCATCTGATCGCCCTGCTCTACCAGCATGAGCATCTGGATCCCGCCATGGCGGAGGTGGCCTATAAGATCGTCAAGGCCCACAACCGGAAGAATAAAAAGGCGATCCGGGCGGATTTCGATAAACAGTTCGGCAAGAAGACCACCGAGCAGGTACAGTATTATAAGGTGGTCAAGCCGATCCTGGATATCCTAAAGGGTTGACCCGTTTTATGGGAGGACAGATCCAGGGGAACGGCCGGCTCAAAAAGATGTGTGCGCTGCGGTCAAGATACCGCCAGATCCCAGATGATCGCACAGGAAAGGCGATGGCAAAGAAAAGATGGCGGCACAGGAACGATGATGGTATAGAAAAGATGGTGGCACAGGAAAGATGACGACAGGACAAGGAGGAGCTATGGAACAGAGATCGATCAAGATCGTGACGATCGGCGGCGGCAGCAGCTACACCCCAGAGTTGATGGAGGGCTTTATCAAACGTGGACTCCCCATCCGGGAGATCTGGCTGGTGGATATCGAAGAAGGTAAGGAAAAGCTGGAGATCGTTGGCAAGATGGCCCAGCGGATGTGGGACGCCTCTCCCTACGATGTAAAGGTCCATCTGACCTTGGACCGGCGGGAAGCCCTTAAGGACGCGGATTTTGTCACCACCCAGTTCCGTGTGGGACTTTTGGACGCACGGATCAAGGATGAGCGGATCCCCCTGTCCTACGGGATATTAGGACAGGAGACTAACGGGGCCGGCGGCATCTTCAAGGCCTTCCGCACGATCCCGGTGATCTTAAATATCGTGGAGGACATGAAGGAGCTGTGTCCCGACGCCTGGCTGATCAATTTCACCAACCCCAGCGGCATGCTCACCGAGGCGGTGCTCCGCTACGGCCACTGGGAAAAGGTGATCGGGCTGTGCAATCTCTCCATCGGGGTCATGCTGAAGGAACCGGCCCTGATCGGGAAGACCATGGAGGAACTGAACTTCAAGTTCGCCGGCCTGAACCATTTCCAATGGCATAAGATCTATGACTTAATGGGCCATGATGTCACCCCGCAGATCATCGAAAAGCTGTATGACGGCACAGCGGACGCCGGTCTCCCGGCCAATATCTTTGACGTGAAGTTCTTTAGAGAGCAGCTGGAGAAGATCAACATGATCCCCTGCGGCTACCACCGCTATGTGTACCGGCAGGAGGAGATGCTGGCCCACGCCCTGGAGGAATACAACGATCCGGCGGTGGGCACCCGGGCCGAGCAGGTCAAAAGGAGCGAGGATGAGCTGTTCGAACTGTACAAGGACCCCGATCTCCACGAGAAGCCGGAGCAGCTGGCTAAAAGGGGCGGGGCCAATTATTCCGATGTGGCCTGCGAGACCATCGCCGCCATCTATCGCAATGCCAACATCCCCGGTGTGGTCTGCACCAGGAACAACGGCGCGCTGCCCGACCTGCCTGCCGACTGTGTGGTGGAGGTCTCCTCCTTTATCAATGCCAACGGCGCATCGCCCATCGCCTTCGGCCCCCTGCCCCCGGCCGAGCGGGGCTGGCTGCAGCTGATGAAGAACATGGAGCTTTGTGTATGCGAGGCTGCCGTCACCGGCGACTACGGGATGGCGCTCCAGGCCTTTGCCTTAAACCCGCTGATCCCGGCCGGCGATACGGCAAAGCGAGTGCTGGACGAGCTGCTGGTGGCCCATAAGCGCTATCTGCCCCAATTTGCCGAAAAGATCGCCCAACTGGAGCGGGACGGGGTCGTGGTCAAAGACCCGGTGGCCCGGAAGCTGGGCTGATCGCTCTGGTTATCTGAACTGTTACACAGGAGGCTGTAGGACCGCAAAAATATCATGCAGAAATGCTTGACACGTAAGCTCCCTCATGCTATATTTTTTTTGTAAAACAGTGTGGACTTTTCCAAGACATGTCTTCTTTTTGCCGCACAGCTTGAAAGCTGTGTGGCTTTTTTGCGCGCAGATATGAGAAGTCACCATAACCTTGTAAGGAGGAACCGAACTATGGATCAACAAACTATGCTAGAACGCCCGGTGTCCGGCCTGGTATTCTCGATGTCATTCCCCATGGTCCTGTCCATGCTGGTCAATGCATTGTACAATATCGTAGACAGCTATTTTGTCGCTAAGATCAGCGGGGAGGCCATGACCGCCCTGTCCCTTGTATTCCCCCTCCAGAACCTGATCTGCGCAGTAGGCGTAGGTTTTGGTATCGGGATCAATGCGGCGGCCGCCTTTTATCTGGGGGCGGGGGACGTAAGGAAGGCGGATGATGTGGTCACCCAGGGCGTCATCCTGAACACGCTCCACGGGATCATCCTCACCTTCGCCTGCATCCTTTCTATACCCATGTTTTTACGATCCTTCACGGAAGATGTGCAGGTGCTCCGGGACGGGTCGGCCTATTCGGTCATTGTTTTCCTTTTTGCCACCGTTCAAACGCTGGGGGGCTCCTTTGAAAAGATCTTCCAGGCTGCGGGAAGGATGAAGGCATCCATGTCCTGTATGCTTGCAGGTTGTATCCTCAATATCGTCCTGGACCCGCTCCTGATCTTTGGTGCGGGCCCGATCCCGGGAATGGGAGTTTGCGGAGCCGCCATCGCCACTGGACTGGGGCAGACCGCCTCTCTTGCAGCTTATCTCATCCTGCTGCTCATCCGTCCTCTACCGGTCAAGATCAGGCTGCGCAAAGGACTATCGACCGATAAAAGCTACCGCCGGATCTACGCGGTAGGGATCCCAGCCATACTTAATATGGCACTCCCGTCCCTTCTGATCGCCATGCTCAATGGGATCTTAGCCCAGATCTCCCAGGTCTATGTATTGATCCTGGGGATCTACTATAAACTGCAGACCTTTATCTATCTGACAGCCAATGGCATCGTCCAGGGGATCCGCCCCCTGGTGGGCTTCAGCTATGGGGCCGGCAGACCGGACCGGATCAAGAAGATCGTAAAGAGCGCGCTCATCTTTGGCAGCGTGATCTTGGCCGCGGGGACACTTTTATGTATGCTCCTTCCTGCACAGCTCATGGGCCTCTATTCCACCGATCCGCTGACGATCCAGGAAGGAGAAAAAGCCCTGCGGATCATCAGCTGCGGATTTATGGCCTCGACCATCTCGGTAGTGCTCAGCGGAACCTTTGAAGGGCTTGGAAAAGGGATGGCTTCTCTCACGATCTCCATGATCCGCTATATCGCGATCATCCCCACGGCTTTTGTCCTGAGCCTGTGCTTTCAGGCCACCGGCGTATGGAATGCCTTTTGGATCACCGAAGTGGCCGCCGCGCTGGTCTCCCTGGTGCTGCTTGGGCGGTACGGCCTCCTCGCAAAGATCGCCTTACCGATCGGATAGAGGGACAGTCTGATCGTAGACATTAAACGGATCAGGACTGTTATAGCTGATACTCCCCTATAGGGGCTAAAAATATGAAAACTGGACAAGGAGGAAACAAAGATGAGTGTACCAAAAAACTTTTTATGGGGCGGAGCGACCGCAGCCAACCAGTGTGAAGGCGGATACCGGGAAGGGGGCCGCGGCCTGGCGAATGTAGACCTTATGCCATCTGGTCCTGACCGCTACTTAGTCGGTTCCGGTCAGAAAAAGATGGAGGCCTTTGACGACCGGCATTTTTACCCGGCACAGAAGGCTGTGGACATGTTCCATCATTATAAGGAAGATATCGCGCTATTTGCCCAGATGGGCTTTAAGGTCTACCGGCTTTCCGTGGCCTGGACTAGGATCTTCCCTAATGGGGACGAGGAGGAGCCTAATGAAGCGGGCCTGGCCTTCTACGAGGATCTGTTCCGCGAATGCCAAAAGCATCAGATCCAGCCTCTGGTGACGATCTGCCATTTTGACTGCCCCATGCATCTGGTCAAGACGATCGGGGGCTGGCGCAGCCGCAAGATGATCGATCAGTACGTAAAGCTGGCTAAGACCCTTTTCACTCGCTACAAAGGGCTGGTGCGGTACTGGCTGACCTTCAATGAGATCAACATGATCCTCCATTTCCCCTTTGTGGCGGCAGGCCTCTGCTTTGAGGAGGGGGAGGATCCCACACAGGTCATGATCACGGCGGCTCACTATGAGCTGGTAGCCAGCAGCCTGGTGACCAAACTGGCCCATGAGATCGACCCGGAAAACCAGGTGGGCTGCATGATGGCGGCAGGCGCCTATTATCCGGAGACCTGCCGGCCGGAGGACTACTGGAAGGCGATCTGCGACGACCGCAGCTCTTACATGTTCATCGATGTGCAATCCTGGGGCTATTACCCCAACTACGCGCTGAAGTGGGTGGAAAAACAGGGCGCTAAGATCCCCTTTGAGGCGGGCGATCAGGCACTTTTGCGGGAAAATACCGTGGACTTCATCAGCTTCTCCTACTACTCCTCAAGGGTCAGCAGCGCGGACCCCGAAAAGGGCGGCCAGAGCCAGAGCAATCTGTTCGCGTCCGCCGAAAACCCCTACCTGAAGAGCTCCGACTGGGGCTGGGCGATCGACCCCTTGGGGCTTAGGATCACCATGAACGCCTTGTATGACCGTTATCGAAAGCCCCTGTTCATCGTGGAGAACGGGCTGGGCGCTGCAGATCAGCTCCAGGCGGATGGTAGCATCCAGGACGACTACCGGATCGACTATCTGCGGGAGCATATCCGGGCGATGATCGACGCCATGGAGCAGGACGGCGTGGAGCTGCTAGGATACACCACCTGGGGCTGTATCGACCTGATCTCCAACGGCACTGGAGAAATGAAAAAACGATATGGGTTCATCTACGTGGACCGGGATGATCAAGGCAACGGCTCCTTCCGGCGGATCCCGAAAAAGTCTTTCTACTGGTATAAAAAGGTCATCGCCAGCAATGGGGCTGATCTTGACTGACCGCTGACTAACTGCTGCCATCTTGACTGGCTCATAACAATGCTGCCATCTTGACTGGCCTATAACGATAAAGCTGCTGCGATATGGACATACTATCCATATAGGATATGTTCTGCACCATACCGCAGCAGTTTTTTACCAATCACGCTCTCTTCTGTATCAAAAGATGAGTCTTCGTTTCCTAGATTATGACATAAATCGAAAAACCTTCTAGTGTATTCCGAAAATGAGCGCACATACTAGGAGTGTAGCAAAAAACAAACCGCATCGCGGAGGACATCTGGAGCAGCAACAGCCGAGCAACATTCATATAGATGGATATCCTCCAACGGACCTGGACGATCGATAGATCTGCCAGGGATCCGCCAGACCGATGCGGGATATAGGAAGAAAAGGAGGCATATCATTATGGCAAGCAATTCTTCAAACACGACAAACGTACCTGAGGCAAAGGAAGCGATGGATCGCCTGAAGATGGAGGTCGCCAGCGAGATCGGCGTACCTTTGAGCAACGGCTACAACGGGAACCTGACCTCTGCACAGAACGGTTCTGTAGGCGGCTATATGGTCAAGAAGATGATCGAGGCGCAGGAGCGCCAGATGGCCGGTAAGTAAACTATCCGGCTGAAAAGAGCCAGGTCTCCTGTCCCATCCTGAAGCCTGCGCTGGCAGCAAACTGTACTTTACGGTATGCTGAAAAGCAGCCTGTACTCTGCGGTACGGCTGAAAGCAGCCTGTGCTTTGTGGTACAGCTGAAAGCAGTCTGTGCTTTGTGGTACGGCTGAAAGCAGTCTGTGCTTTGTGGTACGCTGAAAGCAACCCGTGAGGATCGTCCTCAAAAGGCAGCTCGTGACGATGGTCTGCAAAGAGCGGCTCCTAACGGCGGCCTGCAAAAAGCGGCTCGTGACGATAGCCTGCAAAAGACGGCTCGCGACCACAGGACAGCAGAAAAGGAACGGCGGAGACAGGCTAACGATCAGACAAAAAGGACTGCTGCGATATGGATCCAGATGATGCTCCCATGAGCGATCATCCCCGTATCGTAGCAGTCCTATTTTATCGTGAAAGGGTGATGGATCTCCTCTTCTGCCCATCCTCCCTCACTTACCAGCGCCAAATTTCCGAAACACCGTTTCGGAAATTTCCTGCGATCCTTTCTTCAGCTATCCATATCCCCCCGCTAATCACTCCGCAGCGCATCGATCGGGTTCAGCTTCGCCGCCCGGTCCGCGGGCATATACCCGAAGATCAATCCGATCCCCACGGATACGCTAAAGGAGATCAGCACCGCCGCCGGCGTGGGCGTGGCCTTGATCCCGATCAGGCCTCCGGCCAGGGAGGTGACGGCGGCGCCCAATAAGATCCCGATCACCCCGCCGATGGAGCTGGTGACCGCCGCTTCGATGACGAACTGCTCCATGATCGTCCGTCTTCTGGCTCCTAAGGCCTTGCGGATCCCGATCTCCCGGACCCGCTCGGTGACGGACACCAGCATGATGTTCATGACCCCCACACCAGCCACCAGCAGGGAGATCCCGGCTATCCCGCCCAGCATAGCGGACATCATGGCGATCTGCTCGTTTAAGGAATCCAGCATCTCGCTGTTGGCCATGACCCGGTACAGGTCATCATCCTTGTAGAAGGTATACAGATACTCCTCCAGCAGGGTCTTGCAGGTATCGGTATCCTCCACATCCGCCGTGGCAAAGACATAGCTGCTGATATCCGCGCTCCCGGCTATCTTCACCGCCACGCTGTAGGGGATCCAGAGAAGATCGTCTGTACCGCCCTCCTCCGGGCCGTCCTCTTCCTGCTGCTCTACCACGCCCACTACCGTAAAAGCATAGCCATTGAGCTTGACCGTCTCCCCCAGTGCCTTCTCTGCACTGCCGAAAAGCTCCTGGGCCCCATAGCTCCCCAGCACACACACCTTGTTCCGGGAGGTGATATCCCCGTATTGGAGGTTGCGCCCCGCCTCCAGCTCATAGCCCTTGATCGCCAGATAGGCCTCGCTGTAGCCCCCCACGGAGGTGGATGTCAAGGTCTCATTCCCCTTTTTGATCGTGGCGTTTAAGGAGACCTGGGGCGTCATCTGGGCGAAAAGGTCGTCGTGCTCCTCATAGAACTGATACATATCGTCCACACCCACCGACCGGGAGGTCAGGTTCGTCAAGCGGACCGTCATCTGGTTCACGCCCATGCTGGCAAAATTCTCTACCACCGTGGACATGTAGCCATTGACCAGGCTCACCAGGATGATCACCGAGGCGACGCCGATGATGATCCCCAGCATGGTCAGGAAAGAACGCATCTTATTGCTCCAGATGCTCTTGATCGCCAATTTAAAGGATTGCAGCATACTCGTTCACATCTCCGTCAAAGTCGATCTTTCCATCATGGATCCTCACCACCCGTTTTGCCTCCAATGCGATGGAGCTGTCGTGGGTGATCATCACGATGGTATTACCCTCTTCATTCAGCTTCTTTAAAAAATCCAGTACCTCCCGGCTGGTCTTGGAGTCCAATGCACCGGTGGGCTCATCCGCCAGGATCAGGGAGGGATCCCCCGCCAGAGCCCTGGCGATGGATACCCGCTGCTGCTGACCGCCGGAGAGCTGGGATGGCATGTTCTTCCACTTTCCCTTCAGGCCCACCCGTTCTAAGGAGGCCATCGCCCGCTCCCGCCGCTCAGCCGCGGGGACCCCGGCGTAGAGCAGGGGGAGCTCCACATTTTCCAGCAGGTCCAGCTTGGGGAGCAGGTTATACTGCTGAAAGATAAAGCCGATCATTTTGTTCCGTATCCCGGCCAGCTCATCGTCGGTCATGTCGCTCACATCCTCCCCGCCCAGGAGATAGGTGCCGGAGGTGGGTACATCCAGGGCGCCGATGATGTTCATCAGGGTGGATTTCCCACTGCCCGACTTGCCCACGATCGCCACGAACTCGCCTTTATAGATGGTGAGGGAGATGCCGTCATTGGCATGGACGGACTCGTCTCCCATCTGATAGATCTTATAGATATCCGCCAATTGGATCAGCGGCGTCCGGTCCTCCTCTGTCCTCGTCTCTGCCATCTGCAGGCCCTCCCTTCTCTTTGGATAGGCTCTTTGGGATCTCAAAGCCTCATTTTATGCGGCTTTCACCTCGGGCCCTCTGCAATGCCATCTCCGTCACAGCACAGACCGATAGTCTCCAGGCCGACCTTCAGCGCAGGCCGCCTCTGCACCATCTGCGCGGGCCACCGGTACGCCGTCAGCGTCTGCCGCCCCCAGGCATCCCGCCTCCGCTAGGGCCGCCCCTGGGCATCCCGCCCCCGCCGGGACCGCCGCCCATACCGCCGGGCATCATCATCTCAAAGCCTGTGCTCTGGGAGGACGCGTCTACATAGACCTCCTGGCCCTCCTCCAGGCCGCTTATGATCTCCACATAGTCGTCGCTGATCAGGCCGGTCACCACCTCCACGGCACGAAAGCCTGCCGGGACTGGACCTTCCTGCTCCTTTACCGTATCATCCTTTATGTACACCCGGTCGCCCCGCATCAGGGAATCGATCGGGATGGACAGCGTATCCTTGGCTTCGTCCAGGATGATCGTCCCGTCCACGTTCATGCCGGGCAGGAGGCTGCCCACCTCATCCATGGTCACGGTCACCGGGTAGACCGTCACGCCGTTAGCCGCCGTGCTCTGGAGGCTTACATTGGTCACGGTCCCGTTAAAGGTCTGGCCCTCAAAGGCATCGGCTGTCACCACTACCTTCTGGCCCACCTCCACGTTCTGGATATCCAGCTCGTCGATGGACATCTCAAAGGTCAGGGCGGACAGATCGTAGATCACGGCCATGGTGGTGCTCCCGTTATTGCTCCTGCTGATATTATCGCCCAGCTTAGAGGTCTTGGTGATCACCTGACCGGAGATCGGCGCCGCGATCGTATAGTCTTCATAGGAATCCTGGGTGGAGTCCAGCTTGTTCTGGGCGTTCTCCACACTCTCCTGGGCCTTATCCAAGGCATCCTGGTAGGACTTGATGATCTTCTCCGAGGACCTGGCCGTCATCAGGAAGATCGGGGTCCCCTTGGCGATGTAGGAGCCCACGCTGACTAACAGGGCCTCCACCTCCACGCTGGACTCCAGATCCGCGCTCATCACCGTATCCACCTTTGCCTCAAAATATCCCTCCTGCGCACAGAGAAAGTCCCCGATCGCCGCCGTGGCCGCCGTATCGGTGGTGAGACCGCCGGGGTTCGCCACCTGGATGGTCACATCCCGGACCAGGGTACCGCCCGCCAGCACCTCCTCCATAGCACTAACCGATATGACCGCGCCGGGCAGCTGCTCTCCCGTGTCCGTCAAGGTCAAGATCGCGCCGGAGCCGGGCAGGATGGCCGCAGCCTCCCCGGAGAGGAAGGGCAGACGGATCTCCATGGTCTGGTCGTCATAGATATCGCAGATCTGGGAATTGCCCCCCACCTTATCCCCCACATCGATATACAGCTTTTTGATATAGCCGGACTTAGTGGCCTTGTAGGTGCTGCCGCCGTAATCGCTCAGGGCCTCCTCCTGATCCTTTAAGGCATCCGCATAGGACTCCTGGGCCCGGATCAGAGAATTGCTGGCCGCCAGCACCTCCGACTCCATAGAGGTGGCGTCGATCTGGTAGAGGACCTGCCCCTTTTCCACCTGGTCCCCCTCCTCAAAATCCGCCGCCACCACCTCGCCCTCCACCAGGGAGGTGATCTCATAGGTATCCTTAGGCGACAAGGTGCCGGAGGAGGACAGCTGGGACACGATATCCCGCCTCTCTGCCACCGCGGTCCTGCTCCCCTCCGTCTGGGCCGCCGTCTCCTTAGCGCGCCTGGTCTTATCATAGGCAAAGATGCTCCCTCCCAGGACCAGCAGGACCACCAGACCGGCCGCCAGGAGCTTCTTCTGCTTCCCCCTTCTCCGCCTCTCCGCTCTGGACACCGCCTTCTTCCCGGTCTTCTCCGCCATGACTGCTCTCCTCCTGCTCATATATACTCTGCTGCCGGCCCGCCCGTCAATCCTCTAAAAAGTCCGTCACCTGATAGGAGACGTCTCCCTCCTCGCTCTCCGTGCTCCCGCTGCAGATCAAGATCACATCGTCTCCCACCTGTACGGTCCCGTAGATCGAGAAGGCGAACTGCAGGTCCGATGTGGTCAGCTTACAGGTACAGAGCTCCCCGTCATCGGTCAGGATGGTGACCTCCGTGGGGGTCAGCACATCGGAGGACTTATAATAGATATTGGTGATCTCCCCCCGCAGGACGGTCTGACCGGTGGCGCCGTAGCTCCCCGCCGTGTAGACCCAGACGGTCTTGGAGGCCGTGTTATAATACATCACCACGTACCCGTACTCCTCCTGGGCCGTCTTGATCTGCTCCTTGGTGCAGGCCTCGCCGTTGAGGAAAAAGCTGGCTTTATCCATCTGGAAGGGGAGCTGGGAGGACATGGTGCGGCTCTTGGTCACCACGTAAGGCCCTTTGACCGTGGTATCCAGCATCTCTAAGGGGTTGATCTCCCCATCTGTGCTCAGGGTCAGGTCAAAGATCGTGCCGTAGATCTCCTTGGAGCCCTTAGGCTCGGTCTTTAACAGGTTATAGAACAGGTTGATGCAGTTATCCTCCGTCAGCACCTCCCCGGCCTGGAGGCCGTCCAGCTGTTCATCCAACTCCAGATAGCTGAACTTGGCCATCCGGCTCCCGTTCTGGTCCCCGGTAAAATCTTCATCTGTATAGCCCAAAAGGGACAGCACCGCCCGGGCCGCGTCCTGGAGGGTGATATAGTCCTCCGGGCGGAACTGGCCGCCCAGATACCCCTTCATCCAACCCTGCCTGGCCGCGATGCGGATATGGGACGCATAGGCGCTCCCCACCGGCACATCGGCAAAAACGGAGACGCTGGCGCTCTCGCTGACCACGCTGCGGTACTCCGAAGCCCGCACCAGCATGGCGGCAAAGCCTGCCCGGCTCACACATCGGCTCCCGTCAGAAGGGTTTATGATCCCGGTCAGCTCGATCACCTTTTTCCGCAGGTCGTGATCCGCAGAAGCCATGGCGGGCAAAGGAAAGACCGATGCCATCGTTGTCACGATCAGTATCGAAGAAAGGGTCTGTTTGGTGTGCATCCTGCTGCTCCTCTCTGTGGGGATCCGGCCATTGCCTTGATGGCCGGATCCCGCTCCAAACACGTACGTTTATGATCCTTTTCTACTTTAGCATCGGTTTGTGTTCATTTTGTGTTTATTTTTCAAAAAATTGTGAAAACTGTGTGGATCTTCCTGCTGTCTCCGGGCCATCCGCGGCTTGTGACCCGCTCCTGCACGATCCGCAGCTTGTCATCCGCTCCTGCACGATCCGCAGCCTACTCTCTTGCCAGCAGGTCGTTCTCCTTCTGGACCACCTCCGGGATCACTTCCGGCACCGGGACCCCAAGATACTGGCACATGGCCTCCAGCCTCTCCTCTGCCACCCGCCGTCCGTCGCCGTAGAGCGCCTGCAATTTCATCTTATCCCGCTCGAACCGGGATACCGTCACCGGCTGGTCCGGGCGGATGACAAAAAGCTTCCCCTCCGCTTCCAGAGCATCGATCTCCTCCTGCATCCGGTTATACCGGTCCGGGATCGCCTCCAAAGCCTCTAAGAGCTTGGGGAGGGGTTCAAAATACCGGCGGTAGGCCCGGCTCATCCATCGGCCCGCAGGCTTCTTTCGGAAGCCCTTATGGCGGGTGAGCACCAGCACCACCTGATCATGGCCTTTATCCAAAGCCCGCTGATAGGCGATCGGCATGGAGATCCCGCCGTCCAGATACTTTTTCCCCTCCACATCGATCATATGGGAGAGGATCGGGATGCTCCCGGAGGCCTGGACCGCGGAAAAGATCTCCTTACAGTCCTTGTTGGAAAAATACTCTGTCCGCCCGGTCTTGCAGCGGGTGGCCACCGCCTCAAACTCCTGCTCTGTCTCCACGAAGGTCTGATAGTCAAAGGGGACCAGGGTATCGCTCAGCTCCCCGAACAGGAACTCAAAGCTGAAGATCTCCCGCTTTTTGATCAGGTTCCCAAAGCTCATGAACCGCTTATCGTGGATGTATCCAAGGTCCACCTTCAGGGTCCTGCCCGGCTGGCCGCTGATGTAGTTCAATGCGTTCAGTGCCCCTGCCGACACACCATTTACATAAGAAAAATGGATCCCTTTTTCCATCAAAACATCTAAAACACCGGCTGTGAACAGCCCCCTAAGGGACCCTCCCTCCAATACTAATGCTCCTTCTGTCAACCTGTCTCCCATCTCTATGACCTCCTATCCAGATCGTCTGTGACCGTTCCGATACCCAGAACGGCTATGTCCGTCCGCCACCTGCTCCAGTCCTCTTTTGCTATGAGATCTTGCCGCCGGGCGCATAGAGGTTTTGCAAAAACCTTCCGGCCCTCTTACATGAGCGGCGCGATAAAACGCATCAGCTGACCGGCAAAGGACTTAACGAAGGGATACCGCCTGCAGTCCTCCCGGGTTATCTGGCAGCATTTTTCCAAGGTTTCCTCAAGATCCTGTTCGATGCGTAAGACCACCGGGGCCTGATACAGCAGGATCCCGCATTCAAAATGCAGGTACAAGCTCCTGAAATCCAGGTTGATCGTCCCCACCACCGCCTTCTCATCATCGCTGACGAAGATCTTTGCGTGGACAAATCCCGGCGTGTACTCGTAGATCTTCACCCCGGCCTCGATCAGCTCCTGGTAATAGGAGCGGGCCAGCAGGTACGCATATCGCTTATCCGGGATATGGGGCATGATGATGATCACCTCCACCCCCCGCTTGGCGGCAAAGGTCATAGCCATCACCATCTCACTGTCCAGGATCAGATAGGGGGTCATGATGTGGACGTAACGCTGTGCCTGGTTCAGGATATCGATGTACACCATCTCGCCCACATTTTCCTGGTCCAGAGGACTGTCGCCGTAGGGCAGCATGAAGCCGCCCTCCGTGGCTTTCGTGACCGCATCGGCAGCTGGCGCCCGATACACGTACTTCCCGGCGTCCGTCAATGTCCGCTCCGTGATGTCCCACATCTGGAGGAACATCATGGTAAAGCTCTGGACCGCCGGGCCTTTGATGCAGATGGCCGTATCCTTCCAGTGCCCGAACCGCTCTCGCCGGTTGATATATTCATCCGCCAGGTTCACCCCGCCTGTAAAGGCCGTATGGCCGTCGATCACACAGATCTTCCGGTGGTCCCGATTGTTCTGATGGGTGGATAGGGTGGGCTTGATCGGGGAGAACATCTTGCAGCGGATCCCCTTTTTCTCCAGCTGTCTGGGGTAGCTGTGGGGCAGGAGCATGATGCTGCACATCCCGTCGTACATCACCCGGACCTCCACACCTTCTGCCGCTTTTTTCTCCAGTATCTCCAAAAGCCCGTCCCACATACCCCCCTGCTCCACGATAAAGTATTCCATGAAGATAAAGGACTCCGCTTTCGACAGCTCCTCCTTCATCACCGGGTACATATCGTCCCCCAGGGGGAAGAACTGGGCGCTGCCTCCTGCATAGACCGGGAAACCGGCGGTGTCTTTCAGATAATGGGCCAGGCCTGCCATCCCCTTATCCTGCTCTTTTAATGCTCTGCGTACGCTCTCCTCCTGCTCCAGATAAGGCGCGGTCTCCTTTTCGGTGATCTTAAGCCTGGCCGCGATGATCTTCGTCCCTACCTGGATCTGCACGAAGAGATAGAGAAGGGTCCCGAACACTGGGAACACCAGCACCGGGACCAGCCATGCGATCTTGAAACTGGGATCCGCTTTTTCATTCAGGATATGGACCATGACCAGGGCCGTCAGGAGGATCATCCCCCCATAGATATAGACCATATACCCGCTGAGCCAGCGGATGCAGGAGAAGAAGAAGCCGACCTGGATCAGCAGGGACAGCATCACGAAGGCCGTCCGGCCGAACAGGAGACGCAAGAGACTCCTCATTTTTTTCGCCATAAGATAAGCTCCTCCTTCCTCGCGTCCTCCACATGTTATCTAAAGGGCGCGATATCCTGCGGTCACCTTTCTCCACCCCGTGACCGCATATGCCACGAAAACCGTGACCGCATATGCCGCGAAAGCCGTGACCGCATACACCGCGAAAAGCAACGTCCTACGCTTCCAGCGCCTGCCGGATATCCTCGATGATATCGGCTTTATCCTCGATCCCCACACTGAGGCGGATCATAGCGGGATCCACACCGGCCTCGATCAGCTGTTCGTCGCTGAGCTGTCTGTGGGTGTGGCTGGCCGGATGGAGGACGCAGGTCCTGGCGTCGGCCACGTGGGTGGCGATGGAGATCATCTTGAGCCGGTCCATAAAGGCGCCGGCTGCCGCTCTCCCGCCCTTTAGCCCTAAGGAGATCACACCGCAGGTACCCTTTGGCATATATTTCTGGCCCAGCTCATAGTATTTATCGCCCGGAAGACCTGGGTAGCGCACCCAGTCCACATCCTCCCGGCTCTGGAGGTACTGGGCTACGGCCAGAGCATTTTCACAGTGTCTGGGGACGCGCAGGTGCAGGCTCTCCAGCCCGTTGTTCAGCAGGAACGCGTTCTGAGGGGACTGGATCGCGCCTAAGTCCCGCATCAGCTGGGCGGTGGCCTTGGTGATGAAGGCTCCCTTGCCGAAGCGCTCCGTGTAGATCACGCCGTGGTAGGAATCGTCGGGCGTGGTCAGGCCGGGGTACTTCTCCTTGTGGGCCTCCCAGTCGAAGTTGCCGCTGTCCACGATGCAGCCGCCCACGGTCATGCCATGGCCGTCCATGTATTTGGTGGTGCTGTGGGTCACGATATCCGCCCCCCATTCGATGGGCCGGCAGTTCACCGGTGTGGCAAAGGTATTGTCGATGATCAGCGGCACGCCATGGCTGTGGGCCAGCCTGGCAAACTTCTCGATATCCAGCACCACCAGGGCCGGGTTGGCGATCGTCTCGGCAAAAACGCACTTGGTGTTGGGCCTAAAGGCCTTCGCCAGCTCCTCCTCCGGAAGATCCGGATCCACCAGGGTGGTCTCGATGCCGAACCGCTTTAAGGTCACGGTCAGAAGATTGGAAGAACCGCCGTAGATGGTGGCGGAGCTGACCACATGGTCCCCTGCGGAACAGATATTGACGATCGAAAAAAAGGTGGCCGCCTGGCCCGATGAGGTCAGCATGGCCGCTGCCCCGCCCTCCAGCTGGCAGATCTTATCCGCCACCGCGTCATTGGTGGGGTTCTGCAGACGGGTATAAAAATAGCCTTCCGCCTCCAGGTCAAAAAGCTTTCCCATGGCCTCACTGGTGGCATATTTAAAGGTGGTGCTCTGGTAGATCGGGAGCTGTCTGGGCCCCCCGTTCTCCGGCTGCCAGCCGCCCTGGATACAGATGGTGTCGATGGAATGTTTATCGCTCATAGGGTCTTCCTCCTGCAGATCGACGCATGTTCGTTCGTGCGCTTCTATTTTTATCCAATAGTGTAGCACAGATCCGGGAAAGAGACAACTTAAAAAAGAAACTCTTTTGGATTGAATTTTATGCCGGACTACTTTATAATAGAACAGGTTTGTTCCCAGTCCGGGACGGTGGGGGCGGGGGCGGTGCCAAAGGGTCCCTCTCTCGGAGCCCTTGAAGGCTTGAAATATGCCGGAGATAGGAACGCACGAAAAGACGAGGACACAAAAAAGAAAGAGATGAGGGTTTGATATGACAGATAGAGCGATCGGATGGCTGACGATGACACTGGGCGGAAAGGTCTCCGGGGAGGGGATCATCTTTTTGATCTCCATGATCCCCATATTGGAGCTGCGGGGCGGCCTCTTAGCGGCCTCCCCCGCCTTTCTGGACGTGCCGATCCTGCGGGCGATCCCCATCTGCATCCTGGGGAACCTGATCCCCATCCCCTTTATCCTCCTTTTGATCGAGAAAGTGCTGGACTGGATGGAGAAGGTGCCGGGGTTCGATAAGATCGCCATCTGGCTGCGGAAAAAGGCGGATAAGCATAAGGGACAGGTGGAGAAGTATGGCTTCTGGGGGCTGGTGCTCTTCGTGGGGATCCCTCTCCCCGGCACCGGGGCCTGGACCGGCTCCCTGGTGGCGTCCCTCCTCCACATGAAGATCCGCAAGTCCTTCCCGGCGATCCTTTTAGGGATCATGATCGCCACGGTCATCATGTCGCTTCTCTCCTATGGGCTCATCGGGGCGATATTACAATGAAGTCCCGCCGCCGGGTAGGCGGCATGTGTCCAGGTATGCCAAATGCGCCCGCCAGGCTGTTCTATGTGGTGGTGCGTCTGCTGGCCGGGCGCATGGAGGTTTAGCGACTGTGATCTCAAGAAAAACGGAAAAGGCGGTCATCCTCCACATCCCGCGCCATCTCCTCCAGGAGCAGCTCCTGATACCCTGCCCGCTTATGCTCCATGAGCCGCCTGGCCGTTTTCTCAAGCTCCGGGTGGGACAGATTTTTAAGTATCTCTAAACGGCGCTCTGAGACCCTTTCTCCTGACATGGCTTTCTCATAGTCCTCCGGCCCCATCCGCCAGATCTGCACATGGTCCGGGAAGCTGCGCCAGAGCCTCTCTGCGATATCCAGCCCCTCCGGGTCCAGATCCCCGGCATAGTAAAAATGATGGCCGCTCTCTAAGAGCAGCTCCAGCAGCCCATAAGCGGCGGTCCTGGGCTGACCGGAGGTGCATAAAAGGGTCACCGGATACCGGGAAAGCCGTTCCAGGAGTTCACTGAAGACCATCTCATTTTCCACGATATAGATGATCTGGCTGTCCCCGTAGGCCTTCCGGGCGCGGCTAAGATTCGCCAGGGAGAGCACGCAGGGCTCCTTTCTCTGACAATAGCCCTCGTAGACCGGGTGGAGAGAAAGGTCTGTCTCCTCTACTCCCTCCACCAGCAGATGGATCCCGTAAGCGATCACCGTGCTGGACAACTAATCGATCCAGATCCCATTCTCCTCGTACAGCTCCTTCCACTCCCTGGCATTCTGGGGGAATGGGCTGCCGCCCCGCCTGCACAAGGCCCAGGAGAGAAGGCTGCCCGCCGTATTTTGCCTGTCCAGGGCATGGGGATCCCCCGGTTGTAGAGCTCCCGGTCCTGCTCCCGGCAGACCCAGTAGTTTTCCAGCAATGTCACGATCTCATCCATCTAAGCCTCCATCCACTCGGCGACAGATCCCCATGATAAACTTCCACACACTTGGCGGCCGATCTCCATGATAAACCTCCATCCACTCGACGACAGATCTCCATGATAAACTTCCACGCGTTCGGCTGCAGCGACACTCCTGCCCACAAAGACAAGGCGGACACACCACAGCGCCCTCTATCTTTCTGAAAACTCCAATACATAATCAGGCAGCCGCAGGTCCCCATCCTCGCACCTCAAGACGCAGCTCCCCTTCCTCTTCTTCAAGGTAAAGGCCTGTCCATACTCGGTCCGCCCCTTTTTCGACGGGTCTAAGTTCGCTAGGGAGATCCACTGCAGCAGGGTCATGCGGACCACCGTAGGGACTGTCTCCGTGATCTTCCCCACCTCCAGCCTTCCGTCCTTGATATAGCGCATCATCTGGGTGCACTCCTGTTCGATCTGCTTGAGATACTGCATCCGGCTAGACAGCTTTTCCAAGGTCTTGTCGGCAAAGCCGGTCTTATCCTTCCGTTCCTTGTAGGAGCGGGTGTGGGGCTTTAACAGCAGACTGGAGGGGGCCTCCTCATAAACGCTCTGGTTGATGCTGTCCGTCTCCCGCTCATCCCGGATCTGGAGATGCCGGATCTGCTGGATCCCGAAGAGATGGGCCGACAGCTTATGGGCGTCCTCCAGGCTCCCGCAGTCCAAGAACATCTGCACCATATGCCGATGATCCTCCTTCCGGCTGACACCCCAGCTCTGCATCTGCACGATCAGGGCCGCGTTCTGGATCATGCTGCGGATGATGTCATTGGTGATCGTCAACACCTTGCTGCTCTCACACTCCTGCCCGTCTATTGCCAGGAACCAGCTCTTTAAGGAACGCCATTTCCCATAGATCTGGTCCCGTATGTCCTCCTCCCGGTCCATCTCCCCGGCGGACAATGCCCTGGGGATCTCCAGCTCACTTTTGACCACCTTCTCCAACAGAGCGCCCTCGATGACCGTCTCTTTTTTTCGGATGATCCCTGCGATCCGGCTGGAATGGACCTGCAGCTCCTGGACAAATTCCCGCAGGTAGGCGATGAAGCGGTCCTTGTGGATGATAAATTCCACCGACTTTAACAGCTTCTCCGCCCGCCCAGAATAAAACTCCCGCAGATAATCCTGATAATTTTGGTTCAGACGCTTGAAATCCTCCTGCAGGTCCTTCCACCACTCATTGATCTCTTTCCCGCTCTGGCCGTGGATCTGGTCTGCCCGGTCCAGCTGCTCCGCCATCCGCAGGAACAGGTTCGTGGACAGATCACCCGACTCCAGGAACAGGTTCTCTAAGCGCACTGTCAGACGCTCGATCTCCACGGCATACTCGGACATGGTATAGCGGTACTGTTTATTCTTATAATCCGCGATCGTATAGACCCGCCTGGGGTCCTGCAGCGGCGTCAGGTCCTTCCACCCCACCAGCGCCTCCAGATCCTGCATCAGCTGCCCCATGGTATAGTCGGAAAACTCCTCCTGCCGGTGCAGCAGCTCCAGCACATCCTCCTTGTAGAGCTGGAAATGCATCTTTTCATATTCACGAAAAAAAAGGCGCATGATCGCACGGTATTGGCGAACATTCTGCGCCGTCAGGTAAGAGGTCTCTGGGATGGGGGTGAGGGGGGATGTGTGGGCGGTCGGTTCCATTTTCTTCTCCGTTGGGGGCTTGTGGATCGGGTGCTATGTATCAGTTTGTTCAAGTATAGCATGGTCAGGGAGAAAATGGTAGCGTTTTTTCAGATATTTGGGATCTAATGTGGATAAGAGTTACTTTTCTTGCCGCTCCATCGCCCAACGCTGCTTGACCATCAACTCGATCCTGCTGCCAGGGATCTCTCCGTGATCATCATACATCCACTGCTCCGTCTCCGTTAAGGGGATATCCATACTACGATAGGCGTTCCGCCAGGTATAGCTCTTCACCGGCGTGGTCAAGATCCTTTCTATATCCCATCCACGCCGTTTTCTGGACTGATAGGTTTCGTAGGGGATCCCATAATGGATACTCATTTCCTTAGCGGTATGAAATGTATTCCCCAGGTGGTCCTCGCATGGCTTTCCATATCGGTAGTCCTTGGGGTCCTTTTTCTTGCTCATAGTGTAGCCGCCTCCCTCTGTTCTATTAGGTATCCCAAATGCGCCCGCCGGACTTTTCTGTATAGTTGTGCCGGAAAAACGGCATGGGGGTTACTAAGCAGTTCCCGGCACCTCTCATAGTACATGATGAAGCGCCAATATGTTGGATGATAACAAAAACGATCTCTTATCTCTCTGTCCCCACATACCAGATCATCCATTGGAACATCGAGCAGCTCACTAAGTGCATACAGATTGTCTACCGTCGGAAGGCATCTTCCGGCAAACCAATGGTATATGCTCTGCACAGCGGCCAGTCCCAGATACTCCTGAACGTCCTTAACGGCCATCCCTCTCATCCCCATGATATGTTTGATATTCTGGCCTGTTTTGTAGATATCGATCTGGGGGGCTTTCTTTTTCACAAGAAAGGCAATGCTATTGGCCGGACTTGTATCTACTACACCTTCTATCGAAATTTGATCAAGTACGTGCTGTATATATCCTCTATAAGTATCCATCGAACCCCTCCCCATACAGTATACCTTTGTTCTCTAATGAGCTTACCATATGGCCCCCTCTATTTCAAGAATGAACGTTCTTTTTTTGCTGTAGTTTCAGAATAATATATCGTAACAGCCCAGACAACGTTCGAACTGTTACAAGATATCTTCTATATGCACTGTATTGCATAAAAGCAAAAACAGCAGGATAATAGAAGCACATATCCTCCCACTATCCTGCCTTTGGTACGTATCATAATGACCCCAGCTCCGTCTTGAATGCCTGTCCTTTCCTGGTCGCATCTTTCCTGGTCGCATTATAGATCAGGTACTCTCGTTCCTAATATCCACCCGGTCTTCGGCTCATGCTTTGTGGATCCTATCATAGCGCAAAAAACGTCAGATCATCACCTGACAAAACGCGTCACTGGCACGTTTTTCTGGATACTGCGTGATAAAAGCAGGGTGATGGACGATCTTGTCCATCACTCTGCTCTATAACACATATCTTTTCGGCCATCCCTTGATCCATGCCCTGCAGGCGGACCCGATCTCAAGCTATGCGCGAACAGCCATCTTATCTCCACACAATACGATCTCAGGGCAGATCGGACAACCTCCCATTCACTGTTTCTGCAGGCTGCACTCCGGGCAGGAGGTAAGAAAGCTACTGCGGAACTGTACAAATCCCGGACTGTTCCATGCTTCCTCGATGGTATGCTCTCTAAGATCCACCGCCCATCGCTCTTCTTGGTTATCAAAACTGCAGGGGAGCAGCTTCATATCCGGCGTAACATAAGCCGACCACCGCGCTGCTTCGCAGGTATCCAGCGCATGGACCTCAACATGCTCCATGGATCTGAGCAGGCCCGGGACCGAACAGCTGTCAAAACCGATCTTGAACGGAAATGTCTCCTCATCAATATACCGGAACAATCCCTGCAGATCCCCATCCTCCCATGAAAGAAGACCCTCTTTCCGCCCAAGGCCTATAGGCTTGTGCAGAAGAAAGATAACGGCGTTTACCCCTGCCGGGACCTCATTGCAAAGAAGATCCCTTGCCTTCTTCACGGAATCTCTAAAGAGGACAAAATGGATATTGGTCTTTACCCCTGCATCGATCAGCCCATGGATCGCCTTTTTCGTATAGGGCTGCCCATACCAGCTGATGGCGACCACACCGCAATATGTCCTGCACGCTCGGATGATCCCTTCATCAAATCCCAGACCTGAAGAGGTAAAATTCGGTACGATCCCATACTCTCTGCATATCTGCAAGATACGCTCAAAATCTTCGTGCTGATCCGGGTCCCCTCTCCCGCCAAGGGCGAACTGATAGCTGCGGCCCTGACACTGCTCTGCGATCGTCAAAAGATCATCGATAGCCATATTGGGTTGGCTTATATGCCAGCCATCCTGGTAGCACTGGACACCACTGTTCCTGCACAGACCAGACAAGCCATGGGTACAGTGTCCCATGATCCCTACATCCAGCAGCTCGGGAAAGCCGGCCATAAAGGGATCTTCTGCGGTCTCTTTACCGTCCCTGAACACACCGCTCCGCATATAAAAGCCAGTATCTTCGTCAAAAAGCGAGATATATCCTCTGGCCTTGTCAACGATCTTTCGCATAGGCCCCCCGATCAATAACTCAGATCCGTATCGATCTGTCGAAAATTAGATCCGTCATCCTCTTTTTCAATGATATCCCAGATCTCCTGAAAGATCTCAGCGTGATCACAGCATTCAAAATTGATCGTATCGCCGTATAATGTCATGCCCTCCTGCTGTACTTTTCTCAGTTCCTCCATATCGATACCATAGGAGATCCAGCAGCCGACTCTGTCGCTATAGGCCTCCTGGTCCTCCCCGTCTTCAATAGGCGGCAAAGGTTTCCCTAGCATCTCCTCTTCGATATAGCGGATGATGGCATCCTTCTGCTTGTCGCTGAGTCCCCCTCTCCTGGCTAATATAAAGGAAGATGAGGAACTGTTGGATACAAAGTCGGTCCTTATTTTCATCGCTTCATGACCCCTCTCTGTTTTTTATATGTATTATACAGGTTTGATCCATTGTTGTCATTGAAGCTGTGCTATAAAGGGCTCGGTTTTGTCACGGTCCATCTTTGTCTGTGGCTATTTCCAAGTTTTTTCCTTTGGCTTGGCAGGACACTCCTGATCATATCGTTCATCACTATTTGTACTTATGCACTTGCAAAAGTGTATGTTTTATGATACGATCCAAGTATAATGGAAAAGGTGATCTCAGCACAGAAACGCTTAAAAAACTCTGTGATCCGCTCAACCGTCAGCCAGGGGATCTAATGGGGTATGTACCGGATGATCAAAGATCAGAAGGACCCAAAACTCCACCGACTACATTTCGGCTTATCGGGCCAGAAAAGCAGGAATGGCTACCGCCCACACCTGATAAGAAATGCACAGCAATAGAAACCTCGATAACTACGCCCTAGAAAGGAGCATCCCGTGTCAGAAGTATCAGCCCGTACAAACATCTATACCGAAGAGGATTATTACAACCTGCCGGAGAACGTCCGGGCCGAACTGATCGATGGCCAGATCTATTACATGACAGCACCCAGCAGAGTGCATCAGGAAATAGTATCTTTCCTGCATCTAGAGATCGGAGATCATCTACGCTCCAAAAAAGGCCCTTGCAAGGTCTACCCGGCCCCATTTGCTGTTAAGCTGTTTTCCGAAGATGACAGAAATGTGGTGGAACCGGATATCAGCGTGATCTGTGACCCCAACAAATTGACGGACCGGGGCTGCACCGGAGCGCCGGACTGGATCGTGGAGATCATCTCCCCAACCACTTCCAGCCATGACTATATCCGAAAATTAAACCTGTATGCGGATGCGGGAGTGAAAGAATACTGGATCGTGGACCCTCTCAGTAAAAAGATCTTTGTATACTATCTGGAACAAGAAGATTTTAAAGCAGACGCTTACACCTTCCAGGACAAGATAAAGGTCAACATCTATGATGATCTATGGATCGACTTTGCGGAACTGGGGCTTTGACACCTTGCATCCAGTCCCAAATGGATCTTGGCTGTAGTGGCAGTATCCCCCACAAGTTGTGGGATCTACATTGACCATAAAAACGTTGCGGCTGCCGCTCTACTGCCAGGATCCCTTGAGGGGAGAAAAGGTGGATCTCTTCTCTGACATAGATCCTACCCCCTCTCTTCCAATCTTATAAAAGCGATCTGCCTGATGGGGACCGGCACAGCTTCCTTTAAGGCCTTCGGATAATATTTCTCCAGAAATCTGGCCGCTTCCTCCTCGAAAGAGCCTTTGGAAATAAATACTGTGTCAGATTATTTTTTATACTTTTTCCTCTAAAAATACCGCTTAACGCCATATGTGCGGTTTCTAATACAGTTGACTTTCCAGACTCATTATTCCCTACCAAAATATCTATTCCTTCTGTAAAACACACATCAAAACAGCCTTTAATGCATTTAAAATTTACTTTACTCTATATCTTTACTTTTTCAATACTTTACTGCCTACTCTATGTTTTTACACAGATCCATTATCTATCCTCCCTGCAAAAAGATCAGATCATTTATGTCAAATCTTAATTCCGGAATTTTCAAAGTTTCTATCCAAAACCATAGAAAAACAGCCACAACATGATCGCCTTGGCTGTCTCCCCTCTCAAAAGATCTCCTATTATCAGTAACAAATTTAAGATCCAAACATACAACGGATTTCTTCATCTGTAAGTTCTTGTTCCTCATTTTCATATTTCTCTCTTGTATAATCCCCGGAACCACCATGATCAAATTGCTCCAAAAACTTGATCGTCCCGGTTATGCCTAACGCTTGTCTCAAAGCCTCCAATCCATTTTTCTGTATTTCTGCGCTATTACTCACATTCAACCTCGCCGTGATCATAAATATAACACCTCCAATAGCCACTGATTTGGTCCTAATACTTTCGTATATGTTTTAATACGACTACAATTATTCATAAATTTTCTGTCTGTTGTCAATAATGCATCTGCTTTAGCCGCTTCGGCACAAGCCAGATGTAAACTGTCTTTATACTTTATATTAGAACTATGCCGAATTTCTTCTGACCGTTCTAAAATCTGTGTGGTGATCCTTACCTCTTCTGAACAGAGTCCATATACCATTTGCAATACAGCGCGCTTATACAAATCCCGAGTATCAGCCATCTCCCTGACAAGCATTTGGCTCCCAATTATCTGAATAGCTGACTGTTCTGCCAGCTCTAAAATAAGCATAATGGAATTTCGTTCATAATATATCTGCGAATAACTACGATCATCCAACAAACGATTATAACAACAATTATCCAGATAAATCCTCATTTAGCACCCCCATGTATTTTTTATTATAGAACAATAAATCGAGAAAATCAACTATTATCGGCGATCAAACATATGTTCTTATGATCTCGTCGTAACAGTTCAGATACTCTGAACTGTTATGGCATCCGGCCATTGGAGATCGCTACGCGATGGGTCGGATGCTTGCGACCGCCACGTTTTACCCAAAGGGTACGATGTCGTACGGTCAGCACGGTGAACGCGCAGACCTATCTGAACTGTTGCATCTCGTCTTCAATTTGTATTCTTACCATTAGAGATCCCCATGCATTTTCAGGGATCAAAAAAGCAGGCTAATGGATCTTTTCATCCATCATCCTGCTCATAAGATCGACTACCATGATCAATTTCTATTTTTTCTATCCACTTATCAAATAACCCCCATCGCCCCACAGACCCAATAGATCGCTCCGAGCACCCAGCTGGCCAGCACACCATACAAGATCACCGGCCCCGCAATGGTAAAGATCTTACACCCGATCCCAAACACCTGCCCCTCAGCCTTATACTCGATCGCCGGCGCCACCACAGAATTGGCGAACCCTGTGATCGGCACTAATGCCCCAGCTCCGCCAAACTTCACTAAACTGGGATACCAGTTGAACCCGGTAGCCAGGATGCTGGCCGCGATCAAGGTGATGGAGGTCCAGGCCGACGCGGCCTCCTTTTCCAGCCCCATCCCGTCGGTCAGCCAGTTTGTGACGATCTGTCCCGCCAGGCAGATCAGGCCGCCGATCAGAAAGGCCTTACCCATATCCATCCACAGGTTATTGACCGGGGTCACTTCCTTTACATAAGCACTGTACTCGTTCTTTTTGATCTCCATCCGTATCCCTCCACTGCCATCTCACTGCCATTTTACTGCCATCTTACTGCCATTTTACTGTCATTACCGTTTTTATACCCCAGCTGCTCTGGCCCTGATATAGATCCTTTCCCTATCCACAGCCCTTAAACAAAACCATCTCCTCTGCCTGGCACAGCAACCTGGCACAGACAACATCACTGGCTCCCGATCCCGTTCCAAAAATAGAGCAGCGAACCAGTCAGCTTCCCCAGAGCCACCGCCAGGATGATGTACTGCAGCCCCACTGCCAGGTGGATCCTCCTGGTGATCACCGGCAATGTGTTCAATGTCTCGGCCAAGGACATGACCAGGCACCCCACAAAGATCCCCGAGGCTGCTCCGAAGATGAGGAGCAGGCCATTACCCAGAATACTGCCCAGAGGGATGGAAAACTCATACAGATCCAAGATGTTCCCCAGGATCCCTCCTGCTACGATCAACGTCTCATAGAGGAGGATATGCCCTCTGGTCTTCGTCTTTCCGATCAGCCGGGGAAATACGCCGATGATCACCAGAAAGGCAAAGATGCCTGCCGCTACGATCCCGCCGGCGGCCAGACCGAAAGCTCCCAGCAGCCAGGACCGATAGTCCATCATCCCCTTCATTACCGGATATCCACCTCCGTCTCCTTCCTGCCCGCATCCTGGATCAGGGTCTTGCAGATATCATCCTCATAGGTCCGCATCTCTACCTCCAGGGGGGTGGGATCCGTGGTCAGCTTCCATTTGGCGAAATGGTTAAAAAAGAGCAGGATCCCGGCGGCCAGGCCCACGGAATAGGAAGCCTCCAGCACCGTGAAGCCGTCAGACTCCTGACCCAGTACCAGGCGATGCAGCTCCGCAAAGAGCTTGGGGACATCTGCATCATTGTTAAAGGTCATGATGGCAAAGGCTGCCCCGCAGAAGCAGGCGATGCAGACAAAGACCGTCTTGCACCATTGCCACAGGACCTTGGATGGCTTGGGCGGGCGATAGTCGATGATGTAATCGATCTCCCCCACATTGTCCACCTGGGCATCAGGATCTAACTGGCTGATCTTGTCGATGATATCTAAAACGTCCTCAACATACTTCTTTTCCTTCTTCTCCCGGATCTTCTTGACCTTCAGGCTATTGCACTTATTTAAGAGCACCTGATCTTTGCAGGTCACCTTGGCGATGTCCTTCAGGAACACATCCTGGGACTGGACCTCGGTGATCTGGGCGACCTTCAGGTATACTTGCTTGCTGTTGCCGGAGCCTCCTGCCTGCTTCCCCGCACTGTTGCTCTGCCCACTCCTGGCAACGCTGTCCTGGCTCTTCCCAGCACTGCTGTCCTGACCCTTCCCGGCAACGCTGTCCTGGCTCTTCCCAGTACTGCTGCTCTGGCTGTTCCCAACACCGCTGTTCTGTCCGCTCCCGGCACTGCTGTTCTGGCTGTTCTGTCCGCTCCCGGCTCTGCTGTTCTGGCTGCTCTGCCCACTCCCGGCACCGCTGTTCTGGCTGTTCTGTCCGCTCCCGGCTCTGCTGTCCTGCCCGCTCACATCCTGCCGCCTTTCAGATGGCTCACCTGCTCCTGTACCAGACCACCAAACTTCTCCGCCATCTCTCCCAGTTCCTTTTGCACAGGCTGCATATCCTGCACCAGGGTCCCGCCATCCATGGCGCCTTTGGGGATCCCGAAGAGCAGGACCCAGATGACCGCGCAGATGAGCCCCAGCCCCAAGACCATAGCGACAACACCTATCACATATTTCAAAGAGTCCACCGCACACACCTTCTTTCGATATTTTTATATGATCTCTTCCTTTTGATCTTTTTCCAGTATGTGCGATCTTTTTCATTCCTATGCGATCAGTTGCGATCGGTCGATACAATGCAAGCATGGATCCCTCGCGCCGCTCACAGGAATTTTTCCCGCATGGACCGCAAGATCTTCTTTTCCAGCCGTGACACCTGCACCTGGGAGATGTTTAAGTCTTTTGCGATCTGACTCTGGGTCTGGTCATCATAATAACGGCGCAGGATGATCTCCCGGTCTCTTTTTTCCAATCCTTCCATCAATTCCCTTAAGACGATCCCGTTCAAGAGCTTTTCCTGAGCCTCACTTTCCTCTGGGATCTTGTCGATCAGGCACATCCCCTGTCCGTCTTGATGATCTACCGGGCGGTATAGGGACTCCACCTCTGCTAAAGACCCGATCGAAGCCGCCACCTGCTCACGGCTCTCCCCCAGGGTGACCGCGATCTCATCGATGGTGGGATCCCGCCCCAGCTGCCCGCCCAGCTCCTGGCGGACCGCATTGACCCGGACCCCCAGCTCCTTTAATGAGCGGCTCACCTTGATCAGGCCGTCATCCCGCATGAAGCGCTTGATCTCGCCGCAGATCATGGGGACCGCGTAGGTGGAGAACTTCAGGCCCAGGCTCAGATCAAAATGATCGATCGCCTTCATCAGGCCGATGGACCCGATCTGGAACAGATCCTCCATCTCATAGCCCCTCCGGTCGAACCGCCGCACGATGCTCCAGATCAACCCCATATTTTCGACGACCAGCTTGTCTCTGGCCGCTTTATCCCCTTCGTGAGCCTTTTGGATCAGATCCATCGTCTCATCCATGGGATCAGCCTCCTATCCGTTTTTTCATCCGGACAGTGGTCCCTTTACCTGGCTGGGACTCGACCTCCAGCTTGTCCATGAACGCCTCCATAAAAGAAAATCCCATGCCGGAACGCTCTCCGCTCTTATCAGAGGTATACATGGGCTCCATGGCCTTTTTAAGGTCTAAGATCCCTACGCCCTTGTCCTCTACAGTCACCGTGAGCTCATTCCCCACGACCGATGCCCCTATGTATACGATCCCCCTTTTCGATCCGTACCCATGGATGATCGCATTGGTCACCGCTTCGGACACCGCGGTCTTCACATCATCGATCTCCTCCAATGTGGGGTCCAGCCGGCTCATGAACACAGCCACCACCACACGGGCAAACTCCTCGTTCCTGGACAGGCTGTCCATCTCCAGCCGCATACGGTCCTGATCTTCAGAATCCCTCCGGTCCGTACTGCTGCTTAGGCCTGCTCCGTCCGCCTGTGACCTCTCACTGCGCTCCTCTTGCCTGCTGCTCTGGTCTGCCTCCTCCCCTCGGCTCTGCTCAGCCAGCGGATCCTGTGCGGCTTTCGGCTCCATCTTGTCCCAAAATGATCCTCGACCATCTTCCATTTCCATCACTTCCATCTCATCTCTCCCTTTCCGTCCTCTCTCGCTATACAGTGCAAGGCGGCCTCTGCTCGTAGTGAAAGGTCTCATCACTCACAGCGCCATACCATTACTCTGCTCACAGTACAAGGCCATCTCCGCCCACAACACAAAGGCTGCCTCCACCCACAGCACCAAGGCCATCTCCATCCACAACACCAAGACTGCCTCCGCTCACAGCACCAAAGCGGCCTCTGTTCCCGTTCACAGCACCAAGGCTGCCTCCTTTGTATCAAAACATGGCATCAGACCGGACAGCCCGCCCACGCGCAGGACCCGCTCCACCTGGGCCCCCACCCCATAGAGGGTCACGCAGCCTCCGCTCCCGGCCATCTGTTTATAGCGGTTCAGCAGCACACCGATCCCGGATGAATCCATAAATTCCGTCCGACTGAGATCGAACACGATCCTGTCGATATAGTTTTCCGCCAGCAAAAGATCCGTCTCATGCCGCAGATCCCTGCAATTATGATGATCCAGCTCCTTCGGGAGATGGATCACCAGCACCGTCCCTCTGGCTTCATATGAAAATACATCCTTGTCCATGGCCCATATCTCCTTTCTGTCCATATCTGCCTCTGGCCGATCTCTACACATAGTCTATTTTATCATCAGCCTGCTCTGCCGCCACAAACGCCCATCGCCTTCGCCGGGCTCCCCCAGGCAGCGCCCTGCCAGACTCCCCACTGCAACGCCCTGTCGGTCTCCCCACCGCAACGCCCTGTCAGTCTCCCCGCTGCAACGCCCTGTCGGTCTCCCCACTGCAACGCCCTGTCGGACGACTCTCCGCTACAACGCCCTGCTGATCCCCCAGATCATGGCAAAAAAAGAAAGAACGCTCTCCATGTCCTCTTTCGTAGCGTTCTTTCCTGTCCCTCTATCCTGATCCTCTTACCATGACCTGTTAAGATCCTCTGGCCGTCCTTGCCTGCTCGGCCTGCTCGCTCTCCGGATACTCGGTGATGATCTTCCCGAACCACTGGTCCGCCAGATCCGTATTTCCCAGCTCCTGGTAGATACGGCCCAGGAGGTACATGGCCGACGTATTATCCGGCTTCACCTGCAGGCTCTTTTCATAGTAGGCCGCCGCCTCTTCCTTTTTCCCTGCATTCCAGGAGGCGGTCCCCAGATCCTCCAGGGTCTGGTAGCCTTCTGTGGTCATTTCCTGCGTGATCTTATTGACGATCGCTGTGACACTCTCCTCCTGGATCAGGGATGGATCCAAAGCGGCATAGGCCTGGGCAGCCGCCGGCAGATCCTCGTCACGATACGCCTGCAGGATGGTTATGACGGCCTGATACTGGCGCAGCACGGCCTGGTTGTCCTCGTCGATGCTGGCGAGACGGGCTTCCATATCGTCTGCATGGACTTTCAGGTCGTCATATTCCTCCGTTTTGGCATCCAGCTGCTGGTTCACCTCGCTCAGCTTCCGGCTGTAATCCAGGAGCTCCTGGTTATGGGCGGTGTTCAAGGACTTGGTGTTCGCCGGCATCACCAAAAAATAGATCGACAGCATCCCGATCGCCAGGCCGGCGATGATGTTCAGGATGCTGCTCCAGCCGGTGTTCTCCTTGTACTCTGGCGGGACGATGAGATCATCGTCCTGCATCTTGCGGTGGGAAAAGGCATTTTTCATCTTTTTCCTCTCCACATCCTCCCGCCCGGTGTTCTGCTTGACGATGGACATATACCACTGTGCTTTCGGGTCATACCGGTCGATCCGCAGGACACGCATCAGGGACTGGCCTGCTTTCACATAGTCCGATCTGGACATGTAGATCAGGGCCAGGAGCATATGTCCCTTCACAAAACGGGGGGACTCCTCCACAGCCTTGGCCAGCTGCAGGGCAGCCAGCTCGCTGTTATCATTCTTCGCCTGCCACAGGGCCTGGTTATAGGCCTGCAGCGCCAGCCCGGACCGCTCCAGCTCCCCGGACCGCCTGCGCAGCTCCTCCACATAGCCTCCGGCCAGGTTATCCTGGGGCTTTAAGTTCATGCTGATCACCCACTGGACCAGAGCCTCGGCTGTCTCTCCTGTCTCATAAAAGATCAGGCCCAGCAGGTTCCGGGCGTCGGTCTGGTACTTATCGAAGCGCAGGCTTTTTTTCAAGTACTCAGCCGCCCCGGTCAGATCCCTGATCTTTGCTTTCTCTAATCCCAGATCATACAAACGGTTTGCGATCTGGCGGTTCTTTTTCACATGATCCATCTATCGCCCTGCCCTTCCCTTTACTCCGACTCAATGCTCTTCTTCATCAGCTCCAGCATGATGTCCGTCATATCGGTCAGGTCAGCCTTAACGATCGCGTCCTCCACCGCCTCCACTTCCAGGCTGGGCTTAAAACGTGCGATCTCTTTATCAAAATCGATCATCTCTTCCTCCACTCTGTAAGATCGTTGCTATAAAAGCTCTGCATATCCCCGGAGGGTCCATAGTAAGCCCTTTCATCTGTAGTGGTGCCTGGTGGGACATGAGGGCTGCCATGAAAGTCCAGATATGCCAAGAAAAGGGCCGTCTGACCCTAGAACGTGTTTGAAGATCGCTTTCTGGCAGCTGTGCGTTCCACCTTGTGGGAGATCTGGCCCAAATGAACGCAAGCGTAGTGGGCTACCTTAAGTGGATCTAGGCCAAATATACCGCGAAGTGGGGCGTGCAGATGCCAGGAATGGATCTTCAAACACGCTCAAGTACCATTATAAAGGTTCTTGGCAGATTTTCAATAGGATCTTTTCTTGGGGATCCGACAGGATGTAGTGGCCGGCAGCTGAGCCAGGACGATCGCGGCGGCCATAGCGCCGCAGCCGGCCAGCTGGTAGCCGTTCATGCGCTGTCCTAAGATCGCCCAGCCGGCCAGCACTGATATGCTGGACTCCAAGCTTAAGATCAGGGAGGAGATCGTGGGGTCCATACCCTTCTGTCCCACGATCTGCAGGGTGTAGGCCACCCCGCAGCTCATGACGCCTGCGTAGAGGATGGGCATCCAGCCAGACAGGATGTCCTGCCATCTCGGTTCCTCGAAAAGGAGCATAGCAACGGCGGACAGCAGGCCGCAGACAAAGAACTGGATACAGGACATCTTGACCCCATCTGCCAGAAGGGTGAAATGGTCGATCACCAGGATATGGAAGGAAAACAGGACCGCACAGACGAACAGCAGCAGGTCGCCTTTGGATATAGAAAACCGATCGCCTTCCATGCACAGCAGGTACAGGCCTGCTGTGGCCATGACCACAGCCAGCCAGATCGTAGGGCTGCATTTCTTTTTGAGGAACAGGCCCAGGATCGGCACCAGGATGATGTAGCAGGCGGTGATAAAGCCTGCCTTCCCCACAGTGCTGTACTTCACGCCGAACTGCTGGAAATTCGAGGCCGCGCACAGCAGGATACCGCAGCTGATCCCCCCCAGGATGAGGTCTTTCCTTCGGTACGCATCTCTCACCGCTCCAGTTTTTCCAGTCGGGTCTGCACTTTCCGCCGTCTCCGCTTTTCCTGCCAAGTCTGCGCCTTCTGACGTCTCCGCTTTTCCTGCCAAGTCTGCGCCTTCTGACGTCTCCGCTTTTCCTGCCAAGTTTGCGCCTTCTGACGTCTCCGCTTTTCCTGCCGTGTCCTCTCTCCCTCTCGACATTACAGCTTTTCCAGCCAGTCCTGCACCTCTCGCCGCCGTTGCAGCGGTCCGGGACCCGGCCTTCTCCCGGTCCAAGATCACGATGACCGGGAGGAGGACCAGGCCGCCGATCATGCTCCTGACGGCATTGAAGGTGAAGGGGCCTACATGGTCCATCCCTACACGCTGTGCCACGAACGCTACACCCCATATGGTAGCTGTCAGCAATAACAGCAGCGCATTTTTCAGTTTCATCTTAGCTCCTATCCTTATCGTAAGAGGCCTGGGGCTGTTGCAAGATGACCGATCCATACGATATATGCCATTAGGCTCGTTGCCGCCAATACCATATACGGCAGGATCATCACATTTTGCGACGGCCCCATACAAAGAGGCTGCAATGTTTATCTGGCGTAATGGGCCGGCTGCTCCTGTCATCTGGCATAATGGGCCAATTGCTTCTGCACCTGCTCCATCATCTGGGTATATCTCTCCAGCTTCCCCTTCTCCTCTTCGATCTTAGCAGCCGGGGCCTTGCTGATGAACTTCTCATTCCCCAGCATCTTATTTACACGGTCCAGCTCGCCCTTAAGCCGTTTCTCCTCGCCTTTAAGCCGTTCGATCTCCTTCTGGATATCCACCAGCTCAGAAAATGGCATATAGATCGCGGCCTGGGGGATCACGGTGGATACGGCATCCTCCTCGATCCCGGCCTTATCCTTCTGGAGGACCACCTGGCTGGCGTAGCCTAAGGTGGCGAAGAAGGCCTTGCTGTGTTCAAAGATCCCTAAAAGCTCATCATTTTCCGAGACCACGAACACCTTTGCCTTCTTGCTGGGCGGCACGTTCATAGAGGAGCGCACGTTCCGGATCCCCCGCACAGCCTCCTTGATCGTCCCCACGGCCTTCTCCTCCTGGGCAAAGTCCCACTCTGCCGTAAATACCGGCCAGGAAGAGAGCATGATGGTCTCCTCTTCCTCCTGGAGGTTGCAGAAGATCTCCTCGGTGATGAAGGGCATGAAGGGATGGAGGAGCTTCAAGGCCTGGATCAGTACCGTCTTTAAGGTCCAGATCGCCGCGGCCTTAGTGGTGTCCGTCTCATCGTAAAGGCGGGGCTTCACCATCTCGATATACCAGTCGCAGAACTCCTCCCAGATAAAGTCATAGACCTTCTGGAGGCCGATGCCCAGCTCATATTTATCCAGGTTCTCCGTCACATCCTTAGCCAGGGTGTTGACCTTGGAGAGGATCCATTTATCCGCCATGGTCAGGTCGGAGAGGGACGCTTCGTCCGAAGGCGCCTTCTCGATGTTCATCATGATGAAACGGGAAGCGTTCCACACCTTGTTGGCAAAATTCCGGCTGTTCTCCACCCGCTCCCAGTAGAAGCGCATGTCATTGCCCGGGGCGTTGCCGGTGATCAGGGTCATGCGCAGGGCGTCCGCGCCGTACTTGTCGATCACCTCTAAGGGGTCGATGCCGTTCCCTAAGGATTTGCTCATCTTCCGCCCCTGGGAGTCCCGCACCAGACCGTGGATCAGCACCGTATGGAAGGGGCATTTCCCGGTCTGCTCGATGCCGGAGAACACCATCCGGATCACCCAGAAAAAGATGATATCGTAGCCGGTCACCAGCACGTCCGTGGGGTAGAAATAGTCCAGCTCCTCGGTCTCCTTAGGCCAGCCCAGGGTGGAGAAGGGCCAAAGGGCCGAGGAGAACCAGGTATCCAGGGTATCCTCGTCCTGGATCAGGTGGGACTTCCCGCACTTGGGACACGTTTTAGGTGCTTCCTTGGCCACTACGATCTCCCCGCAGTCTTGGCAGTAGTAGGCCGGGATCTGATGGCCCCACCACAGCTGCCGGGAGATGCACCAGTCCCGGATGTTCTCCAGCCAGTGGAGATAGGTCTTCCCAAAGCTTTCCGGGACGAACTTTAACTGGCCGCTCTTTAAGGCTTCGATCGCCGGCTTCGCCATCTCCTCCATCCGCACGAACCACTGCTGCTTCACCATGGGCTCCACCGTGGTGCCGCAGCGCTCATGGGTGCCTACATTGTGGGAATGGGGGACCACCTTCACCAGCAGGCCCTGGGCCTCTAGGTCCGCCACGATCGCCTTTCTGGCCGCGTAGCGGTCCATGCCGAAATAGGGGCCGGGGACATTGACCGTGGCGTCGTCATTTAAGATCACGATCTCCTCTAAGCCGTGGCGTTTCCCTACCTCAAAGTCATTAGGGTCGTGGGCCGGGGTGATCTTCACGCAGCCGGTCCCGAACTCCTTATCCACATAGGCGTCGGCGATCACCGGGATCTGACGGTCGGTGAGGGGCAGCTGTAAGGTCTTCCCGATGATATCCTGATAGCGCTCATCCTCCGGGTTCACCGCCACCGCCGTGTCGCCCAGCATGGTCTCCGGCCTGGTGGTGGCGATCTCCACGAACCGCCCCGGCTCGCCTACCACCGGGTAGTTGATGTGCCAGAAAAAGCCGTTCTGCTCCACATGGTCCACCTCGGCATCGGAGATCGAGGTCTGGCACAGAGGACACCAGTTGATGATCCGAGAGCCTTTATAGATATAGCCCTTTTCATACAGCTTGCAGAACACCTCCAACACCGCCTCCGAGCAGCCCTCGTCCATGGTAAAACGCTCCCGGTCCCAGTCCGCGGAGGAGCCCAGCTTGTGGAGCTGGTGGACGATCCGGGAGCCGTATTCCTTCCGCCAGTCCCAGCATCTCTCTAAGAACCCTTCCCGGCCCAGGTCCTTTTTCTCGATCCCCTCCTCCCGCAGCTTATTGATCACCTTCACCTCCGTGGAGATCGCCGCGTGGTCTGTCCCCGGCTGCCACAGGGCCTCGTAGCCCTGCATCCGTTTGAAGCGGGTGAGGATATCCTGCATGGCATTATCCAGCGCGTGGCCCATGTGGAGCTGGCCGGTGATATTGGGCGGCGGCATCATGATCGTAAAAGGCTTTTTGGTCCTGTCCACCTTGGCGTGGAAATACTTTTTATCCAGCCACTTCTGGTACAGGCGTTCCTCGATCGCCGCCGGGTTATAGGTCTTCTCTAATTCTTTCATCGCTATGCGCCTCCTGTCTCTTTAAGGTCCTATCCATTTTAAACGTCCTTTATCTTAAACATCCTTTATCCAATTTGCTGTGATGATCTGCCGCTGGATCGGCGGCATAGATCCAGGTATCTCAAGTGCGCCTGGCAGACTTTTATCTATATGGTGCGACTGCCAGCAGGCGCATGAAGGTTTATCTTCATGCCCCGCTCGTGCTCAAAAGCTGCGGATATCATCCTGACTGTCGTCCTGGGTCTTGATGATCTTCTTCACGATCACATCATAGCCGGCTCTCTCGTTCACCTGCACATGGACCCGGTCGCCCTCCTTATGGCCTTTGATCGCCTTTCCCAGAGGGGATTCGATACTGATCAGCCCCTTCATGGAATTGCCCCGGATCGAGGTCACCAGACGGTAGGTCTCCACCTCGTCGTCCTCCTCGAAATACAGCTCCACCGTGTTATTGATGCCGATCTCATCGGCCCTGGACTGATCCGAGACGATCGTGGCTGTGCGCAGCATCTTCTCCAGATAACGGATGCGGCTCTCGTTCTGGTTCTTGTACCGCTTCGCCGCGTAATATTCAAAATTTTCACTTAAGTCGCCCTGGGCTCTGGCCTCCTTCACGGCCTCGATCGCCTCAGGGCGGACCACCAGCTTGCGGTGTGTGATCTCCTCCTCGATCTTTTTCACATCGCTCTTTGTCAGCTGTTCCCGCATATCCTCACCCCCTTTTTCTGGTGATAACAGTCGGTACGTGTGCGTTGATGCACATACAAAAAACCCTTCGCAGAGGATGACCTCCTGCAAAGGGCGAATTGACCGCGGTACCACCTTTATTCTGCCGGTCTGTCCGGCACTCTTTTGTCTGTAACGGGACCTCCCGGGAGCCTTTGATCGGACTGGGGCAGGACGGTTTTACGCCCACTCTCCCTCCATCCTCACTTTCAGGGACTCCGGCTCCGAAGCTACCTTCCATCTGCTCCTTCCGGGACCGCCTTTCAGCCGGTGGGCCGTCCTCTCTGTCAGGGGATGCAGATGTACTCCTCTTCTTCCACGCCTTTTCTGTGCTATTGACGATCATAATACTTTTTGGCGGATCTGTCAAGAGTGGATGGCGGATCTGCATGCTTTCCTCTGCACAAAGGGTTACTTTTCACACCCACGCCAGGGAGTCCTATCGCATAGAGATGTGGCAATGGGTCCGCTGCGGGAGTGGCATGTCACAACAGGACGCGCTCTCGCTCCGCTAGGGTCCTTTATGTGACATGCCCCTCCCTCCGCTACTTTAGCTGGTGTGGGTATGAAAATAATATATCCACAAAAATGACGTTTTTTGTTATATCATACGTAACAGCGATCGTATAAAGGATAAGAATATATGAGGAGGGGAGTCCAATGCACGTATATCGATATCACAAATGTTAAAATGTTCGTCTACAGAAATACAAGCCTACGGAGGTAAATTGATGAAAAAAATATTGTTTTTTGTATGCTCTCTATTACTTGTTTTTTCCACTTCATCCAATGTTTTTGCAACGGCGACCGATCCTAATGCGGAACTAAGTACAGATGCCGGTGCGCTCTTTTCAGTTGATGCGATCAGTGGCTGCAGCGGTGATGATCTAACTTCGTTGTTTGACGAGACATCGGCCAGAGCAGTGGACGGATCTCCTCAATTGACAGACGTGGAGATATCAGAAGCTAATGGGCAGCTCGTATTTGATGCTATATTGAAATATGCTGACATCGACATGCGCCTATCTTCGTCTGGAGACATCTATAAAAACGAAAAGACAAGCAATTCTGGAACGTATGATGATCTGATCCTGGCAGAAATGGCTGACATCGATGGCATCCACTTCGTACAATTCCGAGTTGACAAAAATAAACCGGAGATATTTATTGTCTTGCAGCTCACACAGTCAAAGGAATTGCTCAGCTTCAACATCCCGATCGAGCCAGACGTGTTCAACAATATGTACGATATCGCAGATAACCCGCTCTCCGGGAAAGATCTGGAAGAAAAGATAGCTGCTCTTTATAGCGTTTCCCACAACTTGATCGATGCAGAAAGCAGTACAACAAAATATCATTGGTCTTCACCTGTATGTACAACACAAGGGTCTCCAATTCCCAAAGGGACATTTAATGGATGGGCTGATCTGTTCAAAGACCTAAAAGATGGCAGTGCCAAACTCAGCGATCATCCTAATGTAGAGGCTGATCTTTTTAAAGGTACCGGCTGGCAGGATGACAATGCCTGGAACATTCCATATATGGTCATGTCCTATAGTAAACCAAACGGCCCAGGACAATACCTGACCCAATTCACTTTATTAGATATCATCACACAGGATCATAGACTTAACAATGATACGTATAAATTAGCACTCCAACTTCAATACAGCTCTGGCGCATTAGTCAAATACGATGAATACACCGATATGCTGACCGTTCTGTATTTTGACTTTGGCCTTTCGTTCGATCATGTTTCTGTTGGTATAGGAGATCTGACTGACAATGCCTTTTTTATCAATCGGATCGTTAGTCGAAAATACCTGGAGGAAGGAAATTTGGTAAAAGCATTTATAACACTCTATCCGCCAGCAGACAGTGCAGTCAGTGTTCTTGAAGGTCTGTCTGATGAAACAAATCAGCCAGCAACCGAGATCCGCTATTTCCCAGACACTCTTTCAGCTCAACTTGCTAAGCATAACGGTAAGATCATCAAGGGAATTGTTGCGACAAGCGCAACTGATCGGTTAACACTGCCAGGACATTTGATAAATATAGGTGGAGATGCTAAATATGATCCCACTAAGGGGTTCTCTTGGATGTGGGAATATGAGTTTTCCTGTTCATGTAGCCTCTAAATGATCAGACTTGTATCTATTTAGAAAAAATCCTTGGGGTAAGGTTCCTAATACAAAGGTTCTTATCCCCAAGGAAGCTTATAGTTGATGCTCCTTTTTAATCCTTAAGATTTCTTCGATAATCATATCGCTTATTTATATCAAAGACTCTTCCATTGACCATGATCGTTTTATTGTCTACCCATTTAACATAGACTGAATGGTCAGGCCGGTCACGGCTCTGGGCAGATGTTTCAATCTCTATCGCCGGCACCTTGTCCCATATAATGATCTTACTGTCGGGCAAAGATTCATCCTCTTTTTGGGTATATAAAACAATACAAATGTATACCTCTTCAGCCTGCATCTCCGTTTTATATGTAGTGGCTGAAACTGCATGCTCACCATCTGGTGAATCTGCATACGACGCAAGATAAGCGACGTGAAAGTCCTCAAACCGGATCATATAATATTTTTTATAGATCATCTGTATTGTATAGGATACCAACAATAGCAAAAACGCCAGCACGATGATCTTTTTTTTCTTGAACAAAATGCGTCCTCCTCACCCTTTAAATAGCGATAAGACTGATCCATACAGAGCGGTCATTCCCATAAAAAGTTGCGATCCTATCTTTAGCGGTAGGATCGCTGGGCATATTCACCGGTCACCTTTTCCAGCAATATGGGATCACTATACACGGATGCTGTGATCTTCAATCTGTAGCTATAACCTTTTGCGACAGCATATTCTTTATCAAACATAATGGCGGAACTATTTTTCGTTTCCGTCCAGGTCTTGATCGTGTTCCACCCTCCATCGTACTGCTGAAGCTCACATTTTACCGATATTTTGTCAACATCATTGGCATCCGCATCACACATAACGGAAACAAAAGCATACCCATTACTGTCAAATCCCAAGTCTGCAGCGATCGTTGTCAGATAAGACCATCTTGCAGCCGCATGAGCAGAGACCGACACTACCATCATGATAGCCATTGCCAAGATCACTAAAAATGTTTTTCTTGCGTATTTCATAACGCACCTCCTAATTTTATCATCCATATATGATACGGATATAGGAGGCCATATATAACAGATCGATCAAAAATCTATACTTTGCATGACTTTTTTTGCTTCTTCATATGAAAGGGTGCCATTCAGATAAAATCTTTGAACATCAATACTGATGTTGATCCTGACTTCATTTTCTTTTTGTATCACAATAGCCGGAACATTTTTTATGATCTCTTCTCTTACGGTCCCATTTTCTGCATCTGCTTCAAGATCCCCCATTTTATCCCAATAGTAATATACATACCAGTCCTGGTCTCTTTCATATCGGATATAAAAGCCTTTTCCACTCTCCTCTACCTCCGCAGCAGCATATCCTTCTGGTACGTAGGTTGGAATATATCGTTCATATCGACTGGATATACCCAGACTATCATCGGTTTGTGAGCGGATCAACGTGGACCTTTCCTTCACTTCCATAAAAAACTGTACGATCGGCAGTCGAAATGCCTCCACTTGGGATACCGTAACTGCGCTAATACATAGAAAAAGAGAGATCCCCGCAACCATTTGAAGCTTTCTCTTCCTTCTAGCTGCTCTTTTTTCGGTCCTTTCCGCCATTTTGAAGATCTTTTTCATCCGTTTATCATGTTCTTCCGAAAATCTATGCACCGTTTCCAACTCTTCCGAGGACCGGTATCTCAATATATCAGGATCATGCTCTAACCGTTCTTCCAACGCCAGCTCAAGTAGCAGATCGCTCTTTTTATCCTTCAGCTCTGTATTCATTTTGCTTTTAACGCCTCCAGTCTTTTTGCCAGCATTCTTTACGCTCTCATAAAGCGCATGTTTACATTCGCCTCGGTCGTGTCTAATAGATCAGCGATCTGTTTTGAAGACAAATGATGCAGTACTTTCAGATTTAAAACATCCCGATATCTTTCATCTAGTCCATTAATGCACTGGATCAATTCCTGATAATCTTCGACTTCTATACAAAGTTCTTCGGCATCTTTACATCCAGAAGTTTGTTTTTCCATAACCTCCATCGGGATAGGCAAATGCTTCATCTTCCTCCAGTAGTCAATAGCCTTGTGTTTAGCGATCGTTATCATCAAATTCTTGCATTTCGCGGTACCGATCATCTCCTCATCTATGTCATCTAAAATGCCAATGACCTTGATCAATGTCTCTTCCAACACATCTTCTGCGTCATGTTCATTTTTAATGATATCGAAGGCTACTGAATATATGGTATTTCTGTATAGCTTGTAGATCTGACTAAATTTTGATCCTCCCTCTGGGCTATCGATCATGTCGCATAAAACGATCATTCCTATATTTCCCCTTTTCTTTAGTTGTGATCATGCTATATAAACTATTGCTTTTATACCAAAACATGATCCATCACTTAGCGATCCAAAAATGCAGATCATTCTTATTCGGATAAACGCATAAAAAAACAAAATGTGACACATCCCTTGTTAAAATATGCAAAAATGATCGATCCAAAAAACAGATCCATAACCCTACAGCCACTACCCCCACCTCTCTTACCCAACGGGCACGATGTCATACGGTCAGCGCGGTGGATGCCCAAGGGGCCGGCTCCGCGCTGACCTATCTGAACTGTTACGATACTCTCCATAGGAGATCACATAGTTAGCCAGCCATCCGATCGGGACCGCGATCCAGACAAAGGCGATCCCCCATCTGGGCGCACAGGTGACGGCGATGATCACGCGGATCCCCAGGTTCACCAGATTGGCGATGGTAAAGACCGTCATATCCCCGGCTCCCCGCAGCACCCCGTCGGTGATCATCTTCAGACCGATCAGGACAAAGAACCATCCGATAAAGCGCAGATAGGCGGTCCCGGTCTGAAAGGCCAGCTGGCTCCCCTCCTCTCCCAAGAACAGCCGGATCAGCGGGCCATAGGAGGTCTCCAGCCATAGGCACAGCAGGGCGGCAAAGGAAAAGACGATCCCGTATCCGGTGCGGTACCCCTGCCGGATCCGGTCCTCTCTACCCGCGCCGATGTTCTGGGCTGTATAGGCGGACATCACATTGCCCATGGCCGCCATGGGCACCACACAGATGCTCTCCACCCGCATCCCGGCTGAAAATCCGGCCAGCATCTCCGCGCCAAAGCTGTTGACCACAGACTGGACCAGCATCATCCCGATCGACACGGTGGACTGCTGCAGGATGGAGGGCAGGGCGATCCTGGCCATGCCGGTAAACTCTCCCTGGTCGAACAGACCTGCGCCCCCGTCCCCTTCGTATCGTCTCATCTCCCGCAAAAAGAGCAGGAAAGAAAAGGCGGCAGAGATCCCCTGGGCGATCAAGGTAGCCCAGGCCACACCGGCCACGCCCATCCCCAGTTCCCGGACCAGGACCACGTCCAGGACCATGTTAAAGACCGAGGAAAAGATCAGCAGATACAGGGGGATCTTGGACTTCCCCAGGGCATTGAACATAGAGGAAAGGATATTGTACATGAACAAAAAGGGCAGGCCTAAAAAGTAGATCCGCAGATACTCGGCCGCCTGGGGGAACACCGCCTCCGGCGTGTTCAGCCACCTCATGATCTGCCCGGAGAACAGGAGGCCAAAGCCGCCTAAGACCAGGCTCAGCACCACAAATGCCGTCATCGCCGTCCGCACGGACCGCTTCATCCGCCCATACGCTCTGGCGCCGAAATACTGGCTGACGACCACGGAAGCGCCCACGCCTCCCCCTATTGCTATAGAGATGAACACCGTGGTCAACGAGTAGGAAGCCCCTACCGCGGCCAGGGCCTGCTCGCTCACAAACCGCCCCACCACCACAGAATCCACCATCGTATAAAACTGCTGGAACAGATTGCCGATGATCATCGGCAGCGCAAAGACCAGCAGGGCCTTTAACGGCTTTTCCTGGATCAGATATTCCTTATCCATCGATCTTTCTCTCCTGTCTCATATGATACTCCCATGATACCCTTCAAACGATGTTCCCATGATGCCTTCCCGTTGATATCCCCATGATCCCCTTCCATCCATGTCCCTGCGATGTCCTTTCGTTGATGTCTTGCGATATCCTCTCATCCATGTCCCCACGATACGCCCCCATCGATGTCCCTGCGATACCCTTCCTGCAGCTACAATAAAAAGGCCTTTTCATCAACCACCGGCTTTTTGAAAAGCCTCCAGGTAGACCCCCACGGACCGGGTCATCTCTCTGGAGAAATCCGAGTCATACTTCCTGGCGCAGAAGCGCTGGATCCACTCCTCAAAGCTCTGGTGGCGGCATTCCTTTTCGAACATGCGGCGCAGCTTGGCCCCGTCCCTGCGCCTGTAGCGGTCCACCTGCACGATATCCTCCAGCCGGCAGCGCTCCGGCTTAGGACGTTCCTGCTGCTGTCTAGTGGGATAGCCAAAGACCAGCATCGCTGCCGGGAACACATAGGCCGGCAGGCCTAAGAGCTCCCGGTGGATCTCACAGTTTTCCATGATATCCCCGATATAGCAGGACCCGATCCCCAGGCTCTGGGCGGCTGTGACTGCGTTCTGGGCAGCGATGTTCGCGTCCGATACGGCCAGCAGGAGATCTCCCACCCCAGGCTCTCTGGGCTCGCAGCCTCCCTCTACAAAGGCATCAACCCACTTCTGCAGGTCTGCACAGAACAGCAATACCAGCTTCGCTCTTGCGATAAAGGGCTGGTCATCACAGGTCACCACCAGCCGCTTTTTAAGCGCCTCATCCTGGATATCCAGGATCGTATAGAGCTGCTGGTTCCCGGCTGTGGGCGCGGCCATAGCCGCATAAAGGATCGCCTCCTTCTGCTCCGCCGTGATCTCTTGATCCGTGAACACACGGACCGACTTCCGCTCATGCAGCGACCTGATGACCTCGTTCACAGCGTGTTCTTTCTTATCGTATTTTTCCATATCAGGCTCTTCCATATCGTGTTCTTTCATACTGTACTCTTTCATACCGTACTCTTTCCTATCATGCTCTCTCTTATCATGTTGTTCCATACCGTTTTCCTTCACACCATATCCTTTCATACCCCATGTCCTTTCATACCATATCTTTTCATGCCATATCCTTTCATACCATGCTCTTTCCCGGCATGCTCAACGATCATGTCCTCGCATTTTCTCGATCCCTGCTGCTTTTTATCAATACCTTCTTCCCCTCGAAGGCGAAACCATAGCTTTTGATCCGTTCTTTGGGGATCCCTCTGGCCTCCAGATCCGCTCCGTATCGCTGCTCTTCGATCTGCTCCAATGCCGCGTCAGCCGTGGCTTCCAGAGAGGCCTCACCCTCCGGATCCCGGACCTTAAATTCCATGATCACCGCATGGTCCGTCCCGTTCTTCGGCTCCATCATCACATCATAGCGGCCAAATCCGCTCTCCCGGTTGGAGGTGATGACATAGCGGTCCGACAGCTCCACAGACAATCCCAGCACAAAACCATGATAGAAGCAGACACTTGGGTTTGGTCCTCTCAAACCCTTAGTGGTCGCTTCCACAGAGTGAAAGCGCTCCGGCTGTGTCTCCACAGAGGGCTTTTTCCCACTGTCAAAATAGCTGAAGGTGGCCAGGGCCACCCGGTCCATATAGGCGTTCATGGACTTCACATCACTTTTAAGGAGTGCCCGGATAAAGCCGTTGTAGACGTTCCCTGAGCCGGAGAACCACCTCCGGATCATCTTCCGGAACATGATCTGCACTTCTTTATTGGTCAATGCCAGCTCATACAGCTCGTCTCCAGTCTCCTCGTTCAAGGTAAAGCTTTCCGCTTTCAGATAGCCGCTGGCCAAAAACAGGCTCCAGATGGCATTTTCATCCCCATCCAGCTGGTCAAAGATGATCTGCTCATCGATCTCTTTCACCAGATGTTCTCCCCGCAACAGACCCTCCATGGACATCTTGATCTCGGTGCTGCCCTCCCGGATCAGCTTATCCACCAGTCCATTGCTGCTGGTGTTGGCCCAATAGGCGGCCAGCCTCCCGGTCTTCAGATAATTGATGATGGACCAGGGGTTATAGATATCCCTGCGCGTTCCAAAGGTGAAGCCGTCATACCACCTTTTCACCTCGGCACGCTTATCCCCCATCCCGTACTCGTCCAGGGCGGCAAATACCTCCTCCTCGGTAAAACCAAAGGATCCCGCATACATCTCGGAGGTGGAGGTCACCACTGTCAGATGGTTCAGGTCTGAGAAAATGGACTCTTTACTCACCCTCGTAATACCCGTCATGACCGCCCGCTCCAGATACGGGTTCGTCTTGAAGGTGGCATTAAAAAGTCCTCTTATGAGCTCCACCATCTCCCGCCAATAGCCATGGATCCAGGCTTCCTGCAGCGGTGTATCGTATTCATCCAGCAGGATGATGACCTTTTTTCCATAACACCGGTACAAAAACTCGGACAGCGTCCCTAAAGAAAAAATGGCGAGATGGTCGTCCATATCAGCAGAGATATTTTTTATATGATCCTTTTCCTTATCATTCAAAAGAACTTCTTTCAGTAAGGGCTCATATCGATCATACAGCTTTTCGATCTGATAAAAAAGGCTTTTTCTTGCCTCTAAAAAGGAAGAGGCCTTTATCCCCGCAAAACTCAAAAAGATCACCGGCCAAGTCCCCTGGAGCTTTCGGTAGCGCTCATCCTTCCATATGGATAACCCTTCAAAGATTTCCCCCTTCCCTGCATACTCTACCGAGAGAAACCTTTCCAGCATGTTCATGTTCAGGGTCTTCCCGAACCTGCGGGGGCGGGTGATCAGGGTCACATCATCCCCGCTTTCCCACCATTTTTTGATCAGATCCGTTTTGTCAATATAGAAATAACGGTTCTCGATCAGCTTCTCAAAACTCTGGATCCCGATCCCTACAGTCCTTGCCATATCCATCCCCCTATCCATAAGTGATCCCTGTATTTTTTATGTTCATATCGCCAACATCGATATCTCTATCTACGCTCTCCATCGATCCACCTCCTGTAGCTTCTGCCCTTCCCCACAGGGTCCCTCGCCGTTAATCCTTGATCTCCACTCCGTCACATGGCACCTGGCTGCCATCCCAGTATAGCTCTATCTCGGACGGCCACGCCCCGGCGGGAGGCGCTGCAAAGTGCAACAGCCATCTCTCTTCTCTGTCTCCTGGCGCATCCTTTTCTGTTATGCCGTCTTCCGTTTCCGTCATATCCTCTCCTGCCATTCCGGCTCTTGTCACATCTTCTTCTGCATCGGCTTCTACTCTATCCTCTCCTGCCACACCGGCTTTTACTCTATCCTCTCCTGCTACACCGCTCTCTGCTAAGTCCTCTTTTGCCATACCGTCCTCTTCTATGCCCTTCTCACTGTCTGCAGGAACGGTAGTCACATATACGCATAAAGTCCCGCCGATATAGTTCACCGCCACATCATCGTTGATCAGCGTCCGGATCTCTGCCTGCGCTTGCGGATAGTAGAGATAGGCATCCCAGGAATCCGGATCGGCATAGATCAGATACGCAAAGCCCTTTCCGTCCGTCACGCCGGCCACCCAGTCCGCTGCCCAGTCCCCCATCTCCTCTGCCGGGGCGATGTTCAGGCCAAAAGCACTGGCTTTTCCCCCCGGATACGTCTTGACCTGATACTCTTCCAGGAAATAGGGCTTTCTCGGATCGCCCTTATAGGTACCCCTGGAGCAGGCCGGGCAGATGGTGACGATCAGGAGGGGCAGTAGGATCGTAAACGCAGTCCTGATCCTGGAACGGACGGTCTTGGAACGAAGGATCCTGAAATGTACCAACCTAGGACATGTCATCCTACCACAGCGCACGATCCTATCCCGGCATGTCCTGACCATATGCTCTCTATCCATCTCGATCCCTCATCTCTGTCCAGATATCACTTCAAGTAAGTTGAGCATATCATATCATTTGCAAGAAAACAATCCGTCTTTTTCGCCCCCATATCTTTTCCCACTTTTTTCTAAAATAACTTGGATCCTGCAGATGCATATGGTATAATGACGGCAGGCATTATACCTGCGCCGAGCGGAGCGAGTGTGCATCGCAAAGCGCTAGCATGTGCATCCCCCACGGAGTTTGGTCAGATCAGGGTAAGGAGGTAGGAGTGATGACGATCGATGCGATCATCCAAGGAGAGTCCAAAAATGTGGAGTTCAAGGCAGCTCTGCCAAAAGACAGCGAACGATATATCAAGACGATCATCGCCTTTGCCAACACCCAGGGTGGGAAGCTGATCATCGGCGTGGATGACAAGACGCGGACCGTGGTCGGTATCGATGAAGATATCCTTTTCCCACTGATGGACAGTATCTCCAATGCCGTCTCCGACTCCTGCAGCCCACAGATCGTACCAAATGTAGGACCGCAGACCGTAAATGGCAGAACGGTCATTGTGGTCACCGTCGCGCCCGGGCCGCACAGGCCTTACTATCTCCGGTCGAAAGGGGTCACTTTGGGTACTTACATCCGCGTAGCCGGCACATCCAGACCGGCTCACCCGGAAAAGATCAGGGAACTGGAGATGGAAGGGGCCAGGATCTCCTGGGATGAGCTGACCTGTGTGGGCTATCCGGTGGACGATCACGCAGTGACAAAGCTCTGCTCTGATATCATGCGCTTTCGTGAGCAGGCTGGATCGGCCCGGCAAGAGGTGACCAGGACACAGCTGATCAACTGGAAGCTCATCAAAAAGATCGACGGCCGTGATGCGGCATCCAATGCCTTTGTACTCCTGACATCCGATCATTTTCCCTTTTCTAAGACCCAGTGTGCCCTGTTCAAGGGAACGGAGCGTGATGTATTTCTCGATAAACGCACCTTCACCGGCCCGATCTATGAGCAGATCGAGGACGCTCTCACCTTTGTCCTCCGCAATATCCGCCTGGGCGCGAGGATCGACGGGCTGGTGCGAAAAGAGGCCTACGAACTGCCTGTAGGCGCGATCCGTGAGATGATCGTCAACGCCCATTGCCATCGCAACCTGACCGATGAGTCTTGCGTACAGGTGGCGGTCTATGACGATCGCTTGGAGGTGACCTCTCCAGGTGGGCTTTACAATGGGTTGACTTTTGAGGAGATCATGAACGGACATTCTAAGCTCCGCAACCGGACGATCGCCAATATCCTGGGACAGATGGGGTTGGTCGAAGCATGGGGTACTGGCATCAAAAGGATCATAAAGGCCGCCCAAGACCATGGGCTGCCTGCGCCAAGATTCCAGGCCTTTGACGATATGTTCCGGGTAGAGCTTTTCCGCGCTCCTGCATCGGACTTTCTTCAGGGAAACGTCCATGGTGCATCGGAGATGTCCCAACAGAACATCGATGAAAAAGCGGCATACCTCCAAAGGACCATCGGAGATACTGCAGAGGACCATCAGAGATACATCGGTGGAGTTGCAGAAAACCATCAGAGATACTGCGGTGGAGTTGCAGAAGACCATCGGAGATGCATCGGAGGGATCGCAGAAGACCATCGGAGATACATCGGAGGGATCGCAGAAGACTATCAAAGATGCATCGGAGAGATCGCAGAAGATCATCGGAGATACCCTTACGGAGTCTCCATGGCACGATACGATGACCCCAGCGGAGGAGCAGAGGGACTCATGCGTACCCGCACAAAAGCATTGAACGAGACCCAGCAAAAAATCCTCTTCCTCCTATCGAGGAACGCACAGCTTTCTGCCTCCAAAATGGCGGAACAGATCCAGATCTCCAGGCGGAACGTGGAAGCTAACATCAAAAAGCTTAAAGAGCGCGGCATCCTGATCCGCCATGGCTCACCGAAGAACGGATATTGGGAGATCGTACAGTAGGGCTGTACGATCTCCTGTTCTATCCCGATCTTTCAGCGACAGAAAACAGGTCAAATGCCCAAAAGCCGCCGCACCGATCCCTCCGGTGCGGCGGCTCTTCAGAGCATTTACCCTTTAACTCAAGCTCCCTCTCTATCTTTTCTTCTTCCGATAAGGCGTATCCTCCAACGGCAGGGTCTGCCTGAACTTCCCGTCCAGCTTATAGTAAGCCAATGCGCAGGCCGGCGCGGTGGGGATCATGCACAGCTCCCCGCAGCCTTTAGCGCCCAGGGAGTAGGGCAGCTTCCGCTCCTCCTCCGGCACACATAAGATCACATCCAGCTCCGGCGCCTCGTCGGCCCGCATGAAGCCGATCGTGCCGAACTTGCTCTTAGGCACGCTGTCCTCACACTTAAACTCTTCCGTGACCCCGTAACCGATGCCCATGACCATGCCGCCCTCGATCTGTCCTTCCACGGACTGGATGTTCACCGGCGTGCCCACGTCAAAGGCGGAGACGGCCTTTTCGATCTTCCCTTCCTCGTTCAGGATGATCACCTGGGTGCCGTAGGAATAGGACACATGGCTGATCGGATTTTCCTTGATCGCGCCCAGAGGATCGGTCTGCACGGAATACTCTCCGTAAAATTCCATCCCCTCCAGCTCTCCTATCGTCTTCCCGCTGTCCAAGGCCATCTTCAGCTTCTCCCCGGCCCGGCGGGCAGCCTCGCCGGTGACCACGGTCTGGCGGGAGGCGGTGGAGGTGCCGGAATCCGGTGTGCGGACCGTGTCGGCGGCCTCGAAGACGAACAGCGCCGGGTCCAGACCGGTCACATGACAAACTTCCGTCAAGGTCATCTGACCGATGCCCTGGCCCATGCAGGAGGCGGAGGTGCGGATATGGACCCGTCCTTCCTCTACAGAAAGGAGCACCCGGCCCACATCCTTCTTCCCCATGCCGGTGCCGGAGTTCTTGAACCCGCAGGCGATCCCGGCATAAGGATGGGCGTAATACACATCCTTCACGGCGTCTAAGCAGGCCTCCATGTTGGTGTTGGGGTCTGCGGTCTGCCCGTTGGGGAGCACATCCCCCGGCTTGATCGCGTTGCGGCGGCGGAACTCCCAGGGATCAAGGCCGCACATCTCGGCCAGCAGGTTGATGTTCATCTCTGTGGCAAAGCAGCTCTGGGTCACGCCAAAGCCCCTGTAGGCCCCGGCCACCACATTGTTGGTGTACACGGACATGCCGAAGATATCGATGTTCTGATAGTTGTAGGGTCCTGCCGCATGGGTACAAGCCCGGTGGAGGACCGGTCCGCCTAAGGAGGCGTAGGCCCCTGTATCGGCGATGATGATGCCCTTCATGGCGGTCAGATGCCCGTTTTCATCGCAGGCCGTGGTAAATTCCATCTCCATGGGATGGCGCTTCACATGGTAATTTAAGGATTCCTGGCGGCTGTATTTCACCTTCACCGGCCGTTTCACATACCAGGCGGCCAGGGCGGCGTACTGCTGCACCGTCATATCCTCCTTGCCCCCAAAGCCTCCGCCCACTAAGGGCGCACGGCAGTGGACCTTTTCCGGCGGCAGGCCCAGCATCTTGGAGCACTCCCGCTGTACGTCATAGATCGACTGGCTGGTGGTGTAGATGAGGAGCCCGTCCTCCCCCTCCGGCTGGGCTACGCAGCACTCCGGCTCTATGAAGCCATGCTCCTGCCAGGAGGTCTTATATTTGCGGGTCACCACATACTTGGAATCCTTGATCGCCTGGTCCGCGTTCCCCCGGATCAGGTTCGCCCGGCTCATCACATTGCCGTCCTCGTGGATCAGAGGCGCGTCCCCTTTCAGGGCCTCGTAAGGAGAAGTGAGGGGCTTAAGCTCCGTCAGCTCCACGTCGATCAGCCCGCAGATCTCCTCTAAGCTCTCCTGCTTTTCGGAGACCACAAGCGCCAGGGCATCCCCCACATAGCGGGTGATATCCCCCTCTCCCCGGAGCACATCCCAGTCCTGCTTGATGTGTCCGATCTTATTACAGGGCACATCCTTTTTTGTCAAGATCTTGATGCAGTCCGGGTGCTCGCTGGCCTTGGCCACATCGATCCTCTCTACCTTCGCCCGGGGATACTTGGAATACAGACACTTGGCGTAAGCCATCCCCGGCAGGACGATATCGTCGGCAAAGATCCCGCTGCCGTTCACCTTCTCCGCCGCGTCGATCCGCTTGAAATGCTCGTTCATATGGAGGGTGGTGGGAGGCGCGGGGATCTCCTTCTTTTCCCGGAAAAAGTCCGCCGCCATCAAGATCGCGTCCTCGATCTTCTTATATCCTGTACACCGGCACAGGTTCCCCCGGATCGCCTTCTTCACATCCTGCCTGGTGGGGCTTAAGTTCACATCCAAAAGGCTCTTGGCCGAGATGATCATGCCCGGGATACAGAAGCCGCACTGCACCGCTCCCGCCTCTGCGAAGCAGTGCTCATACACCTTCATCTCCTCCGGATCGATCCCCTCCACAGTCAGGATCTCCTTCCCTTCCAGGGTGCTGATCTTAGGCACGCAGGCCTTCACCTTCTTCCCGTCGATCAGCACGGTACAAGTCCCGCAGGCCCCCTCGCTGCAGCCATCCTTCGTGGCTGTCAGATGCAGGTCATCCCGCAAGAACCGGAGCAGCTTCTTATCCTCAGCCGCCTCATATACGTTTCCATTGATCTTTAACTGATACATCCAGACCCTCCTTATCTCTTGATCTTTTACTCATCATCCGATCTTACTCGTTATCTTATCTCGGTCAAAGTCTCATCCTGTCAGCTCCTCTGCTTTGGCAGCACCGTGTTCAAGAACACCGCCGCGATCGTTGCGATCACCACCGGCGACTTCCCGAAGATGGTGGTCACCCACGCCGGGAACTGGGCCAGAGAAGCCGAAGCCTGGGTCACGCCCACACCGATCGCCACTGCCAGCCCTACCACGGACATGTTCCGGTAATGCATCTCCTGGGAGGTGATCAGCTTGATCCCGGTCATGGCGATCGAGGCGAACACAGAGATCGTGGCCCCGCCCAGCACGCACTGGGGGATCGTGGTCAGCAGCGCGGAAAACTTGGGGATCAGCCCGGCCACTAAAAGGATCGTGGCTCCCAGCCCCAGGACCACCCGGTTGATCACCTTCGTGGTGGTGACGATGCCCACGTTCTGGCTGTAGGTCGCCGTGGGGAGCCCGCCTAAAAACGCGCCCAGCACGTTGGTGAGGCCGTACCCTACGATCGCCCCTTTAAGCTCCTTATCGGTAGGCTCCCGGTCCATGCTGCCTGTGGTGGTAGCCGTAAAATCCCCGATCGCCTGGATGGCATTGATCGCGAAAAGGAGGCCGATCGCCACACAGGAGGAGGGCTCGAAGGCCACACCGAAATGGGCGATGTTCGGAGCCTGGAAAAAGCTGGCTGACGAGACCGCACTAAGGTCCACCATCCCGAAAAAGCAGCCCAGGATATAGCCGCCGATGATCCCGATCAGGATCGAGGACAGCTTTAAAAAGCCTTTGGTAAAATGGTTCAAAAAGGTCACGATCGCCAGGGTCAAAAACGCTACCAGCCAGTTCTGCCAGCTCCCGTAGGAAGGGCTGGAGGCTCCTCCGGCCATGTAGTTGATCGCCGTAGGATACAGCGACAGCCCGATGGTGAACACCACGGTCCCGGTGACTAAGGGCGGGAACAGCTTCCGGATCTTATCGATAAAAAACCCGATCACCGCCGCGATCATGCCGCCCACGATCTGTGCTCCAAAGATCGCTGCGACCCCGATATCCGCCGCGATCGCCTGCATGCTGGCCACGTAGGCAAAGCTGACCCCCATGATCACCGGGAGCCCGGAACCCAGCCGGAAGCCGCCCTTCTTCCCGATCGGGAACAGCTGCAGATAGGTGGAGAGGGCCGACACCACCAGCGCCGCCTGGATCAGCATGACCCGGTCCCGGCCATCCAGTCCGCCCGCCCCGGCTACGATGATCGCCGGGGTCACACAGCCCACGATCATGGCCACCACATGCTGCATCGCCAGGGGAGCTGCCTGGCCAAGGGACGGCACGCCGTCCAGCTCAAATATCGATGCCTGTTTCTTCTTACTTTCTCCCATGTATATACTCCCTTCACAGTCCAGATCGGTCTGCGCGTGGGCTGCCCCTTGGGCATCCACCACGCGGACCGTACGAAGGTGGCGGCTGTGAGCATCCGGCCCATCGCGCAGCGATCTGCAATGGCCGGATGCCATGACCGTTCAGGGTATCTGAACGGTCATATACTCCTGTTACACCTGCCTGGGTCCTCTGGACACATACTGCCCCTTACGCTCCCGGCACACCTTCCCGTCTCTTGCCACGATCTCACCCCGCAGGAAAACCGTCGCGGCACGGCCCTGCACCTCCAGCCCCTCATAGGGGGTATAGTCTGCGGCCTGCACCTGGTCCGCGGCCCGGATCGTCCACCGCGCGTCCGGATCCCAGATCACTAAGTCCGCGTCACTGCCCGGGGCTACCGCTCCCTTCTTCGGATACATCCCGAAGAGCTTAGCCGGACGCTCTGAGAGCAGACGGCACATCTCTTCCACCGTAGCCCGCTCCTTAACCACACCCAGACTATAGAACAGCACCGGCCTGTGCTCCACGCCGGGCAGCCCGTTAGGGATCCGGGTGAAGTCTTTAAGCCCCTGGATCTTCTGGCTGGCCATGTGGAAGCTGCAGTGGTCGGTCCCCAGCATATCCAGACGCCCCTGGCCCACGGCCTGCCACAGGCTGTCCACATCCTTCCTGGTCCGGATCGGCGGGGAACAGACAAAGGCCGCGCCCTCAAAACCGGGCCGTTCATATACGCTCTCCTCCAGGGCCAGGTACTGGGGGCAGGTCTCCACGAACACCTGCTGGCCCTTACGTCTTGCCGCCTCCACCTCCTGCAGGCCCAGGGCCGTGCTCAGATGGACGATGTTCACCGGCGTCCCCGCCAGCCCCGCGATCACCAGCAGCCGATGGATGGCTTCCGCCTCCGCCTCTGCCGGACGGCTCCTCGGATGGGAGAGGATCCGCTCTCCTCTCCCCGCCCCCTTCTCCCTGGCGATCAGCCGGGCGATGATCCCGTGGTTCTCACAGTGGACCCCGATGATCCCCTTCTCCTGCTCCACCGCCTCTAAGATCTCCATGATCCTCCTGTCGTCCACCATCAGGTGGTCGTAGGTCATGTAGAGCTTATAGGAGGTGACGCCCAGCCGGGTCATATCGGTCAACTCCGCCCGCACCTCCTGGTTCCAATCGGTGATGGACATATGGAAGCCGTAGTCACAGGAGGACTTCCCGTCAGCCAGGGCATGCCAGGCATCAAGGGCCTCCTTTAAGGTCTGCCCCTTCTCCTGGGTGGTAAAATCCAGGACCGTGGTGGTCCCTCCGGCCACGGCCGCCTTTGTCCCGGTGTAAAAATCATCTGCCGTGTGGAAGTCCCCGGCGTCTAAGTCAAAATGGGTGTGGGTGTCGATGAACCCGGGGAAGATGTACTTCCCGGTCCCATCGATCACCTCCGTCTCCTCGTCCCCCGGCGAGAGGCCCTGACCCACCTGGAGGATCTTCTCATCCTGGATCAGGATATCGCCTTTTTCCTGTCCTTGGGACGACACGATGATGCCTTCCTTGATCAAATATCTCATCTTTAGCTCCGATCTCCCCTATCATGCTCGGATAGGGGACACATTCGCTGCCTGTCTGTGTGCCGCGATGGCCGAACAGCGGATACCGGCAGGCCCCATCTGCACAGCGGACGATCCATCTGTCCTATAAGACCTGCACAGCGGTGCTATCCGCCGCGATCGATCTATAAAGCAGTGACCTTCACTCCTGCCGTTTTTTCGACCGACATCCCGCCGGAACAGATACCCGTATGCCGGATACTCCACGGATACAGATACCAGATACCCCCGCACCCATACCTCACAGATACAGATACCCGTACTCCTTCTCCACCGCTAAGATCACATCCTTCAGCTCCTGGGGCAGACGTAAGTCCGCCAGCTTCCCTCGCTGGGTGCTCCCGTTATAGCGCACCAGCACTTCCATGGCGCCATGGTCTAAGACCGCGAAGCCCTCATTGGTGCTGTTTGTCAGATCCGCCTCATTGGCGAACAAGGTGAACTTATCCTTGTATGGCGCGCTGGCGTAGGGACAGAAGCTCTTGCAGTTGCCGCACTCATTGCACATATAGTCCACATGGAGGATCACCGGCATCCTGCGCCCGGGGACCTGGACCGATACATTAGCCCGGTTAGGACAGACATCCACACAGTTCTCGCAGATGTGGTCGCATTCTAAGCACCGCTCCGCTTCCTCCCGGACCCCTTCCGGATGGACTAAGATCCCCTTCTTCGCCTCTGCCGCCTTTAAGTCAGTGGTATAGGGGATATCCGCCGGATCTTTCGCCCCCAGGATCGCCTTGGCCGCTTTCCAGGCATCCCGGATCGCCAGGACGATGGTAGCGGCCCCGCCTGCCCCGTCGCCGATCGCGTAGACGCCTTTTACAGAGGTCTCCATGGTGATCGGATCTTGCACCGGCTGGCCCTTCTTATCTACTTCGATGCCCCAGGCCTCATACTGCGCACCGTCCACCTTCTCGCCCAGGGAGGCGATGATCGTATCCGCCGGGATGAGGATCTCCTCCTCGGTCTCCACCGGCCTCTGCCTGCCGCTCTCATCCGGCTCGCCCAGGACCACCTTCCGGCAGGTGAGCATGCCGTCCCGCTGGACCTTGGGCGCTAAAAGCTCCTTAAAGAGCACGCCGTCCTCTATCGCCTCTTCCAGCTCCTGGGCATCCGCCGGCATGAACCGTTTCGTCCTCCTGTAGGCCACGGTCACATCCTCCACGCCGTCGATCCGTTTGGCCATCCGGGCCGCATCCATGGCCGTATTACCCGCTCCGATCACCACCACATGCTCACCCAGGTCCAGAGCTTTCGGATCTTTCCGGGCTTTGGCCAAAAAGTCCACCGCGTTCAGCTCCTTCTCGGTATCCACGCCGATGGGCATGCCCTTGTGGGCGCCGATGGCCAGGACGATCGTCCCATAGCCCTGGTCCTTTAAGTCCGAAAGGTCTTTGATCTCCCTGCCCAGTTCGAACCGTGCGCCGTAGCTCCTCGCGATCTCCACATCCTGGGCGATGGCGGTATCCCGTATCCGGAAGGAGGGGATCACATGGCGGACCGTGCCGCCCGGGACCTCTTCCTTATCAAAGACCGTCACATCCGCCCCGGCCCTGGCCAGGAAAGCGGCACAGGCGATCCCCGCAGGCCCCGCGCCCACGATAGCCACCTTTCCGCCAGCGACCCTTACCTCGGTGGCCGCTCTCCCGCCAGCGCTCCCTACGTCGGCGGCCGCTTTCTCTCCTACATCCCCCGCCGCGGCCTTCAGCTTCTCAAGGACCGCCTCATAGCCGAAGTTGGCCGCCTTTAACTTCGTCCCACGGATCATCACCGGCTCCTCGTAGAAGTTCCGGCTGCACTTGCTCATACACCGGTGGTTGCAGAGAGTGCCGGTCATAAAGGGCAATGGGTTCTTCTCCAGGATCACCTCCAGGGCTTCCTCATACCGCCCTTCCCCGGTGAGCTTCACATAGGCCGGGATATCCTGATGGATCGGGCAGCCCTCCATACAGGGGGCCGTAAAGCAGTCCAACAGCGGGACCTTATCCTCCAGCTTCCGGCTGGGGAGCGGTTTCACCGGCTTCACATGGTGGGGATCCTTCTTGATCGCGCAGATCAATGCCCCCAGGCCTTCCGTATCTACGCCTGTGAAAGGCGTGTAGGCCTCCTTCGCCAGCTTCTGGGCGATCTGGATATCCCGGTTATAGCCGCCGGGCTTTAACAGGGTTGTGGCCACGGTGATCGGCCAGATCCCCAGGCGGAAGATCTTATCGATATTAAAATAGTCCGCCCCGCCGGAGTAGGAGATCCTCAGCTCCCCGTCAAAGGCTTTGCTGAGCCTGTGGGCCACGCTCAAGGAAAGGGCGCATAAGGACTTCCCGGACATGTACATCTCCTCGCTGGGGAGCTCATCCCTGGTCACGTCCACCGGGAAGGTATTGGTGATCTTCACGCCGAACTCCAGCCCCTTCTCCTTCGCCAGGGTATTTAGACGCTCCAGCATGGGGACCGCATCTTCAAACTGCAGATCGTCTTTAAAATGGAAGTCGCCAAAAGCCACATAGTCGTAGCCCATCTCGTCCATGATCGCCCGGGCCTGCTCATAGCCTAACAGGGTGGGATTGCACTTCACAAAGGTGTGGAGGCCTTTTTCCGTCAGCAGGTAGGAGGCGATGCTCTCGATCTCCTGGGGCGGGCAGCCGTGGAGGGTGGACACGGTGGCCGACCTACAGATCCTGGAGGGGATCGCCTGGATATCCGCCTCGGTCAGGTGGGTGAACCGGTCCTTGTTCGCCATCAGCCAGGTGATGCACTCCTTAAAGACCGGATGGTCCTTGGCTTCCATCATATCGTTTATGTAGGTGTCGATCTTCTCCGACTTGATCCCGGCCAGGTCGTAGCCCACGCTGATGTTAAAGACGAAGCCGTCCTCCGCCCCCAGGCCCCACTCCTTGGACAAGGCCTTTAGGGCCACCCAGGCCTTCACGTATTCCCCGTAGGCCTGGGGTACGTACAGCTCTGTGGACCACTCACAGTTATAGCACTCATCGTCGGCCAGGATACAGGGCTTGTTCACCGGCAGATCCTCCCCGTCCAGGATCTGGACCGTCTTCAGCTCGAAAAAGCGGCAGCCGGTCACATAGGCCGCGATGATGTTCTGGGCCAGCTGAGTGTTCGGCCCCGCGGCCGGTCCAAAGGGCGTCTCGATCCTCTCCCCGAAGATCGTAAGGACTTTCTCCTTCTCTGCCTGGTACTTCTTCCGTGTGCCGAACACGGTCCCCCATTTCCCGTTCTCCTCCAATGCCTGCTCCATCAGCTTCCCAAAGGGGATCGGCGTCATCCTGTCTCCCATGTCATTCTCCTTTCCTTATATTTATCCCGTTCATCCGTTGATGCTCTTTGCCAGCTCCACAGCCGCCTGCCGGCTGTCCGCCATCACCTTCGCCTCGTCCGTCACCAGCAGTTCCCGGTCCTTCATCAGCACCTTCCCGTTGCAGATCGTGGTCTGCACCATCGTGCCGTTCACACCGAAGAGCATATGGCTGTTGATGTTCTCCGCGGTCATAGGGGTCAGCGGATCATATCGGACCACGATCACGTCGGCGGCCGCCCCTTCCTTTAATACGCCTAGAGCCGCGTCAAAATACCGGCCCGCGATCTTGGGGTTCCCCTCAAACAGCATGGACGGCACCTCCCCCCAGGCCGCGTTAGCATCGCACAGGGAATGCTTGTGGAGCACATTGGCCACCTTGTAGGACTCGAACATGTCGTGGGTATAGCCGTCAGTGCCTAACCCGGTCAAGATCCCCCGCCGGAAGATCTCCATGGTGGGCGGACAGCCGCAGGCATTGCCCATATTGGACTCCGGATTATGGACCACCATGGTGTCCGTCTCCTTTAACAGCTCCATCTCGTGGGCATTGACATAGATGCAATGGGCGGTGATCGTCTTCGGTCCTAAAAGCCCGTGGTCCATCAGGCGGTCCACGATCCGCTTCCCATACTTTTTCAGGCAGTGGTGCAGGTCCTCGATCCCCTCCGCCACATGGATATGGACCCCCACATCCTCCGGCAGGCTCTCCCGGCACAGGGCAAAGGTCTGATCTGAGATCGTGAACTGGGCATGCATCCCCATCATGGCTTTCAGCATGTCATCCTTCTCCTCCCGGGTATATCGGATGAAGTCGGCGTTCTCCTTCACGGAGGCCCTGGCCTTCTCCTTACCGTCCCGGTCGGAGACCTCATAGCAGAGACAGGTCCTGACCCCCAGCTCCCGGGCCGCCTCCGCGATCTTAAAGAGGCTCCCTTCTATAGAACCGAAGCTGGCATGGTGGTCGAAGACCGTGGTGACCCCGTTCTTGATGCAGTCCACATAGGTGGCCATGGCGCTGTGGTAGGTCTGCTCTAAGGTCAGATGCCGGTCGATGGTCCACCACATGCCGTCTAAGATATCCAAAAAGCCCTTGGGGTCGTAGCCCTTGATGGACAGCCCCCTGGCCAGGGCGCTATAGATATGTTCATGGGTGTTCACCAGCGCCGGCATGATCACCTGGCCCTTGGCATCCACCAGCTCTGCCTGGGGATAGGTCTCCTTAAGCTGCTCAAAGGGACCGATCCCTACGATCTTGCTGCCCTCCAGCAGGACACCTCCGTCCGTCAGCAGGGGCCTTTCCGGGTCTCTGGTGATGACTGTTCCTTTTCCGATCAAGATCATCGCTTTTTTCCTCCTTTGTTTTTATTTTGACGAGTCCGTATAGATAATATAGATGATCTGCCTTGCTCTTACACAGAGCATATCATAGAAAATGGCCAATGGCAATAGAAAATCTCAAAAAAATTTTAATTATCTAAAAAATTTTTAGTTTTTGTATTGACATATCCTTTTTTTCTGTTATGATGAGATCATAGAGCAGTTGAGGAACGACAAACACAAGCAGATGTCCATCTGAAAAAAGAACAGGAGGAGGATCATGAAACCGATCAAATGGGTCAAGAACACCATGCCTAAAACAGAGGATGCCAACCTTTCTGTCATGGCATTGGAAGAAGTAAAGAAGGCCAGGGCCTTCCACAGCACGATCCCGGGCTATGCCAGAACGCCTTTAGCCGACTTAAAGCATATGGCCGCCCATCTGGGGGTAGGGAGCGTATGTGTGAAGGATGAATCCTATCGGTTCGGGCTGAACGCATTTAAGGTCCTGGGCGGTTCCTTTGCCATCGCAAAGTACATAGCAGGGCAGACCGGGCGCAGCATCACCGAGCTGGATTTTAAGACGCTGACCTCCGACGCGCTCCGCGAAGAGTTCGGCCAGGCCACATTCTTCACCGCCACAGACGGCAACCACGGGAGAGGGGTCGCCTGGGCCGCTCACCGGTTAGGACAGAAGGCCGTGGTCTTTATGCCAAAAGGTTCTACCCAGAACCGTTTAAACCACATCCTGGCAGAAGAAGCCACCGCCACGATCGAAGAGGTCAATTACGATGAGTGTGTCCGCATGGCTGCCGCGGCCGCCGCAAAGGTGCCAAACGGCGTGGTGGTGCAGGACACGGCCTGGAAAGGCTACGAGGAGATCCCCGCCTGGATCATGCAGGGCTACGGCAGCATGGCTATGGAGGCGGACGAGCAGCTGAAGGAGCTGGGGATCAGCCGCCCCACCCACATCTTCATCCAGGCCGGGGTAGGTTCCTTAGCCGGAGGCGTCCAGGGCTTCTTCGCTAATCTCTATCCTGACGATCCGCCCATCGTGTGCGTGGTGGAGGCCGACACCGCCGCCTGCCTCTACAAGGGCGCGGTGGCCGGGGACGGCGCGGAGTACAATGTGGAAGGCGATATGCCCACGATCATGGCCGGCTTAGCCTGCGGCGAGCCCAACACCACCTCCTGGGATATCTTAAAGAACCATGTGGACACCTTCATCGCCGCCCCGGACTGGGTATCCGCCAAGGCCATGCGGATGCTGGCGGCGCCCATCAAGGGGGATCCCCAGGTGACCTCCGGGGAATCCGGGGCCGTTACCTTCGGAGTGCTCCATGAGATCATGGTAAACCCGGACTATGAGGAGCTTAAGGCGCAGTTAAAGCTGGGGAAGGATTCCCGGGTACTGCTCTTCTCCACGGAGGGGGATACGGATCCGGAGCGGTATAAAGAGATCGTGTGGGATGGGAAGGACTATATGGAGGACCGATAACCGATATTGTAGATGAAATAAGGAGGACAGACCAAATGGATAACAATAAGATCAGAGAAGCGGCAGAAAGCTACAAAGCAGACATGACCCGGTTCCTTCGGGAGATCGTAAAGCATCCTGGGGAGAGCTGTGATGAGAAGGCGCATATCACCCGGATCGCGGAGGAGATGCGCAAGCTGGGATTTGATAAGGTGGAGATCGATCCTATGGGCAATGTGCTGGGCTACATGGGGACCGGTGAGAAGCTGATCGCCTTTGACGCCCACATCGATACGGTGGGGATCGGGAACCGGGATAACTGGACCTTTGATCCTTACGAGGGCTATGAGAATGACGAGGAGATCGGAGGGCGCGGCGTGTCGGATCAGTGCGGCGGCATCGTATCGGCGGTCTACGGCGCAAAGATCATGAAGGACTTAGGGCTCCTGAGCGATAAATACACCGCCCTGGTGGTGGGTACGGTCCAGGAGGAGGACTGTGACGGCTTATGCTGGCAGTACATCATCAAGGAGGACAAGGTCCGTCCGGAATTCGTGGTCTCCACCGAGCCCACCGACGGCGGCATCTACCGGGGCCAGCGGGGACGTATGGAGATCCGCGTGGATGTGAAGGGCGTCTCCTGCCACGGCTCCGCACCGGAGAGAGGGGACAACGCGATCTACAAGATGGCCGACATCCTCCAGGATATCCGCGCTCTTAATGAGAACGACGCCTCTGACGGCCAGGCGGTGAAGGGTCTGGTGAAGATGCTGGATGCGCAGTATAACCCGGAGTGGAAGGAAGCCCGCTTCTTAGGCCGCGGCACCGTCACCACCTCCCAGATCTTCTACACCTCCCCCAGCCGCTGCGCGGTGGCCGATTCCTGCTCCGTCTCCTTAGACCGACGCATGACCGCCGGTGAGACCTGGGAGAGCTGCTTAGACGAGATCCGCGCCCTTCCTTCCGTGAAAAAGTACGGCCAGGACGTGACCGTATCCATGTACGACTACGCGCGCCCCTCCTACACTGGCCTCACCTACCCGATCGAGTGCTACTTCCCCACCTGGGTGATCCCTGAGGACCACAAGGTGACGAAGGCTCTGGAGGAAGCCTACAAGGGCCTGTTCGGCGAGGAGCGGATCGGCAACGCCGAGACCGAGGCCATGCGCAAGGCCCGCCCCCTGACCGACAAGTGGACCTTCTCCACCAACGGCGTATCCATCATGGGCCGCAACGGCATCCCCTGCATCGGCTTCGGCCCCGGCGCGGAAGCCCAGGCCCACGCTCCCAATGAGAAGACCTGGAAGCAGGATCTGGTCACCTGCGCGGCCGTCTACGCGGCGCTGCCTACGATCTACTGTAAGTAAACCTCCATACGCCCAGCGGGCGTACCAACACACAGAAAAGTCTGGCGGGCGCATTGGGCATACCTGGACTGAGGCCGCCTATCCAGCGGCAGGACTTTTAAAGTGACCGATATCGAAATAATGGAGATCGATCACGGATCATTGCGCAAATGCTCATGCCCCGTCCATGTCCGTTAGACGTCCACCTAAGCCCCCACTCCTGTCGAGCCTGACCGTCTCTGGAGTGGAGGCAGGGACAGGGCATCCACAAGATCATCAAACCTACCATATAAGATCAAGAGGAGGATCCACATGAAAACCTTACAAGACTACATCGACCGTCTAAACCAGCTTAACTTCAAGGAAATGTACAACAACGACTTCTTCCTGACCTGGGAAAAGTCCGACGACGAGCTGGAGGCCGTCTTCACCGTCGCCGACGCTCTCCGCTACATGCGGGAGAACAATATCTCCACCAAGGTCTTCGAGAGCGGCTTAGGCATCTCCCTGTTCCGGGACAATTCCACCAGGACCCGTTTCTCCTTCGCCTCCGCCTGCAATCTCTTAGGCCTGGAGGTCCAGGACTTAGACGAGGGCAAATCCCAGGTAGCCCACGGCGAGACCGTCCGGGAGACCGCCAATATGATCTCCTTCATGGCCGACGTGATCGGCATCCGGGACGACATGTACATCGGCAAGGGCAATGCCTATATGCACGAGGTCTCCGAGGCCGTGCAGGCCGGAAATAAGGACGGCGTCTTAGAGCAACGCCCCACCCTGGTCAACTTACAGTGTGACATCGACCATCCCACCCAGGCCATGGCCGACGCCCTCCATCTGATCCATGAGTTCGGCGGCATCCAGAACTTAAAGGGCAAAAAAGTAGCCATGACCTGGGCCTACTCCCCCTCCTACGGCAAGCCCTTGTCCGTTCCCCAGGGTATCATCGGCCTGATGACCCGCTTTGGCATGGACGTGGTCTTAGCCCATCCCGAGGGCTACGAAGTGATGCCGGAGGTGGAGGAAGTGGCAAAAGAGAACGCTAAGAAGTCCGGCGGCTCCTTCACCAGGACCAACAGCATGGCCGAAGCCTTCAAGGACGCGGACATCGTCTACCCTAAGAGCTGGGCTCCCTTCGCCGCCATGGAGAAGCGGACAAACCTGTACGGTGAAGGCGACACCGACGGGATCAAGGCCCTGGAAAAGGAGCTGCTGGCCCAGAACGCACAGCACAAGGACTGGTGCTGTACCGAAGAGCTGATGAAGACCACTAAAGACGGCAAGGCCCTCTATCTCCACTGCCTGCCCGCCGATATCAATGACGTCAGCTGCAAGGACGGCGAGGTGGAAGCCTCCGTATTTGACCGCTACCGCACGCCTCTGTATAAGGAAGCCAGCTATAAGCCCTACATCATCGCCGCTATGATCTTCTTAAGCAAGTTCGAAGATCCCCAGAAGATCTTGAAGAAGCTGGAGGAGCGAGGGACGAAGAGGATCTTTGAGTAGGCACAGCAAGTGCTCCTTTTCAAGCACGGCACACTTACGGATCTGGTATTTTCTAGCACAGCCGGGCGGCCGCCCAGCCTCTGAGCTGCCGCCCGACGCCTATCCATACGGAGGAGATATTTCATGGAGAAAAAACGTATCGTCATCGCCCTGGGCGGCAACGCCTTAGGAAAGACCCTTCCGGAGCAGTACCTGGCCGTCCAGGAGACCTCCCGGGCGATCGCGGATCTAGTGGAGGAAGGGAATGAGGTCATCATCTCCCACGGGAACGGCCCCCAGGTGGGCATGATCAACAATGCCATGGCCGCCTATTCTAAGACCGACCCCAGCCACCCGGCGATCACCCCTCTCTCCGTCTGCGTGGCCATGAGCCAGGCCTACATCGGCTATGACCTGCAGAACGCATTAAAGGAGGAGCTTTTAAACCGGAAGATCAAAAAGAACGTGGCCACGGTGATCACCCAGGTGCGGGTGGATGAGGACGATCCGGCATTTGCCCATCCCACCAAGCCGATCGGCTATTTTATGACCAAAGAGGAGGCCGCGGAGGCCGAAAAGAACGGGATGCATATCGTAGAAGACGCGGGCCGTGGCTACCGCCGGGCCGTAGCCTCCCCAAAACCCAAGGAGATCATCGAGATCGAGACGGTCAAGGACCTTCTTGAGGCCGGCGAGATCGTCATCGCCAGCGGCGGCGGCGGGATCCCCGTGATCCGCCAGGGGAACCACCTAAAAGGCGTGGGCGCCGTGATCGACAAAGATCACGCCAGCTGCCTTCTGGCCCAGCAGCTGGACGCGGACCTGCTGATCATCCTGACCGCCGTGGAGAAGATCGCCCTGCACTTCGGGACCCCCCAGGAGACTTGGCTGGATGAGATCTCTGTGGAGGAAGCCCGGCGCTACTGCGACGAAGGGCATTTCGCCCCCGGCTCCATGCTCCCCAAGGTCCAGGCCGGCATCGCCTTCGCCGCCTCCGCCCCGGGACGCACCGCCCTGATCACCCTGCTGGAGAAGGCACGGGACGGGGTCAACGGGAAGACCGGGACCAGGATCAGCTAAGCTTGGTCTAAAGAGAGATAAATATGGGGCTGTGGCAAAATGGTCGATCCACTTGCCACAGCCCTATTTTCACGGGAGCAATACGATCTTCTATCCGGATCTTCACCGCAGAAGATCACGCAGCCCATCAAAGGTCTCCTCGATCGGTGCGACTTTCCCATGGGCCACATCCTCCTCTGCTCCAGCAAGGATTTCCAGCAGCTCTATCCTGGCTTTCATCCGCCTATATTCTTCATAGGCCAATGTAACGGTATCCTCGGCGGCGATCTTGAAGTCTGCCATATCCTTCTCCGTCGTCACCTTGATATTCCCCTCGTCCCCCTCCGACAGCCGGATATCCATCCCGGCCAGCACTGCAGGCTCCGTGGAACCCACCACCGACAGGATCCTATCCGGCAGGAGCGCCCGGTTCGCCTCATAGTATCTTCCCAGCAGGAAGGCCTCCGGCGCCTGCCCGGCGCAGACCCGCGCCCTGTCCAATAAACCGCATATGCACTCCCCGTCGGTCATATACACCGTATCCTTCATGGGCAGCACAGGGATCGCGCCCTCATGCCCTTCCATATCCGCCAGGAGGCGGGAGATCTGGGCCGCTTTCACATATGGACGGGCCGCGTCATGGATGATCACTGTATCCGTCTCCTTCGCGTAGTCTCTTATATCCGAGAGGGCATGAAAGATCGACATCTGCCGGTTCTCCCCCGGCTCGGAAAATCCCCGGAATTTCCCTGGGACCGCGGATTCCTCCTCTGCCTGCCGGGCATCCGCCAAGGCCGCAGATCCACTCTCGATCTGTCGCACATAGCCCAGGATATAGTCCCTCCACGCCTCCTCCGCCACGATCTGCACCCCGTGGATTTCCTCATGGGCAAAGAAGGTCTCCAGACAGAAGGCGATCATGGGCCTGCCCCCCACCTCCACATATTGCTTAGGGATGGGCGCATCCGCGCGGCTCCCTGTCCCTCCCGCTAAAATGACCACGATGTTCATGCGGGTATCCTCCTATCCTTACGTGGGTCTGTCACAAGATCTCCCCATCCAACACTTTCTGTGGTGCCTTGTCCATAGCATACCAAAAATTGGGGTAACGTGCAAGTTAGTCCCTACAAGCCTAACCAGCCCTTAACAGTCTCCAGGTCGTAGCCCACACCTTTCGCAATTGTCTCCAGCGCCACTCCCAGCCGATAGAAATTCTGGGCATTTTCCTGGGCATTTTTCAAGGCTCCCCTTGCCTCGCCTCTTGCCTCGCCTCTTGCCTCGCCTATCTGCTCCGATTCCATCCGCATCTCCCGGATCGCCTGACACATATCTACCTTCATCTCCTTCTCATCAAACCTAAGCCCTATATTGGTGACCGCCTCGATCACATCCACCGCTCTGCGCTCCATCGTCCGGAAGCGGGTCCCCTCCATCTCCAGGATCATCCCCAGCCTTTCCTTATCCTTAGCATATTTGATGAACAGCAAGACCTCGCGGAGGCCGGAGCGGAGCTTCATGATCTCCCCATCCGACATCAACGCCGGAGCTATGAGCCGCACATGGTAGTCATCCATACAGGATAAGATCTGAGGGTCTGTTGTCTCCATCATATCCAGTAGGCTCAACGGACCATCCCAGACATCACTCCCAAAGTAGATCGTCAGGGTCACCGACGGGATCAGCCGGTCCTCTTTCCAAAAGCCTCCCAGGAACTCCCCCGGATCCGGTCTTTTCCCTCTAGTGACAGCCTTCCCTTCCTGCCGTGCCTTACGCTCCTGCTCCATGGCCCGTCGGTGGGACTTGGATGCCTCCTCCACCTGCCTGGCATATTCCAACATGTCATATAGACCACTCTTCACCGCCATCGCGTAATTGATCTCCGACTGGTCCTCTACTCCGTAGAGCACATATTCGGTCCTCCCGTCCGTCATAGCAGCATACAGCTTCTGCACATCGCGGAACTTCTGGACCGGCACTGCCGCGCCGTCTGACCCGTAAGGGAGCGAGACCTTTGCCGTGTCCCGCTCCATCAGCTGCTCTGGCCGGATGACCTGCTGGCCTCCGTAGATGTAATAGTTGAACACATCCGCGAACACTTCCGTATCGGAAACAAAATCCCTCGTCACCGTATCGATCTTCAAGAGCTGTCACCGCCTTTCTGTCGTACCTTGCTCATAGTATACCAAAAATTGGGACGACATGCAAGCGGGGTTTTCTGGCTCGATCCTTCCCGTCTATAGCATCCCTTTACCAGCTCCTCGTATCTCGTTTATGATCTCCCCATAGGGCCTTCCCTTCCCAAAGAGCATGGTCGTCCCCAGCACGAAACCATCCATCCCCATGGGAGCGAACTTCTGTATCTTATCCGCGCTGCAGGCACCATCCCAGTATGCCTTGAAATCCATCTCTCCCTTCATCGGGAGCAGTCTGGCGATCTTCTTGCCCACATAGGGGAGATACATCTGCCCGGCATTTCCTGGGTTCACGGACATGACCAGCACTTTTTTCACGATGCGGAGCATCTCGTATACCGTCTCCACGCTGGTCCCCGGATCGATCGCGATACCAGGCACCATGCCCGCATGGATGATCTTCTGCAGGGTCGTGGACGGGTGGTACTCTGCCTCCGGATGGATATACACTGTATCCCCTCTGCGGAGCCTTTTTAAAAAGATCTCGATATTGTTATTCGGATGCTCGATCATCAGATGCACATCCAAAGGCCTACTGGCAATGGATGCGATGTAAGCCATATCATTCAAGGACATGGCAAAGTTCGGCACATACCGACCATCCATGATATCGATGTGGAATGAGTCGATGCCTCCTCTCTCCAGATCTCCCACTTCCTGTTCCAGATGGCCGTAATCGGCGCACATCATAGAAGCTGTCAGCTCAAATCCCATGTCCTTACCCCTTTCTCCTGCCTCCAAACCTCCATGCGCCCGGCGGGCAGGTGGACCTCCACGCATGAAAGTCTAGCGGGCGCATCAACGACCATTGGCGGTCCTATAATGATCGATATCCATACACACAAAAAAGCCTGATGCAGATCTTCCATACCTTACATCAGACTTTATCGATCAACAAAGCGCGATATCACACCACAGCCTCTACGATCACCTTATCCCCGACCCGGATCTCTTTTACGCCCGTTTTCTTCTTTTTATTGAAATTAAAACTGAGCATATAGCCCTTTTCCTTACGGTAAAGATCCAGATAACCGGCCAGCTGCGCTTCTCCTCTTTCATTGTATTCATTCCCGCGCCAGATCTTAAGCTCCACGATGAACTGCTCGCCCAGATAGTCCACGACCACATCTGTCCGCCTGGCGTCCCTTGTCTGTGCTTCCAGATAATAATTGCCGGTCCCATTGATGATCGGCTTTAAATACAGCAGGAAGAGCTTCCTGCCATATACCTCAAGGAACCGCTCATCCTTTTCACTGTAGATCTCCTGAAAATACTCCACAAACTTCCGGAGCACCAGATCCATATCCAGCCTGCCATTTTTCACAAACTGGCTCCTGTCGCTGTCCCCTCTGGAAAACGCGTCGCTCCTGCTTTCCTGTGCGATGAACATATTGAGGAGGACCATCTCGAAGATCCGGTTAGCGATCGCTACTCTGCCGTCCTGTTCCTTCAGAAAGCCAAACATGATCCCCAGGTTCGTGGACCGCTCTCCAGGGCTGAAGACGATCCGCTTCCCACAGTATAGGATATCTTCCAGCATCTCCCTTAGGTCCGGATATTGATCCAGCTGTCTGACCATACTGTCAAAAAGGGTGAGGTTTCTTTTTAAGAGCAGATCCACCGCATAAGCTACCCCGGCTTTCCCCCAGATCCCCTGCGGATCTTGATCCACATAGCGCGGGTCTTCCGGCAGATCTTCATCCATCGTTTTGCAGATAACGGATACCAGATACGGATAGCCGGATGTATACTGATAGATCTCCTCTGCCACGGTCCGCATGTCCGCCCCGGTATGATGCTCCTGCTCGTAGCTCTCCAGCATCCGCTCGATCTGCGTTGGGGAAAAGCTCATGTCCACCTTAAATTCAGCGGCGATATTCCATGGACTATTATACTTATGCTCTGCCTCCGGCCGCAATTTCAACTTCAAGTTTTTGATATCATAGACACCCGCCAGGATCACCGAATGGAAGATCGGCAGGTCTTCGCGTTCCAGGTAATAGCTCCTCAGCATTGCCAGAAAATCTAAAAACACCTGGTTATTGGTAGCGCTGTCCACTTCATCGATCATCATGACGATCGGCCTCGATGCCATCGCACATATCCGGCTCAGCCGCTCGAACAACTCTATCAATCCTATAGCAGGCACATCCGTGATCAATGGTGCAAGTACTGCACATAAAGCCTCTCCATCCGCCATGCCAGAGCGCTCCACTGCTCCAGAAAACATTTTAGCAAAGGCTTTGGAAAATGTGCTTTCATCCCGAAACCCCGCTGCCCCGATCTTCTGGAAATCCATAGAGACCACCATATACCCTTGCTCCAGGTACCTGGCCAAGGCGCGGAGTGTGGTCGTCTTCCCGTACTGCCTGCCCCGGTTGATGATAAAATAACTGCCTCGGTCTACATACCTCTCCTTGATCTTGCGGACCCGATCATCCAGCGGGACCATGTAATGCTTTTCGGGGATACATGATCCTTCCGTATTGAAATACCGTCTCATCCATCCAGCCCCTTCCTTTTGCAGATTTTTCCACCTGTCTATCATTATAGCATTGGCGGGGCTTTGTGTAAAGGAAAGAAAAACGTACGGCTCGATCCTTCCCGTCTATAGCATCCCTTTACCAGCTCCTCGTATCTCGTTTATGATCTCCCCATAGGGCCTTCCCTTCCCAAAGAGCATGGTCGTCCCCAGCACGAAACCATCCATCCCCATGGGAGCGAACTTCTGTATCTTATCCGCGCTGCAGGCACCATCCCAGTATGCCTTGAAATCCATCTCTCCCTTCATCGGGAGCAGTCTGGCGATCTTCTTGCCCACATAGGGGAGATACATCTGCCCGGCATTTCCTGGGTTCACGGACATGACCAGCACTTTTTTCACGATGCGGAGCATCTCGTATACCGTCTCCACGCTGGTCCCCGGATCGATCGCGATACCAGGCACCATGCCCGCATGGATGATCTTCTGCAGGGTCGTGGACGGGTGGTACTCTGCCTCCGGATGGATATACACTGTATCCCCTCTGCGGAGCCTTTTTAAAAAGATCTCGATATTGTTATTCGGATGCTCGATCATCAGATGCACATCCAAAGGCCTACTGGCAATGGATGCGATGTAAGCCATATCATTCAAGGACATGGCAAAGTTCGGCACATACCGACCATCCATGATATCGATGTGGAATGAGTCGATGCCTCCTTTCTCCAGATCTCCCACTTCCTGTTCCAGATGGCCATAATCCGCACACATCATGGAAGCTGTCAGTTCAAATCCCATGTCCTTACCCCTTTCTCCTGTCCTAAAGACGCATCCCTGTTCATGCTGTTCCCCCGGCTGTGCCAGCCTTCTCGGACGCGCCGCCCCCTCCGATCGTGCCGCCATTCCCAGATGTACCATCTTTCTCATCTGTACCGCCTTCCCCGGTCGTACCAGACTCTCCGGTCGTGCTGTTGTTCCCAGCTGTACCAGACTCTACGGTCGCTCCGCCGTTCCCGGATGTGCCAGACCCTCCGGTCGCTCCGCTTTCCCCAGATGTGCCAGGTCCTCCAGGCGCTCCGCCGTTCCCGGATGTGCCAGACCCTCCGGTCGCGCCGCCTTCCCCGGATGTGCCAGACTCTCCAGGCGTTCCGCCGTTCCCGGATGTGCCAGACCCTCCGGTCGCGCCGCCTTCCCCAGATGTA
>CAJUFE010000007.1 GCA_910585635.1 uncultured Lachnospiraceae bacterium | reverse complement strand
CTCATGGAGCGAGAGCGCGGTGACGTTGTGCCAGGTCCCTCCCGGAGCGGACCCTCTGGCCCATCTGTGAAAAGTAACCCTCCCACATCTTAAGATCCCTTACAAATTTTTGTACCGATTGAATCGTCCGCGAAAATTTGGTATACTACACCCTAAGAGGTGCTTTTCACCCTCAAAGGAGGACTTTCATGTATTCAAATCATTACGGGATGGCTGCGGTCAGCGTGAAGATCCGGGACTCTCATTCGCGGAGCCACAAGTATGCCAGCCGTCTGGTCCTGGACCTGTTCAAATTTTTCTTTGTGGTACTGCTCTTTTTAGTCCTGACCGGGATCGGGGTAGGCCTTGGGATCCTCCGGGGGATCATCGATAACGCGCCGGATGTGGACCCCATGAGCTTCGGCCCCAGAGGCTTTGCTACAAAGGTATATGACAGCCAGGGGAACCTGACCGATACGCTGGTGATGTCCGGCTCCAACCGGGAGGCGGCTACCTATGATGAACTGCCGGAAGACCTGATCAATGCCTTCGTGGCGATCGAGGATTCCCGTTTCTGGACCCACAACGGCATCGATCTGCGCTCCATCGCCCGGGCCGCGGTGGGGGTCCTCACCGACGATTATGCCGGCGGAGGATCCACCCTGACCCAGCAGCTGATCAAGAACAATGTCTTTAAGGGCGGCCAGGAGTCCAGCTTCGGCGCCCTCCTGGAGAGGAAATTCCAGGAGCAGTACCTGGCGGTCAATCTGGAAAAGACCCTGGCCGAGACCACCGGGAGCGTGGAGAACGCGAAGAAGCAGATCCTCACGGATTATCTGAACACCATCAACTTAGGGAACAACACCCTGGGCGTCAAGGTAGCCGCCAGGCGCTATTTTAATAAGGATGTCTCCGAGCTGACCCTGTCGGAATGTGCGGTGATCGCCGGCATCACCCAGAGTCCCAGCCGCCTAAACCCCATTTCCGGCCGTGAAAAGAACGAAGAAAAACGCAAGGTGATCCTCCAATATATGTACGAGCAGGGCTACATCACCAAAGAGGAGCAGGACGAGGCCCTCGCGGACAATGTCTATGACCGTATCCAGGACGTGGACCTTTTGACTAAGGAGACCACCTCCCCCTACAGCTATTTTACCGACGAGCTGATCGAGCAGGTGATGGAGGCGCTGATGTACCAGTTCGGCTACACGGAGACCCAGGCCCACAACCTGCTCTACAGCGGAGGGCTCTCGATCTTCACCACCCAGGATCCAGACCTCCAGACCATCGTGGATGAAGAGGTCAACGATCCGGAAAACTATGATACAGCAAAGTATTCGATCGAATACCGCCTGTCCGTGACCCACGGGGACGGGACCACAGAGCATTTTTCCGAAAAGAATGTGGAGGCCTTTCACCAGGCCGCCTTCCAGGATGGCTTTAACGGGCTGTATGCCTCCGAGGAAGCGGCAGCTGCGGATATCGAGCTATATAAAGGGTCCATACTTGCAGCCGATGACACCATCCTGGCGGAACGGGTCCAGTACATCCTGCAGCCCCAGCTCTCCTTTGTGCTCATGGACCAGGCTACCGGGGAGGTCAAGGCGATCTGCGGCGGACGAGGGGAGAAAAACGCCAGCCTGGTCCTGAACCGGGCTACTAATACGCCCCGCCAGCCCGGCTCCGCCTTTAAGGTGGTCTCCGCCTTCGCGCCGGCGATCGACGCCTGCGGCGCCACCCTGGGTACCGTCTACTACGATGGTCCTTATACGGTCAACCAGAAATCCTTCCGCAACTGGTGGAGCCAGGGCTTTTTAGGCTATTCCAGCATCCGTGACGGCATCATCTATTCCATGAACATCGTGGCCGTCCGCTGCTTGATGGAGACCGTGACCCCGCAGCTGGGCATCGAGTACGCTAAAAACCTGGGGATCACCACCCTGACCGACACGGACTTGAACGCGGCCACCGCCCTGGGCGGGCTGACCCTGGGGGTCACCAACTTAGATCTGACGACCGCATTTGCCACGATTGCTAACGGAGGGACCTACACCAAGCCCCAGTTCTTCACCAAGATCGTGGACCATAACGGCAAGGTGCTGCTCCAGTCCCAGCCGGAGACCCGCCGGGTCTTAAAGGAGACGACCGCCTTCCTGCTCACCGATGCTATGTCCGCATCCATGCAGAGCAACCGGAAGTTCGCCCGCTCCGGGATCAGCGTGAACTCCACCAGCACCCGTGCCGCCCTCCCCTCCATGTCCTGTGCCGGTAAGAGCGGTACCACGACAGCCAATAATGATATCTGGTTCGTAGGCTTTACCCCCTACTATACTGCCGGTGTGTGGGGCGGCTGCGACAACAACCAAAAGCTGGAGAGCACCTCCTTCCACAAGGATGTATGGCGGAAGATCATGACCCGTATCCATGAGGGCCTGGCCGATCCCGGTTTTATCCCGCCTGAGGACATCACCACCGCGGTCATCTGCCGGAAATCCGGCAAGCTGGCAGTCAGCGGGATCTGCGACCAGGATCCCCGGGGCAACGCTACCTATACCGAATATTTCGCCAAGGGTACCGTCCCCACAGAGGTCTGCGACAAGCATGTGGTGGTCACGGTCTGCTCCGCGTCCGGACAGAAACCCACGGTCTTCTGCCCTACCAAGCGGACGATGGTCTGCCTGGCCCTTCCTCAAAATGAGACGGAGGTCACCGACGACTCTTTCTACGGGATCCCTGGAGACTGCACGATCCACACCAGCATCTCCACGATCATCGATCCGATCGAGGGCGAGACGGATCCTTCCTCCGAAGGGCCTTCCTCTGAGCAGACAGCCCCGGTGGAGCCGGGCCTGGGCCCCAGCTATATCCCCCGCGCGCCCCTAGATAACGCACCTCTGATCGGCACGCGTCCCGGCCAGACCTCCGAAGAGAGCACATCCCATCCCTGGAGCAGTACCTTACCTGAGACCGAAACGATCGATGCCTGGGAGGATGAAGAGGATTGGGATAACTGGTGGGATTGACGGTACGATGACCAGACCACCGCATTGATATAGAGAAGGAGCCCTCACAGGACGTCAGCCAGGCATGAGCCGCTGTCTCCTGTGAGAGCTCCTTCTCTTTGTCCTAGTGTACTGTCTCGTTCACTTTCAGACAAGTCATTTGTCGAAATGTGAGCAAGACAGCACGCTGGGGACCGGGGGAAGACGGATCGGTCGTGCCAGCGTCCCCTCCCCCCTCGATGCTAAAGCCCCACAGACTGTCGTCGGGGCCTATCCCTATATAGCAGGGCCGCAGCCGCCTTTCCGCCTTTCAAAAGCCGCAGCCAGCTGCTGCTGCAAGGAGGCGCGCTCCTCCTCTGTGATAAATGCCGCCTCCAGCGCATTCTCAAAGAGCCTCTGCTCCTCCTCTCCGGTCATCCCCATCTCCCTTAAGAGCGCCAGCTCCCGCGCAAGGGTGGTGCCGCACACCGTCATATCATCCGTGTTCACCGTGACCCGGACGCCCTGGCGCAGCAGCGAGAGGATCGGATGGACTGTCCCAGGAGGCACCGCCCCTGTCTGCAGGTTGCTGGTGACGCAGACCTCCAAGGTGATCTTCTCTCTTTTGATCTCCTCTAAAAGCGACGGATCCTCTGCTGCGCGGACCCCATGGCCCAATCGCCTGGCGCCCCAGGACAGGGCCTCCCGGACGCCCTCCGGCCCGTCCGCCTCCCCCGCGTGGACGGTAAAGGGGACCTGCAGCCGGGACGCCAGGGCGAACAGGGGCGCGAAGTCCCTGGTGGGATAAAGGGCCTCCGCCCCGGCTAAGTCGATCCCGCTGACGCCCTGGCCTAAAAAAGCGGCGGCCAGGCGGACCGTCTCTTCATTGGCCTCTTTATTGTCCGCTCCCCGCATACAGCAGAGGAGTAGGCCAGTCTTGATGGCATTCCCCTCCTGCCCCTTCTCTATGCCGCAGATCACGGCCCGCACCACCTGCTCCTGGGTCAGCCCCTTCTGCAGGTGGAGTTGAGGCGCGAAGCGGATCTCCGCATATAGGAGTCCCTGCTGTGCCAGCTCCTCCACCAGCCCGCTGGCGGCCCGTGACAGGGTAGCGACCGACTGCATGCAGGACACCGGCAACGCGAACCGCTCTAAAAATGCCCCCAAGCTCTGGCACTCCGGCGGCACGGTCAGATAAGGCCGGAGCCCTTCCTCCGTGTCAGCGGGCAGCGCCACGCCCTCCAGCCCAGCCAGCTCCAACAGCAGTCCAAGCGGCAGCGAGCCATCCAGATGGAGATGAAGATCGATCATGATGTCAGCCCTCCTTCCCGTTCACCTCGACCATAGCAACATACTTTGATATTACAGCATTTTTCAGCTATTTTTTAGGAGAGATCTCTCTTTCACATGTTTTAAAGAAACCTTCATCTAAGATCAATGTATTATCCACTATTGGTCTTATACTATTGATATTCTGTCCCTTTACGCCGACTACAACCGTTATTTTCCCTATACTCTTTAATACTTCATACACTTTTACATAGTCTGTATCTGCACTCAAAAAGAATGCGATATCATATGCATTGTAAAAAGCTTTACTTATAGCATGTACAGCCAGATTTATATCTGTCCCCTTCTCCACCTTGTAATATGTACTTTTTCTCTCTATATCCATCGGGACAAGATCGTCGATCTGCCTCGCAACGTATCTTCCTTCGATCACATCTGTATAGGGGGCATTTTTCATTCCAGCCACCCAGTTATAATATTGTTCAAGATTCTTGTCTTTCATCAAAAAATCATCTGGCTTAGGAACAAATATGAACCCCTTCAAGAAATCCACATTGTCGATCCGGGTACAGACATTCCTAAACAATTTATTATAATCCAGCTTTATCGTTGGCTTATCAAGGCCTCTATAATATTTTCGTAAAGCGATATCAAAATTCATGTGATCGATAAAAACCATCCCTCTTAACATGTATATCCTCCATAAATCTAAAGGCTTGCATGTATAAAACACACAAGCCCATTCGTTATCTACAAGAAACCAGTTTCGAAAAACCAATCTCTTGACGTCATTATATGCAAATATGGACAAAAAGTCAACATCTTTTTTGTACCAGATCAAGTGTTTTTGTGCCAGATCAAGTGTGCCAACCTTCTACAAATGAACACTCTCTGCGGCCGCCGCCTTAGCTAGATCGTCCGGTCCAAAACCCATTGGCAAAAGCTGCGCCAGGGTAAAGACCTGATAGTCCTCCTCCGACCGGCCTAGCAGGATCCGGAACCGGTCCGGGATACAAAATTCCATCATCACCTGCCGGCACACCCCACAGGGCGGACAGAGCCCAGAAGGCTCCTGCCCCCCGGCTCCCCCCACGATGGCGATCCCTTGAAAGTCATAGACTCCTTCGCTGACCGCTTTGAAGAAGGCGGTCCGCTCCGCGCAGTTGGTCACGGAGTAAGCGGCGTTCTCGATATTGCAGCCGGTAAATATCCTTCCGTCCTCTGCCAGTAGCGCCGCTCCCACCTGGAAATGGGAATAGGGGCTGTAGGCCCTCTCTCTGGCCTGCAGGGCGGCGCGGATCAGTCGTCTGTCTTCCATATGACCCTCTCCTTTCTCTATTGACCAGTTACCATGCCCGGACCTCCCATATAAGGCGACTCTGTAGGCGGGACCGCTGCCGATCCCTGGGCCGTCGATCCGCCCGGACCCGCCGCGCTGCCTGGCGCTGCTGCACCACCTGATCCCGCCGCGCCACCGGCAGCTGTCGCGCCGCCTGGGACCGCCGCGCCACCGGCGGCTGCTGATCCGTCCGGGAGCGTTGTCCCACCTAGGACCGCCGCGCCACCGGCAGCTGCTGATCCGCCTGGGATCGCCGCGCCACTGGCAGCCCCCGCGCCATCGGACCCTACCGTGCCGGCCGCCGAGCTCTCTGCATCTACCCAGGTATCCAGGTCAGGCTGGCTTTCGGTCGGCTGTGCCGCCGTCTCGGGCGCGGCCCGCCAGATCTGCTCAAAGGCCTCTACGGTCATCGTCGGGAGGTTTTCCGAGTGCCCGGAATCCAGCCGGTACTGCAAGATCCCTGTGAACAAGCCGCTCACCTGGACCTGATCGCCCACAGCCAGCGGAGGTGTTATCTTAGAACGGTCATACTCACAGACCAGCTTCTGGGAAGCATCGCCATTTACCGCCACCACTAACTGTCCGTAGGTATTGCCGGACCTGGCTACCCGGGTGATCCTGCCGGAAAAGCCCACCACCTTCTGCTGGTAAGTAGACGGGGACTTGATCAGCTGCCCATAGGCGACCTTCCCGTCCAGCCCGGCGGCTTCCTCCGCTTCCTTTAGGGACTCCTCCAGCGCCAGCAAAGACTCCTCCTGGGCCTCCAGAGACTCCTCTGCCGCTTGGACTGACTCCGAGGCCGCTTCTAAGGACTCCTCCTTTTCCTCTAAGGAGCTTTCCATCTCCTGACGGACAGCCTCCAGGGACTCCTCTAAGATCGCCCAGCCCTCTTCCTTAGCTGTCCCGCTCTCTTCTGCCACTGTCTCCGACACTGCCGGGACCGCTGCCCTGCAGCCGGTGGCTAAGACAACTGCGGCGACCAACACACCCGACCATTTTTTTCTCATAAACCGCTCCTCTCCGATCCGGACAGACCTTTACCGTGAACCCCATGCCCCACAGAGGGCCGCCATAGATAAAAGCGGAGGCCCGCGATCTGTTGGGGATATGCACAGCAAGTACAAAAGGAAGCTTCCCCGGATCAGAGAAGCTCCCTTAAAAGACTGGTATATGACAGGCTAGACTCTCTTATTTTTCGCGACAAATACCGGATAGGTGTCTGTCCCCTTCATCTCCTTGCCAGCCGAGATCTGAACCTTCTTATCGGTGATCACATATTCCACCTCTGCACCGTCTTCGACCACCGTATCCTGCATCAGAACGCAGTTCTTCACCTTAGCGCCCTTGCCGATCTTGACCCCGCGGAAGAGGATGCTGTTCTCCACATCGCCCTCGATCAGGCAGCCGTCTGCCGCCATGATGTTCTTAGCGGTGGCACCAGCGATGTACCGGGTGGGGTTATCATCACGGATCTTGGTGTAGATCGGGCTCGGCGAGAACAGACCGTCTAAGTTCTCATCCTGCAGCAGCTTCATATTCTCATCAAAGTAGCTCTTCATGCTGCTGATCCGCGCGAAATAGCCGTCATACTTATAGGCCCGGACATCCAGCTTATCCAGCTGATGCGCCAGCACATCGCGCTCAAAGTATATGTATCCATGTACATAAGCGACCCCGATCTGATCGATCAGCTGCTCGCGATCCATGATGAAGATGTTCATGGACACATTGCGCACGCCTTCCATGCTGCTGTTGATGCGGATCCGCTGCACCTTATCCCCATCTAAGTCCAGGGTATAATACATGTCACGGCTCTCTGTGGGCGCTTCGCGCATCGCCACCGGGAGCTCCTGCTCGGCATAGACCATGGTCACATCCGCACCGCTGGCCACATGGGCATCGATCAGCGCTTTAAAATCAAAGTTGACCGCGATATTGGTATCGGCCATCACCACATATTTCTCCTTCTGGCTCTTTAAGAAGGTCAGGATGCTGGCCAGCGCCTCCACACGTCCGTCATAGATCTTCACCGACTTCTCCGCGTAAGGCGGTACGATGTTCAGACCGCCGTTCTTGCGGGTCAGATCCCACTCGCGGCCGGAGCCCAGATGGTCCATCAGGGAGTGATAGTTCTTGCGGACGATCAGAGAGATATTATCGATGCCGCAGTTGACCATGCTGGAAAGGATAAAATCAACCATACGATAACGGCCTGCAAAAGGAATGGAAGCCATCGAACGCTCAGTGACCAGATCGGAGACCATGCTGTCGTAACTGTTTGGGAAAATGATCCCCAGTGCATTTACATTAGAGTTGATCATTGTACTTCACCACCTTTTACATTATTATAAACCATGGCGTTAGGGCCGATCTTCGCGCCCTCGCCGATATAGACGCCAGGACCTACCGTGGCCACGCCCTTCTCTGTCTCGGTGGGCATGGTCCCGACTACGGCGTTCTCTCCGATCACGGCGTTCTCCGCCACGATACAATGCTTCACCACCGCGCCGGCCTTGATCACGGTCCCGCCCATGATGACCGCGTCCTCCACCACCGCGCCGGCCTCTACCTGCACGCCGGCAAAAAGGATCGAATGCTTCACCTCGCCGGCGATCCGGCAGCCGTCGGTGATCATGGAGTTCTCCACCACCGCGTCCGCGCTGATCCTGTGTCCGGTCATGCCGCTGTTCCGGCTGTAGATCTTCCAGTTCTCATCGAACAAGTCGATGCCGCTGTGCTCCGGATCCAACACCTCCATGTTCGCTTCCCAGAGGGAGGAGATCGTCCCTACATCCTTCCAGTAGCCCTCGAAACGATAGGCGTACATGTTCCGGCCATCTTTTAAGAGGTTGGGGATGATGTTATTGCCGAAGTCGTTCTCGGAATCCGGATCCTCCTCATCCTCGGTCAGATATTTCTTTAAGATATCCCAGTTGAAGATATAGATTCCCATGGATGCTAAGTTGGACTTGGGTTCCGGCGGCTTCTCCTGGAATTCCGTGATCTTCCCATTCTCATCCGCTACCATCAGGCCGAAGCGGGGAGCCTCCTCCCACGGCACTTCCATGACCGCCACGCTGAACTCAGCGCCCTTTTCCTTATGGAAACGGAGAAAATCGCTGTAATCCTGCTTGCAGATCTGATCGCCGGAAAGGATGATGACGTACTGTGGGTTGTAACGATCGATAAAGGAGATGTTCTGGTAGATCGCGTTCGCAGTCCCCTTATACCAGTCGGAACCGGATGCCTGCTGATAAGGCGGGAGGACATGGACACCGCCATAGAGACGGTCCAGATCCCACGGCTGTCCGTTCCCGATATACTCGTTCAGCACCAGCGGCTGATACTGGGTCAGGATGCCCACCGTATCGATACCAGAGTTTACACAGTTCGACAGCGGAAAATCGATGATACGATATTTTCCGCCAAAAGGAACTGCAGGTTTTGCCAGTTTTTGGGTCAGCGCATACAAGCGGGACCCCTGTCCGCCGGCAAGAAGCATTGCAATCATCTCTTTTGCCATAATATTGCCCCCTATTGGATTTATTAATGTACGGATTATACCATAAATCTCCTGATGATAACAGCCTTTTGTACAATTTTTTCGAATGTTTTTATAAAATACAGTGACCGTTCAGAGAACACCCTGAACGGTCACGGCATCCGGCCATGGAAGAACGCCTCTGGTGGCGGGCCGGATGCCCGGTCGTCCACTCCTTACCAACAGTGGCCATGATGACCGCCGCAGCCAGGCGTGACCGTCTGGCAGGTCCCGCCACCATTGCCACAGGTCCCTTCACAGTAACCGCAGGTGCCGTCGCAATAGCCGTCGGCATGGGCATAACCACAGTACTCCACATCGTCATGGAAATGATGGCCTGCCTCTGTACACCAGGTCTCCGCGCAGACCGGGCATCCGTTCACGGTCTGTGCCTCTGTGGAGGCAGGGGCCGTATAGACCGGGACCTCCCTCCGGTGATGCCGGCCATGTCCGTGTGCCATAGCCGGGAAAGCAGGGACTACCGTCAGGACTACAGCGATCCCTGCCGCTGTGATCTTCTTTGTTACCATGATAAAACACTCCTTTCTTTTTGCTCCTCCAGCTTTTCTATGCTATATCCGAAAAGATCTTATCATCCGATCAACCAGCCGTCCCGATCTTCCGGGCGACCTCCAAGTCCCTGCACAGCGCCTTATACCGGCGGCACAGGAGAAAGATGGTCAGGAGGCAGAGGGACGCGCCTATGAGGAACATGATCCGTATGGCCATAAAGCTCCTGTACCGGATCAGCAAGGGCTCTCCCATGGCATCGATCTCTTCCTTTGTATACCCCATCGACTCCAGGTAGTCTGTAAAAAATCCGGCCTCATCGCCCTCCATCACCTGCACGATCCCCTCTGTATAGATCTGGGTGCTCGGCTCAGCGCCGGACTCCAGATAGGTAAAGGTCTCCTCTGATAATGTATCCAGCGCCGCCACATCCTGTTCCCGGGACTTCAATCCCACGAACCCGCTGGCTGTGGGGATCAGGTAATAGCGTCCTGCCTTCCGGTCCCCGCTGCGTGATCCGTCGCTGTATCGGGTATAGGTGCTCTCCGTGGCAAAATAGTCCAGCGCATAGACCACCTCTCCGCCCACATGGTCGCCGGGGCGAAGGACAGTCCCCTCCTCCAGCATATCGGCGAATGAGATCGCCGGCTTTAAAGAGACCAAGAATTCCGACGTGGTCTGATAGAGCATGATCCCGCCAACGAACAGCATCAGCAGAGTCCCTTTCCCAAATCCCTCCAAAAAACGTTTGATGTCCATCTCCATCCTCTCCTTTTGTGCCCTTCTCAGCCCTTTAGCCCTCGTCTCCACAGCCGTATGGGAGAGCCTGGGGCTTTAAGATGATCATACCACAGATAGCGGAAGATTTCCACTATCATTTCACGCAGATCGATCGCAAGTGGTCCTGCACAAAAAACGCATTTTGTCAAGTACGAGATCTGCACGTTCACAGACATATCTCGGTCTGGAAAAAGGGGATGGCATACGCTATGATCGATGTGATACGATCATTTGCCCGCTAGATAGGTGATCAGAAAGGATGTTCATATGATAAAAAGATCATGGAAAAGAAAGCTGCCACTCCTCCTGTTATCCCTGCTCGTGACGGCAGGGGCCTGCCCTTTATCGGCATATGGAGATACACCCGCATTTGAGAAAGAACAAACCCAGACAGTCGGCTCCCCGAAGGAACGGGATGAAGGGCACGAACATGAAGAGCGCTGCTATCGAAGGGTGCGGAAATGCCTGCACCGACATGAAGACGGATGTTACACAGAGCCGGTCATGCCGGCCAGCCCATCCGATGCCAGCCCAAGCGACGGGATCCGGAAGATCTTGGACTGCAGCCATGTCTGCAGCGAGGACAACGGCTGCATCACCTGGGTCCTGGACTGTACCTATAAGGGAGCGGACCATAAGGACAGCGCCCCTGCACGTCCTGTGGTGCAGGCTGCCAGGGCCACTGCAGAGATCACGGGTCCGCTGATCCTGGGGGATACATCCGCCTCAGACCGATCCCAAGGCTGGGACTGGTCCGCAAACAGCACCGCCCAAAAAGGGACGCTCACATTGACAGACTGCCATATCACATCGGACAGTCAAGTCCTCCGTGTGCCTTCTGGATGGGAGGTCACCATCGTCCTTGAGGGAGAGAATGTCCTGTACAACACAAACCTCAACCAGTCCAGAGAGATGATCGGCAATACAGCCGGTCTGAGCAACAATTCCTGGATCGTCGAGGGAGATGGGAGCCTGGATATCCGTTCGGACAGCCAATACGCGTACGGGGCCTACGGTTTTACCGGATACTCTGTCAAGATCCGCTCCGGCACGATCCGGACCAATGTCACTCTCTGCATGATCTTTTATGACTTTACCGTAGAAGGCGGCGTCCTGGAGATCGATGCCACCACCAATGACCTCTGCAATGGGATCTACAGTGACAGCGGCCCTGTGACGATCTCGGGCGGTGAGGTCCATATCACGGCCGGCCAGGCCGGCATCTTCGTTCCAGGCCTTCGGAACGGATCCCAGACCGTCCAGATCGCAGGAGGCGATATCCACATCGACGCAGCCACCTGTATCTATATCTCAAAACAAGATCGCGATCAGGCCATCACCATCAGCGGCGGCAGCTTCACCGGGACAGCAGGTCATCTCCCTGGCCTCATGGCAAAACAGATCGTCATCGGGTCAGGCAGCGAAACCCCGGTAGTCCAGGTCACTTCCCAGGCGCAGCCCGCTATCCGGGGCACCGAGAGCATATCGATCGGGGGGAAGAGCCAAGTCACGGCTGATAGCGGCACAAGCTTTGGTTTCCATACTGCCGGGACCTTTGCCATATCCGACTCTGCCCAGATGACGGCCACCGGCCAGATCGACGGGACGGCATCTTCAGTAGATGTCCGGGATGGCGCTGTGCTCAATGCCATGGTGCGCACGGATACAGCTGACGGCCGTTCCTGGACCGTCTACGGCGATGCTACGCTCCACAACGACCTGACCCTTGGGCCGGAGGCATTTGAGGATGCAGCCGGCAACAAAAAGCCCGTCAAGCTGGTCATCACCCAAGGGGCCACGCTGACAGTCCCGGAGGGGATCACGCTGGATGCGACGGCGGGGATCACGGCAGATACATTGGATCAGTACCTGTCTGCCGATGAGGAGACGGTCAAACAGCTGACAGGAGAACAAGGGGTCGTAAAGCTGCCTGGAAATATGTTCCAAGTTTCCCTGGACGTCCAGCCAACAGAAGGCGGCACCGTAACAGGTGACGGGAGTTTCTATAAGGGAGATCAGGTGACGGTCACGGCCAGGCCGGCTGCCGGCTATCATTTTGTCCGGTGGATGGAGGGGGGCGCAGTACTGGGGACAGCCTCTTCCCTGACCTTTACGGTCACGTCGGACAAAGCACTGACCGCCGTATTTGAAAAGGACGGAGGATCTTCCGGTGAGACCCCATCCCCCTCCCCTGACGATCCCTCCCCTGACGATCCTTCCCCTGACGTCCCTGCTCCCGGCGGCTCACCTTCCGGTGGCGCTCCCTCTGGCGGCTCTTCCTCCGGTGGCCGCTCTGGCCGGAGTGCAGATACGTCCTCCTCAGCCGGGACTTGGGAAAAGGACGATAAAGGCTGGCGCCTGCGCTACCCCAACGGGACTTACGAGACCGGGAACCAGGTACGGGGCGAGGACGGCCTTTTTGTCGAACAGCTTGCCTGGAAATACAGAGATAACGCCTGGTGGCCTTTTGGCGCAGACGGCTATCTGAAAGACGGCTGGGTGCTGGACCGCAAAAAGGACCTCTGGTATCATATCGATACCGAAAAAGGGATGCAGCTGGGCTGGTATCAGGATCCCCAGGATGGGCAATGGTATTATCTGGATCCGGAAAATGGCCATATGCTGACCGGATGGGTCCTGATCGCAGGAAACTGGTATTATCTGAACGCCTCCGCCCAGGCCCCGTCCTGGAGCTATGATAAGGAGGCCGGCAGATGGCGCTACGATGGGGATCTTAAGACCAAGCCCCTGGGCGCTATGTACCGGGATGAGATGACCCCGGATGGATACCGAACAGATGGGAACGGACGTTGGACCTAGACGGATACCGGGCCAGAACAGATCGAGAGGCTGTGCGGCCGTTTTTATCCCCTGCCGATCAGTCCCCAGGTCCTGTCCGAAAAAGGTACAGATAGACGGAGGAGCAGAACACACCATCTCGATCCTCAAACCGGCAGCCTCCCCCGTATCTCTCCGCCATGGACCGGATCGAGGGGAGGCCCATACCGCCGTCCGCCCTTGGTGAGCAGAACGTGCCATCTGGGGCCTTCGTCACAGAAGAATATGCGTTGTCCATCGTGATCGTGAGGATCCCGTCGCTCAAGCGGCTCTGCATCGTGAGGAAAGGCGCCTTTACCCCACAGCAGGCATGGACCCCATTTTCCAGGAGGTTGCCCACGATCACGCACAGGTCGCTGGCCGGCACCTGTCCGGTATCTTCCGGGATATCCAACCGGATGGTGGTAAGGATCTTTGCTTCCCGGGCGGCCGCCTGGTAATGGAGCGCCACCGCATTTACCGCTTCATTTTCACACAGGTCCTCCAAAGAGCCTTCCGGGAACCTGGCGGACACCTGGTCCAGGTAGTCCAGGAGCTTTTCCCGCTCTCCACTGGCCGTCCATCTTCGTATGACCGCCATATGATGCTTCAGATCGTGACGCTGCTGGCGCAGCATGACCGAAGCCTGGGAAAGGAACTGATACCGCTCTTTCTGTGCTCTGATCTGTTTTTCCATGAGCGACACCTCAAACCCCAGCTGACGGTTCTCCATCGCAAGGCCAAGGGAATCCCGGATAAAATACCCGCACAGGACCGAGACCATGAGCTGGAACACCAGGACGCCGAGCTGGAAAAAGAAGGATCTCTGCACATCCCAATGGAAGAGATAGTAATCCGCCACCTCCAAAAGTGCGAACAGTGTCAGTACCGCCATAGGAAAAAGGAAACGCCGCGCCATAGGATCATGGTAGCGCAGGCTTTCCTGCAGGATACAAGCCCCGCACAGGCAAAACGTCAGAGGGCCCAGGACATGGAAAAGATACATGGTCCTTGCCAGGGAGGCCGTCCCTGTAAGCTGGAGGATCAGGGCGGCGCAGACGGAAAGCTCCAGGATATGGCACATGGCGGCCAGGAGGCGCTTTTGGTGGGAGCCGAACAAGATCATGCAGAACCGGGATATGGGGATCCCCACTGTAAAGAGCCCGCAAAATGCCATCCCATATAGTAACCCTGGGTTTTTGATGAACAAGCCGGTGAGATTGCACTCACCCAGGACCCAACTCCCGCAGCAGAAGGAAAATAGCCCTAACCAGAACAACGCGATCCCCTTTTTCTCAAACCGGGTCACAGCAAGAGACGCACACCACAGCAGGATCCCCATGGTCACCAGGACACCGGCAAAAAGCAGAGAAAAGCCCATGGTGGAAAACAACCGGGATAAGATGGCGCTGGAGCTGCCTACAAGGATCGGATGGAGGGCCATATGATCCCTCTGGGTAGGTGGCTGATAGATAAAGGTCAATGTGACCGCCCTGCCCGTATCCGGCAATGGAAAAAGAGCGACCTTCGTGGGCGGGTCCAGGAGAAAGGCCGGATAGCTGCCCGGCTGTCCGTAGCTGAACACCAGTTCCCCATCTGCATAGACCTCCAGGGGCGCATACACCGTCTTCAGATAGATATGGTCCCCTTCTGATGGCATGATCTGTGCTGTAAGGATCACCTCTCCAGGATGTTCCAGGCAAGGGAGCCGGACAGGGAGCGACAGCTCCCTGCCCTCCCACTGCCACACCGCTATCGTCTGCACCTTCTCGTCATCCTGTGGAGCCGCAGCGCCTAAGGCCAGACGGAGGATGAGCGCCGCGATCAGGAAGACCGTGGGCAGCCACAGGAACGAAAAAAAACGACGATCAGATCGCCCCATCCGTCCGCCCCTCCTCTCGGGAAGCAGCAAAAAGCCATGTCTCCCAGGCCTGCTTTGCCACAGGGAATGCCTCACGGCGTATATAGACATTGCTCCCGTCTTTCATATGGAATACCATCAGTTCCCGGTCGATCCCTGTGACGAAAGCCAGATTGACCAGAAAGCTCTTATGACAGCGGAATAGCGGCAGCCCTTCCAGCTGGGGCAAAAGATCGTCCAGCTTTCCCTTGACCTTGACCACCTCCCCGTCCAGCAGATGGAGGTGGAGGTAATGGGCCAGCTGTTCCACATACAAGAGCTTATGGATCGGGATCCACAGAGGATCCTTCTGGGGCCGGAGCGCGATCTTTGGGAAATGCTCTTTTTTGGCAGCGGCCGACCGCAGGATCTGGACGACCTCCTCCCGAGCCACTGGTTTTTCGATGTACCGGTCAACATGCATCCGATAAGCCTCCAAGGCATGGTCCTGGCTGGTGGTGATGAAGGCGGCGGGAAGGGAAGGCTCTTCCTTCCGGACGGCCCGCATAGCCTCCACCCCAGATATACCGTTCATATAGATATCCATGAGTATCAGGTCAAAAGCCCCCGGCTTATAGCCCTTCAGGAATGCTCCCCCTTCCTCAAACTCCCACACCTGGACAGGGATATTGCTGGAACGGAGGATCGTGAGCAGATGCTCCCGCTCCTGGCGGTCATCTTCACAGAGTGCGATACGCAGCCTGCTGTCAGCAGGAAACCTTGACAAAAGCTCTTTCATCACATGTCCTCACTTTTCAGGTATTGATCCATGGACACTGGATCGATGGCGCATCTACGCGGAGATATCTTAGCCCACTATACCATATGGGCATGTAAAAATCTATCCTTTTTCGTTATCTCGCACGAGCAGGCCTGAGCGGGCTTTGGCCGCCCCATGAGCCTGCGAAAAGCTGCCCTGTTTTTCTTTACAAAGTAAATGCTTCCGTTTATAATGATAGATAGTCCACCAGTTCTGGGAGGAGTGCGGCTCTGCCGTATAGCCGGTGTCCGGTCTCACATTGGATATCCCGGGAACACGCGGCTGCTGGTGGTCCATTTTCGACAGTCTGCCATACATAAAGGACCGGTCCGATCCGGAGAAGGGATCTTGCCGGAAGATAGGGAGGGCCCGGATGGAGGAAAAGAAAAAAAGCCTGTTAAATAGCGTTCGGATACGCACGGTGGATCGGGCCATGCTCTTTATATCCTGCATTCTTTATATCGCCTTGATCGCCGCCACGATCCACGCGTCGATCCAATATGAAGACCTGATCGCCTCTACCCGGGACTGTATCGACTATCAGGCCAGCGCCATGCAGGTATCTGATGGCTCCGACTATCTGATGGAGCAGGTACAGCTCTATGCCATGACCACCGAGCCCCGCTATGTGGAAGACTATTTTACCGAGGTCAAGATCACCCGGCGCAGAGAGCGGGCTGTAGAACAGCTGGACGGCATGATCGATGAGGAGGCCTTCTCCTATCTCCGGACAGCCATGGACCTATCCAACCAGCTGATGGACCGGGAGATGTATTCCATGAAGCTGATCACTACCGCCTGCGGCTATCCCCTCTCGGACTTCCCCCAGGAGGTGCAGGACGTACAGCTGTCCGGCAGTGACCAAGCGCTGGACAAAGAGGCGATGCTCCGCCTGGGACGTGATATGGTCCTGGGTCCTGGATACATGGAGGAAAAAGAAGCGATCCTGGATAACATCAACCGCTTTATCGGCAAGACGGTGGAGCTCACCGACCAGCGCCAGCAAAAAAGCGCATATGACTTAAAAAGCATCATGATGCGCCAGCAGCTCTTCATCAGTCTCCTGTTCGTCCTCAATATCGTCATCTTTGCCTTGATCCTCCATCTGGTCGTGCGACCTCTGCAGGTCTACATAAAGTGTATCAAAGATGAAAAGAAGTTGGAGGTGCAAGGCTCCTATGAGCTGCGCCATCTGGCGCTCACCTATAACGATATCTATGACCTCAACGTGGCCAACCGTTCCCTGCTCCGCCACCAGGCCGAGCACGATCCCCTGACCGGGATCATGAACCGAGGTGCCTTTGACCAGTTAAAGCAGCTGTTAAAAGCCGAAAAAAAGCCCCTGGCCCTGCTGATCATCGATGTGGACCGTTTCAAGCAGGTCAATGACGGATACGGCCATGAGACAGGGGATCAGGTCCTGAAAAAGGTAGCGGAGCTTTTAGGATGCTATTTCCGCTCCGGAGATCTCCCCGCCAGGATCGGAGGCGATGAGTTCGCGGTCATCGCCACGGATATCACTCCCCAGCTGCGGTCTGTGCTCCAGGATAAGGTCCAGCTGATCAACGAGGCTTTACTGCACCCCACAGATGGGCTCCCGCCCGTATCCCTCAGCGTGGGGATCGCATTTTCCGAAAGGGGCTTTAGCGACAGTCTGTACAAAAAGGCGGACTTAGCCCTTTATGAGGTGAAGAGAAACGGACGCTGCGGCTATCATTTTTATGAAGATCTTCAAGAGACGCTCAAGGATACCCTCGAAGATGCGCTTGAAGAAAAAACTCTGGCAGATGACCGTCCTGCCGGCACATGACCGGCCAAAGGGCGCTAAAGAACGCATGATCGGAAGGTTCTTTTAAGATGGATAAGGAGGAAAGAGATGACATGGGATACACATTAGGATCATTGATCCAGATCGCCAGGGGGCTGGCCGCACAATTCGGCGCGGACTGCGAGATCCTCATCCACGATCTGCTGTCAGCAGATCCTGAGCACACGATCGTCCATGTGGAGAATGGTCACGTCACGGACCGGAAGGTGGGCGGCGGACCCTCTAAGATCGCCCTGAGCGCCATGGAAGCGCTCAAGAACATCCCGGCAGTCTCAAGGGCAGAGGACACCTTTCAGGACAGCCCTTCTCAGAAGGATACTCTCCAGGACGGCCCTTCCCTGAAAGGTACTCTCCAGGACGATCCATCCGCGGACGCTCCCCCCTTAAATGACTCCCTGGGCTATCTCACCCGCTCTCCGGACGGGCGGATCTTAAAGTCCTCTACCCTCTATATACGAGATGAGACCGGCACGGTCCACTATATGTTCTGTATCAATTTCGACATCACCCGATTGATCGGCTTTGAGCAGTCTATCCACTCTCTGATCCAGGACCAGCGTTCCGATCCGGCACAGCAGCCAGAGCCCATCGTCACAAACGTGAACGACCTTTTAGACACACTGATCCAGCAATCCGTCGCTCTGGTGGGGAAACCGGCTGCCCTGATGAACAAAGAGGAAAAGATCCGCGCGATCCAGTTCCTGAACAACGCCGGCGCTTTTCTGGTCACCAAGTCCGGCGACAAGGTCTCTCAGTATTTCGGGATCTCCAAGTTCACCCTCTACAGCTATATCGATATCAAGAACCGGAAGCACGACGACAAAGGCGACCGGCCGGACAGCAAAAAGCCCGTCTCTTAACTGCAGAGACGGGCTTTGCTCTTAGGCTGCGGCCCATTTACCTGATCTGTACCGGTCATGCTCTATTGGATCGCATAGTCCACGGTGATCTCCGCTTCGATCTCGATCTCGCCCGGCATCACCGCCGCTGCGTCAGCTGTTGCCTCATATTTCATCGCCCCAGCGCTCCGTTCCATGTTCTGGCCGCCATAGCGGTAGCTGTCATTCCCCAGATGCTCTTCGATATGGACCGGCCGCCCTAATGTGCAGCCGCTGGCATCCGCCAGGGCCTGGGCCTTCTCCTGGGCCTGCGCCACCGCCCCTTTGAGGGCCTCCTGGTACTCTTCATCATAATGGCTGGATAAGAAGGACACAGACTGGATCTGGTCCACGCCGGCCTCCACAGACTTCTCCATGACGGTCCCGGCCTGCTCCAGCTGGATATCCGAAACGATCACCTGGGTGGTGGCCTCGTAGCCGATGATCACCCCGCCCTGGTCCCAGTCATAGCGGGGATCCATATCGAACCGGGAGGTCTGGATGGAGTTTTCCTCCACGCCTAAGGCCTTCAGGGTCTCCACCAGCTGGCCTACCTTCCGGTCATTCTCGCTCTGGCACTGGGCCGCATCTTTATCCTGGGTGGTCACGCCATACACGATCTCGGCTATATCCGGCGCCACCTTTACCGATTCCCGGCTGCTCACCGTGATGACCGGATCCTCTACCTGCTCCACCTGGATCTTTCCCGGCGCCTGGGGAGGTTCTGGGCTCCCGTTCCCGTTCCCGGAGGTCTGTACCCCTTGGCCCGCTTTCCCACAGGCAGTCAATAGCAACGCACATACCGCACCTAATGTAACGATCTTCTTTTTCATGATGCTCCCTCCCGTCCCGTAGCCGCCGTCTTCCCTTCATCCGCTGAGCTCTCCTATCCAGAGGCTTTGGGGATGGCCCCGCGGCCGCCTGACAGTCCGGCCGCCGGCTGTAACACATCCCCCCTATGGACTCTGTGATCTTGGGCTACTGTTTCATACAGTATACCGGAAAGGGGAGGGGAAAGTATTTCTTTTCTCTTACGGTTTGCTGTCGATCTCATTTCCAAAATGTACCCATCGACTCTCCCTATGATCCTGACCCGTAAAATACATACCGGCTGGCAGCTGCTCTCCCACAGCTGCCAGCCGGCACACAAAGGCTCATCGCCCCAGGTCGATCGTCTCCTTTGCCATGGCCGCCAGATCTCCCAGCGTCACATCCTCAAAGGTGAACAGCAGGTACTCCAGATCCCCTTCTCTCCACTGGACGGAATGGAATGCCTTCCGCTCCACCTCACTGGAGCCATAGCTGATCATCAGCTTGCCTTCCTCCTCCAGCTTCTTATCCGCTTCGCTGGGCTCCTGGTCCGGAGGCAGGAAGAGATACTGATCGGTCTTGCCCTGGATCTGGATATCCTGATAGGTCTCCGTCAGGTCATAGCGGCCTTTTTTCTCTGTCCGCTCTAAAGGCTTGCTGATGCTCAAGCTCACATTTCCCGGTCCGGCATAGCTCACGCTGGCTTCAGGAAATGTCCCGATCGCATTATGGGCGTCATCGAAAGCCTCCACATCGATGAGATAGCCATACTTAAAAGCGGATCCATTAGCATAACGCTCCGGGATCTTGACCCCCTGTCCCAGAGACGCCTTCGCCTGGGGCAAGAGCTCTGCCATCGTATCGATACGCTCATCCGCGGAGGTGCTGGAGGAGGTATAGGCTACCTTCCCGGCCGCTATGGCGGTCACCGTTCCCATCACGATCAAAGCTGCTGCCAACACCAGTCCTGTCCTCTTCTTATTATGTCTCATCCTTTTACTCCTTTCTCTCATCAAGCCGCCCTCATGCCCCGTTCCTTCTCCCACGAAAAGCAAGGGGTCCTGCTCGTTCTCCTCTAAGGGGGCGCGCTCATATGGGCTCCTGGCCCGCATCTCCTGATGCACCTTCTCAAGGATCCGATCTGCCTGCTCTTCCGAAAAACATACAGAGGAGAGCTGGCCCCGGATCTCCATCTCCAATCGTTCTTCCCGATCGCGTTCCACTGATGATCCTCCCTTCCCTCATGTGGCCTTGGGCACTCCTTTGCCCGGGGCCATCCTGATCCCAAAGCCTGTCGTGTCCGCCGGACCCGACGACCGCCTGCTCCCTGTAGATGCTCCGAGAGGTCCGGACTGCCCCGGAGGGTCCCCTTCCTTTACCAGCGCTCCTTTCAGCAGCTTCCTGGCCTTGCTCAGCCTGGACTTGACCGTCCCCTCAAAGAGCCCGGTGATCTGGGCGATCTCCCGGATCCCCAGCTCATTGTAATAATATAGAAGGACGATGGTCCGGTACTTCACATCCAGTCCCTGGACGGCCCGCATCAGCTCCCCGGACTGCTCTTTTTTCAGCAGCTGGTCAAGAGGGCCGGGGGACGCGGCATCCTCCTGCATCTGCTGCGCTGTCCTGGACCCGCTCTCCTCTCCCAGCTCTAAGATCCCCTCATATGAGACCTCCTTGCTTTTCCCGGACCTCCTCTCCTGCTTCCAGGCTGTCCGCACCAGGATCTGGCAGATCCAGGCTTCGAACCGCTCCGGCTCCTTCAGTGTTTTTCGGTGCAGAAAGCATTTCACAAATGTTTCCTGCAGCACATCCTCACTATCACTTTTGTTGCCAGTTATAAAATACGCCATACGGTACAGCTTCCCGGAATAGGAATGGTATAATCCGTCAAACGCCCTTTCGTCACCTTCTATCATCTTTTTCACGAAAGCTAACTTTTCATCATCCATGACCTGTTTCCTTTCCGTTCTTTTTCGATGCATCTGGTATATAAGAGCCGGTGGTTAGCTCTTTGGTTCACTCTTTTTCGCATTTTTTTGTCCTTTCATTATAAAATGCCCATCCCGCCGGGATGTTATGTTCTTGCGCAACCGTCCGGATACCCTGGGCCGTTACGTCCATGACCGCTCTCGGATGTTCATGATCTTGTCAAAATGTTCATAATTCCTTTTAAATGTTCATGATCATAAAAATTTGTTCATATTTCTTTTACGATCTGCTCAAACTTTCTCCATAATTGATGGCTATACTTATCCATGTAAAGAGCTAAACGCTTACAAACTTTTTTTCATAATATCAGCCGTCAGGTCTGACCTGGCGGCTTCCTCCCTTTTCTGGGGAGCTTTTCTTTTTTTTAGGAAGATCCTCCCTTTTTGAGACATTTCCTTGTCCTTTTCTTTCCCAGATCACCAGGACGGCCTACTGCCAGGTTTTATGTCCAGTTCGGCCCATCTGTCCCCGTCACGCTCCTGCCGCATAGGCGTTTTACAGGAACGCTCCCGCCCCACGATACATAGTATAAAACAAAAAAGGGATCTCACCTATGTCTGATAAGATCCTACAGATGCAGTGGACACCGTCCCAGCACAAAAGGCATCGCCCCTGGGGACCTTTTCCGCCGCCGGGGCCGCCTATGCCGCCACCGCCAGGACCTCCGTGGCGGCCGCCTTTTGGTCCGCCGGGACCTCCAGGACCGCCTGGACCGCCTGGGCCTCCAGGCAGACCACCTATGGGACCTGGCGGACCGCCGCCTTTTGGTCCGCCGGGACCTCCAGGACCGCCGCCTTTTAGGCCGCCGGGGCCTCCAGGTAGACCGCCAGGAAAGCCTGGAGGCCGTCCTGGCCCATCCTTCCTGTCCTGGCTGTTCAGCTGACCGCCTGTCCTGTCAGCTTTATACCTATCGCAACATACATGAGGGTCTTGACCCTTAAGACCGATCGGAGAAGGGCAGAAGAAAAGCAAGGCCCTGCGGACCTTGCTCCCTTCTCCGCCCTCTTTCCTGCCGGTAACCATCCGCCAGTGTTTTGAGTTTGGACTTTAACATGTGTAGTTTTAGAATGAGAGGGTTATCAAAGATAAATAACCTCATGATGTATTATACATCATCACGAGCGCTATGTCAAATAGCATGTGAAGGCTCGTTACACCACAGCATACACTGGATTAGTAAGATTTTCCGAAACGGTTGGTTAGTCCGTCTGCCGTCAACTCACAAGCCGTCACACACTTTGTACTACTTTTTCCGCCTGTCTCTGTAGATGTTGTAGAGCAAGTTAAGAACACCAACTGCACAATCGATCACTACACATACTGTGCCAAGGTCATCCATCTCTATCTCTCATTCCACCAATGCATCGGAGGTATCGCTATTATACCATTAAATACCATCTTTATCAATAAGCCATCTAACGAAAAAGCACGATGGACACCTTAAAAGCCATCCAACGAAAATCCGGTCCTGTCCGCGATCGCGATAGAAGAATCTTTTAGCGGCTCATGGATCCTGTACAAAAAGCGCTTCAGCTCCGATACAATATCTTCTGCTGTCTTGATCTTTCCGCTAAGAAAGCCTTTCTGTATCTCATCTTGCCACTCCTGCAGCTGCTTTTCGGAATTTCGTTCCACAGAGCCTTTGCCTTTCTTTGATCCCCCATCCAGGATCTTTAGGGCAGAGGGCCCGCCGGTACTGCAAAGATCATTATCCAGCGAGTCAAATACGATCCTCCTGGAGATCGAGCTTCTAAATTCTCGGGCTCTTCCAAAGGCCTCTCTTGGATCGGATATATCCCTGTCCTTCTCGACCACATCCGCCCATTTATATAATGTTTCTAATAAAGCGTCCGCATCGGCCCGCAGATGTTCTGCGGCTCGCTTCCAATCATCATCCGTCAAGCTTTGGAAATACAGATCCCATTTTTCTCCTTTGTCCTTCTTGATATGGTATCTGGATATCTCTTTCTTCATCCTATCCCTGGAACAAACATCCATGAGCCCATGGGCAAGATTTTTTCGAAAGATCTTGTTCACACTGTCCATATGCCTTTTCGCCTTCGAAAGATCCCTCCGCAGATCGGCCGGACAGATATCTCTTCCGGATAATAGATAGGGGAGATATCCGCACCCATGATCATGATAGACCGTATACAGTTCAATGGACCATCTTTCAAAGGCTTCCTTACCGCTCTTTGGCTCAGGATAGATCCACTGGGCATCCGGCACCAAAAAGGCAAAGCACCCCGTTTTTGCATATAAATGATCGTTGATCTTCTTAAGCTCCCCTGCTTGGAGTATTTTAGGTGGTTTCATACTATTTCTCCCCTTTTTCCGGAAGACCGATCTGAGGCCCCTTGGCATTGAACCAGATCGCCACTGGTTGGCTTATATTAAATTTCGCACCGCCAGATCCGCTCCCTATAAGCTCCTGAGCCATGTGGTCGGGAACATGGACCTGTCGGTTTTTTACATTTTTCGTTATCTCATCCTCTATCCCATCTGCAGGAGCAACGATCGTGGCGATATACTTTTTATCCGATCCTTTCCGCAATTGCAGGTTGACTTTAAAAAGCTTCGGCTGATCCGACCCCAGCTTACATAAGCAGATCCGCTCGAAGTACCAGTTATTTGCCCTTAGCATACTCTGGCTCCTCTGCAGCCGCTCAAACTCCCCTTCGTCTCTGTAGAAGCTCCAGACATAGATCGTCCTGAGAAAGACCAATGCGTCCCTCAGCTTTTCCGCCTTTAGTTCTGCATATGTGATATACGTCTTGCATGCTCGGCCTATCTCATGCCATTGGTTTAATGTCAATACAGGGCGCTGTGAGATCTCCAATGGCATGTTCCCTGTATAAAGGAGCCATTTTGCCCGTATCAGCATGGCCATACACCGTCCGCTCCTGGACCGCTCGATCGTCTGCATCTTTTCTTCTAAGATCTTCACTGCCTCGGCCGCCGCCTTTTGGGCATATCCTTTTAAACTGGCCGCCGCTTCCTCTCCGATATCCAAACGGTCAAGGTCGTCTGGCAGCAGGTACAGATTTCTCGCATAATGTTTCAGATACTCATTCTCTTCTGCACTGCCAAAGGAGATGTCTTTTTGCATCTCCCAGCATTTCCATGCCTTCAGATATAGGAACGTATCATTTGACGATCTCCTTTCCCCCTCCAGCAGGCTGTCCAGGCCGTCTGCCTTAACATATTTATATATCTTATCCACCTTATCTAATAGCTTGATATCGTCCAGGTTATCTTCTGTCAGGTCCAACAGCTCATTGATATAGCTGACGCTCCTGGCTACCGCGTCGGCACACTCCGGATCTTTCATCAACTCCACAGGACCCTGTCCTTTTTTTACTGAAAGATAATTGAACACACCATTCAGCCAGATATCCAGCAATGCATTTTTTGTGAATATTGTAGCGGTATTATTCTCAGACCAATTTTTAACAGCCTGAGCAAAATATATCTTCAGATCATTGAACAAGCCTCCACACTCGACGATCTCCTTCAGGTTCTTCATCCTGTAGACGATGTTCGAGCAGATCTCCCCTAATAGTCTGCACAGCTGGTTCGTGTTGTTTTGATCATACTGGGAGATGGTCGTCTCCAGCATCTTTTTTGCCGCATTTAATTTCGACAGCTGATCCTTGACCTGCCGCTCCCGATCGTCCGATGACAGCTCCGGATCCTTTTCGATCCGATCGATCTCTTTACGGCAGTAGCTCCTGATCAACATCGCATATACCAGGACGCATTCCGGCTGATCGTCTATCTCCTCTTTAAGGGCTATGGCGATCTCTTCCCACCACTTCTCATACTCTCTGTAATGGCGGTCCCCCCCTCTGGGCGCCTTTACCCTTCCCCAGGAGTTTGGACCAAAGCATCTCACCAGCATCAGAACGGCCGCACATTCATGCTCATCATACCATTTGCACGCGGCGATCATCTCCTTTAATAGCGCTACTTCCTTCTCCTTTCTCTCATCCGGGCTATTTCCCAGATTACTTTTCGCATACATGTCCGCCTCGATCTGATGGCGGAAGCTGACCGAGATATACCCCTGATCGTCTCTCCGGCAGCAGAGCAGGCTGTCATTCTCGATGACCTCGATCAAAAAGATCTGTTCATCGCTAAAGATCCGTTCCTCGGCGGTGGTGATCATCCGCAGGATCAATGTCAATGGGATGGACACAGAAAACTCACCGGATACCGCCAAGATCTCATTTACTTTTTTGATATAGCCTTCCACATGCTCTGCTCTTTCCAGTTTCTCCTGCTTTTCTTCCCCCAGATCCTCTCCCTCTCCTAGTTCACTTTTTATTTTTTTTAATTGCAGCTGCCATGCTGCCGCTATACCTTGCTTCTGGATCTCTTCATCCACTCTCTTGGCCAGATCCTCCATATATCTGGCTGCTTTCTCTTCGACTATCTCCTCATTGGCCTCTACTTCTTTATTAAAATGGAGATCTAAGGTTTCGGCTATCAGCCTCCATTCCTCCCTGTATCGCAGATACAAGATCCGCAATACAGACATCAGATAAGCCTCGTTATCCTTGATATGGGGGCGCACTTGCGTATCCATATCGATCTTCTCCAAAGACTCCAGCATGCTGGTAACTTCTCCGTCCAACAGCGTGCCGGACAAGCGCAGATGGTGGTTTTTCGCATTATCCCTGTAATATGGCTTATCACCTGCTCTCTGTTCCATGCGATAGGCGCTCCCCACTACGACCGCATTGCATTCCCTTAGGACGTCATTTAACTGCTTGCATCTTTGTCCTGCGTGATAGTCCGTATTCCCGTCCCATATCACAAGGATCGAACTGACCTTTTTCCCTTTCTTCTGCCACATCTCCGATCGGTCCTTGATGAACTCCTTTAAGCTCTCCATCCACTTCGACTGTGTCGGCTCTCCAGAGATATAAATGATCGGGACACGGTTCTTCTTCCGATAGGCCAGATAGGCTAACATCGTCGTTTTACCGACATTCGAATTGCCTTCTAGCAGGATATATCTTCTTTTATACGATGTATTATGTAATTCTTCTTCTACAACTTTATCCAATTGCTGATAGAGCGTTCTCTTGAAATAAAATCCATATCGGTCGTCATAAAGATACCATACCGGCATATCGGTCTGCTGCTGAAACCTTGCATAAAGCTCTTTTATCGGCGGCTGATATGCGCCAGGCGCATGCCATAGATCGTCATGGAGGATCGCGATATGCGAGTCCAAACGCATCATGGCCTGCTCTGGGACAGAAAGGATCGTCTGGGCCGTCTTCTCATGGTTTATCGTGATCGTCTTTTCATCCGCCCCATACGCTTCTCGGATGTCATCGGACATATCATCAAAAAACCCGATCTCTTCCAAGGCTTGTGCAAAGCTTCTTTTATCGGTCTGGAGGATCCCGTTTTCGATCAGTGCTCTGATATCCTCATTATCTATGACATCCTCGTCAACTCCAAACAGATATATAGAACCATATGGCATCTCACCGGCATTGTCCAGCAGGGTATCCATCCAGTCATTCTCCGGATCCCAGCCATCAATGACAAAATAGCCATATTCGGACAGGATATCACTGTACACCCACCCGATCCGATCATTTACTTTCTTTCGCCTCCGCATAAATTCATAACGGGTGCATTCCTTCGGCGGATATGCGCCATCGATCCCATCGATCGTCCCATATAAAAAGGAGACGTTCAATGTCCGCTTCGACATATATTTTCTGTCGAAATATTTCCGATCCATATCGATCGGCTGTATAGAAAAATCTTCTCCTACGCACCGGTATAAGACTCCATCGAAAGCGGATGTGATCACCATACCCCAGCGCATATTTAAGATCTTACGGAGCCATCTCTGTTCAGGGATCCGTGGTAAGACCGACCTCATCTTCTCAAACGAAGGCTCGTCTAACGGTCCGCCCCCGTTCATTTCCTTCCACAGAGCTGTATAGTCCGTCTCCGCAGGCGATCTGCCATCACAAAATTCCTTATTGACTGTTTCATAAAATATATTTTTACCCGTTTTTGAACGAAGATGATCTTGTCCCAGGAATAGGACCGAGGGGTCCGTGTTCACTTGATCTTTTAACATGACGATCGTATCATTATCCATATCCTCCACCTCACTTTTTCTTGGACTCGTCCACCTGCCCAAAGCTGTATGGACCGTGTCCTCCCTAGATGCCCGGCCCCGCTGGTCTGTCCGGATGCTCTCCTGCGACGATCCCCGGTGGACCCACTTCCTCAGCAGGATGCAGACCGTAACGGCCTTTCTTTATTCATTATGACATAAATGTGTGGCTTTAGCAATTGTAAGATCATCCGTAAGATCATTTTCGAAAATGCTTGCGATCGCCGGGAAAGTGTGCTATGATACATGCAGTGTGTTTAGGAGGTGGGAACATGACTGCACTGAAGATAGTCCTTTCGATCATATTTGTTATCATATGTATTGCTTTATCCGTGATCATCCTGATGCAGGAGGGGAAGTCCGCTGGCTTAGGTTCTGTGGCTGGTATGGCGGATACCTACTGGGGCAAGAATAAAGGCCGTTCCATGGAAGGCGCATTGGAGAAGTTTACGAAGTTTGCTGCCGTAGCGTTCATGGTGCTGGCCATCGTGCTGAACATCTTGAATTAAGTAAGGGAAAGATAAGGAAGGAAAGCAGACACTCTTGTGATAACAAGGGTGTTTTTTCGTTCGTACGATCAGTACATGCAGACGTGTGTTAAGGAGGATAGATGGGAGAAGATCTATTGTTACAGCGCAAAGAGACGTTGAAAAAGCTGGTCCACGACCCAGCCTATGTGCCCATGAAGACCAAGGAGATCGCCATGCTCTTGGATATCCCCAGAGAGCAGCGTATGGAGCTCCAGGAGGTGCTGGACATATTGGTGGCGGAAGGGGCGGTGGGCCTCTCGAAAAAAGGAAAGTATGGAAAGCCGGAGATCTTCTCCGTCACCGGCCTCTTTTCCGGTCACCCCAAGGGCTTTGGCTTTGTGACGGTGGAGGGGATGGAGCAGGATGTTTTCATCCCGGCCGAAAAGACCAAGGATGCCCTCCACGGGGACCGGGTCCAGCTGGTGATCGAGCATGAGCCGGCCGGACGTCGGGCCGAGGGACGGATCCTCAAGGTGATCGAGCATGCCAACCAGCAGATCATCGGCCTTTACCAGAAAAGTAAAAACTTCGGTTTTGTCCTGCCGGATGCCCAGAAGATCGGGCGGGATGTGTTCATCCCCCAGGGAAAGGATATGGGCGCGGTGACCGGCCATAAGGTGGTGGTCCATGTGACGGACTTTGGGACGGCTTCCCATAACCCTGAAGGGGAGATCGTGGAGATCATCGGCCATGTGAACGACCCGGGGACTGATATCCTGTCCCTGATCCGGGCCTACGGTCTGCCGGAGGATTTCCCGGAGGATGTGATGGCGCAGGCCGAGCTGGTCCATGAGCAGGTGGAGCCTTGGGAGCTGGAAGGCCGCCTGGACCTGCGGACCCTGCCCACCGTCACGATCGACGGGGATGACGCCAAGGATCTGGATGATGCGGTGACCTTATATAAGGAAGGGGACCGCTATCATCTGGGGGTCCACATCGCCGATGTGACCCATTATGTAAAGGAGGGGAGCCCCTTAGACCGGGAAGCCTTAAAAAGAGGCACCAGTGTCTACCTGGTGGACCGGGTGATCCCCATGCTCCCCCACAAGCTGTCCAATGGCATCTGTTCCTTAAATGCCGGCGAGGATCGTCTGGCCTTGAGCTGCCTGATGGAGATCGACCAGAAGGGAAAGGTGCTGGGGCATCAGATCGCTGAGACCGTGATCCGGGTGGACCGGCGGATGAGCTATAAAGTGGTGGATGCCATCATCACCCATAGAGATCCGGAGGCGATGGCAGAGTATCAGGAGCTGGTCCCCCTCTTCGACCTGTTAAAGGAGCTCTCGGACCGGATCCGGAAGGGACGGGATATGCGGGGGGCGATCGACTTCGACCTGCCGGAGAGCGAGATCATCCTGGATGAACGGGGTGAGCCCCTGTCGATCCGCCCCTATGACCGGAACGCGGCCACCAAGATCATCGAGGACCTGATGCTGACCGCTAATGAGACGGTGGCCGAGGACTTCTACTGGCAGCAGCTGCCCTTCCTCTACCGGACCCACGAAAAACCGGATCCGGAAAAGGTAAAACAGCTGAGCCTGTTCCTGCAGAACCTGGGGCATTTTATCCGCACCGGCCAGGGAGAGATCCATCCCAAGGAGATCCAGAAGCTTTTGGATGCGGTAGAGGGGACCGACGAGGAGCCGCTGATCCGGCGGCTGGCCCTGCGTTCTATGAAGCAGGCCCATTATACCACGGAATGTCTAGGACATTTCGGCCTGTCCGCCAGATATTACTGCCATTTCACTTCCCCCATCCGCCGTTACCCGGACCTGCAGATCCATCGGATCATCAAGGAGCACCTAAAGGCCGGGCTTTCGGAACACAGGATCGCCCATTACGACGCACTCCTCCCCCAGGTGGCGGTCCAGACCTCCGCTCTGGAGCGGCGGGCCAGCGAGGCCGAACGGGAGACGGACAAGCTGAAAAAATGCGCGTATATGTCCCGCTTCATCGGCCACACCTTCCAGGGCGTGGTCTCTGGGATCACCAACTGGGGCCTCTATGTGGAGCTTCCTAACACGGTGGAGGGGATGGTCCGGATGACGGAGCTGGGCGACGACTACTATATCTTTGACGAAGCCCATTACCAGCTGGTGGGCGAGCGGACCGGGAAGACCTTCAAGCTTGGGCAGAAGGTCACGGTGGAGGTAGCTAAGGTGGATGTGCAGGCAAAGAACATCGACTTCTGGCTGGCGCGCCACCGCTAACATACCGACGATATCTCTGTCAAACGGACATACCTTTTATGTGTGACGGCACGGCCACTGCCGGGCTCATGAAGGTCTGGCCAGGACATTTCGCGACCATATCTGTCGCGGCCACATCCGTCTGCTGCAGAGAGACTGACAAAAAACAGAAAGATGATCTGGAGGGAACGGGATTGAAAGGATCTGTGAAGCTGATCGCCAATAATAAAAAGGCGTATCACGACTATTTTATCGATGAAAAGTACGAATGTGGGATCGAGCTCTTCGGCACGGAGGTGAAGTCCATCCGCATGGGGAAATGCAGCATCAAGGAGGCATTCGTCCGCATCGACCATCACCATGAGGCCTGGATCTACGGGATGCATGTGAACCCTTACGAAAAGGGGAATATCTTCAACAAGGATCCCCTGCGGGCCAGGAAGCTCCTGCTCCACAAGAGCGAGCTGCTGAAGCTGTCTGGGAAGATCGCGGAGAAGGGCTACACCCTGGTGCCGCTGCAGGTGTATTTTAAGAACAGCCTGGTGAAGGTGGAGATCGGCCTGGCACGAGGGAAGAAGCTGTATGACAAGCGGGAGGATATCGCCAAGAAGGACCAGCGGCGGGAGCTGGAGAGGGAATTTAAGGTGAAGAACCTGTATTGACCGATCTACAAAAAACGTAATAAAAATGAAAGGATCTTCCAACGCTATCCTCTTGACAGCAGCAAGGAGGCGTGGTAGAGTATAGTCGTAGCAAAGGCTACAGCCGTCCTAGAGCGGCGCCAGTAAGGGCTTGTACTGGTTTCGACGGGGGCCATGCAGTTGGTGAAGCTATCCCCATGCGATGGGTCAAATGGCAAAATTAAATACAAACGCTGACGAAGAATTAGCGATCGCTGCCTAGTTGCAGCTGTCAGACTTAGCGCACCTACACGCTGAGACCCTGGCATCGACGATGTAGGAAACGACACGCAGTAAGCTTTGCCTGCGCGGGCGTATCATGAAGCTACTAAAGTCATCAGGATGTCTGCTTTCGGATGATGGAGGGAATGCCAAAGAACAGACTATGATAGTAGAAGAACAAGGAATTGGTTTTCGGACAGGGGTTCGATTCCCCTCAGGTCCATTGAGAGAGCACGGGAGGGTCCCGTGCTCTTTCTTTGTCAGCATGGGTCTTTTTTAGACTCCAGGGGTAGTATCATGCATCCCGAAAGGAAGCTGGCCGAAAGGCCAAAAAGACCTCTCTATCTGATGGATCCGATAAAGAGGTCTTCCTGTCCTTAGTCCTTCTTAGCAGCCAACAGCGCTTTGAGCGCAGCGATCTCCTGGTCCTTTCGCTCTAACTCCTGGTCCTTTTGCTCCAGTTCTTGATGTGTCTGCTCCAGTTCTTGTTTCTTCTGCTCCAGATCCTCCTGCATCTCATCGATCATGTACATCACCGTATTATGGTCCAAAATGGCAAGCTCCTTGGAAAACATGTTCATCACCCTCTCCGTATCAAAACATAGGTCATAGGCCTGCTGGTACATGTCCTTGAACATGGGATAACGGACGATCAGCTCCTCGATCCGCACCGGGTCGGTAAAGCTAAGGAAAGCCAGCCATGCCTCCAGGACAGTACTGATAGGTCTATTCTCCATGCTTTTGCGGTAGATGTCAAGAGGGATCAGGATAAATTCCTGCAGGAAGTCCATGGTGAGGCCGCTGTCGGACCGCTGGCGGAAACGGTGGAGCCAGCAGTCCTTGTACGGATGGAGCTCTACAGGTGACTTTTCAAAGAGGACGATGGTGTACACCTGTTTGATATCCCGATAGTTGAAATGCTTCCCCTTTTCCCCGCGGACCCTTTTATATTGCCGCAGGAGATGGTCCGCCGAGTAGCAGGCGCAGCGCTGGCTGGGGAAGGCATAGCCCAGCTTCTGGACCTCCACGTCGCACAGGCTACCGTCCTCCAGCTGGACGATGATATCGGTGTAAAGGAGGGAGGATTCGGCCCCCAGGCGCACCGAGTCATTGGGCAGTGCCTGCAGGACCGCCACCTTCCGTCCAAGGAGGAGGGAAAGGAGCGCGGACAGACGCTCCGGGGTGTTCTCCGGGTTGAAGATCTCCTTGAAGATCCCATCATAGAGGACCTTGATGCCCTTCTCCCCACAGCACTGGGCCAGGAACTCCTCCCGGACGGACTGGTCCCATTGGGCAAAGAGCGCGCTCAGCGCGGGGCTGGCGGTGATGATCTGCAAGGTCTCCTTCCGGGAGCGGATAGAAGGGAAATGCCTTGCAAGGGACAGCTGGACAGAAAGCCGGGTGGAAGGCTGAGAAGAGGGGGCCTGGGTAGGCATCCCTTGTCCAGACTCTGTCATGATGGTCGTATCATTTTCGTGTTTTTCCATAAAATGTGGTCTCCTTTACTCAATCGATGAACGATGATCAGTTAATGGGCGACGGCCGACCGACGCTCATCCAGATCGATCGGTCGATAGTGACAGGCCGGTCTGCAGATACAGACAGACTCCTGGTGCAGATAGGTCTAAGGACAGGCAGTCTCCTAGCGCCGACATGTCTAAGGACAAGCAGGTCGAAAAGCAGACTGTCCGTAAGGCAGGCAGATCGCAGGGCAGACTGGTCCTCTTTAAATAATGGGAAAAATGGCCTCAGATACGCATCGCTCAAGGAGCCGCGCATGGCCTACGGCGCAGAACACGCCTGTTATGGATAGATAAAGGATAGCATGATCTGTAAAAAATTGCAAGTTCCTTTTTGTCATGAGGGCTTTTGTAATCGCTGTCCTGGGTGGTGTGGTGTGTCATTACATCATCAAATGGCTAGACGGCGACAACTAAGGACAACCATAGCCTAGTGGGTGCTTTGCCACTATAAAAGAAAAGAAGGCTCCCCGGACTGTAACGCCATACAGTCCGGGGAGCCGTTCTTTGTCAACATGGATCTCTTTTGGTCTTCTTCGTAAGCAGTGTATCATATGCGGCGCTTTTTTGCAATACCCAGTTTTTTCAATATCCTATGGGCCCATGCACTTATTTATCCGGGTTTATTCGGTCCTGCGCCTGCGCTTTTTGTCCTCCAGGATCAGCCATGCTAACCCCATTCCGGAGGTCAGTGTGAGTGCCGCCCAATCCATGGACTTATCACCCGTCTGGGGGAAGCCCGCCAGCGGTACGTTCTCGTCCTCGATCTGGATACCGCCTGGGAAGCCGGCCAGAGGCACGTTCTCATCTGTGATCTCAGTGGTGGACAAACCACCCAGAGGTACGCCGGCTTCGTCGATCTGTGCCGTAGCCGTGGTCCCTCCGCCAGTGGTCCCTCCGCCGGTTGTGCCGCCTCCGGTAGCGCCTCCGGTAGCGCCACCGCCTCCGGTGGTGCCACCTCCGGTAGTTCCGCCGCCTCCAGTTCCGCCGCCTCCGGTGGTCCCGCCACCGCCGGTAGTGCCACCGCCTCCGGTAGTTCCGCCACCGCCTGTGGTGCCGCCGCCAGTAGTGCCACCTCCGGTAGTTCCGCCGCCTGTGGTGGTGCCGCCTCCGGTAGTTCCGCCGTCACCAGTAGTGGTCGTTCTGTAGGCGAACACACCATTTGCCGCCGCGATGGCGCGCTGTACAGCCGCGTTCGCGTTTGCGAGGGTGCTCTCCGCCAGTCCGGCTGCCTGGGCAGTTGCCTGGTATGTAGCATAAGCGGTGTTGTACTGCTCTACCAGTGCATCGTATGCATCCTTGTCGATCTGTGCCTGAGCGGTCATCTCGGCCAGGGCTTGGATCGCGTATACGACCTTGTCGTGTGCAGCCTTCACGCTGTCCCTGACTGCGGCGCTGGCTTGGGCCTTTGCCTGCGCGGCTTCAGCCTGGGATGTCAGCTCCTTTAAGGCATCTTGCAGGTTGCTAACTGCGTCCGCCTTACTCTGGAGGATCGCGGTCTGATCGAGCACCGCATCCGTAGCATCGGTAAGAGCAGCGTTTTTCTCCTTTACATCGGTGGTCGCGGCGTTCAGATCTCGGTATGCTTTGCCTGCCTCGATCGCTTTGGCTTTAGCGTTATCGTACGCCTCTTGCCGCTTAGCCGCCGCATCCTCTGCCGCTTTTTGAGCGATCGCTGCATTCTCATCAGCTGTGCTCTTTGCAGCCGTTGCTTCGGCCACTTCACGATCTATAGCATCCTTTGTGTTCTTCGCGCGCTCAACTACCCAGTCGGCATCTTTCTTGGCAATCTGTGCCTTGTCAAGCTCCTGCGCCTTCTTATCTGCCTCTATCTGGGCATTGTCAACAGCCGTTTTCGCATTGCCTGCAGCGAGCTCTGCAGCTTCAAGGGCTTCATTCTTTTCCTTCAACGTGCTGGTCTTCGCCGTGACATCAGCTTTGGCCTCGTTCACCTTCTGGGTAGCAGCGGTGACTGCCTCAGCGGCATCGTTGGCCTTCTGCTGGGCCTCCTCCAGGCTCTGCCTATAAAATAAAGCATTGCCTTTGGCTTTTTCAAGAGCGACCTGTTTGTCATTAACTATGATCTTATAACTGTCAGCCTTATCCTTTGCTGCCTTAGCGGCATCGACCTTTTCGTTGTACTTCTTGGTCAGGGAGGCAACTTCCTCATCCTTTTTCGAAACAGCATCTGCGGCGTCCCTGGCCAGACCCGCCAGACGGTCCGCCTCAGCTCGGGCTTCCTTAGCTGCAGCTTCAGCCTCCTCCTGACCGGTGGTCGCGTTCTCAGCCAGCTGTTTCAGCCTGTCAGCCTCTTTTTGAGCCTCTTTAGCCTCACCCGTCAGTTTATCCGCATATTCTTTAAGTCCATCCAGCTTGCGCTCAGCTTCGGCGACCTTCTGAGCGGCTTGATCTGCTTGAGACTGGGCATCAGAAGCCTTTGTTTGGGCTGTATTGTACGCTTCCTCCGCCGAAGATGCAGCCAAAACTGCAGCATCCAAGGTACTTTTTGCCTCCGCCTGCTTATCTGCAGCTTTGCTTGCAGCGTCATCCGCACTTTCTTTCTCTCCTTGGAGCTTCTCTAATTCAGCTGTAGCCGCGTTCAGATTGCCTTCAGCCGTTTCTTTTTCTTTATTCGCGTTTTCAACTGCCTCATCTGCCTCGGTCACGGCTTTGTCAGCAGCATCCTTAGCAGCTTGAGCGGAACCTAATGCGTTTTGAGCGGTCTCGTTTTCACTCTTAGCAGTCTCCAAAGCCTCAGCCTTGGCCTCCTGGTCTTTCTCGGCTTTCAACCGATCCTCCTCAGCCTTGGCCTTAGCCTCCTTGGCAGCATCCAACGCGACCTGAGCAGCACTCTTATCCTTTATGGCCGCATCCAGCTCTTCTTCGGCCTTGTCCTGAGCGGTCTGCGCATTTGTCAGAGCCGCATCCGCAGCGTTCTTAGCATCCTGAGCTTCCTTCACTACTCCCTCAAGTCTGCTCTGCTCTTGTGTAGCTTTATCCAGAGCATCTGTGGCCTCACGGATCGCCGTCTGGGCCTTCTCCAGATCAGCGGCAGCGCTTGTCTTTTTGCCCTCAGCATCCGTCAAAAGACCTTTTGCGATATTAAGTGCTTCCTGTGCTCCAGTAAGCGCATCCTGTGCCGCCGTTACAGCCGCATCTGCCGCGTCCTTAGCCTCTTTAGCTTCCTGAGACCGATCGGCAAGGGTCTTGCCATCTTCGTCCACAGCATTGAGGACAGCATCCGCAGCTTCAAGTGCCTTGTCCGCTGCATCCTTGTCGGCATCTGCCTGTCTTTTATCTGCCTGGGCATCACCCAAAGCTTCGTCCGCGCTTACCTTGTCAGTCTTCGCCTTCTCTAACGCTTCTGTGGCCTCTTTTAACGCATTCTCATATTCTTCTTTTGATGTTTCTCCCTGTGCCTTCTTCGCTTCAACTTCCGCCAGGGCCTTTTCTGCAGCTTGCTGTTTATCTGTGGCATCCTTGGCGGCATCCAGGGCCTCTTGCAGCTTCTGCGCGGCCTCTTCCTGCTTAACCGCAGCCTCCGCAGCTGCTCCTTCCGCAGCCTGCTTAGCATCAGAAGCTTCCTTCTTCGCCTGTTCTGCTGTAACCTGTGCTTTCTCCGCGTCAGACTGTTTCACAACAGCTTCATCGGCGACCTTCTGCGCTTCAGCAACGGCCTGTTTCGCAGCAGGGAGCTTTTCTGCAAGATCCGCTTTCTGTCCATCAAGCTCACTTACATATCCCTTATAGGACTGCGAGATGCCGTCTACCTTCGTGTCTTTCTTATTGATCCCGCCGCCATTCTTCTCATTTTTCTGATATACGTTAAGGCCTGTTTCCGATCCGCTATAGGTAAAGTATGCAGTCTGCTCTTTTCCGCTACCATCTTTGTAGGTAAATCCTACGTAGCTACTCTCCGGAACTACATATCCAAGGAATTTATCGATCTTCTCACCAGAATACGTGATATCAGTATATCCCCGCTTTGCCAGTTCCGCTTCTGCTATATACTTCACAAGCTCCATACGGGCATTCGCCACGTTCATATCTTTCGTTGTATTGATAACAGTACCGTTCTTTCCTTCTCCTGCAACTTCTGCAACCTCCGCTGCATCCTCTAGCGTCGTTTGCAGTTCTTCGTATTTATCTACGATCGCCTGTTGTTCCTTGACACTCTCTGCTGCTTCCTCAGCAGCTTTAGCAGCGGCATCAGCTTCCTCGGCAGCTTTCTCAGCGGCTTTGGCAGCTTCCTCCGCAGCCTGCTGGAGTCCTGGCAGTTCGGCCTCGAGCCTCTCCTTCTCTGCCTCGGCGTCATCAGCTTCCTTCTGAGCCGCTTGCTGGGTCTGCTGAGCCGTCTTCAGCGTTTCTTCTGCCGCTAGTTTGTCGGCTGCCGCCTTCAGATCGTCCAGAGACTGGCTGGCCAAGTCAAGATCCTTTTTCGCCTGATCATATACCTCCTGTTTTTCCTGCTGAGTAGCTGCCGCAGAGTTGACCGCATCCTCCTTCTCCTTGACCAGCCCCGCAACCTGTTCAGCCGCGGCGGCCGCATCCGTTACTGCCTGCGATGCCTTATTAACCGCATCCTGCGCGGCATTCAGCGCACCGGCGGCTTGCTCTGCAAGTTCTTTGGCAGCGTCTGCCTTCAGCTTAGCCGTATCCACCGTTCCTTGTGCTGCATCAACTTTACCATTGGCATCCGCAACATCCTTCTCCGCAGCAGTGACAGCCTGCGTGGCAACATCAATCGCCGTCTGGGCATCTGTCAGACCCTGGTCGGCCGCCGTTTTATTGGTCTGGGCAGTGTTGACAGCAGCATCGGCAATTTCCTTTTGGCTCTTTGCACCTTCCAGGACACTTTGTGTGTTGTTTACATTCCCCTGAGCGACAGCAACAGCCTCCTGCGCCTTATCAACGGCACCCTGTTTCTCTTGTAAGATATTGTCCTTATCAGCCAGTAGTCTATCCTTCTCTGCAATGAGCGCCTCAGCATCGGTAACTGCCTGAGCAGCAGCGTTGATCGCCGCCTTAGCATCTTCAGCTGCTTTCTCGGCATCGGCCAGAGCCTGCGCTTTAGTAGCAGCGTCTGATCGGGCTGTCTCAAGAGCGGATCCCTTCTGGTCTGCTTCAGCCGCCGCAGCATCAGCTTTATCCTGCGCGTCTTTGGCGGCGTTCGCCTTAGTGTTGTACTCATCGGTCAGAGATGTGACCTCATCCTGCTTGTTCACAACTGCTTTTGCAGCATCATTGGCCAGACCTGCCAGACGCTCCGCCTCGGCCTGAGCCGCTTGGTAAGCTTCTTTGGCAGCAGTCTCACCGCCAGCCGCAGCATCCGCCAGCGCTTTTAATCTATCAGCTTCTGCCTGCGTTGCACTGGCTTGACCGGCCAGACCTGCTGCTTCTGCCTGCAGAGTCTCCAGTTCTTTCGCAGCCGCGTCAACTCTGCCTGCTGCTTCTGCGGCCGCAGTCTGCTTAGCAGAAGCGTCAGCCTCCGCACCGGCATATGCCTCCTGAGCTTCTGCGGCAACCCTGGCGGCCTCCTCGGCAGCCGCGTTCGCGGTCTCATATGTAGACTTGGCAGCCGCAGCGTCAGCAGCCGCAGTCTCTTGTGTGCCTTTGAGGACCTCCAGTTCAGCTTTAGCGGTGTTCAGCGCTTCTTCAGCCTGGGCTTTCTCGTCGTTAGCGGCTTCAAGAGCGGCGTTCACATCCTTCAGGTCCTGGTCAGCCTGATCTTTCGCGGCTTGCGCATCACGCAGCTCATTTTGAGCGGCTTGATCGTCTGCTAAAGCGGACTCCAGTCCCTCATCCGCAATAGCCTGATCGCCTTTGGCTTGTGCCAGCTCTTTTTCCGCTTTTATCTGGGCTTCATTGGCAGCATCCAGAGCCCCCTGCGCCTCTTTCTGGGCCTGTTCCGCTTCAGATAACTTTTGGTCGGCAGCGTCCTGCTCAGCCTGCGCATCCTGCAAAGCCTGATCAGCGGCTTCTTTAGCAGCCTGGGCGGCATCCTGCACTGTTCCGGCAGCCGCAGCGTCCTGCTCAGCCTTAGCGAGCACATCCGCCGCCATCGCAGCATCTCCCTGGACCTGCTCCAGGACATCCTGGGCGGCCTTCTGCTCTTCCACTGCGCCCTTCAGGGCGGCATCAGCCTCTGCCTTTTCCTTGTCCGCTTCTCCCAGATCTACATTTGCATCGATCAGCTCCCGCTCCGCTTTGTCGGCGGCAGCCTGAGCGGCGTCCTTGGCCTCCTGGGCCTGTTTCAGGGCCTGGGCGGCGGTATCCTGGGCGGCTTCCAGCTCTTTCAGCTTAGCCTCCGCCTCATCCTTTTCAGCCCCGGCGGCAGTCAGGGCGGCGTTCTTTTCCTCCACCGCCTTCTGCGCCTCGGCCCGCTCGGCCTCGGCGGCGGTCAGGGCGGACTGCGCCGCATCCAGCGCCCTTTGGGCCTCGTCCAGCGCGGTAGCCGCGTCGCTGCCCTCGGTCTCGGCGTCCAGGGCGGCCTTTGCCGCGTCCAGCGCGGACTGGGCGGCCTGGTAAGCGGCATCGGCCTTTTCCTTCTGTTCTGTTAAGTAATCCAGGGAGGTCTGGGCGTTCTCGGCCTGGGTCTTTGCGTCCACTAAAGCCTGGTTGGCATTATCCAGGACGCCCTGGGCAGCATCTGCTCTGGCCTGGGCCTCTGCTTTCGCCGCGTTGGCGGCTGCCTCGTTCTCATATACGGTCGCCTGGGCGGTCTCATTCGTGTCCGCAGCGCTCTCGCCGGTCGCCTGGGCGCCAGCAGCTGTGTCCGCCGCGCCGGTAGCGGCCTGCTCGGCATCGGTTATGTTCTGGGCCGCGCCGTCCCGCACAGGATCCTCTGCTACGGCGTCCTTATGGTCCTCCACGGCCTCGTTCATGGTGTCCACTTTTTCCTGCGCATCTCCTGTCGCGCTGTCCGCATTATCCAGCGCCCCTGTGATCTCGGTGGCCTGGTCTTCACTGACACTCCCGCTGTCCTTCGCTTCGGTGACAGTCTCCTTTGCCTCATTGACCGACTCAGAGACGGGCTCTCTCACCTCGCTGGCCGGAGTGGACTGATCCCCGCTCTCCTGGGGTTCATTCTCCTGGGTCCCGCCATCGCCCACGCCATCCAGCTCACTGGCGGATGCCGTGATCTGGAGCAGTGGTGTGCCGGAAGCTAAGAACGCCATAAGGCCTATGCCTATGGAGTTGATCACTTTTTTGCTGCTAGATCTGTTTCTCATCATTACCCTCCTCGTGTTTCGATCTCATTTCAATACTGTCGAGCAGATACTGTAGCACTTCGCTGGAAAATCGCCTGGCCGCCAGGCCGGCCTTCCAGCTGCCATCCTCCGATCGCTCCTGACGGATCACATCTGCGTAGATGATCATCGTATCGGTGATCAAGATCAGGTCCTTGCCCGTCAGATCCGGGGTATCCGGCGGCAGGATAAGGCCTGCGCCGCCGGGGCCGATGTCCAGTACGCTCATATGGATCACCGTCTGGGTATCGCAGGCTACAGCAATACCGCGGGACGGATACTCTACCCGCCCGGATGTCCTTCGCTCGTTCTGTTCCATCCGTTCATCGCACCTCCTTACTTTATGGGGCTGTGACATGCCAGATCACCCTGTCACTGACCACAGTATATCAGCCGCCACTTAACAAAACCCTTAAAGAACTGGGTTTTTTTAATAAATTTTGAAAAAATGGAAATGTTTACTCCCTGACCGTCCAGCCTGTCCCTGCCTGTGCATCCGCAAAAGACATAGTCTACACGCACACAGAAGACACGATCTGACAGTCCAGTGTCAGCTTCGGCCTGCCGCCGGTGCGGCAGAAATGCTCGGATACCCGCCGGGAGATCGCGCCGTGATCCGCTTCTGCCACGCCGATGAGGACAGAGAGATACTGACACCGGGAATAGCGGGTGAAGGCATCCTCCTGGCGCAGGGTCTGGCACAGGGACCGCTCCAGCTGTTCCATGGCGGAGCAACACAACTCCCGCCCTGACTTGGAACGGCTGTCACCGCCCCGCAGGGTACACAGCATCAGACAGACCGGCTGACCCGCGGTCTCGCTCATACGACAGATGAGGTTGTACGCATCCAGGAAGCTGGGAAATGGCAGACAGTATGGCCCCTTCTGGTCCGCCTCATCCAGCTGGTCCCGGATCATCTGAACGCTCTGCACCTCTTCCCGGACCACTTTCTCCGATGTATGGAGCGGCCTGCGCATCCGTTCTGGCGGCGGGGCGTCCAGTCCGACCAGGTACAGCATCTCTACCTCCCGGTATAGCTTCTGTGCTTCCTGGACCTGTCCCTGGGCTAACAGGCATTCATACTGCCATGCCTGCCACTCGTCAAAGGGAAAAAGCCTTGCTGCGCGGTCAGTCAGGCGGAGGATCTCCTGATACGCCCGGGTCTCCCACAGCATACGGCACAGCTGATCCATGCTCTCCTGGTAGATCCTCTGATAATAGATCCTGGCGGCCTCTACCCAGTCCTCCCCGTCCAGTTCTGGAAGGAACCGGCCATGGTAGAGAGAGCAGAGTCTATACAGCAGCTCCATCTGTTCCCGACCTTTTGCGGCCGAGGCTTCCCGCTGCAGGGACAGGGCCTCCTCTGTATCCACCTGGACGGGGAAAGAGCTTTTGAAGCTGTAGCGGTCGATATCCGTATGGATGTAGTTCTCCTTCGGCAGGATGGTGTCCCGGAGCAGTCGGCGCAGCTGGGAAACGGTGGCGTTCAGATTGTTCGCCGTATCGATCCCTGTCTCCGGCCCGTAGAGGGCCTCGATCGCTCTATGCCGGGAGATACCGGTGGCCCGGTCGTAAAACAGCAGCTGGAGCAGCTGGATCGGCTTTGCGCTCTGTCTTTTCTTTAACCGTACCGGTTCCTGACCGAGATACAGCGCAAAATCCCCCAGCATCGTCACCCGCAGGATCGGCTTGTCTGTCATAGGCCCTCTCCCCCCTTCTCCCGCCGCTCTAGCACATCGTTACTCATGTATCGGTACAACGATATGCCAGGATCGCGGAGGCTACATCCTGGCGGATCTCTTCGTTCATCCGCTCAAAGAGCCGGGCTGCTATCTGGCGGTATTCGTCCACCGGGCTCCTCTGGCCGTAAGCCACCAGGCCCACGCTCTCCTGCAGCTGCTCCAGGCTGTCGATGTGGTCCATCCACCGCCGGTCCACTGCCCCTAAGAGGTTTTTTCGCTGCCACTCCTCCGGCGGGCTGCTGTCCCCTGCCTCCAGCACAGCCAACGCCTTTTGACCGTCTTTTGTACCCTGGAGCATCCGCTGGATGAGCTCATGGACATTTTGTGCTTCCAGGACCTGTCTGCGCTGGCTGTAGATGAGCTCTCTCTGCTCATTGATCACCTGGTCGTACTGCATCAGCCGGGTCCGCATGGCGAAATGGTCCGATCCCAGCCGCCGCTGGGCCCGCTCCACAGCCTTTGCCAGGTTAGCATTGCCCACGCCCTGGCCTTCGCTCACGCCTAGAGCGTCAAAAATGGCGTTCATCCGCTTATGGCCGAACAGCCGCAGCAGGTCATCCTCCAGGGAGAGATAGAACCGGGACTCCCCCGGGTCCCCCTGCCGCCCGGACCGCCCCCGCAGCTGGTCGTCCACCCTGCGGGAATCGTGGCGCTCCGTACCGATCACCAATAGTCCGCCCATGGCGGCAGCGGCGTCATCCAGCTTGATATCTGTCCCACGGCCGGCCATATCTGTGGCGATCGTCACGGCCCCGGCCCGGCCTGCCTTAGCCACGATCGCGGCTTCCTGCTCATGGTGCTTGGCGTTGAGCACATTGTGGGGGATGTCCCGTTCGGTCAGCCGACGGCTCAGCTCCTCCGAGTCGCTAACGCTGGCGGTCCCTACCAGCACCGGCCGGCCCCGGTCGGCACACCGGGCCACGGTACCGCACACCGCCTCCAGCTTCTCTTCCTTGGTCCGGTAGAGTACATCCTGCCGGTCCCGCCGGCGCAGGGCGCGGTTGGTGGGGATCTCCACCACGTCCATACCGTAGATCTTCTGGAACTCCGCTCCAGCTGCCTTAGCGGTGCCGGTCATCCCGGCCTTTTTTTTTATACTTATTAAAAAAGCTCTGATAGGTGATCGAGGCCACCGTGCGGTCCTCCTTGCGGATCTTTACCCGCTCCTTGGCCTCGATCGCCTGGTGCAGGCCATCAGAATACCTGCGGCCCGGCATAGCCCGCCCGGTGAAGCTGTCCACGATCTTGACCTTCCCTTCCTGGACCACATAGTCCCGGTCCCGGGCCATCAGATGGTTTGCCTGGAGTGCCAGGTTCATATGCCGCTGGATCTGCACATTTTCCAAGTCCGCGAGATTCTGCAGCCGGAAGAACCGCTCCACCTTCTCCACCCCGCGGCCGGTCAGCATCACCCGGCGTTCTTTCTCCATGACCACAAAATCGCCGGTCTCCTCCTGCTCCACGCCGGAGATGATATCCAGCTTCGACAGCTCCTTTACGTCCGCCCCCCGCTCCAGCCGCCGGGCCAGAAGATCGCAGGCTTCATAGAGCTTAGTGGGGCGGCTGCCCCCTCCGGAGATGATGAGGGGCGTCCGGGCCTCATCGATCAGGATGGAGTCCACCTCGTCGATGATCGCGTATGCCAGTCCCCTCTGGACCACCTGGTCCAGGTGGAGGGCCATGTTATCCCGCAGGTAGTCGAAGCCCAGCTCATGGTTCGTTACGTAGGTGATATCGCAAGCATAGGCCGCCTGACGCTCCGGACCTTTCATCCCGCTTAAGACAACGCCGGTGCTGAGGCCCAGCGCTTTGTGGACCTGCCCGATCTGGCCTTGATCGCGCTCTGCCAGATAGTCATTGACCGTTACTACATGGACCCCTTTTCCTGTCAAGGCATTGAGATAAGCCGGAAAGGCGGCGGCCAGGGTCTTCCCTTCCCCAGTGCGCATCTCGGCGATGTCCCCCTGGTGCAGGACGATACCCCCGGCCAGCTGTACCGGGAACGCTTCCATCCCCAGCACTCTCCGGGCGGCCTCCCGCACCACGGCGAAGGCTTCGGGGAGGAGGCTGTCCAGCGTCTCGCCCCTGCTGATGCGGTACTGGAAGCCCTGGGTCCTTTGCCGTAAGCCATCGTCGCTCAAACGGCTCATCCTCTCCTTCAGGTCCAGGATCTCCTTTACGATCGCCTGGATACGGCCTAACCCTTTCCATCTGCCAAAGGCATTATCCATTGTTATGCCCAACCCTTTCCGCCAGCTCCGCTCTTTTGCTCTGCACGCAAAAAAACAGTTCCCGGGCCTGCAATTTCTTTTACCTGCCGGAAACTGTACTGTGCATGTTTTGTGGTCTTTTTCTTTTCCAGGCTCATGACTATGCTACCTAGACTCTAGTATAGCAGAGCAGGTCTTTCGCAAGCTCTTTCATTTCCTGGTTTTCGTGCATTTCATCAACCAAAGATCTTAGTTGGACGGTTTTTATTATAGAAGAAGCTGCTGCGCAAACGGGCTGGCACCCGTTCAGATCTTTTCCTTTACCACTGACTCCCGTCATCCAGGAGACGGCAGCTGAGCCCGCCGCGGCCGCCGCTGCGTTTGCGAAGATCCATATCCAGACGCTGCCCGATCTCCAAAAGATCGGCCCTTTCGGCTCCTATGCACAGCAGTAGATACTGGTTCTCGCTGTACCGTGCATAGACATCTCCTCTGCGCAGATAGGCCTGAAAGGTCTCCCGCAGCCGCTCTCCCTGCTTTTCGCAGTATTCCCGGTCGTTAGCAGGACGGCCGCTGTGATCCAAGATCGTGCAGAGGAACAGGCTGAAACGGACGGCTCCTTGCCTAACATAGACCCGTTTCAGGACCCGCAGGCAATCGCAGAACCCTGGGAGGGTGCAGTCATAAGCGCCTTCCTTCTGTGCAGGCTCCATCAGGCATCTGCGGATGTCTTCCACGGTCCCCTCAGGCTGCTGCATCTGGTCGCCGATCCTGCGGAACTTGGTCTGCCCGCTTTTCGAAAGGAAGCCTCCGATCTCCTGCACGTAGGCTGCGGTCTCCTGATAGACCGCTTCCGCCTCCTTGTGACGACCCAGTGCGATCAGACTCTCGATCTGCCAGCTTTCCCATCCTTCACAGGGAAGGAGCCTGACCGCGCGGGAGGACAAGGCCTCCATACTCTTGTACTCCCCTTCTTGCTCCAGATAACGTAACAGATAGCGCAGCAGCCTGGCATACAGCTCCCGGTAGTCCCGGCTCTTCTCGATGACCCACTGTTCATTAGACAGCTGGGGCAGGAACTCCCCCTGATAGATGTCACAGGCCCGTTTACAGATATCTGCTTTTTTCTGCTCATCCGGCTCTTTCTCAAATTCCCTGGCTGCTTTCTCGAAGCTCCATACATCCGACTCCACCGGGACCTTACTGTCAAAGCATAACACACCGTCATGTAAGAGGAGATGATCGCCGGAGGGCAATGGGGACGCCTCCAGATAGCGGCGGAGACGGAAGATCGTATTATTGAGGCTGGCATTTAGGTCCTCTACCTCCTCGCGGCCATAGAGACTCCCGGCGATATCCCGTTTGCTGAACCCCTGTCCCGGTCTGGTCATCAGGATCTGGAACAGCTGCCCAAACTTGGGATTGCTCTGCCTGCCGAAGGACAGCACCTCATCTCCGTAGCGGGCGGAAAAGCCGCCGAACATCTTTACCTTTAACTTTCTCCCCATCGTACTCCCATCCTCTTCGCCGCGGCCTCTCCAGATGCGGTCCGCGATCTGGTCCGGGCGTTCTTTCGTGATCCCGACGATCAGGTACAGGCACTGATCGCCGGGATACCGGGCAGCTTCTGTCTATCTGCACCACGAAAGCCCTGAAGCTATGTGGCCAATCTGTAAACGAAAGTATACATTGGTTGACACTTGATAGCTGTTGATCATAAGGATATATATGGGAAAAAAATCTTAAAATGTGGAAATAAAATCGAGTAAGTAGATGCTTTTGAAATGAAAAATGAAAGATCTCTTCCAAAATTTGCAGGGATCTTCTAACTAAAAAAGTGTCAACGATTGTATACTTTCGTTGACACTTTCCCTAATAATGGTTAGCCCCATCCGGCCACCACAAGCGATCTTTGAAGGCCAAAACAGGCCAGCGCAGCATCCCAGCCACCGCCTTTTTATCCCTTCCATGATAGCATCTTGCCAAGGGGGAGTCAAGAAAGAGATCAAAAACTTGGACCAAGGCTTGAACCCATGTCATGCCCATGCTATAATATCCGCAGATAAGGAGGGATGCGTGATGGCATTACCAGCAAAGCAGATAGGCTATACCTTCGCCGACTGTCTCACCTGGAACGAGGATATGCATGTTGAGATCATAAATGGTGAGCTGTTCATGATGGCGACACCGTCCAGCCGACACCAGGAGATCAGTGGGGAGCTGTTCCGCCAGTTGGCGAACTTTTTGGAAGGAAAGCCATGCAAGGTCTACCCTGCTCCTTTTGGCGTCCGGCTGTTCGAGCAGGATGGGGACCGGCCAGAAGATGTAGATACGGTGGTCGAACCGGACATTTCCGTGATATGCGATAGGGACAAGGTCGATGCCCGTGGCTGCAAAGGCGCGCCGGACCTGATCGTGGAGATCCTCTCCCCCTCTACCCGACGGCATGACCGACTGGTGAAGCTGGACCTGTACCAACGGGCAGGTGTACGGGAATACTGGATCGTAGACCCGGAAAACCGGTCTGTACTGGTGTTCCTGCCGGATGGGAACGGCTCCTACCGCATCCGTGAGGACTATGGATCAGAGGATATCGCAAGGGTCAACGTCTTGGAGGGATGTTTCATCGACTTGAAGAAAGTGTTTTCTACATGATGATCGTTCGCATATCGGGAACGTGCGTGGATCTGTAAAAGGATCGTGGGACCGGGTCCCCCGATGACCCAGGATGCCCCGCAACGCTTGAGGGACTGTCGAAAAATAGCCGTTCCATGCTCTTTCGACAGTCCCTTTTTCGCGCCGCCTTTTCTCTGCGTTATCTTTACCCCTGCGCCGCCGTTTTCTCTGCGTCGCCCTTTTCTCTACGTTTCCTTTTCTTCCGCACGGCACGGTCCTTTCCTTTTCGCCGTCCTTTCCTCTATGCGCCGTCAGGCTCCGGCCTCCTACATCCCTTCGATCTTCTCCTCGATCCGCAGCAGCTGGTTATATTTCGCCGTCCGCTCCCCTCTGCAGGGTGCGCCGGTCTTGATCAGCTCGGTACCCATGCCCACGGCCAGATCGGCGATGGTGCTGTCCTCGGTCTCGCCGGAACGGTGGGACATGATCGTGGTGTAGCCGTTCAGCTTGGCTAACTGGATCGCCTCCATGGTCTCGGTCAGGGTGCCGATCTGGTTCGGCTTGATCAAGATCGCATTGGCGCTGTGGTCGTCGATCCCTTTTTTCAGCCTGGCGCAGTTGGTGACGAACAGATCGTCCCCCACCAGCCGAGTCCGGCCTCCGATCTTCCCGGTCAGGGTCCTCCAGCCTTCCCAGTCCTCCTCGTCCATAGGATCCTCCAAGGAATAGATCGGATAGCTATCCACCAGCTTCACCCAGTACTCCATCATCTGCTCCCGGTTATAGGTCTGCTGCTGCTTGGGCAGGGTGTAGAAGCCTGGCCCCAGCTCCGTGTTCTTCCACTCGCTGGCCGCCGCGTCCAGGGAGATCATGAAATCCGTCCTCTCCTTAAAGCCGGACAGTCTCACCGCCTCTAAGATCATCTCGATGGCCTCCTCCCCGGTCTTAAGGTCCGGCGCGAAACCGCCCTCATCCCCTACCGCCGTGGAAAGGTGTCTCTCCTTCAAAAGCTTCTTTAAGGTCTGATAGACCTCGGCGCACCAGCGCATGCCCTCCCGGAAGGAAGAAGCCCCCATGGGCAGGATCATAAATTCCTGGATATCCACCGAGTTATCCGAATGGGCGCCGCCGTTTAAGATGTTCATCATGGGCATGGGCAGCTTATTGCCATAGATCCCCCCGATATACTGAAACAGCGGAAGGCCCTGGGCCGCCGCCGCTGCCCTGGCACAGGCCAGGGACACACTGAGGATCGCGTTGGCCCCCAGCTTCCCTTTATCCTCCGTGCCGTCCGCCTCTCTAAGGAGCTGATCGATATGTTTCTGATCCCGCACATCCTCGAACATCAGCACCTCCGCCAGGACCGTGCTCACCGCTCCCGCCGCCTTCTGGACCCCTTTCCCATGATAACGGCTGTCCCCGTCCCGCAGCTCGATCGCCTCATGCTGCCCCGTAGACGCGCCGGAAGGAGCCGCCGCCCGGCCGCAGACCCCGCTCTCCAAGCGCACCTCCGTCTCCACCGTAGGATTCCCCCTGGAATCCAAGATCTCTCTCCCATAAACCGCCGCGATCTCAAATCGTTCATCCATAAAAAATAAGCCTCCTTAACCCTTATATAGCATATATCTTCTTTTCCTAAGGTAAGGATGGCTTATTTTTTATTTTTTATTCTCTCTGTGTTTTGGCAATATATCTAAGCAACCGGCGCACGGGATAACAAACGATCAGCCGATAACGTAGCGGAGGGAGGGGCCTGTCACAAAAGGAACCCCTAGAGAACGCCGGTCCTTAGGCGCGGTCTTTCACGCGCCTTAGTACCGCTGCGTTCGACCGGAGCGAGAGCGCGGTGACGTTGTGACAGGCCCCTCCCTCCGCGGACCCTCTGCGGCCTCATCGCACACCTCTTACGCCCGCAGCTCGATCCCCAACCCTTCAAGCCCATTGAGGATCTTCTTCATGGCACTGTTCACATCCTCATCGGTCAAGGTCCGGTCCTTAGCCCGGAACACGATCGAGTAGGCCACGGACTTGTACCCGGCCACGATCTGCTTGCCCTCATAGATGTCGAAGAGCTGGTAGCTCTCTAAGATCTTCCCGCCCCGCTGGACGATCACATCCTCGATCTGCCCCACCATCACATCCTTGGGGACCACCATGCTGATGTCCCGGTTCACCGCCGGATGCTTGGCGATGCCGGTGTATTTCCGGTCAAAGGTCACGAAGGGGAGGACGCTCGGCATATCCAGCACCGCCACATAGACCTTCTCCCCGATCTTATAGTTGTCTGCGCATTCCGGATGGAGCTCGCCCATGTAGCCGATCGTTGCCTTGTCATAGACGATATCCGCCTTCCGCCCGGGATGGAGGAAGGGACGGTCGCAGTCCGGCGCGTAATGCACCTTCTTGTCCATGCCGATCTTATCCAGGAACTCTTCCACCACGCCCTTCATGGTGAAGAAGTCGCCCTCCCCGTACATCCCCAGGGTGAACTGCATCCGCTCGTCGGGAAGCTCGGTCAATGGCAGGGCCTTGGGCAGATAGATATTAGCCATCTCGTACAGCTTCACGGCCTTGTTCCGGCGGTTATAGTTTAAGGAAAGGGAGGTCAGCATACCGTTTAAGGGGGAGGTGCGCATGATGCTGAAATCTTCGCCTAATGGGTTCATGATCGTGACCGTCTGGCGCAGGGGGGATCCTTCCTCCAGCAGGAGCTTATCAAAGACCTTGGGGCTCTCAAAGGAATAGGTCATCCCCTGGGAGAACCCGGAGAACTCGGCCACTTCCCTGGCGACCTGCTCCACCCGCAGCTTAAAGGAAAGCTTGCCTGTGGTGGCCTCCCCGGAGGGCAGGGTGGTGGGGATCTTATCGTAGCCGTAGAACCGGGCCACCTCCTCGGCGATATCCGCCGGCCGCTCCAGATCCTGCCGCCAGGTAGGCGCGATCACCTCCTGGGTCTCCTCGTCAAACCCCAGCTCCAGCTGCTGAAAATACCCCTTCATGGTGGCCTCATCGATATCCGTCCCTAAAAGCTGGTTTACTTTCTTTGCGTCAAATGGGATCTTCTTTGCCTCCCGCTTGACCGGGTAGATATCGATCACACCGCCCACCACTTCGCCGGCCCCCAGCTCTTCCACCAGCTGGCAGGCCCGGTTGACGGCTTCCAGGGCCGTATTCGGGTCGAGGCCCTTCTCGAACTTGCCGGAGGCGTCGGTGCGCAGCCCCAGCCGCTTGGCGGACAGACGGATGTTGGTGCCGTCAAAGCAGGCCGCCTCGAAGACCATGGTCTTCACATCGTCGGTGATCTTGCTGTTCTCACCGCCCATGATGCCGCCGATGCCTACCTCCTTCTCCCCGTCATTGATCATCAGCACGTCCCGGTCCAGCTTGCGGATCTGGCCGTCCAGGGTCTGGAACTCGTCGCCGTCCTTAGCCCGCTTTACCACGATCTCATGACCAGCCAAAGTATCGTAGTCAAAGGCGTGCATGGGCTGGCCGTACTCCTCCATCACGTAGTTGGTGATGTCCACGATATTATTGATCGGACGGATCCCGGAAGCCGCCAGGCGGCGCTTCATCCACTCCGGCGAGGGAGCCAGCTTGATGTTCTTCACCATACGGGCACAGTAACGTGGACACAGGTCCCCATCCTCCACCCGCACCTTCAGATAGTCGTTGATATCCTCGTCGTTCCCGGTCTCGGTCACCACCGGAGGATGGAAGGGCTTGCGGAAGGTGGCCGCCGCCTCCCTGGCGATGCCGATCACGCTGTAGCAGTCCACCCGGTTGGAGGTGATCTCGTATTCAAAGTTCACGTCGTGGAGGCCTAAGAGCGCCACCGCGTCGCTGCCCGGCACGCTTGTCTCTGGCAGGATATAGATGCCGCTCTCCGGTGCGTCCGGATACATCTCCCGGGAAGAGCCCAGCTCCTCGATGGAGCACATCATCCCATTGGACTCCACCCCTCTCAGCTTCCCCTTTTTGATCCTGATCCCATCCTCCGGCAGTGGTCCGCCGTCATGGCCGCCTGCCACCTTGCCGCCGTCCAATACCACCGGGACCTTGTCGCCCTCCTTCACATTAGGCGCGCCGGTGACGATCTGGATAGTCTCGGTCCCGATGTCCACCTGGCAGACGATCAGCTTATCCGCGTCGGGATGGCGGTCGATCTTCAGGATATGGCCTACCACGATCTTCTCCAGATTTTTATCCAGGCATTCATAGCCTTCTACCTTTGTGCCGGAAAGGGTCATACCGTCCGTATACTCCTGGGCGGTCACATCCAGCTCCGGGACATATGCTTTGATCCATGCTAATGATGTGTTCATGTTCTACTCCTTCATCGATCTAGTCAAGTTTTTAGACCTTTTTTGTACCGGTCTCTACTGGCAGGGACATGCCTCTGCTCCTGTATCTACCGGAAAACAGCCGTCCGCTATGGGAGATGCCCTGCGGCTCTGCCTTAAAACTGCTTCAGGAAACGCTCGTCATTCTCATACAGCAGCCGCATGTCGTCGATCTCGTATTTCAGCAGAGCGATCCGCTCTAAGCCTACGCCGAAGGCAAAGCCGGTGTATGCCTCCGGGTCGATCCCGCACATCTCGAACACATGGGGATGGACCATGCCGCAGCCTAAGATCTCGATCCAGCCAGTCCCCTTGCAGAACCGGCAGCCCTTGCCGCCGCACTTGAAACAGGTCACATCCACCTCGGCGCTGGGCTCTGTGAAGGGGAAGTGATGGGGACGGAATTTCACCTTTGTCCCCTCACCGAACAGCTCCTTGGCGAACTCGGCCAAGGTGCCCTTTAAGTCGGCGAAGGTGATGTTCTTATCCACCACCAGACCTTCGATCTGATGGAAGGAGGGGGAATGGGTGGCGTCCACCTCGTCGGAACGGAACACCCGTCCGGGGGCGATCATGCGGATCGGCAGCTTGCCCTTTTCCATGACCCTGGCCTGGACCGGGGAGGTCTGGGTGCGGAGGACGATCTCCTTATTAATATAGAAGGTATCCTGCTCATCCTTTGCCGGATGGTCTGCGGGGATGTTCAGCTTTTCGAAATTATAGAGATCGTACTCCACCTCGGGGCCTTCTACCACCTCGTAGCCCATGCCCACGAAGATCCTCTCCACCTCCTCCAAGGCGATGGTACAGGGATGGCTGTGGCCAATGTGGGCCTTCTTAGCCGGAAGGGTCACGTCGATCACCTCCCGCTCCATCTGCGCCTCTCTGGCCTTCCGCCCAAGCTCCGTCTTCGCCGCCTCCAGCCGCTCCTCGATCAGGGCTCTGGCGTCATTGACCATCTGGCCCACCTTAGGGCGGTCCTCGGGCGCTACACTCTTCATACTCTTTAACACGCTGGTCAGCTCGCCTTTTTTGCCCAGATAGGCGATGCGGATATCATTTAACCGCTCCAGTGCATCCGAAGCCTCGATCTTAGCCAGGGCTTCTTCCTTGATCTTTTCCAATCGATCTTTCATGTCCCTTTTCTCTCCTTTATGACATTTTGCAAGGGCGGAACGCGGGATGTAGATCGAGCAGGGGAGGCCTTTCCCCTTACTCGCTGTACGGCCCACACGCCGCACACGCCGCTCTGGCGGCAGATCCCTCTGGCTTGGGCCTGCGCATAAAAAAAGCCCCTTCTAAACCGTATAGGTATAGAAGGGACGAGCTCATCATCTCGCGGTACCACCCAAACTTCCCGCGCAAGGCTCTCGGCCTCTGCGCAGACACTCTTAACGCTTAACGCGCGCACACGTCACGACCTACCTCCGCCGCCTCAAGGAGCGGTCTTCAGCCGTGCGGCTCCGATGGGAAATTCAGCGGTCTATCTGGACCTAGGAAGGCTTTCAGCCAGTGACCCTCCCTCTCTGACGGAAGATAGATGCCTACTTTGCATCTTCAATGCCTTTTCGAAACTAGGATTTATTCTAACGGAGATCTGGGAGGATGTCAAGTGTTATTTTTTCTTACTGAAAAACGGGAGATCCCCACTGCTTCGGATATCCATGCTCTCGTTATGGAAGGAGCGGCATTTGCAACTTATATTTCTTGTGATACCACTGCATATCGCCGTCTCATGAACAATGCCGCCGTCAAAAAGACCCTTTCCATCCCCGCATGGCTCAATGAGTCGGCGATCGCCGCTGGCCTGAACTTTTCTCAAGTGCTCCAGGAGGCTTTAAAGCAGCGGCTGGATATCGTTTGAACCGATATAACGGCCTGGCATTTCTCAAGCGGGGGCCAGATCGTGCAGATCTTCACGATCCTCCCCGCCCCTGCCGCCCTTTATGGCAGATCTTTTCTTCGGGCGCGCCCATGAACGGCATCCCTTTTTCTCCGATAACCGGCATTATCGCTGATCTTTTCCCCAAAAACTGCCGCATATTCTCTGTCGTTTACCTTCTCCTTAACTTGATTTTTTAGGAAAAAGTGCTATCTTTATGTTTGAAAAAATATCATTTTAAGCTTTTAAAAATCTAAAAATCTAAGAAAGGTTGTGTTATCATGCAAAGCATGCAGAGTATCCTTCTTTGCATCTCTCTGGCCCTTATCGCAGGGCTGTTATCTACCAGACCGGCGAAGCGGATCGGGCTTCCCGCCGTCACGGCTTACCTGCTCACAGGCCTGCTCTTAGGGCCTTATTTCATAGGGCGGCTGGGGTTCTCCGGGATCGGCTTCCACACCATGGAGGATGTGAGCGCCTTAGGTGTCATCTCCGATATGGCTTTAGGCTTCATCGCCTTTACCATCGGGAATGAGTTCCGGCTGGCGGATCTGCGCAGCATGGGAAAGCAGGCGATCACGGTGGGTATCCTCCAGGCTGTGGTCACCACGATCGTGGTGGATGTGGCGCTGGTCGTCCTCCATCTGCTCTTCCCCGATGCCCTCTCCCTCCCTGCCGCCATCACCTTAGGGGCTATCGCCGCCGCCACAGCCCCTGCCGCTACGCTGATGGTGGTGCGGCAGTACCAGGCGGACGGCCCCCTCACCCGGCTGCTGCTGATGGTGGTGGCCATCGATGATGCCGTGGGCCTGATGCTCTTCTCTGTTTCTTTCGGGATCGCCAGCGCCTTAGAGCAGGGCGGCATCAATGTGATCACCGTGGTGGTGGAACCGGTGGTAGAGATCCTCCTCTCCTTCCTTTTGGGGATCGTGGCCGGGTACATCCTGGATTGGAGCGAACGCTATTTCCACTCCCGGGCAAACCGTGTTTCCGTCACCGTGGCCTTTGTGCTGCTGACTGTGGCTCTTTCCATGGTGGAGTTTGACTTAGGACCGGTGCATTGCGGCTTTTCTCTCCTCCTGGTGTGCATGATGACCGGCACGATCTTCTGCAACATCTGCGAGACCTCCGGAGCCCTCATGACCAGGCTGGACCGGTGGACCACCCCCCTTTCGGTCCTCTTCTTCATCCTTTCCGGCGCAGACCTGGACTTAAAGATCTTAGGCAACCCGGTGGCCCTCCTGATCGGAGGCGTGTACATCCTCTCCCGTTCTGCCGGGAAGATCCTCGGCGCCTATTCCAGCTGTGCGCTCACCGGCTGTGAGAAGAGCATCCAGAAGCATCTGGGGATCACCCTCCTGCCCCAGGCCGGCGTCGCCCTGGGGATGGTCTTGACCGCCTCCACCTTATCCGACGGCAAGATGATCCGCAATGTGGTCCTCTTCGCCGTGCTGGTCTACGAGCTGATCGGGCCTACCCTGACGAAGAACGCGCTGATCGCGGCCGGGGAGATCCGTGAGGAAGAAGGGACGGCGGCCGCAGGCTCCGGCAGCCAGACGACCGCTAAGGCATGAGTTACTTTGCGCAGTTTTGAAAAGCAACGACATGGTAACAGTTCAGGGTATCTGAACTTGTTACACGACATGATCTCCTGGTCGGAGATGGCAAAAAACTGGCTTTACATCCGTTACTGCTTCTATTATAATAGTAGATAGAAACCACGTGGATAAATCTGTTGAAAAGAGGTGGATCATGACGGAAAAAGAATTGATGCAAAAAAACGTAGAGGAATTTGAACGGCTGCAGGATTACATGATCTCCTGCGAAAAAGATTCCGAGGTATACAAAAAGATGAAACGGCGTTATACGGCATTAAAGGTGATCTTGACGGCTTCCGGCATCAACCTGACCGAGCTGGATATCATAAAAGAATGACCTGGATATAGCCATATGAAGACCAGCGGGTGCGATCCCGCTGGTCTTTCCTTTTTTCTATCCAATTTGATCATAGCTCAACTTCCAGACAGATACTCTCGCCCTCCTATCCCGCTCTCGCTATACTCCCCTAACTCACCGCAAACTGGCTCTCATACAGCTGGGCATAGAACCCGCCCTTCTGTAACAGGCTCTCGTGGTCGCCCTGCTCGATGATATGCCCGTCCTTCATCACCAGGATCACATCGGCCTCCCTGATCGTGGAGAGCCGGTGGGCGACGATAAAGCTGGTGCGGCCCTCCATCATCTTGGAAAAAGCCCGCTGGATCCGGATCTCGGTCCGGGTATCGATGGAGGAGGTGGCCTCGTCTAAGATCAGCATAGGCGGCAGGCACAGCATCACCCGGGCGATGCAGAGGAGCTGCTTCTGGCCCTGGGACAGATTGCCCCCGTCCTCGGAGATCACCGTGTCGTAGCCTTCCGGCATCCGCTTGATGAAGCTGTGTGCATGGGCCTCCTTGGCCGCCTGGATGACCTCCTCCAAGGAGGCATCCGGCCTGCCGTAGGCGATGTTCTCCCGGATGGTGCCGGACTTGAGCCAGGTCTCCTGGAGCACCATGCCAAAGCTAGACCGCAGGCTCTTCCTGGTCACTTTGCGGATATCCTGTCCGTCCACAGCGATCCTCCCGCCCTTCACGTCGTAGAACCGCATCAGGAGGTTGATCACCGTGGTCTTGCCGCAGCCGGTAGGCCCTACCAGGGCGATCCGCTGCCCCGGCTTTACCTGCAGGCTGAAGTCCTCGATCAGCTTCACCTCCGGCACATAGGAAAAGTCCACATGGTCCAGATCCACGGACCCGTCCACATCGGTGAGCCCCACGGCGTCGGCTGCATCCGCTGGGATCGCCGGCTGGTCGATCAGGTCAAAGACCCGGGCCGCGGAGGCCAGAGCGTTCTGCAGCTCCGTCACCACCCCGGAGATCTCATTAAAGGGCTTGGTATATTGATTGGCATAATTCAAAAAGCTGGACAGCTGGCCCACGGACAAAAAGCCCCGGATCACCCCGTAAGCCCCCGCCGTCCCCACCCCGGCGTACACCAGACCGTTGACGAACCGTGTGGCCGGATTGGTGATGGAGGAAAAGAAGGTGGCCTTGAGGCTGTGGGCAGCCAGCCGGCTGTTGATCTCCTCGAACTGCTCCTGTGCCTCCTTTTGATGGCTGAAGGCCTGGACCACCTTCAAGTTCCCTAATGTCTCGTCGATCAGGGAGGTCAGCTCCCCTCTGACCGCCGACTGCTCCTGGAACATGGAAAAGGTCCGGCCGGCGATAAAGCTGGCCACCAGGAAGGACACCGGGGTGATGCACACCACCACCAGGGTGATCAGGGGGTTGATCCACAGCATGAAGAGCAGGGTCCCCCCGATGGTCATCACGCCGGTGAAGAGCTGGGTGAAGCCTAAGAGCAGCCCTTCGGAGAACTGGTCGATATCCGCGATGATCCGGCTCACCAGATCCCCTGTGGGATGGACATCCAGGTAGCTTAAGGGCAATACCTCCAGATGGTTGAAGGCCCTTGTCCGGATATCCTTCACCACCCGATAGGTGATCACGTTATTGATGTGGCCCATCAGCCACTGGGCCGCCGCCGTCACCGCCGCCACCACACCGATGGTGAGCAGCACCTTGGTCAGGCCCCCATAGTCCACCGCTCCCGGTCCCAGGATCAGGTCCACGGCCTTTCCTACCAGGATCGGTACATAAAGGGTCAGGGCCACGGTGACCGTGGCCATCAGGAGGGACGCCGCCACCCCCAGCCTGTATCGTTTGATATAGTGCAAGATCCGCTTCAGGGTCTTTCTGGAAAGCTCCTTGTCCAGCTTCCCCGCGTTCTTCTTACCGGCCATCCCGCTCCACCTCCTCCTTGGAAAATTGTGACAGGCAGATCTCCTTATAGAGGGGACAGCTCTGCAAAAGATCCCTGTGGGTCCCCTTCCCCGCCAGTCTCCCGTCGTCTAAGACCAGGATCTGGTCCGCGTTCTTGATCGTGGCCGCCCGCTGGGATACCAAGAATACGGTCATATCCCCCGTATCCTCCTTGATCGCCTTTCTCAGCCTGGCGTCTGTGGCAAAGTCCAGTGCCGAGGCGCTGTCGTCTAAGATCAAGATCTCCGGGCGGCGCACTAAGGCCCTGGCGATCGTCAGGCGCTGCTTCTGGCCGCCGGATAAGTTCCGCCCGCCCTGCTCGATAAAAAGGTCCAGCCCTTTACCCTTGCTGTCCACGAACTCTCTGGCCTGGGCGGTATCTAAGGCCTGGTAGATCTCCTCATCGGTGGCATCTGCCTTGCCCCAACGCATATTTTCCCGCAGCGTCCCCTTAAAAAGGACGGCACGCTGGGGCACCACCCCGATCCTCTCCCGGAGCCCGTCCAGGGTATAGTCCCGCACGTCCCGGCCGTCCACCAGGACATGGCCGGAGGCGATATCGTAAAACCGGGGGATCAGGTTCACCACCGTGGATTTGCCGGAGCCGGTGCCGCCGATGATGCCAATCGTCTCGCCCTTTCCAGCGGTAAAGTCGATCTGGGACAGTGCGGGTTCCTTTGCGCCCTTATAGATAAAGGTCACATCCGCGAAACGGACAGCGGCTTCCCGGACAGCTTTCTGGTCTGCCTCTCGGGCACCCTTCTGATCTGCCTCTCGGACCGCCTTCTGATCTGCCTCTCGGATCGCCTTCTGATCTGCCTCTCGGACCGCCTTCTGGTCTGCTCCCCGGTCAGACTCTCTCTGCCCGGATCCGGCAGCAGCATCCTCTCTGGTCCTGTCCTGCTCCATCGATCCGTCCGTCTTAGCAGCACCCCCCGAAGCTCCCGGTCCCGTCAGACCGGCCCCGCTCCCCGTCTCCTTCACGCTGGGCTCCAGCTGGAAGATCTTATCCACCCGGCCCATACAGGCCACGGCCTTGGAGATCGTGATGATCAGGTTCGCCAGCTTGATCAGCTCCACCAAGATCTGGGACATATAGTTGACCAGGGCCACAACCTTGCCCTGGGTGATCACACCCCCGTCCACCTGCTTAGCGCCCACCCAGATCACCGCCACCGTGGCCAGGTTGATCATCACATAGGTGATGGGGTTGGACAAGGCGGAGATCTTGCCCACGAAGACCTGGGAGCGGACCAGCTTATCATTCTCCTCCTCGAACCTGGCCGTCTCGCTCTTCTGCCGGTTAAAGGCCCGGATCACCCGCACCCCCAGGAGGTTCTCCCTGGTCATCAGCATGACCTGATCCAGCTGCCTCTGCACCTTCTTATATAATGGCATGCTGACCAGCATGATCCCAAAGACCACCACCGACAGCAGCGGGATCACCACCACGAACACCATAGCCGCCTTCACATCCACCGTAAAGGCCATGACCATGGCCCCGAACACCACAAAGGGCGACCGCAAGAACAGCCGCAGGACCATGTTGATCCCGGTCTGGACCTGGTTGATATCGCTGGTCATCCGGGTGATCAGCGTGGAGGTCCCCACCGTATCGATCTCCGGGTAAGAGAGGTGGGAAATATGATGAAATAAGTCGTTGCGCAGATGGGTCCCTGTGGACACCGCCGCCTTGGCCGCGAAATACTGGGCCGTTAAGGCGCTTGCAAGGCCCACCACCCCCAGGAGGATCAGCAGCCCTCCCATCCTGGCCACATAGCCCACATCTTGGTTTTTGATCCCTACGTCGATCATGCTGGCCACTACCAGAGGGACGAACAGCTCAAAGCTGGCCTCCAGCATCTTAAACAAAGGGCCTAAGATGCTCTCTACCTTGTAGTGGGAAAGATAGCTTAATAGTCTCTTCATCGTCTCATCCTCATATCTGTTCTTTCTTTGAAATAGGCTGCTGTCATGATAGCATGGTTTGGAGGACTTTTCAATGGGGTAAGGGACGGGGGACCAGGTAAAATGTGTGTTCGTTCCCCATTTTCACGTTACTTTAACAGGTCTTTTGCAGGTTGGCCAAAGGTCCGCTCAGATAAACCTTTACACCTTTCGGCATTTTTGATATGATCGATGTATGAAAGAGCAAGAAAGGGGCGGTGTATATGGACAACAAAGAACTCTACATCATGTTGGGGTCTTTGAAAGCCTTGCTGGAAACGAATGACCATGACAAAGCGCTCCAACTGGTCAAGGATACCATGTCTTTGATCGACGGCACCAAGAAGATACGGGAGGATAACGAACGGGACTGAGGCAAGGAAGGTCCCTTTGCATGTTTCGATAAGGAGAGGACATATGGAGAAAAAAGATATCATCATCATCCACGGCACAGACTACAAGGAGATGGCCATCAAGGTCTTAGAGCGGGCGGAGGTGGCCGCGGATATCGGGGACACGGGAAAATCCGTGGCTTTGAAGCCGAACCTGGTGGTGGGCGCCCACCCATCAGGCGGGGCCACCACCCACAGCGAGCTCTTAGCCGGGGCGATCGAATACCTCCAGGGCCACGGCTTTAAGGACATCTCGGTCATGGAGGGCTCCTGGGTAGGGGACAGCACCCAGTCCGCATTTTCCGCTGCCGGATACCGGGAGATCTCCAGACGGTATGGCGTGCCGCTGATCGACCTGCAGAAGGACACCTATAAGGCCTACGAGGCCAAGGGCATGAAGATCAATATGTGCGATCAGGCCGCCGCCGTGGACTACATGATCAATATGCCGGTGTTAAAGGGCCATTGCCAGACGGTGGTCACCTGCGCCCTGAAAAACAACAAGGGGATCATCCCCAACGTGGAGAAGCGGAAGTTCCACACCATGGGCCTCCACAAGCCGATCGCCCATCTGAACGTGATCGCGCCCAACGACTTTATCCTGGTGGATAATATCTGCGGCGACTTAGATTTCGAGGAGGGCGGGAACCCGGTGATCATGGACCGGGTGCTGGGCTTTAAGGACCCGGTGCTCTGCGACAGCTATGTCTGCGACTGCATGGGCTACGCGGTGGACGATATCCCCTATATCCGGATGGCCGAGCAGCTGGGCGTGGGAAGTACGGATACCGCCGACGCCAACTTCATATACTTAAATGAAGACCGGGTGGGCAAGAGCCGCTTTAAGATGACCAGACGGGTCCAGAACCTGGCCAAGTACGCAGACCCGAAGGACGCCTGCAGCGCCTGCTACGGCTCCCTGATCTACGCTCTGGACCGTTTACATGACGTGGGCGCTCTGGGCAAAGGAAAGCCTCCTGTCTGCATCGGCCAGGGCTACAAGGGAAAGACCGGCCAGATCGGCGTGGGGCAATGTACCTGCGGGTTCGAGAAGTCCTTAAAGGGCTGCCCGCCAAAAGCGATCGATATGGTGGAGTTCCTTAAAGAAAACTGGTGAAAGCATGGTGGTGCCTTATGATCAGAGCCCTGCTCCTTATCCTGCGCATTAAAGAAAAATATACGGAGGACGAGATCTCAGTCTATGCCGCCCAGGCCTCCTTTTTCATCGTCCTGTCGGCGGTCCCCTTCATCATGGTGCTCCTCTCGGCCATCCAGCTGATCCCTGCCGTCTCCAAGGCAGATCTTCTGACCGCCCTGATCGCCATCCTGCCGGAGACCTTAAAGGCCGCCATCTTTTCGATCATCAACGACCTTTTTACCCGGTCTCCCGGGAGGATGCTCTCCCTCACGGCCCTCCTGGCCCTGTGGTCCGCCTCCAAGGGGATGCTGAGCATGAACCGGGGCTTTAACCGGATCTACGGCTACCACGGACGGCGGGGGTATCTGCTCTCCCGCCTGATCTGTACCGGCTATACCGTCCTTTTCGTGGCCGCCTGCGTCCTGTCCCTGACCCTCTTAGTCTTCGGGACCACCCTGCAGGCTTTAGTGGTGCGGCTTTTTCCCGTGCTGGCGGAGATCACCCTTTATATCATCAGCTTCCGGCAGCTTTTGTCCCTGACCATCCTGACCCTCATCTTCGCCGGGCTCTACACCTTTATCCCCGATAAAAAGCAGAAGATCTCCTCCCAGCTCCCCGGCGCGATCTTCTCCACGGTCTGCTGGATGGGCTTCTCCTTTGCCTTCTCGATCTACTTTGACAATTTCAGCAACTACTCCTATATGTACGGCAGCCTGACGGCCATCGTGCTGTTGATGCTGTGGCTGTATTTCTGTATCTGCATCCTGTTCTTGGGGGCGGAGATCAACTACTTTTGGGAGAAGGGGCGTGGGGAGGATCCGGAAGACATCCCTTGACAAAGGCACTATGACCGCGCATCGATCGCAGCCCGTTCCCCCATCGCAAAGGCATTTTCACAGTCGATCGGGAACTGTTCTTGCCGCACCTTTATTTTATGTCCTACATCAAAGACGGATGCGGCATATCTGCTGTAGTCATCAAATTGATAGCTATCTGCTGAGATGAGCTCTTGATGGTGTCCATTCAAGAGCTGTAAAAAATGTTTATCCCCTTCAAAGATATAGGGATAGCCAAAAGCCTCGATCCTCTCCTTTGGCACCCCCATCGTATAGATAAAACCCGTCTGGATCTTTCCTGTAAAGATCTTCTTCTCTGCCCGGTCATAAGACAGGACCGGAAATAACAGACGTTCCATAAATGACCGCATCGCTCCTGTGACATTCCCCAGATAGATCGGTGAGCCCAGCAGCAGGATATCGCTTTCCATGACCTGCATCAATACATCAGTCAGTCCGTCTCTCTTAGCACAATAGCCGATATGGCTGCCCGTCTTTCTTTTACAGGCAAAACAGCTGCAGCACCCTTTAAACTCCAGATCATAGAGATGGATCAATGTCGTTCTTGCTCCCTTTGAAGCCGCACCGTCAAGAGCTTTCTTTAACAGTGTCGCTGTATTCCTGTTCTTCCTAGGGCTCCCATTGATCGCGATCGCTTCCATAAAAGCCTCCCATTTCTTAACCAAATAATGCCATCAGCACACCCGCCGCGATCGCGGAACCGATCACGCCGGCCACATTTGGCCCCATAGCATGCATCAGGAGGAAATTCCCGGGGTTTTCCTTCTGCCCCACTACCTGGGATACCCTGGCTGCCATGGGTACGGCCGATACACCGGCCGAACCGATCAGCGGATTGATCTTTTCCTTCAGAAAGAGGTTCATGAACCTTGCCAGCATCAAGCCGCCTGCCGTGCCAAAACCAAAGGCTACCACGCCCATCAGCATGATCTCGATCGTTCGGATCGAAAGAAAGGTAGTGGATGTGGCTGTAGCGCCTACCGTAAAGCCCAGAAAGATCGTGACGATGTTCATCAGCTCATTGGACATGGTCTTGCAGAGGCGGTCCGCCACACCGGATTCCTTGACCAGGTTCCCCAGCATCAGGCTGGCTACCAACGGCGCGGCAGATGGCACTAAGAGGGCTACAAATACCGTGATCATGATCGGGAATACGATCTTCTCCTTTTTCGTCACGCCGCGCAAGGGACGCATCTCGATCATCCGCTCCTCCTTTGTGGTGAGCAGCTTCATGATCGGCGGCTGGATCACCGGCACCAAGGCCATATAGCTGTAGGCCGCCACCGCGATCGGTCCTAAGAGATCTGGTGCGAGATGGGAGGTCACAAAGATCGCGGTGGGACCGTCCGCCCCGCCGATGATCCCGATGGAAGAAGCCTGTGTGGGGCTAAAGCCCATGAGCCTGGTCCCCACAAAGGTCATAAAGATGCCAAACTGTGCGGCTGCCCCTAAAAGAAGGGACTTTGGGTTTGCGATCAATGGTCCGAAATCCGTCATCGCGCCCACCCCCATAAAGATCAGACATGGGTAGATCCCCAGCTTGACCCCCAGATAGAGATAGTCCAAGAGCCCTGCCGTGATCACATCTCCCTCCGCCAATGGCCGGAGCACCGCTTCCGCCACACCGGCATCCGCCATCTTGGTCAGCCACTGGGCCGTGACCGGAGCACCGTGTAAAAGGTCCCATTGCACATGGCCTCCGGCAAAGAGCACTTCATGGAACATATCCGCGCCCAAAAGATTGGTGCAGAGCATGCCAAAGGCGCTCGGGATCAGCAGCAATGGTTCGAAGGATCTTCCGATCGCCAGATATAAGAGGATGAACGCGATCGTGATCATCACTAAGCTCATCCGGCCCCCAGGCTGGAGCAGACGGTAAAAGCCCGTCTGGGTAAAAAAGTCAAATATCGCCTGCATATTTATCTAATCCTTTCCATAATAGCAGTCCAAAGGGCATACGGTCAGGTCTGGACAGACCCTCTGCCAAGATCAGCCGATCACGCAAAGGACATCCCCTGTATTGACCGCCCCGCCTTCCGACACCGAGACCGATGTGACCGTCCCGTCGCAGGGAGCAAAGATCTCATTTTCCATCTTCATCGCTTCGATGATAAAGAGTACATCCCCTCGTTTTACCGCCTGACCGGCTGCGGTCTTTACCTTCCACATATTCCCAGGAAGCGGTGCCACGACTGTTTTCCCGCTCCCTGTGGTGACTGCAGGTTTGGCAGACGGACGCGAGGTGGGAGCCGTTGGCTTGGCCGTGGGCGCAGTCGGGCGCGGGGCAGGAGCCCCTGTCCTGGCAGACGGGGCAATGGGGCGGGCAGACGGGGTATCCTCCTCGATCGACTCTACAGAAACCTGATAGACCTCATCCTCGATCGTGACCTTATATCTATTGACCATTTCTTTCCTCTCCTTCTCTTCTTTATTATCAAACACGTTTTATGTCAATGATGTTCATCTCAAAAGGGGCTACACCCATCTCTCCGGCCAGTACCGAAGTGATGATCGCCAGGATCTCCGGCCGGATGCCGCTGCCTGATCCCTTTGCCAGCATATCCGTTCCCGCTGTCTCCGGCAGCGATGCCTTTCCCTTTGCCGCCTCTTTTACAGCTGTCAACTCCTTTCGGGGCTGCAGCACCTTTCCCATCGCCATGGTGAGCAGGATGATGCAGATCAGGCCAAAAAACACCACGCCCATCCCCATCAAGACTACAAACAGGTTATCATACCTTACCATATCGTATCCCTTTCTTTTCATAAAATAGAGCCCTCTCAGCCTTTCTGTCCAGCGATCGGCCATACCCTGACGATCTCATCCTCTGACAAGCCCAGGATGCGCTTAACGATCTTAGCCCCGTTCTCACCTGGCTGAGGGGCAAAGCTCTCCTCTGGTATGGCAAAACGGTCAAAGCGGATCGGCAGGTTCAAGACCTTGAAGGTCCCTTCCTTACTGTCATGGACCCGGCGGATCAGTCTCCGTTCTTCGATATAGCCGCTCCGGAAGATCCGTTCCAGGGTGTTCACCTCACCGGCCGGGATGCCGGCCCTCCGGCATGCGCCTGCCAGCTCCGTCATGGTCATCGTCCGGGTGACCGGAAAAAGCGCCTCCTCTAATGTCCCGATATGCTCCAGCCTGCTCCTTGGATCGCCATACCGTCTGTCCTCCAAAAGGGATGGACGGCCAAGGAGACGGACAAAGGCAGCAAAATGCTCCTCTGTGGCCGCTTCCACAAATCCCCCCTGGCCGGTCTGCTCCCGGTAGATGATCGAGGCCAGGACCGCCACCGCTCCATACAGGGAGGCACATACATCCGCTACCGAAGAACCACACCGCACTGGCTCACCTTCTCTGCGGCCGGTCAAGCTCATAAGACCGCTCATCGCCTGTGCCACCGTATCCACACAGCCCTGTGTCCGATAAGGTCCTGTATAACCAAACCCGGAGACCGTACTGTAGATCACATCCGGGTTCCTTTTTTTCACATCCTCATAGGCGATATGCAGCTTTTCCGTGACCCCCGGCCGGAAATTATCCGTTACCACATCACAGTGCTCTGCTAACCGTAAAAAGACCTCTCTGTGGTCCGGTCTGTCCAGATCCAGCTGGATATCCTCCTTCCCACTGTTGATCGACAGGAAATACGCACTGGTAGTGCCGAAGGTAGGCTCTGTGGTCCTGGAAAATTCCGACAGCTTATCACTGCGCTCCACCTTGATGACCTCAGCGCCCAGATCCGCCAGGATACGTGTCCCCAATGGTCCGGCCATGAACCGGGTAAGATCCAGGATCCGGATCCCGGCCAGAGGCCGGTCTGTTACCGGCTCCTTCACCGATAGTCTTTCCGCCGGCACCTTGGCTGCTGTCCGGCCTTCCGCTGGTGTTCCTTCTGCCAGCCCCCCGTCCGCTGTCCGGCCTGTCCATGCCCCTGCCGTCCCACACAGCTCTCTTACGATCGCCTCTGTGTACTCCCCGAACTGGGACACGGCTGCATCTTCCGCCCACTGGAATTGGCTGGACCGCAGCGGAGGCCCTACGACTTTGAATGTACCTTCCGCCTTATCGGTCACCTCCATGAGCGATCGGTGATACCGCGCATACCCGCTCTCCAAGATCTTATCGATCGTGTAGATCGATCCTGCCGGGATCTTTCTTTTTAGGAGCTTTTCCGTCAGCTCATCCATGGTCAGCTCCATGGTCTTAGAAAAGATGATCGGCTCCAGCTCTGCGATATGGACACATCGCTTGTTCATGCTGTTGAACCTCTCCTCTTTTTCCAGACCCTCCAGGCCTAAGATCTCGGCCATGGCTTTAAACTGATGGTCCTGGGCAGCCATACAGATCACGGCTCCGTCCTTTGTCTTGGCGGGGCCGAAAAAGCCCGCCAGCTGATGCCTGCAGCCCTTCGGCCGTGTGGTCTGCCCGGTGTTCATATATTTCGCAAACGTGTCTGGCATCGCGGAGAGCATCACATCCAGCTTGGCGATATCGATGTACAGACTCTTTCCGGTGTGCCAGCGGTGGATGATCCCCGCCAGCACACCGATCGTCCCGTAGATCCCGGTGAAGATATCGGCAAGGGGAGCGCCAGCCTTGGTATATGCTCCTCCCAGCTCTCCGGTGATGCTCATGAACCCGCTCAATGCCTGTACGATGGCATCCTGGCTGCTATAGTCCCTGAACATCCCCTGGTGTCCATATCCGGTCAAGGATAGATACAGGATATCCGGCTTTCTTTTTCGGACATCCGTATATCCGATCCCCAGCCGGTCACACACCCCCGGTCCCAGGTCCTCTACGATGATGTCCGCCGATCCTGCAAGCTGTAAAAAAAGCGTCCTCTCCTCTTCTCGCCCAAGGTCCAGGAGCATGCTCTTCTTTCCACGGTTAAGGCTCATATAAGACGTGCTGCTCCCACCATGCCGGATCCCCCTCCTGCGGCTGCTGTCGCCCTCTGGCGGCTCGATCTTGATCACTGTCGCACCAAGGTCCGCCAGCATCTGTGTACAAAAAGGTCCGCAGATCTCCTGTGTCAGATCTAATACCCTGATCTTTTCTAATGGTCTGATCCCCATGCTCTCTATTCCTTTCCTATCTATTTTATTGATACAGCACCCTCATAGCTGTACAGCTCTTTGATCTCCTCATCGCTCATGTCAAGGAACTCCTTCAGCACAGCTTTTGTATCCGCCCCGGCCTGCGCACCTCTGCGGACCTTGGGGATCTCAAACTGGTCGAACTGGATCGGAAGGCCTAAAGTCTTACAGTCGCCGAACTTTTCATCCTTCACCACCATGAGCATCTCCTGATCCTCCAGATACGAGCTCCTCAATAGCCTGTCCTGGGTGTTCACTTCTCCCGCAGGCACTCCAGCCTCACGGCAGGCCTTCGCCAGCTCTGCCATCGTATATCCCTGGGTCACCGGGAAGATCAGCTCCTCCAAGCTCTCCGCATGATCATGACGGCTCGCTCCATCCCGATAGGCTTCCTCATGGATATGGCTGCCTAAGCCCAAAAGCTCCATAAATGCGGCAAAATGCTCATCTGCAGCCGCATCCACCATCACAAGTCCATCCTTCACCGGGACAGTCTGGCTAAAGCCTGCCTCCCGGTCCGCATTCCCGTTCGGCCGGGCGATCTCACCGGTATTTAGGTATCTTGCCAGCTCATAGCCTGCCAGGGTCATGCAGGTGCTCTGCATGGAGGTATCTACCATGATCCCCTCCCCCGTCTCCATCTCATATAAGATCCCGGCTAAGATCGCCAGCGCGGAGCAGGTGGAGGAATAGAGGTCCGCCAGAGAAGAGCCGCCCTTCATACCTTCGCTGCCCTTGTCCCCATTCAAGCTCATAAAGCCGCTGGTGGCCTGGATCACGATGTCCACAGCAGGCAGTGCATGCTTGGGACCGGTCTGTCCAAATCCGGAGACCGCACTGTAGACTACCTTAGGGTTAACTTTTTTGATCGTTCCGTAGTCCAGTCCTAAGCGGGTCATCGAACCACTTTTAAAGTTTTCTGTGACCACATCGCACTTCTCTGCCAGCTTCAGGAAGGTCTCCTTATGGCCTGGTTTGTTGAAGTCGAACTCGATGGACTTTTTGTCCTTGTTCATACACATAAAATACGAGGATGTACCATGTGCGCTGACGGCCAGCCGCCTGTTCACATCATGCTGTCTGCCGGGGCGCTCGATCTTGATCACATCCGCCCCCAGATCCGCCAGGATCTGCACACCCCAGGGGCCGGCAGTCATAGAAGTCAGGTCCAATATCCGGATGCCGGAAAGAGGTCTTTCTGTCATGTTCTTTCATTCCTTTCTTGTTCATTGTGGTTAAGAGGTCTTGTTCTCTTTCTTATCGATCGTGTGTCAAGAGGCTCTGTCCTCTCTTTTACTCAGCCTGCGATCCCAATCCCTGCCAGAAGGGCCGCAACGCCCATCATGATGAACGCCCATAGGAACAGCCGTTTGAACAGTACACCGGAGTCCCACTTAGGGTTCGTGCTCATGATGCCCAGCGCGATCGCTCCCATAGAGCTCACCGGACAGGTGACCGTACAGTTCGATCCGAAGGCCAATGCTGTCACCACCGCAAAGGGGTCCACACCTGTTGCTACGGCGATATCCGGGATGGTCGGGATCATGGATGGCAGGATCACACCTGTGATGGAAGAGACCATCGCAAGGAGGCTGCCGATGATCGAATACAGCGGCTTTACCGTAAAACGGTTCATCAGGGCCTTCAGTGCATTAGTCAAAAGCTCCATACCGCCTGCCTGCTGTACGATACCGATCAGGATACACATGCCTGAGATCAAGAGGACCGATGACCAGGGGACCGTAGCGATCACCTTTTTCTCATCCGCGCAGCCTAATAAGAGTAGGACAGCCGCTACCAGGAACGCGGACAGGCCGATGTCAAAGCCTGCTACGATCGACAGACCGATGAACGCGGCCATACCCAGCAGCGAGAGGATCTGCTTGCTGTTGAGCTTTGGCACATCCTCTGCTTTCGTCTTCGGCCATCGCTCCAGCTTCCAGCCCTTAAAGACGATATAGACGAAGGCAAAGGAAAGGACGGCCATAGCGATCGCATGGGGGAGCATGTAAGACGGCGCGATCTGTCGTCCCCACAGATCCTCTGCATAACCGTTACAGATGATCCCGACCACAGCCACTGGTGAGCCTATAGAGACCGCAGTACCGGTCAGGACCGACAGCAGCATAAAGATCGGATCGATATCCTGGTCCTTTGCGATACTGGCCGCTATCGTACATAAGAGGATCACCACACCAGAGGTCCCCATCCCCAATGCACAGGCGATCATCATGATGATAAATACATAAACGGGGATCAGCGCCCTCCGTCCTCCGGCCAGGTTCACCAGCTTCTTGATCACGATATCAAACGCGCCATTTACCGCTCCCACATTTAACATCAAACTGACGCTGACGATCATCCAGAAGATGTTAAAGGGGAACAATGCCGTGATCGGCTTTCCCCGCAATGCCAAGGAGGACATAGAGCCTCCCTCCACCATCACAAAGAAGCCTAACAAAAAGCCCACTGCGATAGCCAAGATCCCCAGATTCACTTTTTTCTTGATCCCCACCACGATGGTCAAAACGAAGACCACAAGGGAGATCCATCCGATCATCTCTGTACCCATATCTACCTTATCCTTTCTCAGATCAAACTCTTTTTATCTTCTCGTTCTCCTGCGGCCAGCAGCTATAAAAGCCGGCATCCCCCTCCTTTCCCTCGCTTCTTTTAACGTGGCGATACGGCATGCTTCTTTTTCCGCTCCGGTATCTGGAGCAGATCCGCATCCTTGTTCCTCAACATCTCCAGCGCCTTGATCAGATACATCCTGGTCTCACAGGGCTCGATGATATCATCTGCCCACAGATGTCCTGCCATGGCATAAGGCGTGCGGGCGTCCAAAAACTCGTCCACAGCTTCCTTTAGGATCTCCTTGGCATGCTCGGGATCATCCTTCATCCGCCGCTTTGCGATGAACCGGCAGGCGGACTTTGGATCCATGAGCCCGTAGTCCAGCGTAGGCCAGTACAGGTTCATGTCCAGATTGAACAGGTTCCATCCCATGGGCATCCCGGCTCCCCCGATCTGCTTGCGCAGCACCACCTGGATCTTGGGGATCGTGGCCCGAAAGGATGCCTCCAGGGCCTTGGCCCCATGTCGGATGATCCCACCATGCTCCTGCTCCTTTCCCGGAAGGAAGCCCGGCGTATCCGTCAGGGCGATCATCGGGATATTATAGCAATCCAGGATGTCCACGAAACGGGCGAATTTATCCGAGGCATCGATATCAAAGCAGCCGGCCTTCACCTTTGGCTGGTTGGCGATAAAGCCTACGGTCTCCCCCATGATCCGGCCAAAGCAGGTGACCAGGTTCTGTGCCCAGTAGGGCTGATACTCATATACGCTCTCTTTATCTGCCAGAAGGCGGATCACCTGGCTCACATCATAGGTCTTTCCCGACTCATCGGGGATGATATGGTCCAACTCCTCGATCCTGCGGTCCGCATCATCCACATAAGGGACTCTCGGTGTCTTTTCCCGGCAGTTCTGCGGCATATAGCTCAGATACTTTTTTACATGCCAGATGGCATCCTTATCGTCCACTGCCCACTGATGGGCATTCCCTGAGATATAGTTCTCTGTGTAAGCTCCCGCCAGCTCTTCTTTTGACACCTCCTCTCCTGTTGCCGCCCGGATCACTTCCGGTCCGCAGAGGTAAAATTTACTGGTCTTGTCCACGCAGATAAGGAAGTCATTTAAGATCGGCGCATAGGCTGAGCCGCCTGCACAAGGCCCGCAGATCACCGATATCGTGGGGATATAGCCGGAATTTTTGGAGGCCAGGATGATGCATTTATATAGCTCATCGAACCATGCCTCCTGGAGCCTCCCTCCTCCCCCGTCCCAAAAGTATACACAGGGGCATCCGTTCCGCGCCGCCTCCTCGCTGGCACGACAGATCTTTTTGCTGTGATGCTGCCCCATACTGCCGCCAAGGACTGTAAAATCCTGAGAGACCGCCCAGACCAGCCTCCCATCCACCTTCCCGAACCCGGTCACGACCCCGTCTCCCGGTACGAACTGTTGGTCAATGCCGTGGAGGCTGCTACCCGGGATGGCAAAGGTCCCATATTCCACAAATGCCCCTTTATCAAAGAGGAGAGCCAACCGCTCCCGTGCCGTCAACTTTCCCTGGGCATGCTGACGTTCCACACCTTCTTTGCTTCCGCCCTGCTTCCAGAGCTTCTTTTTTCTGCGCAGCTCCATCTGTTTTTTTCTGTTCTCTTTGCCCATATCCATCATCCACTTTTGCAAATATGATCTGTTTTTTACGCCCTCTGCTCATGTCTCTATCATAACCGCCCGTTAAGAAAACGTAAAATTTGTTCTATTTATCTGTCGATAATATCTACTTATGTCCTTTTACCGTCTTGATTGTTTTATAAATATCTGTTATCATGATAGGGGATTTTAGAAGAAGTTTTGTGCATCATCGTCAGATCAAGGAGGTGATCTTTGTGAATTTAAACTATACGAAGATCCTGCATTTTCTTACCATCGTAAAGCATATGAACATGAACAAGGCTGCAAATGAGCTCTATGTCTCACAGCCTGCCCTGAGCCTGTCCATCTCCCGTTTAGAGGAGGATCTAGGTATCGTCCTGTTCTACCGCGATAAAAATAAGCTGATCTTGAGCCGGGAGGCAAAGCTTTTGCTCCCACGCTTTAGACAGCTCCAGACGGATTATGAGGACCTGGTCCGAGAGGCCGGACACCTCAAGGACCCGCTCCAGGATAAGTTCATCAATATCAGCTTTTCCGGCAGCAAGTTCTTTTTCTCCTCCCTGCACCTGACCGGCATCTTAGACCAGTTCGACCAGGCCATCGTCAAGTTTTGCTACCTGAACATCGATCAAGCCGTGGAGATGCTCCTGTCCGGCCAGGTGGATATCGCCATCTCCTGTCCCCTGATCAGGCATCCCAGGATCGCCACTGTCGATCTGCTGACCGAGCCGATCGGCCTCGCGCTCCCGAAAGGGCATCCCATGGCCGTGCAAGACCGCGTATCTCTCACCGATCTCCAGTCGGTGACCATCTATGGACTTTCAAAAGAGAATACCTTTCGCCAGCTCTGTGATAAGCTCTTCCGAGCCCATAACATCCAGATCCACTATACGTCAGAGAGTAATATGGCCGCTTATCACAGATTGATGGAAAAAAATGACTCATCCAGTGGTTTTCTCGTCACCCCCACTAATTTCTCCATGACGCTCAAAGGCCTGGGGGATTACGTCTATCTGCCGATCGATGACGGGTCGATATGCCGCAAGATGGGGATCTCCTATCTGACCGAGAGTGATATCCAATATCGATACGCAGATTTTATCGCTTTGATGAGAGAAAATATCCAGAAACTGAATGAACACCACCATCTCGTTGGACAGAGCATGATGGAACATGTGATGGAATGGTGACAGAGGCGGTCTCCTTAGTCCTCAGGAAACCACGCCACCCATAAGACACCGTGATCGGCTAAACGTAGAAAAACAGATAGCATGCATACCCTTTAGATCGATCCATGAAAACACAGATAAAAAGTCTGGCCGCCTTACTCGACAGATCGAGCAAGGCGGCCAGACTATTGTTTACTTTATCGCACTATCCTTTTACCAGCTTATGGATCCCAGGGGTTTTTTTACGTCTCATCCATGTTTTTTATCACGCGATCCTCTCTGCCGCTGCCGGAAGCGCATACAACCGATCCGGATCGATATCGATGCATCCGCTCTCATCCCGGCCCCCGGCGATATCCCATGCCAGTGTATCGTTCATGATCGTACAAGTCTCCATAAAGATCCGGAGTTCCTTCAGTTTAGCGAATACGCCTGTATCTAAGAGGGGCCGGACATCATAGGATACGATCTTTCCATCTGAAAAATAGACCGATACCGTATAGTCTTCATGAGGGATCACCTGTATGATCTCTGGAAGATAGTCCATCGTTCTCCTCCTAAAAATCTTATCTTTTTCAATGGTTTTCCGGACATTTTTATCAACGCTGAAAAAAGCTACCGTACTACCCCTTCACCAGCTTGATCACCAGCGCATCCGCATAGGTCAGCCCCTTATATGGGTCTTTATGGTCCCAAGTAATGCCTCGCCGATCCGTATGCCGCACTTTTTCATCGAAATGAGGCATGTTTCCACAGCACCTCCAGACAGCAGATCCTCATCATAAGCTTGCATCAAGATCCCGATGGTCCCGGTGATCACAAGACCCATCTGTTTTGCAACACGCCTTCCCTTTTGTTCATCCATTAAAAGCAGATCGGCCTGTCTTTCCTCTGCCATGACAATCGCTTCACTTTCTCCGGCATCCAGCCCTGTCACCTTGCGAAAAATATGGACAGACTTCTGGTCCTCCACCTGCCGCACCTTGATAAAAGGACATTGCTTTATCTCCTCTGCCTCAAGCCAGAACGCCTCATTCCCGATCAGCTCCTTATAAACCGCCTCAGGTATCACAACTTCTCCAAAAAGATGTTTTAAAAGCTCCAGTTGCTCTGCTTTCAGCAAAGAAATGATCGGGGTCGTATCAGAAATAACGATCATAGCGCACTTCTCCTCATATCCCGGATCGCCCTGATGTCTTCCTCCAACTCTTCTTCCGATCCCTGAAGATACGCCATCCCTGCTCGCCCATATAGTACGATCAGATCTAACTTATGGATCCCAAGGATCTCTGCTGCTTTCCCATGGGAGATCGTGCCATCCTGGATATAAGGATATAGCAGCATGGCATTCTGGCGCAGCTGCATCTCATCATCGGCGACTAAAACGAACGGGACCATTGCCTCTGGTATCGTGATCTCAACTTTTCGCAGTTCCATATCCCATTTCCTCCTGTCTCTGCTCGTAACGGTCCAATGCCGTCACCTTTAAGTCTTATTATACACAAAACCACTGACAATGAAAAGTGCCAGCCTGACCTTTACTACTCACACATTGCATTACCCCTGCCCTACCCCTTCACCAGCTTGATCACCACCGTATCCGCATAGGTCAGGGGCTCATCATGGATAAAGAACACCACCCCGTCCACCGGCGCGTACAAGGTCTCCAGCCGGTCCCCTTCATAGGGGTCTAAGATCTCCGCCAGGGGCTGGCCCACCTCCACCTGATCCCCCGCCTTTGTAAGTGCCCAGAAGATCCCGGACCTGGCCGTCCTCACGGAGATCAGCTCCGTATCCAGCAGGATCCGTGGCTCCACACGGTCCGGGATGCTGTAGCGGATGATCTGCTGCCGGGATAAAAAGTTCATCACCGCCAGGATGGCCTGCCCGGCTCCCCGCTGGTCGATCTTGGCCGTGGTGGTGGTATACAGGGAAAAGGCCTGGGTGTCCCATACCTGCCAGTTATAGTTCAGTGTAGCGGTATCATAAGGCCTTACCTTGCGGATCACCACATAGGGCAGGCCGAACTGCTCCGCCACCTTGGGATCGCTGAAGCCCTCCTCCATCAGCCGCACATGAGGGACGAAATCCCCGGGCATGTAAAAGGAGGTGAACTGGATCCCGAAACGATAGGGCGCGACCGCTTTAAAGACCCCGTCGGCAATCCGCTGGGTGGTCTCCCCTAAGTCATACCCCGGGAACATTCGGTTGATGTCCGTGTTGTCCGTGGGCCAGAACCGTTTCTGGATGTTCATGGAATAGGGGTTGATCGAGGGGATCACCAGGATCTGATGCCCGGCCATGATCCGCCCTTCCTCCTCCAATTGTTTGAATTTCTTGATCAGCTGGGAACAGCAGTAGATCTGCTGGACCTCATTCCCCCGGGAGCTGCCCACGATGCAGACCGACGGCTCCCCTTCTCCGAACCGGTAGCCTGTCACCCGAAAGTCGTCCCGGTACATCCCTTTCAGCTGATAGAGCACTTGCTTATCCACGGCCGCAGGCCTCCTTCCTTAAGAGCCTTCCCATCAGAGAGCCTTCGTCCACGATCGGATAGTCCCGGATGGTGAAGAGCATCCCCTCGGCGGGGGACAGGACCTCATCCAATACCTCTCCTCTTAAAGGATCCACGATCTGTCCGATCCGCTCCCCTTCCTTCAACCAGGCCCCATGGGCCACAGAAGGGAGGAAAAGGCCGCCTACGCTGGCGTTCAAGTAGCAGACATCCTGGGGATCCCGGGAGATGATCGGATCTTTCACCGGCTTTGCCTCCCCCCTCCAGATCCCAAGCGCCTTCATGAGGGAAAAGATCCCGTCCACCATCTGGTCCCCATACGCCTTGGTGATGCGCATCCCCACCCCCATCTCTACCACCAGCACCGGCGTGCCGATGGCGTTCAGGCTGTAGGCGAAGGTGGACTCTAAGACCGTGCTGGCGCCGTGGACCCAGATCAGGTCCACATTAGCCAGTTGAGCCAAAGGTACCAGACGCTCCTGGTGCAGCTCATTGATCCGGATCTGGGGGATCTCCGTCAGATAGATATTGCTGGCGTGGATATCCAGCACACAGTCCGAGCCGGCCACATCCTGGATGATCTTGGCCGCCAGATATTCTGTCATGTTCCCGTCGATATCCCCCGGGAATGTCCGGTTCATATCCAGGTCAAAGGAGGGGATGCCCCTGGTGATCGAATCGATCCCCAAGGGGTTCATGGCCGGATAGATATCCACGATCCCCGCCAGATGCTCCTTCTCGGCCTGGATCCGCCGCTGCAGCTCAAAACAGACATACTGCCCCTCCAGCTCATCGCCATGGATGCCGGTAACGATGCTGATCCGACGCATACGCTCCGGCGGGTATGCCGCTGCCTGCCCTGACGCATATCCTGCTCCCTGCCCCGATGTACAGACCACCGCCTGTCCCGGCGCACCTGCCGCTATCTGCCCCGCCCTGATCGCATCTGCCGCTGTCCGCCCCGCCGCGGCCGTCTCTGCTGCCTCCAACGGCCTCTCCGGCAGGATGCGATGCTTCCGGATCTCAAGCCGCTCATCGATGGGCAGTCCCACCGCCGCGATCGTCTCTACCATGTCCTTTGTCCCTCCTGTTTTCCTTTTCTCCATTCTCCTTAAAACCTTATAGGTCCGGCCACTCCTTAAATCCATGGATCTGCCCCCTCCTCATGGATCCGACCCCTCCCGACACCCATGGGGCGACAGCGGACCTGCCGCACCGCAGGTCTTGTGATCGGTCGCCACGACCGCAATGCCCTAGTCATACTCTGCCTTCTTTGTCCTGTCCATGGCTATACCTGTCGGCCCACCGGCTACGGTCAAGGATCTGCGGGTACAGCCTCCACCTGAGCCCATATCTTCTGGGTCTGCAGGCCCCCGCCCCACATGATCCCCCGGTTGATCCCATGATCGTCCGCGTCCCGGCCATGGCCCAGCTTGATATACTGATCCCCGGCCAGACAGTCGTTGGTGGGATCGAAGGCGATCCACCGATCCCCGCAGAGAGCCTCCACCCATGCGTGGCTGGCCCCTTCTCCCGCGATCAGCCCGCACACGTAGCGGGCCGGGATGCCGGACATGCGGAGCAAAGTGATATAGATATGGGCATAGTCCTGACAGACGCCTTTTCTTAAGCCCCAGGCCTCCTCCGCCGTGGTCCGGACCTGGGTGGCTCCCGGGACATAGGAAAAGTCCTGATGGAGCCGGTGCATCAGATCCGTGCAGACCTGGAAGGCCGCATCTGGATCCCCCCACAGGGAATGTCCTGCATCAGGGCAGGCACACACTGGCGAGGCAAGGTCAGGACTGCCGTCCACATGCCCTGGTATCACAAGGCCAGAGCCGCCTCCCGCATGCCCCGATATCGCAAGGCCAGAGCCGCCTCCCGCATGCTCTGGCATCATAAGCCCCAAGGACCGATGGTAGCTCTCCAGCCCTTCCCCCGGCACACATTTCCCGTGGGGATAGCGGAAGATCCCGATCTGCTCTGCCTGCCCTGCTCCCGTCCCCTTCCCGCCGACCCGCTCCACATACCCAGTCTGCAAAATCTCTACCTCCCCCTCCGCTCGGAACACGAACTTCCGGTGGGGCTCGGTCACACAGCCATAGATCTGCCGGTTCCCGAAGGAGTCCCTTCCCTGGGAATAACCCGCGCCGCCGGGATGGGGCTTTAGCCAGAGCCGGATCTTCTCCAGATGCTGCCTCTCATCCTCCCTGGGGATGCATTTGATCGTAAAATAGCATCGGCTCACCGTCTCCGTATGATCGATCTCCATGCGATACATAAAATGTAAGGTCGTCATGCTCACACCGCCACCAGGGTCTCCACATCCGCCACCAGACTGTAATGATCCAGTTCTGGCTCCTCTACCCGCTCCCGGATCATTTCCAGCTTCTCTGCATCATAGGCCATCCCGCTCCGCTTTACCCGGGGGACCATCCGGTGGACCTCCCGCACCAGCTCCTCTCTGGGCATCCCCAGGCGGGCATACAGGTCGATCCGCTCGATCCGCTTGCCGGTCTTGATCATGTTCCGGGTCTCTTCGGAGTCGATCTGGTCATCCACGATCCCCCAGAAAGCCAAGATATGGTCTAAGACCTGCTGCAGCTCGATCATGGGCGCGTCACTTTCCGCCGCCAGCTTGATGTCATAGACCGCCAGCTGTACATAGGAAAGGGCTTCCGACCCGATCGTCTCCCGGAGCACCACCGCATTGTCATAGGCCCGCTCCAGATTGCTGACGATCGAATCCGGCACCGTGGGGTCGAAGGGATAGCGGCGGAGGAAATCCTCCTTGGAGACATAGATATCCGGGATATCCACCGACCGGCAAAAGCTCTGGTAGCTGTCCCTGCTCTCATCGATCATCTCGTCAAAGCTCCTGGAATAGATCCGGAGCGTGGTGTATACCCGCTCGGTATACCGTCCCAGCCAATACAGATGGCCTGCCTGCTCTACTGATATAATACCCATGTGTCTTTAAAACCTCCTCCCTGTGATGAGTTCACGATAAACGAATCCGGGTCCCGGGAAAACCGGGTCAGCCCGCTCTTCCAGACCAATGGCTCATCGGCCATCAGGACAAAGGCCCTCAAGTCCGCCTTCCGGGGGACCGCCTCCCCTCCCTCCAGGATATCCAGGTCCTGGAAATCGATCACCTCCTGGGCGATGAACCTCCGGGGCTCCTTCTTTAACAGCGTGATAAAATCGGCCTTTTTCTCCTTTGTCATGGAGCTGCCGAAGACCACGCCGTAACCCCCGGCCTCTGCCACGTCCTTTAGGACCAGCTGGTCAAAATGGGCCAGTACATAGTCCATATCCTCCTTATAGAAGGGCAGATAGGTGGGCGCGTTCTGGAGGATCGGCTCCTCCTTCAGATAATACCGGATCATCCGGGGGACAAAATAGTAGATCCCCTTGTCGTCGGCCACCCCATTGCCCGGGGCATTTAGGAGCGCCACATTCCCCTTCCGGAACACCTCATAGAGATGAGGGATGCCGATCAGGGACTCCGGGTTAAAGGCCATAGGGTCCAGATACTCGTCGGAGATCCGCCGGTATACCGCGCCTACCCGTTCCTTCTTCCCGTCAGCCGTCATGTAATATAGCCTGTCGTCCTCCACCATCAGCTCCGATCCGGTCACTAAATGGGCCCCTGTCTTTTCCGCCAGATACGAATGCTCGAAATAAGCCGCATTATACCGTCCCGGCGTCAGGATCACCGTATGGCCCCCCACGTTCACATGATCCATGGTCCGCTTAAGGAGCGCCGCATAATCCCGGTTATCCTCCAGACAGAGCGTCTGGAAAGTCTTCGGCGAGCTGCGCCTGCACAGCTCCCTGGCGATCATGGGATAGGAGGCGCCGGAGGGTACCCGCAGGTTATCCTCCAGGATGTACCACTCCCCATCCTTCCCCTTCACCAGATCGATCCCGGAGATATGGGAGTAGATCCCCTTAGGAGGCAGCGCCCCCTCACATTCCGCCATGTAGCCGCTGGAGGCAAAGATAAAGTCCTCCGGTATCGCCCCATCCCTTATGATCAGCTTCCTGCTGTAGATGTCCTTTAAGAAAAGGTTCAGAGCGGTCACCCGCTGCTTTAGCCCCTTTTCCAGCCGGGCAAATTCCTCAGGCCCGATGATCCTGGGGATCGGATCGAAGGGGAAGAGCTGCTCCTTAAATGTACCGTTCTTATAGATGCCGAACCGTACGCCGTAACGCGCCAGCAGCCCGTTGATCTTGTCCGCATGCTGCGCTAATGATGATACCTTAAGATCCATCCTGATCCCTCCATCCTAACATCCTCGTATCCCTCGCTGTGTACTTTCTTTCGTTTCTTGCATTATGATCCACAGCCAGTGTCTGCTGCTGTGAGCGGCATAGCCATAGACAGCAGCCCTTTTCGCCTTCAGGGAGATCCGCGGTATCTTCCCCTTTGATATGGTCCCATCCCCAGCTGGGTCCCGTTCCATCAGACAGCTTTCCCATAGAACGAGGAAAGGCGCCCTGCCATCACGCAGAACGCCTTTGTCCGTAAATTTACATAGGTCAGTATAGTCCTTTTTGGGGGCTGTGTCAATATTTTTTTCAGTCTGTCCCTTTATCCCCTAAAGGCCTCCCATCAAAAAGCAGCCCTCTGACTGCTCGCTATGGCATCAGAGGGCTTTAAGATATCACAGATAGAAATCTGCCTGGCAATACTGTATCTCACCTGCGATCATGGTCATCTGCGGCACCAGGATCTGGCTGCACTCCAGCTCCTCGTCACAGAAATCCTTCTGGATATAATGCTTCTCTTTTTTCTCAAAGATGGCGATATCCGCCAGAGCGCCCGGCGCTAATGTGCCGATCCGTCCTTCCATCCCCATGATCCGGGCCGGGTTGACGGTCACCTTCTCAAGGATCGTCATAAGCTCCATGCCCAAGGCCAGATACTTGGAGATCACTAACGGAAGGCTTTTCGCATATGGCGGCATATTGAACTTGTCCACTGTCAGGTCAGTGGATATGATATCCGGCTCGAACCCGGCAGCCAGTGCGCGCCGCGCCGCGTTAAGGCCAAAGTTCCCCTTGCCGTTGGCCGCGTCAAAGATAACACCTCGCGCTCTGGCGGCCAACACTCCGGGGTCGATACGGCCATCCTCCAGACAGATCGGATGACCTGCCCCCTGATAACAGTGGCAGAAGATATCCCCCGGTCTCAGGATATCGGCCAGTTCCCCTGCTGTGACCGGTGAGTCAGTGGTATGGACACAGACGCGGAGGCTTGTCCCCAGACGCTCATTTAACCGATCGGCCAGCTCCACCACCGCCCGCAGATGATCCGCGCCGGTCTCTTCCGGCACGACCCCCCTGGAGATGCGGATCTTAAGCCCCAGGATATTGTCACGGTTGGCTTCGATGACACGTTCCATCCGATCCACATTATATAGTGCCGGGTCAAAATCCTCGCACAGCTTCGCATCAAGCTGCCCGCCGCTATACACCGTCAAAAAGCCCTTCACTTTCACCAGGGACTGGGCGATGACCGCTTTATAAAAGGCTTCATAGTTGGAGGTCCCGGCGCTGCCGGCGTCCACAGTTGCCGTTGTCCCCTGGGCGATCATCATATCCGGATGGATGCAGATCGAACTGCCCTCAGAAAACAGATGGGTATGGAAGTCGATCAGCCCTGGGGTCACGATCTTCCCGGAAGCATCGATGATCCTGTCCGCGCTACATTCCACGTCCTCCGTCCCAGGGTCTATGATCCGCATATTGCGGATGAAGATATCTCTTTTTTCATTGGTCCCGGAAGCCGGATCCATGACATGGCCTCCGCGGATGATATAGTCTACTTTCATCTTAAGATCTCCTCGTTGGTATACTTACATTGGTATACTTATATTCAGACGACCCCGATCATGCCAAGGACACTGGCTAAGATCGCGCAGCAGAAGGGCATGATCGCACAGCAGATGAACACATATTTATAGGTATCCTTCTGGGAGGTCTTGGCGATCTGATTGCAGACCACCATCCCTGACGCATGGGGCATCGCGTCAAAACCGGAGGACGCGATACACACAACACGGTGGAGCATCGCCGTGTTCAGCCCGGAGGCCGCCAGATAGCCTCCCATGGAATCCAGGAAGATGTTCAATCCGCCGGCGGAGGAACCGGTGATCGCCGCGATCACATTGATGGAGACCAGCGCGGTGATCAGCGGGTCAGCATTCATGTTCACTAAAGCGCCGGTGATCCTTGTGTAAGCCGGGGATGCGGACACCACCGCTCCAAAGCCCATGATGGATGAAGTGGCGATCAGAGAACCCAGGCCGCCGGAAGCGCCGCCAGAGACGGCTTCCTTAACATCCAAACGATTCCTGTAAAGGATGCAGCCGACGATGATCGCGCAGGCCATCGCGAGAGACACGGCATAAGAGGATGGGATCGAGGTCAAGGACTGGATCCCGAACATCAGCACCAGCAGGACGATGATCGGCGCGAAGCAGGCGGCTGTAGACGGGGTCTTGCCCTCATCCACCGCGCTCAGATCCATGATGTCCTCACCGGGACTGGCTGCAAAATGCTCTCCGTTCGCTTTGCTCTTTTTGATCTGCCAGTTTAAGAACAGATAAGCCGATACGAACATGACCACAGAACAGATGAGACCGATGGTCGCCCCCGCGTAGGCCGTGGTGTTGAAGTAGGTGGTGGGGATCAGATTTTGTGTAGATGGCGAACCTGGGAGCATAGCCATACACACCGTCACCGGACATACCATGATCGTGGCGACGATCAGCTTCTTCGGGATATCCGCTTTCTGGAACAGCGCGACAGCGATGGGGTACAAGGAAAATGCGATGATAAAGGTCCCGATCCCGCCGTAAGAGAGGACCAGGCCGGTCAGCATGACCACCAGCACCACCGACTTCTCACCCAGCAGCTTCAGCATACGGTTGGCGATCCCCACAGAGGCGCCGCTGTCTCCCATCACTTTGCCAAAGATAGCGCCCAGCATGAACAGCAAAAACCAACTTCCCGCAAATCCTGACATACCCGTCATAAAGTTCTCACTAAGCGTCTCAACAGGGGCCATACCGTTAAAAAGGATAACGATCAGCGCACCCGCCAACGAGACAATGGCCATATGCCAGTTTTTCCAGATCATCGCGATCACACAAGCGATCGCGACGATCAGCCCTAAGATACCGAACATTTCAGATCCCTCCTATGTTTTTTGATAGGCTTATCATATCATGCATTTGTACTAAGCTGAAGAAGGGATCTTTTCTTTTGGTTAGAAGTTTTTCTTCTTTAAATCTTTCAAAAATAGGGCAGATATTGTATAATATGTCTAAATACATATCTCTCCCAGGGCAGTTGTCCGGACCAGCCGGCCATCACCCTGGATAAGGCACAGGAAAGGGATTCATCATGAACACACGACAATACCGATATATCCTCTCGATCGCAGAATGCGGCAGCATCTCCAAAGCGGCCGACCAGCTCTACATCTCGCAGTCTGGATTGAACCAGCAGGTCATGCGCATAGAAAAAGAACTGGGGGTGACCATCTTTGAACGGGATACCCATCATCTGAAGATCACGGAAGCCGGAGCGATCGTGATCGCTCATGCCAAGGAAGCCGTCTTTCTGGAAGAACGCATGCATATGCAGCTGCAGGATGTCCTGGACAGCACGGTCGGCGAGATCCGCCTGAACCTGGCCATGGAGCAGGGGACCCAGCTGTTCTGCGCGGTATTTCCCCTATTTCATGAAAGATATCCGCGGGTCACTTTTAAGCTGGAAGACCATAAAGTCTATGACCAATACGAGATGCTGCTACAAAAAAAACTGGATATCGGCATGGCCATGATCACCAAACGCGAGATCCCAGAATTTGAATATGTCCACTTAGCCCGTGAGCGTTTTCTGCTAGGTGTCCCGGCAGCACATCCGCTCTCCTCCATGTACCGCCCCACAGCTGACGGAGACTATCCGGAGATGGATCTGTATCTGTGCAAGGAGGAGCCATTTTCTCTGATGTTCTCTGGCTCCACCATGCGAGAGGCCATCGACCCCTGCTTTGAGGCGGCCGGTTTTAAGCCCTATGTCATGTTTGAATCCCGTATGAACCATGTAGCTGCCCTGATGGTCAGGAACGGGATCTGCCTGACCATCCTCCCGGAATCCCAGGCCAGACTCTATCAAGATATCCGCTGGTTCCGCCTTGCTGCTGATCCAACCTGGGAAAGCTGCCTGCTCTACCACCAGGAAAACCCGCCGCGAAAGTCCGCCAGATATTTTATCGATCTGGCCGTCTCTAAGGCAGGTTTTCTTGGCGTGCGCAGCCAGCCTATTTGGTAACCTTCCATGGACCACATCGGGCATTTGCTCTCTATATAAGCCACAGATACGCCATCCACTGCTTTTTGCAGGAGCTTTCCCATCCTCTCATACAACTTGTATCCCGTCAGGTATATAGGGAGCAGGCGCTACAGCCTCCATCATCCGTTACCCCCGCACCATCACCGTAGGATACCCATAGCTCCTGACGGTCTGCTCCATATGCACCGCATTATCCAGGTTCAAGAACGCCCCCACCCGGACCTTGTAGAGCCCATCCTCGTAGACTAAAAACGCCGGGAAGCCCTGGCCGGTCAGCGTATCCTCCAGCTGCTGGGCAGCCTGCCGGTCCTGGTAAGCCGCTACCTGCACCTGGTAATAGACCGGGCGCTCCATCTCCCGGAGGGTGGTGAGGATCCCCTGGGCGATCCCCTGGGCGACGGCAGAGAAGGACTGGTCGAAGATCTTGTTATCCGCCGGGTTATCGATAAAGCCGACCTCCACCAGCACCGCCGGCATCCTGGTCCGGTTAAGGACCACCAGCCCCGGCCGCTCCTGGACCCCCAGATCGGCAAAGCCGGCCTTTACCAGCCCCTGCTGGATGTTCTTAGCCATAGCTTCGGCTTCCCCGCCCATCTCATAGACTAAGTTCAGCGCACCGGCTCCGCTCCCCGGCACCGGCATAGCGTTCCTGTGCAGGGAGATGAAAAAGTCCGCGTCCGACCGGTTTGCGATCGCCGCCTTCTGGGCCGGGGTCTGGGTCTGATCCGTGGTCCTGGTATACAGGACCTGGACCCCCGCCTCCTCCAGGATATCCCCCACAGCCAGGGCCAGCCGCAAGGTATCCTCCTTTTCCTTTCTCCCCTCGAACACGGCCCCCGGCTCGTCTCCGCCGTGGCCTGGATCTATGATAACTGTAGGCTTTCCATCCATTTTCGCACATCCATCTATCTCTTTAGTAACTAGGATATGCGGCAGGCTCTTCCCAGTTTCTTTGATCCTCCCACTCCGCCCGGGCTTTTCATCCCCGCCCTTCTCGCCGCGCCTGTGCCTTCACCACATACTGTATCGGCCAGATCCCTGTCCGGCCTGCGGCCACGCTGCGCCTATGCCTTCACCTTATGTCCTCCTGCCCCCATCTCTTTGCCCCGTCGGCCGATCTCACGGCTCCTCGTCCACGTTCACCCCCCGCGGCCCCACATGGGTGGAGAATACGATCTGGGTGCTGGTCTTCCCGAATTTCTGCAGCTGGCCGATGAAGACATCCAGCTCCATGGTGCTCCGAAAGGCCACCTTAAGGAGCATCGAATGCTCCCCGGTCACGCAGCTGCACTCCATCACATTGGGCACGCTCTCCGCATAGACGTAAAACCGCTCCTTATCCTCCGGCAGAACATCCAGATTGATAAAGGCGATGATATGGTACCCCAGCTTGATCGGGTCGATCAGCGCGTGATACCCTAAGATCACCCCATCCCGCTCCAGCTTCTCGATCCGTGCCGAGACCGCCGGCGACGAAAGGAAGGTCTTCTCCGCGATCATCTTCAGCGACACCCTTGCATTGCTCTGTAATAACCGTAAGATCTTGCGATCGATATCATCCATGTATCCCGCCTCCATCTCTCCATCTATCCCACCGGCGCTCCTGCATCCAGCCAGAAGTTCCTCCTAAGAAACCCAAAAAAGCGTACGGACCACAACCGGATCCGAACGCTTTTGTTCTCTCTGTACTATACCTGTTTTTTCTCAAGCTGTCAACCCGATCCGCAAAAATCCCGCAATGGAGAACGGATCCTGTTACTTTTCACATCCACGCCGATCATTAAATAGGTGCAGGTGCATGATCGGCCAACTAAAGTAGCGGAGGGAGGGGCATGTCACATAAAGGACCCTAGCGGAACGTCGGTGCTTGGCGAGGTCTTTTCGAGCCTAGCATCCGCTACGTCCCTGCCAAGACATCGGAGCGAGAGCGCGTCCTGTTGTGACATGCCCCTCCCGGAGCGGACCCCTTGCAAAAAGATCACACCAACCCTTTGATCCGCTCCACCGCCTTTTGGGTCGCTTCATAGCTCCCGAACCCAGTCAGCCGGAAGTAGTGCTCGCCGCTGGGCCCGAAGCCGCTCCCCGGCGTGCCCACCACATGGGCCTTATCCAGCAGATGGTCAAAGAACTCCCAGGAGGTCATCTCCCCTGTATGGAGCCAGACATAAGGCGAATCCACGCCGCCCACCACCTTATAGCCCATGGCCTCTAAGCCTTCCCGGAGGGTGCGGGCATTGCGCATGTAGTAAGCCACCTGCTCTTTGATCTCCTTTTTGCCCTCCTCGCTGTAGACTGCCAGGCCGGCCTTCTGCTGGATATAGGGCGCGCCGTTGTACTTGGTCCCGTGACGGCGGGCCCACATATCGTGGAGGGAGGCGTCGCCGCTCTTTAAGTCGGTGGGGATCACCGTGAACCCTAGACGGACGCCGGTAAAGCCGGCGTTCTTGGAGAAGGAGCGGAACTCGATGGCGCAGGTCCTGGCCCTTTCCACCTCATAGATGCTGTGGGGGACCTCCGGCGTGGTGATATAGGCCTCGTAGGCCGCGTCATATAAGATCACCGCGTCATGGGCATTGGCATAGTCCACCCAGACCTTTAACTGCTCCTTGGTCCATGTGGTGCCGGTGGGGTTGCAGGGATTGCACAGATAGATCAGATCTGGCGTCTCCTTCGGCAGCTCCGGGAAAAAGTCATTGTCCATGGTACAGGGCAGATAGATCACATCGGACCAGGTCTCGGTGACGGGATCATACACACCGGTGCGCCCGGCCATGACGTTCGAATCCACATACACCGGATAGACCGGATCGCACACCGCGATCTTCGCGTCTGCCGCGAACAGCTCCTGGATGTTCCCGCAGTCACATTTCGCGCCGTCGGAGATGAAGATCTCGTCAGCGTCCACCTTGCAGCCTCTGGCCTGGTAGTCCTCCCTGGCGATCGTCTCCCGCAGGAAACGGTAGCCTAAGTCCGGGGCATAGCCCTTGAAGGTCTCCTTATCCCCCATCTCGTCCACAGCCTCGTGGAGGGCCTTAAGGATCTGGGGCGCTAAGGGCAGGGTCACGTCGCCGATGCCCATGCGGATGATCTCCGCCTCCGGATGCTCCGCCTGGTAGGCAGATACCTTTTTGGCGATCGTGGAAAATAAATAGCTGCCGGGCAGCTTCAGATAATTGTCGTTGATCTTGATCATGATGTATCTCTCCTTTATGCTCGAATGCTTAATACATAGGTTTTTATCCAAAAGACCGTATCTCTCTGCTGTAGGACGTCCTTTTTGTATGAGCCAACGCCGTCCACGCCAGACGATCTCACCTGCGCCCACCGGTCAAACATACTACCTGCACTCCGCCGGTCGGCAAGCCCTTTCGTACAGCAGCCGGACCCCTCCTTTTACATGGTCTCTGGCAGACCGATCTCCCCGGTAAAGACCTCACAGGCGGGGCCGGTCATGAAGACATGGCCGCTCTGCCGGTCCCAGCGGATGAAGAGGTCGCCGCCTTTTAAGGAGACCGTGACCTGGTCCTTGACAAGGCCTAAAAGGCTGGCGGCTACCGCGCTGGCGCAGGCTCCGGTGCCGCAGGCCCAGGTCTCGCCGCTGCCCCGCTCCCAGACCCGCATCTTTAAATGCCCCCCGTCCAGGACCTGGATGAATTCCGTATTGGTCCGCTCCGGGAAACGCTCATGGTGCTCGAAAGCCGGACCTATGACCTCCAGATCCAGGTCGTCGATCCTCTCCATAAAATAGACCGCATGAGGGTTCCCCATGGAGATGCCGGTAAAGGTATAGGTCTCGCCGGCCACCTGGATCGGTTCATTAAGCCTGGAGGTCTGCTCCGGGATCCCCATATCCACGGTCACCTCCGCCACCTTACCCTTTGCCAGCCTAAAGGTCAGGGTCTTGATCCCCGCCTTCGTCTCTACGGTCATGGGATCCTTCACCGCGATCTGGTGGTCATAGACATATTTTCCCACACAGCGGATCCCGTTCCCGCACATATCCGCCTCCGAGCCGTCCGCATTGAAGATCCGCATGCGGCAATCGGCGACGGCAGAGGGCTCGATCAGGATCAGGCCGTCGGACCCGATCCCGGTCCGTCTCTCGCTCACATACCGGGACACCGCAGAAGGGTCCCGGACCTGCTGGTTAAAACAGTCCACATAGACATAATCGTTGCTGATGCCGTGCATCTTGACAAATCGCATAGCCTCTCCTTGAACACACATTTTTACATTGAAAGTCCGCTGCCGGGCGCATGGAGGTTTACTTACAAATACCGCCTCTCTCACAGCAGGCGCATCACCATCTGCGCGGTCTCCACCATATTGGTGCCGCTGTCCATACTGCATTTTTGTATGTAACGGTGGGCTTCCGTCTCCGTCATCTTATTCCGCTCCATCAAAAGGCCTTTGGCCTGGTCGATCAGGGCCTGCTCTTCCTTGGTGCGCCCCTTGGGCTGGGGCTTTGAGCGCCTTTTTCTCCGCGCCTGGGCCTGCAGCATCATCTCCAGCGTATCCACCAGGTCATGGACCTTTAAGGGCATGGGCAGGCGCACCACGCCTTTGGGGCAGGGGTCCACCCAGTGGCTGGGGGAAGCGATCAGGAGCATGCCGATCGTGGAGGGGAGACATTCCCGCAGCTCCTCATAGACCATATCGGCAAACCGGTATCCGCTGACTACGATCCCACCGTCCCATTCATCGCAGAGGCTCAAGACCTGCGAAGCCGTATTGCAGACAGCCAGGACCTGGAAGCCGCTGCGCATCAAGATATTTTTAATACTCTTCCCGTCCTCCAGCTTGGAAAAGGCTACCAGGATATCCATCGACCGACCACCCCCTTTCTCCGGACCGGGACCCCAGAAACTGTGGATCAATATTTATACAGGTACTGGCCTACCTCCCAGTCGGTGACCTGGGCCCGGAACTCCTGCCATTCTCCCTTCTTCGCCTCCAGATACTTGCTGTAGATGTGCTGGCCTAACACCCGGCGGATAAATGGATCGGCTTCAAATGCCTCGATCGCCCGCCCAAGGGTATTGGGGATCTGCCTGATCGACATGGCTCTCCTCTTCTCTTCCGGCATACGGTACAGATTGCTCATCACCGGCGCGGGCAGCTCCGCAGGGTGCTCGATGCCGTCCAGCCCCGCCTCCAGGATCGCCGCCAGAGCCAGATAGGGGTTCATGGCCGAATCCGGGCTCCTGAGCTCGATCCGGGTGTTCTGTCCCCGGGCAGTGGGGATCCGCATCACACAGCTCTTGCTGGCCGAGGGGGTCCAGGCGGTATAGATCGGGGCGTCATAGCCGGGGATCAGCCGCTTGTAGGAATTGACCAGGGGGTTGGTCAGCAAGGCCATGCCCTCGATATGGGCCAGCACGCCTGCCATGAACCGGTAGGCCGTCTTGCTGAGGCCCCATCCCTTTACATCCTTTTTATCCTCGAACACGTTCTGCCCCTTCTCGTCAAAAAGAGACAGATTGATGTGCATACCGGAGCCATTGACCCCCTCCCTCGGCTTTGGCATAAAGGTGGCATGGAGGCCGTGGCGCTTTGCGATGGTCTTCACCGCCATCTTGAAGGTCATGATATTATCTGCCGTGGCTAATCCTGTACTGTAATGAAAGTCGATCTCATGCTGGGCCGGTGCCAGCTCATGGTGGGATGCCTCGACCTCAAAGCCCATCTCCTCTAAGTTCAGGACGATATCCCTGCGCACATTCTCCGCTAAGTCCAGAGGACCTACGTCAAAATATCCGGCTTTCTCATGGGTGATCATCGTAGGCAGCCCTTCATCATCCAGATGGAACAGGAAGAATTCACACTCCGGTCCCACATAGAGGTCGTAGCCTAAGTCCTTGGCATGCTTCAGGGCCTTTCTCAGCACATAACGGGGATCGCCCTCAAAGGGACTCCCATTGGGGCGGTGTACATCACAGATCAGACGGGCCACCTTCCCCTGCTGGGGCCGCCAGGGAAAGATCTCAAAGGTATCCAGATCCGGATGCAGATACATATCGGTCTCATCATCCCGCACAAAGCCCTCGATGGAAGAACCGTCGAACATACAGCGGTCATCCAGAGCCTTTTCCAGCTGGCTGGAGGTCACCGCTACATTTTTCAACATCCCGAAGATGTCGGTAAACTGGAGGCGGATGAACTCTACGTCCTCCTCCCTGGCTAAACGCAAAATATCCTCTTTATCGTACTTGCTCATGATCTCTCTTCCCTCCATTGACAGAGCGCTCCAAAAACTCTTGCCGCCAGGCCGCGCATGGGTTGGGGGCAGGGGAGTTTTTCGAGAGTGTCTAACGCTCACCTGCACAAAAATATAGCAGTTTCGGGGGCGTTTGTCAATCGGGAGGAGGGAACACCTTGAAAAAGAAAGGGGGGGAGCGGTATTGTTCACGCTCATGTTGGGATGTATTCCTTATGGATATGTCGCAGAGGGTCCGCTGCGGGAGGGGCATGTCACAACAGGACACGCTCTCGCTCCGACCGTAACGTAGCGGATGCTAGGCTCTGATGATACTCTCCACTTCGTTCCGAGTATCCGCTTTCACACTAGGTTCGGAAAGACCTCACCAAGTGTTCAATGCGTCGCCAAGCACCGACGTTCCGCTAGGGTCCTTTATGTGACATGCCCCTCCCTCCGCTGCTTTAGTTGGCTGTTCTTTTGGTTGGACGTTCTTTTAGGTTGATCGGTAAAAAGCGCCATAGTGGGCTCTTCTGGAGCTGTCCTATGGCGCTTTTTCGTTTCTCGTTTTGTGTCTGCCCCTGCCCTCTGGGCGGGTTGCAGATCCTACTGGTCGCGGATGATCCTACTGGCCGAAGCCTGGGCCGGCTTCGATGCCGGTGGGTTCGGTGGTGGGGGTCACGGGGCGGTTATCGTATACCGTGATCCCGCTGGGGTTCGTGGTGGAGACGCCTGGGGATCCCGGGCTGATGGTGCCGGTGCCATTTCCTGAGCCGGTACCTGCTCCGCTCCCTGTCCCGGTACCTGTTCCGCTGCCATTTCCGATGCCCGTACCGGTACCAGTTCCCGAGCCGACGCCTGTTCCGCTACCGCTGCCGGTACCAGTTCCCGAACCGGTGCCTGTTCCGCTACCGCTGCCGGTACCAGTTCCCGAACCGGTGCCTGTTCCGCTGCCGCTGCCAGTCCCGGTCCCGCTCCCTGGGTTACCGCCAGGGGTATCTGTGCCGCGGTTGACACCGGGGATGGTAGACTGGCCGGGGCCGTAGGTCCCGTTGGAGCCTGGATGGCTGGTGGTGGGAGAGCCGGGTCCTTCGGGGTCCCTGGGATCTCTGCCGCCTGGACCTACTTCCGCTTCTGTGGGCACGCGCAGACCGGGGTCGTTGATCAGCTGATCCGGGGGGACATACTCATCCGACTGGGTGGCCGGGTCTTCTCCCTCTGCAGGCTCGCTGGTCTCTCCTTCCGGGCTGGTGCTGCTCTCGATCACATTCCCAAACTCGTCCGTCTCCGGCTCCTGCGTGGCGGAGGTGCTCTCCTGGGCAGAGCTTTCCTCTGCCTCGGTCTCCTCCCGCTCTTTTGTATCGCCGGAGGAAGAGGTCATCTTCTCCATATCCTCCTGACGGACCTCTTCGCCGGAATCGGCCTGCTTGGCACTGTTATAGGCGATATCCTCGCTGATCCGCTTTACCTGACTGGAGGGCTTATACTCTTCAGTGCCAAAAAGGAACTGATGGAGCTTGATCACATTAGATTCCAAAGTGTCTGGGACCACACAATCCAGCTTCCCTATGTCCTGTATCTTCAGATCGAAGGGGAAACCGGCTGTTTCGCCCAGGTTATACCGGCTGATCCCTCTGGCCATCTCTAAAAGATCCCCGGCCTCCAGACTGTGTCCCACCTGGGGAAGGCAGATCTCGATGATCGCGTTCAGAACGCTCAAGTTGACCTTCTTCGCCTTTTCCAGACACTGGGAGATTACCGCCCGCTGCCGCTGGGTCCTCTGGAAATCGGTGTCCATCTTCCGCAGACGGCAGTAGGCTACCGCCTGTACGCCGTCCAGATGCTGGAAGCCCGGCTTTTTCAGATGCTCGGAATAGATCCCCGTGTTCTCCGCTACTGATGTGATATAGCCGTTGATCTGCTTGAACTCTGCCTCCGTGACTTCGATATCCACACCGCCCAGGATATTGATCCCATCCGCCACCGCCTTCCAGTTCACGGCGACGAAATCGTCCACAGCGATATCCAGGTTCTCATTTAATGCCTTCATAGCTTGCTCAGGGCCTCCCCTGGCATAGGCCTCATTAATCTTTCGATAAGGGTTCTTCTCTCCCACCTTCAGATAGGTATCCCGGTACACACTGACCATCTTGATCTCGCCGTTCTCCCGGTTCACGCTGCAGATGATGATCACATCCGAGTTAGCCCCTTTTCCGATATTGCCGTCTGTGGAATCCACGCCAAAAACGGCTATCTTCCAGAAGCCCTTCTGTATGGTCTCCGTCTCGATATCCAGGTTGGGGTTGACCGTGATCTCCTCCATGTTCACATCCAGATCTGTCGTCATGTTCCAGATGCGGCTCACATAGTAGATCAGGCCGCTGGTCACACCGATCACCAACAGCCCCAGGACCAACATGACCTTTTTCCACACAGCCAGCCTCTTTTTCTTCTTTCGCCGCACCGGTCTCCTCCCGCGGCTCTGCATCTGTCGGGCAGCTCTGCTGTTTTTATCGATACTCATAGAAGTACCTCCTGTTATCCATTTCTCCTCCCATTACAGCCCTTACTGCTAAAAAATGTCCACTCTGTATTATAACAAAGGTTCTCATACAGATCCTGACGATTTTCTTACAAAAGTATTTCTTGTTTATAAAAAAATGCGATCTAGAGCAGCTTTTTGAGCACTGGGAGCCGTTTTAGGAGCAAGATCGGCACATAAGCGGCCGCCATGGTGAGGGCGCACAGGATAAAGGCCGTTATCATGGCATCCAGCCCCCAACTCTCCCGCAGCAGATCCCCGATCCCGGAGAGACGGACCTTCCGCAGCACATGGATATGGATCAGATAGATCCCAAAGGTACAGCTTCCCACAGAGGCCATCAGGCGGCCTGCCGCCCCTGGGAGCTTATATCTGGTGAACAGATATTTGACCGTAAGGAAAACAGCCGCACAGTCGATCATGACAAAGGCGTTAAAAAAGGTCTGGGTCGTCCACTCATCCCACAGCCCTGTCACCCTGGCCTCATAGCAGGTCATATAGCCGGTCAAAAGAAGGGTGAGGATGTTCAGGCTCCAAAGCCCTATAAGCTTCCTTTTACAGGTCCGGATATCCACACGATACTCTAAAAAATAGCCCAGGCAGGGATACAGCACGATATTGCTGGTCAGCCAGCCTGTCCGCAGGTTCCCGTTCAAGGTGATCTGCCCTTTCCAGGCAACGTATTCTGCCACCGGAAGGATCCCGTCAAAAATAAGCGCCAGCCCGAACATATAGAGAAAGGCCCGATCCGGCAGGTTTTTCACCAGGGGCCTTAAAAGGGGCAGGCTCATCAGGAAGGGGATGAAGGCGTACAGATACCAGTAGGGCGGGTTCCACTCAAATGCGTACAGATAGATGAAAAAGGTCCGCAGAGAAAAGACCTGGCGGCCCCGCAGCACCTCCCACAGATAGATCCCGAAGGAAAAGAGCAGCAGGTCTGCCGCGATCTTCCCGATCCGTTTCACCCAGATATCCTTCACCGGTTCCTCTTTTACCAGGAGCAGAGCCCCCGAGACCGCAAAAAAAAGGGGGACAGAAAATTTACACACCACCGAGACCAAAAGATACCACCAAAAACGGAGGCTGGTCTGCTCCTGTTCCAGGTAAAGGAAAAAGCCTTCCACCTCCGTGTGGTTAAAGATGACAAAAAAGCAGGCGAGGATCCGCATCGCCTCGAAGTAAAGCCGGTCTCTCTTACCGCTCATACGATAATGCCTCCTGCAAAAAACGATCGCAAAGGGTCCGCTGCGGGAGGGTCCTGTCACAAAAGGACCCTCCCTGCCCTACTTTAACTGGTCAACCTTATGACCGGTCCTCTCCATCCGTCAACTAACGTGTGAAAAGCAGTACACATCCTGCTCCTCTCGTCATACACCTGCGGCTTCTGCCGGGGCGGGAGCCGGGGCTTCTGCAGGCGCAGGAGCTGGAGCCTCCGCTGGCGCAGGGGCCGGGGCTTCTGCAGGCGCAGGAGCTGGAGTCTCTGCCGGCGCGGGGGCCGGGGCTTCTGCAGGCGCAGGGGCCGGGGTCTCTGCCGGCGCGGGGGCCGGAGCTTCTGCCGGGGCCTCCGTGGGGGCGGGCGCAGGGTCACCGCCGGGGCCCGCATAGGTGGGGGCCTCTGTAGATGGCTGATAACCGGGGCCCAGCTGGATGGGCTGGGTCTCTGTGGCGGGAGCCTCCGTGTCCGGTGCCTCCGGTGCGGGCTGGGCCGTTTCGGTCGGCGCCGGCTCCGGGAGCGGAACAGGGACGACTGCCGGTACGGCCGCCGGCTGGGCGGCGGGGGCCGCCTGGGCGCTCCTGGAGGAGCCGCCTCCGGAACCAGAAGCGGCGGTGCTCTTCGTGCTCCCTGTACCGTCCTGGTTATAGCAGATCACCGGCATCCCGGCATAGATATTTTCAAATAAGGTCTTGGCCGCCTGATAGGGCATATTGATGCAGCCGTGGGAACCGTTGGTCCTGTAGATGCTGCCGCCAAAGGTGCCTCGCCAGCTGGCGTCGTGGAAGCCGATCCCCCGGTTAAAGGGCATCCAGAACTTCACCGGGCTGGCATAACCCGGTCCTCGCAGCACCGCATCCCGCTGCTTATATGTAATACTGAAGATACCGGGCGGCGTGGTATGGCCTCTGGCCACATTACCCGACACAAAATCAGACTCCATCAGCTTTTGCCCGTCCTTATATAAGATCATGTGCTGGGCGGTCAGATTGACCTCCGCGTAAGTATCGCCGTAATCCTTCCCGTCAAAGCCTGCTCCCTCCTGGGACCATACCGGCTGTCTCGTCTGGCTCTCCCCGGAGGCGATGACCGCGGACAGCTCCTTAGCCTCCTCCTCCTGATCGATCTTCCAGCCATAAGCCCCGGTCACCTCTACCTCGGTGCCATAGCTGGTGGCGAATTTCCTGGTGGTATATGCTGTATCATACTTTTCCGCCAGACTCTTTACATAGGCCTGGACCATCTCCTGGTCTACCACCAGCTGGTCGGCCTGGTCAAAGGATACCCATTGATGGATATCGTCCCCGTTCAAGATCTCCTGCTGGCTGCCAAAGGTATAGGTGACCTCCATGGTAGCATAGCGGTTCATCTTGTCCCGCTGCTCCACCAGCATCGGATCCGGCTCCTCGGCGGCATATCGCTCATAGCAGCCGGCCTCATCCAAGGGCAGCTCCTCCTCTAAGCCAAGGACCGCTCCCGACAGCGCCTCGGTGAACTTCTCCTTATCCACCGCCGTACCCGGATCCTCCGGCACGATCTCATAGCCCTGCCCCTGGATATAATCCGAGAGGTAGGCCGCTACATAAGGCTGCACATAGCTTGGGTCAAAGATCTCAAGGCCGTCCACATAGGTCTTGAACTGCTCTTCATCATAGGCCACTGCCGCATCCACCTGGGAATCGCTCCCCCGGAAATACGAAAGCCCCCAGAGATAGGGGTTCTGTGCCTCCATCATCTGCTCTAAGGTCCCGTCGAAGACCGTGTGGAGGCCGATATCGTCCTTTGTGATCTTGTGCTCCTGGCCCTTTCTCTCCAGCAGTCGGATCTCATAGCCCTCTAATGCAGAGGCGATCCGGTCCTTTACATCCTCTACCGTCATCCCTTCCGCATCCTGACCATTGATCACCGTGTTCGGAAAGAAGGCATCTTTATAACTCTGGGCCTTCACCACATAAAAAGCGGCCCCCGCAAAAAGAAGGGCCAGACCGGTCCCGCAGGCGATCTTGATCCCCTTCCCCTTTGTCTTCCCAGCCTTCCCATCAGGCTTCGGGGCGCCCATCTCCAGATCGATCTCGCCGGCTTTTTTTGAGCCTGCTCCTTGTGTATCCATCTTTTCCACTCCTTTTGTCACAGGCTCTGTGCTCCGCCCTCTGCTCTCTCGCCGCGCCTGCTCTTCTTCTGTATCTTGTCTGGTCTCACCCTGTGGCTCTTCTCTTACTCTACTCCCGTTCTCTTCTCTTGCCTTGCTCCCGCTCTCTTCTCCTGCCTGGCTCCCGGTCTCTTCTCCTGCCTTGCTCCCGCTCTCTTCTCCTGCCTTGCTCCCGGTCTCTTTTCCTGTCTCTCTCCCGGGTCCTTCTCCTGCCTCTTGCTCGGCTCCTTCTCTTCTATCGCCTCCGGTCCCGTCAGCAAAAGTGTCCTCATCGTCCCGGGGCCTTCCCTGTTTTTCCCAGAAAGCATCCTCATCCAGCTCCAGATCATCCTCCCAGTCCGTCTGGTCCTCCTCCAGTATGCTCTCATCAAAATCTGCATCCAGGTAGTAATCCTCATCAAGCTGGCCTTCCAGGTCCTGCCTGCTCTTGTCGTGCTCGATCTCTTTCATAAATCCTCCATCCCTCACTCCTCTTGAACTCTTACGGGATTATAACACATTTTCCCTGCCGGGTACAATGGATTTTATTAGGAAAGCCCGATTTTCTTAAGGTTTTCCCCAAAATCTTAATCCTTCATTAAAGCCATTGCAAAAAAAGCCTCCCCCATGCTACCATAAAACCATCAAAGTATCCGAAAGGATGGTCGTACAACGACCGAAAAGGAGGAGATATTATGAAAAAAGGTACCCACAAGACCCTTCGGCAGCATGCCCTGGCGCTGTTGTCGATCCTGTCCCTGCCCATGGCCCTGACCGGCTGTGGAGGCGGCTCTTCGACCGCGGCCGAGACAGCCGCCGCGTCCTACGATAGGGGATACTATGAGGGCGAGGCCGAGGTGATGGAGGCCCCTGCCTATGGCGTTGACTTTTACGCTGGCGACTATGATAACGGGATGTACGATGCCGCGGCCGAGACCACCGCAGCCGCCGCGGCTGTTCCTTACCCACAGGAAAAGGCTGCCCCCGTGCCCGAGGGCGCTTTGGAGGATGCCGATACTGGGGACTCATCCGGTGTGACCCAGACCGCAGTCTCCGACACCACGCTGCCCATGGACCGCAAATTGATCCGCAACATCGAGCTGCGGGTAGAGACCACCAGCTTTGACGACCTTTTGACCTCCATCCAGACAAAGGTCAGCCAGCTGGAAGGCTACACAGAGCAGTCTGATATCTCCGGGAACAGCATCACGCAGATGGGCCGCCCTTCCAAGAAATACGCCTCCATGGTCCTGCGCATCCCTGCCGGTAAGCTGAACACCTTTGTCTCCTATGTGGAGGCGGACGGGAACGTGACCTACCGCTCCGAGAACGTCAGCGACGTCACCCTGCAGTACTCCGACATGGAAAGCCGTTTAAAGACCCTGCGGATGGAACAGGACCGCCTGTGGGAGCTGTTAGCCAAAGCCGACACCACTGAAGCCATCATCCTTTTGGAGGAGCGGCTCACCGAAGTCTCCAGCGAGATCGAGACGATCGGCTCCCGGCTCCGCCACATGGATAACTCCGTCACCTACAGCACCGTCTATCTGGATATCACCGAGGTCGATCTGGAAAGCCCCACCGAGCCGGAGACCCCCTGGCAGCAGATCCAGCGCGGCTTCGCCCGGAACCTAAATGACTTAGGGACCGCCCTGACCGCCTTCTTCATCGGCCTCTTGTCCAACAGTCCCACCTATATCTTCCTCCTGCTGTTCTTCTTCGCCGCCTACCGCCTGATCCGCATGATCATCCGGCACAAACAGAAAAAGGAGGAGGCGCCCACCGAGGCTAAGAAGACATTCTTTTCCTACAGAAAGGCCCGGGAACAGGCCGCCAGAGCAACAGGTCCAGCTGCCGGTTACGGACAAGGAGCTGGCGGACAGGCAACAGGTCCAGCTGCCGGTTACGGACAAGGAGCTGGCGGACAGACAGCACCGGCCGCCGATGCGCAGGAACAGACCGGTCAGACCGTAACGGATGATACGAAATAGTCCAGATGGCACATATCGATCCTAAAACACCTCAGATCGATACAGACACATAGTCCGTCACTCAGCCGCAAGGGGCTGCCGCAAAATAGCCGCTATATACAGGATATGACGTTTTGACCCGATCGGTCACAGCCACATACCGTGTATAAGCTGCCTTTTGCGACAGCCCCTTGCCAGGCCGCCGGAGATCAGGCCGCCGGAAATGCCGGGGATATCCGGATATCCCTCCGTGTCACTCACCTCTGCAAAACCCCTGTATCTCCCTCACCAACAGCCTCCCATTCTCCAATATCCCATCAAATGCCCCATGCTTATAAAAGCTGGAGAACAGCAGTCCCACCGGCACGGCCAGGATCATCCCGGCGATCCCCCGCACCTTGAAGCCTATATACAGGAGGAAGAGGGTCATGAGGGGCGGCAGCCCCATGGCGTCGCCTACGATCTTCGGCTGGATGATCTGGCGGATCACCTGGGTCAGGATATAGAGCAGCACCAGCCCGGCCGCAAAGGGGTATTCCCCTGACAGGAGCTTCACCAGCGCCCATGGACCCAGAACGGTCCCTGTGCCGAACATGGGCAGGAAATCCAAAAACGCGATCAACACCGCAAAGATCAGACTGTGCTCCACCCCCAGCACCAGGAAGCCTGCGGCCAGCACCAGGGCCACCACGAACATGATCCGGAACTGGGCCAGGAAGTACCCGCCCACCAGATGCTTGGCATCGCCTTTTAAGTAGGACAGATACTGTTCCATCCAGGACGGCACATAGGGCCTGATCCGCATCCGGATATCCTCCCGCTCCGCGATAAAAAAGTAGGAGGACAGGACCGTGATGATCACGTTCACAAAGATCGCCGGGATCCTCTTCGCCACATTGCCCGCCACAGCCACCGTAGGCTGGGCGATCCACTGGACCAGGCTGCTCAGATATCCGCCCAGGCCATCCCAGAACCGGTAGAACAGGTCCTGGACCCCCGCGGGGAAACGGACGAACAGGTGGCTGAGCTTGCTAAAGGCCTGCAGGACCTCCGCCTTTGCCAGCTCGTAAAGCTCCGGGATATCCCGGAGCAGGCCTGCCAGCTCCAGGACCGTCCTGGAGACCAGCAGGTAGAACAGCCCGATCACACCAGCCAGCACCAGGACCACGATCGCCACAGAGCTGTGCTTCCGCAAGATCTTCAGATGGTCCTCCAAAAAGCGCACTAACGGGTTGGCCAGACTGGCCAGGATCCACCCGGTGACAAAGGGCATGAAAAAACCCAGGACCTTTGGCCCGAAAAAGATCGCCAGCAGCCACCCGGAGACCGGGATCGAGATGTTCAGCAGATAACGCAGGCTCCTTGTCAACCGTTCCAAATCTATCTTACCTCCTTAACAAACCCTCAATAACGCCTTAAAAACCCTTCCAAAAACCTCCGCAGCGCCTTCATCTCCTCATCGGTCCCTATGGTGATCCGCAGATGGTCCTTAAGTCTCGGGGTGTTGAAATACCGGACGTAGATCTGTTCCTCCTTCAGGGCTTTAAAGATCGCCTCCGCCGGGACCCGCTCATGGGTGGCGAAAAGGAAATTAGCCTTGGAGTCCGGGAAGGTGAAGCCCAGCTCTCCCATCCACCGCTTTGTCTCCTCCCTGGTCTTTATGATCTTATCCAGGGTCTCCCGAAAATAGACCTCATCCTTCACCGCCTCTGCCCCTAAGATCTGGGAGGGGATGTTCATGGTGTAGGAATTATAGGAATACCGCACATCCTGGATCGCCCGGATCAGCTTGGGCGACCCGATCCCATAGCCGATCCGCATCCCGGCCATAGCCCTGGACTTGCTGAAGGTCTGCACCACCAGCAGGTTCTCATAGCGGGGCAGCAGGGAAAGGGCCGACCGTCCCCCGAAATCCACATAGGCCTCATCCACGATCACCACCACATCCTGGTTATGGCGGAGGATATCCTCCACCGCCTCCAGTCCCAGCTCCAGCCCTGTAGGCGCGTTCGGGTTGGGGAAGACGATCCCCCCATTCTCCCGGTAGTAATCCTCCTTCAAGATCTGAAATTCCTCCCCCACCGCCGGTGTCTCGTAGGGGATATGGAAAAGATCCGCCCACACGGGGTAAAAGGAATAGGACACATCCGGGAACAGGATCGGCTTATCCGAATTAAAAAAGGTCAGAAAAGCCATCCCCAGCACATCATCGGATCCCACGCCCACAAAGACCTGATCCTTCCCTACTCCATACCGCTCTGCCAGTACATCCACTAAGAGCGAGGAGGCCGGATCCGGGTATTTCCGAAAAAGATCCGCGTCCATCTCCCCCAAAGCCTTCTCCACCCCCGGTGCCGGCGGGTAGGGGTTCTCATTAGTGTTCAGCTTGATCAGGCGGTCCCCCTTCGGCTGCTCACCCGGCACATAGGGGACCACCCTCCGTATATTCTTTTCCCAAAGCTCCATCGTTCATCCTCCTCGACTATTTCTCTGCTACGTTACTTTTCACACTCACGCAGATCTTGTAGCGAAGGGAGGGGCCTGTCACAAAAGGAACCCCTTGAAAGACGTCGGCGCTTAGCGAGGTCTTTTACGAGCTTAGCGTCCGCTACGTCTTTCATGGAGCGAGAGCGCGGTGACGTTGTGACAGGCACCTCCCGGAGCGGACCTTCTGGCCAACCTGTAAAAAGCAACCTCTGCTCTCCCTTTACAGGCCGCAGGCCTCCGCGATCTTCTTAAAGGCCGGCAGGGACCTCTGGATCTGCTCATAGGAGACACAGTAGGAGATCCGCACATACCCGGCACAGGCAAAGGAGCTGCCCGGCACCACCAGCACATGGTGCTCTTTGCACACCTCACAGAAAGCCTTTTCATCTTCCATGGGCGACTTAAGGAACAGGTAAAAAGCACCCTCCGGCTTTACGCAGGAAAAGCCGAAGCCGATCAGGGACTCATAGAGCAGATGCCGGTTCCGGTCGTAGGCCTCCACGTTGACCTTCTCATGGATACAGCGCTTGATCACCCGCTGGAAAAGGGAGGGGGCGTTCACGCTGCCCAGCACCCGGTTCGCGATCACGGCCGCCGCCGTCACCTCCCTGGCCTCGGTCATCTCATCGGGGATCGCCACATACCCGATCCGCTCCCCGGGCAGGGACAAGGATTTGCTGTAGGAATAGCAGACCGCCGTGTCCTTATAGTATCTGGTCACATAGGGGACGACCGCTCCGTCATAGGCCAGCTCCCGGTAAGGCTCGTCAGACAGCAGCACGATCGGATGGCCGATCCTCTTGCTCTCCTCTTCTAAGATCCTCCCCAGGCGGGTCAGGGTCTCCTCCGAGTAGATCACTCCGGTGGGATTGTTGGGCGAGTTGATGATCACCGCCTTGGTCTTTGGCCCGATCAGCTCCCGGAAGGCATGGAGGTCCGGCTGAAAATCCACCGTGTTAGCCGGGACCACCACCAGGCTGCCGTCGTAGTTGCGCACATAGTTCCCATATTCCAGGAAATAGGGCGCAAAGGTGATGACCTCATCACCCGGATCTAAAAGGGTCTTTAAGAGGATGTTCAGGCCGCTGGCCGCTCCTACCGTCATGATGATATTTTCCATGTGGAAGCTGGTCCCGAAGCGCTGGTTGAGGGAATCCGCGATCGTCTCCCGCACATCCTCATAGCCCGCATTGCTCATGTACCCGTGGACAAAGGTGGACTCCTCCTCATCCAGGATATCGATGACCGCCTTTTTTACCGCCTCCGGCGCAGGGACATTGGGGTTCCCCAGGCTGAAATCAAAGACATTTTCCGCGCCGTAGATCGCGGCCAGCCGCTTGCCCTCCTCGAACATGGCGCGGATGGCCGAATTATTCTGTACCAACGGTCTCATCTTTTCTGCTATCATATCCAAACCTCCCTCTATAAAATAAACCTCTCCTTCTATCCGATGATAAAAAGGAGAGGTCTTACTTCATCCCATCAATCCCTTGCTGCCATGGCCTCGATATCCACATCCGCCACATCTGCATCGATCTGCTGCTCTCTTGCGGCAACGGCCAGAGCCTTGATGCTCAGGCTGATCTTATGGTCTACTTCATTAAAGTCCACGATCTTCGCCTCGATCTGCTGGCCGATCTTTAATGCGTCAGCCGGCTTATCTACATGCTCCTTGGAGATCTGGGACACATGGAGCAGAGCGTCCACACCAGGCTCCAGCTCTACGAAAGCGCCGAAATCGGTCATACGGGCCACACGGCCGGTGACGATATTGCCTGCGCTGTATTTCTCCGCGGCGTTGGCCCAGGGGTTCGCCTCCGGGAACTTTAAGCTCAGCGCGATCTTCTCGCCCTGGATATCCTTGATCAGGACCGTCAGCTGCTCACCGGCCTTGAACACCTTCTTCGGGTTCTCCACACGGCCCCAGCTCATCTCGGAGATGTGCAGCAGTCCGTCCGCGCCGCCCAGATCGATGAAGGCGCCGAAGTCGGTGACGTTCTTCACCGTACCCTCTACACGGTCGCCCACCGCGATCCGCTCGAACAGCTCCTTCTGCATGGCCTGCTTCTTCGCCACCATCAGCTGCTTCCTGTCGCCGATCACCCGATGTCTCCTGGGGTTGAACTCGGTGATCACGAACTCGATATCCTGTCCCGCATATTTGGACAGATCCTTCTCATAAGTATCGGACACCAGGCTTGCCGGGATAAAGATCCTGGTCTCTTCCAGCATCACGCTCAAGCCGCCGTCCAGGACCTGGACCACCTTGGCCGTCAGGACCTCCTGGTTGTTGAAGGCTTCTTCCAGACGCTTATTGCCTCTGTCCACAGCCAGACGCTTATAAGAGAGCGCCACCTGGCCTTCTCCGTCGTTCACCTTGATCACCTTTGCCTCCATCTCATCGCCCACTTGTACCAGGCGGGTCAGGTCTGCGTTCGGTTCATTGGTATATTCGTTGCGCGTGATGATGCCATCAGACTTGTAGCCGATGTTCAGCACGATCTCGTCTTCTTTCACATCGATGACCTTACCAGTGACGACCTCTCCTGTACGTATGGTTTTTAATGACTCTTCCAACATTTGTTCAAAACTTAATTCTGACATTAGTATGAACCTCCTCAATGATCTTTTTAGGGGTTGATGCCCCTGCCGTGATACCTACCTTGCGCACAGAATTTCCACTTTCAGGATCGAGATCACCCAGTGTCTGGATGTGATACGTATTCTTACATTCCTTACGACATATCTCATAAAGCTTCTGGGTATTGGAACTGTTTTTACCACCGATGACGATCATGGCGTCAACCTTCGAAGCAATCCCCTTTGCTTCAACCTGTCTTTCCTGTGTTGCATTGCAAATCGTATTCAGGACAATTCTATCATAACCCTTTTTAAAAGTTTTTTCAACTAATTCTTGAAATTTATTGTAGTTAAATGTCGTCTGTGCAACGACCACGACCTTTTTTCCCTCTTCCGGCGTGAACGCGGCGGCTTCCTCATCCGTCCCTATCACTATAGTATGTGCATCTCCCCAGCCCTTGATACCTTCTACCTCGGGATGACGGGCATCTCCCACGATCACCACCTGATGACCGGCCTTTGTCTCCTTCTCCACGATCTTGTGGATCTTCTTCACAAAGGGGCAGGTAGCGTCCACCAGTCCCAGCCCTTTATCCCGGATCAGGTCGTAGATGGCGCGGCTCACGCCGTGGGAGCGGATCACGATCACGCCGCTCTTTATGGAACGCAGCTCCTCTTCCGAATAGATGACCTTGACGCCCTTTTCCTCCAGGTCCTTCACCACTTCTTCATTATGGATGATCGGGCCGTAGGTGTAGATCGGCTCATCGGTCTTTTCGATCTGCTGGTAGACCTTATCCACAGCCCGCTCCACGCCGAAACAGAAACCGGCTGTCTTCGCTACGATCACTTCCAATCCGGACCCTCCCCCTCCTCCCGGGGCGTAAACCCGTGCTCCCGGGCAATGGTGATGATCCGCCCGATCGTCTGCGGGATGTCCAGATCCGAAGTATCCACCAGCACAGCCTCCTTAACCTGGATGAGAGGAGAATGCTCCCGGTGCATATCCCGGTAGTCCCTCTCTTGGATATCCTTCTCGATCTTCGCCAGGTCGCAGTCACCGCCCCTTTCCTTCAGCTCCTTAAAGCGGCGTTCTGCCCGGACCCGGACACTGGCTGTCAAGTAGATCTTCACCTGGGCGTCCGGGAGGACACAGCTGGCGATATCCCTTCCATCCATGATCACATCCGCGTCCCGGGCCAGCTGCCGCTGGAGCTCCACCAGCTTTTCCCGCACAGGGACATACCCGGATATGATGCTGGCCGTCTCCCCCACCTCCTCGGTGCGGATCAGCCCGGACACATCCTCTCCGTTCAAGATGACCTTCTGGATGCCGTCCTCATAGCGGATCGTGACCCTTGCCTTCTCACAGGCCGCCAAAACTCCAGCCTCCTGTGAGGGCAAGACCTTCTCCCGCAAAAGATACAGGGCCATGGCCCGATACATAGCGCCGGTATCTACATAGATAAGGCCCAGGCGCGACGCGACGGCCCTGGCGATGGTGCTCTTCCCGGCTCCCGCCGGTCCGTCCACCGCAATGTTGAAATGCTGCATAGCTTTTTCCTCTTTCTAGCCCCGCCCCTGCCGTTTGTCACAGGCTGTGGATCGGAGCTTATTTTATCCCCCATCGCCGCTAACCTTGCGGCGGTCAGGACTCATATGGTGATGGGATATGACCGCTCACGGTATCCGGCCGGCCACCATAGCTGTCTGTGTGCCAGCACATCAGCCGTAAGGCAGGGACGCCCCCGCCGACCACCCGGTGGACCAGGCGATCTGCAGGTTATAGCCGCCGGTCAGTGCGTCCAGATCTAAGACCTCTCCGGCAAAATACAGTCCTGCTGCCTTCTTTGACCCCATCGTTGAAGGATCGACCTCCTTCAAGGCTATCCCCCCTTGGGTGATCACCGCCTCTTTATAGCCGCGCAGTCCGATCACGGTAAAGGACAGCGCTTTGAGGAGCCTGGCCAGGCTTTTTCGCTCTTCTCTGGTGACCGCGTTCACCTGCTTGCCCGGATCGATCTTCGCTCTGGCCACCACCACGGGGATCAGCTTTGCCGGGAGCAGATGGGAGAGGGAATTCTTGAACTGCCGGTTCTTCTCTTCCCCAAAGTCCTTTAAGAGCCTCTCATCCAGCTGCTCTAAGCTCAACGCCGGCTTAAGGTCCACGGTCAAGGTCAGCGGCCCCTTCTTAAGGGCACCCGCCACATAGCTGCTGGCAGAAAGGATCACCGGTCCGCTGACCCCGAAATGGGTAAAGAGCATCTCTCCGAAAGCCGTGTACAGCTCCTTCTCCCCACGGTAGAGGGAGACTTGGATGTTCTTTAAGGTCAGGCCCTGGAGGGCTTTCCCGTCCTCCTCCGAGATCTCCATGGGCGTGAGGGCCGGGCTGAGCTGCACGATCTGATGGCCGGCTTCCCTGGCCCACTTAAGGCCGTCTCCGGTAGAACCGGTAGAAGGATAGGAAAGACCTCCTGTAGCCACGATCACCGCGTCCGCAGGCACCTGCCTGCCCGGCCCTTCTCCGGCCAGCCTGATCCCTGTACAGCGGCCATCGTGGAAGAGCAGTCCGCCGATCTCCTTCTTTAGATGGACCTGGACGGAAAACTCCTTTAATGCCCGTGTCAGCGCGGCCGTCACATCGGAGGCCTTATCCGATACCGGGAAGACCCTCTCGCCCCGCTCCACCTTCAGCGGGCAGCCATACCGCTCCAAGAGCGCCATCATATCCTGGTTGCTGAAATGATGGAAGCTGCTGTACAGAAAGCGGCTGTTGGACACGACGTTCTGAAAAAAGCCATCCCGGCCGCAGGCATTGGTCACATTGCAGCGGCCCTTGCCGGTGATGTACAGCTTCTTTCCCAGCTTTTCATTTTTCTCATACAGGGCCACCTCATGGCCCGCCATCCCGGCGGAGATGGCTGCCAGCATCCCGGCCGCCCCTCCGCCTGCTACGATCACCTTGCTCATATCACCTCTGTGGGACCTTCCCCCGGACAGTCCGCCACAATCCCCTGGGGCTCATGGCTCCCGGGCCGTCTGTCCGCCGCCGCTCAGACTGCCTGGACGGTCCGGCCGCCGCCTCAGTCTTTCTTCTCTTTCTTCGCCTTCTTGACCTCTTTGATCTTCTTCTCTAAGGCATCCACCACGGTGCGGACCACCTTGACCCGGGCATAGTATTTATCATTGCCTTCCACCACGATCCAGGGCGCGTAGGTGGTGGAGGTGCGGATCAGCATCTCGTTGACCGCCTCCTCGTAAAGGTCCCACTTCTCACGGTTCCTCCAGTCCTCGTCGGTGATCTTCCACTGCTTCGCCGGGTTCTCCATCCGCTCCTTGAACCGCCGCTCCTGCTCGTCCTTATCGATATGGAGCCAGAATTTCATCACCACAGCGCCGGAGTTGGCCATGTGGGCTTCCATCTCGTTGATCTCCTGGTAGGCCCGCTTCCACTCAGCCTCGGTACAGAAGCCCTCGATCCGCTCCACCATCACACGGCCATACCAGGTGCGGTCGAAGATGGCGATGTGGCCGGCCTTGGGCACATTGTTCCAGAAACGCCACAGATAGTGATGGACCTTCTCGATATCATTGGGCGAGGCGGTGGGGTTCACCTGGTAGCCTCTGGGATCTAAATGGCTGGTGAGACGGCGGATCGCGCCGCCCTTCCCTCCCGCATCCCAGCCCTCGAAGCCGATGACCACCGGGATCCGCAGGCGGTAGAGCTCGCTGTGCAGGATCTCCAGCCGCTTCTGGAGCTCGTTCAGCTCTCTCTTATACCGGCTCTGGGTCAGCTTCTTGGAAAGGTCGATACCGGAAAGGACGCCGTTCTTATACCGGTCAGAGGGGATGGTCTTAGGAACGGCCTTCACCTCGCTCTTCTCCTCACGCCTCTTGGCCAGCTCATATTCCAGACGGCTGGTGACCGTGGCCATGATCTTCATGGCCGCATAGTTCTTATCTGTGGCCTCGATGATGGTCCAGGGCGCGTACTCCGTATCCGTGCGCTCCAGCATCTCCTCGTTGATCTGGGCGTAACGGTCGTAGGCCTTGTTCCGCTGCCAGTCGGAGTCACTGACACGCCAGGCGGTCTCCTTGGATGCGGTCAGCTTTTTGTAGCGTTTCTTCTGCTCTTCCTTGGAGATATGGAGGAACAGCTTGATGATCACGGTCCCGTCGTCGGTCAGCTGCCGCTCAAAGGACAAGATATCCTGGAAAGCGCTGAGCAGCTCCGTCTCCTGGGTCAGACCGTCAAAACGGTCCACCTGTACCCGTCTGTACCAGCTGCGGTCGAAGATCGCGATGCGCCCCTTAGCCGGCGTCTTCGTCCAGTAGCTCCATAAAAACGGCCTGTACTGCTCCTCCTCTGTGGGACGGTTGCTGGTATAGACGGAAAAACCTCTGGGGTCCATGGCCTGGATCAGGCGGTTGATCTGGATGCCCTTTCCGGCTGCCCCCATCCCCTCAAATAAGATCATCACCGGGATCTTCGCTTCCTTACAGTCCCTCTGTAAGACCCCCAGCTTCGCCTCCATCTCCTCCATAGCCGCTTTATAGGCTTCCTTCTCCACTCCTACAGACAGATCGATCTTCTCTAACATGTGCTCCTCCTCCTTTAGGCTCCTGGAAAGTGCCTGCTCATGCAGGTCTGCTCTCTAGTTTTACCACGAACTTTCTGGTTCTTTCATCATAGCACAAAATGACAGAAAGTGGAAGGGGGGCGGTAAAAAAACTGTGAAAAGTACCGACGGCATGTAACAGTTCAGATACCCTGAACTGTTACGACGGCATCACATCTCAGCCATGACGAAGATATCGTAGATCGCCTTGATGGCGGCCTCGAAGTCCGCGTTCTTGACGCCGATGATGATGTTCAGCTCACTGGAGCCCTGATCGATCATCTTGACATTGATCCGGGCATGGGCCAGGGCGGAGAAGATGCGGCCTGCGGTACCGCGGGAAGCCTTCATGCCGCGGCCCACTACAGCGATCAGGGCCAGGTCGGATTCCATCTCCACGAAGTCCGGCTCCACCGCCCGGTGGATCCCGGCGATCACGGACTGCTCGTATTCTTCAAATTCAGACTGATGGACCAGGACGGTCATGGTATCGATGCCGGAGGGCATGTGCTCAAAGGAGATGCCATAGTCCTCAAAGACCTGCAGGACCTTCCGGCCGAAGCCCACTTCCGCGTTCATCATGGCTTTTTCGATGTTGATCGAACAGAAGCCCTTTTTCCCGGCGATCCCGGTGATGGTATAGCGGGGCTTGCGGACCGTGGTCTCCACGATCAGGGTCCCCTTATCCTCCGGGCGGTTGGTGTTGCGGATATTGATCGGGATGCCCTCCTTGCGCACCGGGAAGATCGCATCCTCGTGGAGGACGCCTGCGCCCATGTAAGCCAGCTCTCTCAGCTCCTTGTAGGTGATGGTCTCGATCACCTCCGGCTGCTTGATGATCCTGGGATCGGCCACCAAAAAGCCTGAGACATCGGTCCAGTTCTCGTACATGTCCGCGTGGATCGCCTTGGCCACGATCGAACCGGTCACATCGGAGCCTCCTCTGGAAAAGGTCTGGATGGTCCCGTCATGCCGGGATCCGTAAAAGCCGGGGATGATGGCCCTCTCGATATGCTCTAAACGCTCGCTGAGCTCCTTATCGGTGCCCTCCGCGTCAAAATTCCCTGCGTCGTCGAAAAAGATCACCTCCGCCGCGTCGATAAAGGTGTAACCCAGATAGGCGGCCATGATCACGCCGTTCAAGTACTCGCCTCTGGAGGCGGCGTAATCTCTCCCGGCTTTATTTAAGAAGTTTTCCTCGATGGACTCAAATGCCGGGTCCAGGCTCATGTTCACACCCAGGCCGTCCACGATCTCCTCATAGCGGCCCTTGATCTTCTCCAGGATCTTCTTATAGCTCCGTCCTTCCGAAGCCGCGTCATAGCACTGGTATAGGAGGTCTGTGACCTTGTCGTCCTTATCATTCCGTTTTCCCGGGGCGGAAGGGACCACATATCGCCTGGCCTTGTCTGCGCGGATGATCTCGCCCACCTTCTTGAACTGCCTCGCGCTGGCCAGAGAGCTGCCCCCAAACTTCACAACCTTTTTCATGATCTTTCACCTCAAGCCCTGTGGTTTTATGGACGGAGGGACGTGCGCTGGGCAGAGTCCTCGTCCGATCTTGACATGGAGATGATCATATCGCATTTTAGGTGATCTGTCAAGAGAAATGTAGGGGGCGGGGATGGATCTGCCAGGTATGGACATTTTCCAAGAAGCCCGCGGAGGGAGGGGGATAGCATGTATTGGGACGCGCTCTCGCTCCGACCGGAACGTAACGGATGCTAGGCTCGAAAAGACCTCGCCAAGCACCGACGTTCCGCTAGGGTCCCAGTACATGCTATCCCCCTCCCTCCGCTATGTTATCGGATAGCCTAAGTATAGTAAAGTAGCGACACATCCTACTCTTGATATAGGAAGGAGGACCCTACCCACGTTGGATAAGGCCCTCTCAAAACCTACTTCTTAGCCACGATCAAAAACCGATGGATGGTCCCTTGGATCTTCCCGTCTTTTTTAGTGGTCTCCTCTTCGTCTTACTGGAAATACCTCACACCGGACTCAAAGAGCTTCATATCCTGTTCCCCGTAGATGTTCACCGCCACGCCCTCGCCGCGGCGTTCGCAGTGGGCCATCTTGCCTAAGATCCGGCCGTCTGGGCTGGTGATGCCTTCGATGGCCATGTAGGAGCCGTTGGGGTTCCAGTACTCGTCCATGGTGGCCTGGCCCTTATCGTCCACGTACTGGGTGGCTACCTGGCCGTTGGCAAAGAGCTTCTTCAGCCAGGCGTCGTCCGCCACGAAGCGGCCCTCGCCGTGGGAGGCGGGCGTGCAGTAGACACCGCCAAGCTCTGCGCCAGCCAGCCAAGGCGACTTGTTGGTGACCACCTTAGTGTAGACCATCTTGGAGATATGGCGGCCGATCGTGTTCATGGCCAGGGTGGGGGAGTCGGTGCGCTGTCCACAGATCGTCCCCTCCGGCACCAGCCCCAGCTTGATCAGTGCCTGGAAGCCGTTGCAGATCCCCAGCATCAGGCCGTCCCGCTCATTTAGGAGCTTCTGGACCGCCTCCTTGATGGCTTCGTTCCGAAAGACCGCCGCGAAGAACTTGGCGGAGCCTTCCGGCTCGTCCCCTGCGGAGAAGCCGCCGGGGAACATGACGATCTGGGCCTTCTCGATCTCCTTTTCATAGACCTCCACCGAATCCCGGATATCCTGGGCGGAAAGGTTCCTGAACACCTTGGTCTCCACCACCGCGCCGGCCCTCTCAAATGCCTTCCGGCTGTCGTATTCGCAGTTGGTGCCTGGGAATACCGGGATGAACACGCGGGGCTTGGCCAGCTTGTGGCCGCAGACATAGATGCTCTCCGGCTCTGCCCTATACACCTCCTGGGGGACCGCACTCTGCTCCACGCCGGACCGGGTGGGGAATACGCCCTCCAATGTGCCGGTCCAGACCGTTAAGGCGTCTTCTATGGTCAGGGATGCCGCCCCGTGCTCGAAACGGTCGGAGCCGGTGACCTGGCCCACCAGGGTGTAGGGGATGGAAAGCGCACCGGCTTTCTCCTCCGGCACCTCGCAGAGGATGGAGCCCCAGTCTACCGCAAAAAGGTCCCTAGGATCTACGGAATGCTCGATCCGCACGCCCAGCTTGTTGCCGAAGGCCATCTTGCTGACCGCTTCCGCCAGGCCATGGCCTTCCACCGCATAGGCAGAGATGATCCGCCCTGCCGCGATATCGGCGTGGAGCTTTTGATAGCCCTCCATCAGCGCGGTGAAGTCCGGCAGGTCGTCGCCGTCCCGTACAACCTTAAAGAGCACCAGCTTGCTGCCCGCCTTTTTAAGCTCCGGGGTGATGATGGTCTTTTCGCTGGCCACATCCACCGCAAAGGAGACCAGGGTGGGCGGCACATTGATCTCGCCGTGCTCCCGGTCGTCAAAGGTGCCGGACATGGAATCCTTCCCGCCGATCGAGGGGAGCCCGAACCCGAGCTGGGCTTTATAGGCCCCTAAAAGAGCAGAGAAGGGCTGGCTCCAGCGGGTGGGATCCGCCGTCATCCGCTGGAAATATTCCTGGAAGGTGAAGCGGATCTTGCCGGGATCGCCGCCTGCCGCCACGATCTTGGCCACTGAGGAGACCACCGCGTAGATGGCGCCGTGATAGGGGCTCCAGCTGGACAGGTAGGGATCGAAGCCGTAGCTCATCATGGTGACCGTATCGGTGCGGCCCTTTAACACCGGGAGCTTCGCCACCATGGCCTGGGTCTCGGTGAGCTGGTACTTCCCGCCGTAGGGCATCAGCACGCTGCCCGCGCCGATCGAGCTGTCGAACCGCTCCACCAGGCCCTTCTGGGAGCAGACCCCTAAGGAAGCCAACATATCCAGCCATTCCCTGCGCACATCCCCCACTTCTCTCCGGGCAAAAAGACTCCCCTCCTTAGATGGGGTCAGCAGGATGACCTCCGCCTCCTGGTGGGCCCCATTGGTATCCAGGAACGCCCGGCTCAAGTCCACGATGGTCTTCCCTCGCCAATGCATCACCAGACGGGGGCTCTCCGTCACCTTGGCCACGGCGACTGCCTCTAAGTTCTCCTCCCCTGCCAGCGCTAAGAAGGGCTCCACGTCCTTCGGATCCACCACCACGGCCATCCGCTCCTGGGACTCCGATATTGCGATCTCGGTGCCGTCCAGGCCCGCGTACTTTTTCGGGACCTTGTCCAGGTCGATATCCAGGCCGGCCGCCAGCTCCCCGATTGCCACGGCCACGCCGCCGGCGCCGAAGTCATTGCACTTCTTGATCAGGCGGGAGACCTCGGGGCGGCGGAACATCCGCTGGATCTTCCGCTCGGTGGGGGCATTCCCTTTTTGCACCTCAGCGCCGCACACCTCTATTGAAGCCTCTGTGTGGACCTTGGAGGAGCCGGTGGCCCCGCCGATGCCGTCCCGGCCGGTACGGCCCCCCAGCAGGATGATGATATCCCCCGGGTCGGAGGTGGCGCGGATCACCGCCTTTCTGGGAGCGGCCCCCATGACCGCGCCGATCTCCATCCGCTTGGCCCCATAGCCCGGATGATAGACCTCCTTCACATAGCCGGTGGCCAGCCCGATCTGGTTCCCGTAGGAGCTGTAGCCTTCCGCCGCCTCGGTCACGATCTTCCGCTGGGGGAGCTTTCCGTGGAGGGTCTCCCCTAAAGGCTTGGTGGGGTCCGCCGCGCCGGTGACCCGCATAGCCTGGTACACATAGGTCCGGCCCGATAGGGGATCCCGGATCGCGCCGCCCAGACAGGTGGCCGCGCCGCCGAAGGGCTCGATCTCCGTGGGATGGTTGTGGGTCTCATTCTTAAAGTTCACCAGCCACTCTTCCTCCACCCCGTCGATCGTCACCGGCACCACGATGGAACAGGCATTGATCTCCTCGGACTCCTCTAAGTCCTCCAGCCTGCCCTCTGCCCGCAGCTTCTTCATGCCCATGAGCGCCAGATCCATCAGGCAGACGAACTTGTCCTTCCGGTCGCCGTAGAGGGCCTTACGGTCTGCCAGATACTGCTCATAGGTCTCCTTGATCGGTCCCTGAAGATCCCCCTCGGTAAAGGTCACGTTCTTTAGCTCGGTGGAAAAGGTGGTGTGCCGGCAATGGTCGGACCAATAGGTATCCAGCACCCGGATCTCCGTCACCGTAGGATCCCGGTCCTCTTCCTTCCTATAATATGTCTGGATATGCTGCAGATCCTTAAAGGTCATGGCCAGGTTCAACGATCCGTACAGCTCCTTTAACGCATCCTCCTCCATGGCACGGAAACCCGTGAAGACCGCCACATCCTTTGGCGTCTCGAACACCGTGGCCAGGGTCTCCGGCTTTTTAGCAGAAGCCTCCCTGGAATCCACCGGGTTGATGCAGAAGGCCTTCACCGCCGCGAACTGCTCCTCGGTGATCGGACCGGAGAGCACATAGGTGGTGGCCGAGCGGATCACAGGCTCCTCATCTTCCTTTAAAAGCTTCACGCACTGTTCAGCCGAATCCGCCCGCTGGTCGAACTGCCCCGGGAGGTATTCCACAGAAAATGTCCGGTCGCCTTCTTCTTTCGGAAAGCTCTCCTCATAGAGCACATCCACCGGCGGCTCCGAGAAGATCGTGGTCAAGGCCCGTGCATACGTCTCCTCCGACAGATCCTCGATGTCATAACGGATCAGGACGCGGACACCGGTCACACGGTCGATGCCCAGATAGCTTGCGATGCTCTCCTTCAGCTCTTTTGCTCGGACTGCGAAATCAGGTTTCTTTTCTACAAAGATCCGTTTTACGCCCATATGGCATTTCCTCCTTATACGAGATACGCCGCTGACCGCAGGGCCGCAGGTCAGGCAGCATGGACGTTACTTTTCACAGGTTTGCCAGAGGGTCCGCTCCGGGAGGGACCTGTCACAACGTCACCGCGCTCTCGCTCCGAGAAAAAACGGGGTTCCTTTTGTGACAGGCCCCTCCCTTCACTACTTTAACTGACATTGGGTGTGAATAGTAACGCATGGACAGATACGGTCCCGCCGGATGGTCCGGCGGCGGTCGATCGACATGTTGATGATGGGTCCTTTGACGCCAACAGCGCTCCCAGACGCCCGGTCACAAAAAGTGCACATCGAAAAAGGACAGATACCGGCTGTCCTGCCGGTCCTCTGCCCTTATCATAGCACAAGGCTTATCGATTAGTAAAATTAATATACTTTATATCATTTATAAGTATATGTGATCAAACCTCTCCTTCGATATCCGTATAGTACAGGTGTCTGGGGAGGCCGTCGGTCATGATCGGGGTCAGCTCGGCCTGGATCAGGGGCTTGATATAGTTCACGAACTCCGGGGTCACGAAGTCGCCTTCTCCATTGATCCACTCTCTGGGCACCTTTTTCTCTACATTGGCGATCTTATGGACGTCGTAGATATCGGTGACGCAGATGTAGGGGTCGTCGGAGACACGCTTTAAGATGATCATCTTCCCGGTCTCTCCTTCGTGAGCGGCCTTTACCGCCGCGCCGCCTACCTGGAAGGCCTCGGTGATGTCCACCCTGGACACGATGTGGGAAGCGCATCGCTGCAGGGAGTTGAACTCGATCGCCCGGGTCTTGCAGCCTACCTCCCGGTTGATCTTCTCCGCTAAGTATCTGGCCGTGCCGGTCAGCTGCTTATGGCCGAAGGCATCCACGAAATCGATCCCGTCGGTCAGCTCGCAGACATACTTGCCGTCCGCGGTCCGCACGCCCTCGGAGACCGCCACCACCACCGACTTTTTCCTCTTATGGAGATCGGCCACCTTCTTCATGAACTGGTCCACGTCAAAGGGGATCTCCGGCAGGAAGATCATGTCCGGTCCTGGACAATCCTCGCACCTGGCCAGGGCGGCCGCGCCGGTGAGCCAGCCTGCGTTCCGGCCCATGATCTCTAAGATGGTCACATTTTGCTGGTCGTAGACTAAGCCGTCCCGGATCACCTCCTTGGTGATCGCGCCGATGTATTTGGCCGCGCTGCCGTAGCCTGGGGTGTGGTCGGTGACCGCCAGATCGTTGTCGATCGTCTTGGGCACGCCCATGAAGCGGATATGGCTGCCGTTCAGCAGGGCATAGTCGGAAAGCTTCTTGATCGTGTCCATGGAATCATTGCCGCCGATATAGAAGAAATACTCGATCTCCAGCTTGTCTAAGATCGCGAAGATCTTATCATAGGTCTCCCGGTCCTGGCTGATCTCGGGCAGCTTGAAACGGCAGGAGCCCAGATAGGCGGAGGGCGTGCGCTTTAACAGCTCGATGTCCAGATCGTTCTTGATGTGCTTGTCTAAGTCCACATAGCGCTCCTCCAAAAGCCCCTGGATCCCGTGGACCATCCCGTAGACCTTCGCTGCCCCCCTGTCCTTCGCGGTCTTGTAGACCCCCACAAGACTGGAATTGATCACTGCCGTAGGTCCCCCAGATTGTCCTACGATCACATTACCTGTAACTGCTCCCATAAGAATACCTCCATGTTCTTGTTTGCATACAATATTTTATATTAGTATACAAAATTTAATAGTTGTATACATTGTACATGCTTTTGGAAGTGGATGCAAGAGGAAGTTATGCCTTTTTGAGATTTTGTGAGATCTACACAAAATACAAGGTCAAAAACCTAAAATGATCAAAATACTATTGCAATCAGGCTGACATAGATGTAAAATTAAGGAAAACAAGAAGAAGGAGCCAACTTACAAATGAAAAGATCGATCTATACTGTGATGATAGCTGGTACCTTTATAACACTATCGATCATATCTTTTTGGATAAATGGCGTTCATTCGATCAAAGATATCTTTACCAATAAAACAGCCTTAGAAAACACTTACTTTTTTATGCAGATCCTATGCTCCTTTGTCGTGATGGTGGGAGGGATCATAGGAGTCTGGCAATATTCTTTAGCAAAAAAGACAGAAGCCGCTCAATATCATAATAACAGGATACAAAAAGCGATCGATCTGTCAGGTTACTACAAAGATAATATCTTATGTTACATAACGTGCATCTGTCACGTTTACAGAACGTCTGGTATCCTGGATATTTTGGATAATGTGAAACGAGAAGAAATGAACGATTTCGATATCCAAGAGTTGGAAAAGAACTTCAATCCCACACAGAGAAAACAGCTTCGCAAGATCCTACATTCTGATCGATTTCTTGAGATCATCATCGAGTCCGCAGAGATCTTTTCAAAAGACTCTGTGCTTGCTGATCCGATATTCATCAAAGATGGGGAGAAGATGATCGAAGCCAGAAAGATCAACCAGAATAAAGTCATCGAATATTTTAAAAATGACATTGTCTGCGCGGCACTAAATAATCTGGAATATTTCGCATTGCATTTCAACTATGAGACAGCAGATAGACTGGTTGTATACCAATCCTTACATAAGACCTATCTGGATATCGTACAGATGTTATATTATGACATTTCGATCAATAATGAGACCGGGGAGCAAAAATTATATACAAATGTGATCCGACTAATTAGCAACCCCCATTTCAAATGGGGGTCTAACGTAAGCCCCTCCAGGGCACTT
>CAJUFE010000006.1 GCA_910585635.1 uncultured Lachnospiraceae bacterium | reverse complement strand
ATCTGATGGCTGGTGTATCCGTCGTGGAGATAGGGGGGCTGTCTGAACTGTTACCATAGCCGTTACTTTTCACAGGTTGGCCAAGGGTCCGCTCCGGGAGGGACCTGTCACAACGTCACCGCGCTCTCGCTCCATGAGGAACATAGCGGACGCTAAGCTCGAAAAGACCTCGCTAAGCGCCGATGTTCCTCAAGGGGTTCCTTTTGTGCCAGGACCCTCCCTGCGCTACTTTAGCTGGCGTGGGTGTGAAAAGTAACAATATCAAAAAGATTAGTCGACAGCGAAATAACAAAAGATCAGCCGACCTAAGTAGCGGAGGGAGGGGCATGTCACATAAAGGACCCTAGCGGAACGTCGGTGCTTGGCGAGGTCTTGTCGAGCCTAGCATCCGCTACGTTCCGGTCGGAGCGAGAGCGCGTCCTGTTGTGACATGCCCCTCCCGCAGCGGACCCTTTACGATCATCCCTCCCCCGACTTGTGCCAAAAAAGTACCTAAAAGCACCTCCCAATCCGCCCCCACCCACTTTTTTATAGAAATTCCTTGACAGAAATGCCCCCGCTGGCTATAATCATTAAGGCGTGCAAAAAGTACCATTCTTTTTTTGTGTGCCAAAAAGCTGAAAGCTGCAGCAACCACAGACAATATCACAGGAGGTGAAAAGAATGCCAACATTTAACCAGTTAGTCAGAAAGGGTAGGCAGACCAGCGTTAAGAAGTCCACTGCGCCGGCTCTGCAGAAGGGATTCAATTCTTTACAGAAGAGGGCGATCAACATGTCTTCTCCGCAGAAGAGAGGTGTGTGTACCGCCGTAAAGACTGCTACCCCCAAAAAGCCGAACTCTGCGCTGCGTAAGATCGCCAGGGTACGTCTTTCTAACGGGATCGAGGTCACCAGCTATATCCCGGGCGAGGGGCATAACTTACAGGAGCACAGCGTTGTCCTAATCCGCGGAGGCAGGGTCAAGGACCTTCCGGGTACCCGTTATCACATCATCCGTGGAACGCTGGATACCGCCGGTGTGGCCAATCGGAAGCAGGCCCGCTCCAAATACGGTGCGAAGAGGCCCAAAGTCAAAAAGTAAGGGACCGTGATCAGATGGCCCACATCACGGCCAGGAGCACAAAATTATAGGATTTATGCCGGAATGATGATATTGACTGTAGGTTGCAGGAAATAGACATTGACCGCCTGTGGGGGCGGCCCCGAGCATGAACGTGCATCCCGCCCGGACCGCGAGCCTGGAGCCGGACGCATGAGTACCTATGATCTAATGAATACGGAGACTGTTTCCGTACCATATTAAGGAGGGAAGTAACGTGCCACGTAAAGGACATACGCAGAAAAGAGACGTATTGGCAGATCCGATCTATAATAACAAGGTTGTCACCAAGCTGATCAACAATATCATGCTGGATGGCAAGAAAGGGATCGCCCAGAAGATCGTATACGGCGCATTTGAGCGGGTCGCAGAGAAGACCGGCAAAGATGCTCTGGAAGTATTTGAAGAAGCAATGAACAACATCATGCCTGTATTAGAGGTCAAGGCAAAGCGTATCGGCGGCGCTACCTATCAGGTGCCGATCGAGGTCAAGCCGGAGAGACGGCAGGCCCTGGCGCTCCGCTGGCTCACCTTATACTCCCGCAAGAGAGGCGAGAAGACCCAGAAGGACAGACTGGCCAATGAGATCATGGATGCAGCCAATAACACCGGCGCATCTGTGAAGAAGAAAGAAGACATGCACAAGATGGCAGAGGCGAACAAGGCATTCTCCCATTATCGCTTCTAAACTTCTGGGGTACTGGAAGATCAGGAAAACTATAAGGAGGAAAGAGTCTTGGCTGGAAGAGAATATCCGTTGGAACGGACCAGGAATATCGGGATCATGGCTCATATCGATGCGGGTAAGACCACATTGACCGAGCGTATCCTCTATTATACTGGTGTGAATTATAAGATCGGTGATACTCATGAAGGCACTGCGACCATGGACTGGATGGAGCAGGAGCAGGAGCGAGGCATCACCATCACCTCAGCAGCGACCACCTGCCACTGGACCTTACAGGAAAACTGCAAGAATAAGCCGGGTGCTCTGGAGCATCGTATCAACATCATCGATACCCCAGGACACGTGGATTTCACGGTGGAAGTGGAGCGTTCTCTCCGCGTGCTGGACGGCGCCGTGGGCGTCTTCTGCGCAAAGGGAGGCGTGGAGCCGCAGTCTGAGAACGTATGGCGTCAGGCAGACACCTACAATGTGCCCCGTATGGCTTTCATCAATAAGATGGACATCCTGGGCGCGGATTTTTACGGCGCAGTAGAGCAGATCCGGACCCGTTTGGGGAAGAACGCGATCTGTCTGCAGCTGCCGATCGGCAAGGAAGATGATTTCAAGGGGATCATCGACCTGTTCGAGATGAAAGCCTACATCTATAATGATGAGAAGGGCGAGGACATCTCCATCGTCGATATCCCGGAGGATATGGCCGACGACGCAGAGCTGTACCGCACAGAATTAGTGGAAAAGATCTGCGAGCTGGACGACGATCTGATGATGCAGTATCTGGAGGGCGAGGAGCCTTCTGTTGACGAGTTAAAGAAAGCGCTCCGGAAGGGGACCTGCGAGTGTACGGCGGTCCCGGTCTGCTGCGGTACGGCTTACCGGAACAAGGGTGTGCAAAAGCTGCTGGACGCGGTCCTGGAGTTCATGCCCGCTCCTACCGATATCCCCGCGATCAAGGGGACAGATCTGGACGGTAATGAAGTGGAAAGGCACTCCTCTGATGACGAGCCCTTCTCCGCCCTGGCCTTTAAGATCATGACCGACCCCTTCGTGGGCAAGCTGGCCTTCTTCCGTGTGTACTCCGGCACCATGAACTCCGGGTCCTATGTGCTGAACGCCACCAAGGGCAAGAAGGAGCGTGTGGGACGTATCCTGCAGATGCATGCGAACAAGCGTGCAGAGCTGGATAAGGTCTACTCCGGCGATATCGCCGCTGCGGTAGGCTTCAAGCTCACCACCACCGGCGACACGATCTGCGACGAGCAGCACCCGGTGATCCTGGAATCCATGGAGTTCCCGGAGCCTGTTATCGACATCGCGATCGAGCCCAAGACCAAGGCCGGCCAGGACAAGATGGGCGTGGCCTTAGCCAAGCTGGCAGAGGAAGATCCCACCTTCCGCGTCCATACGGACAAGGAGACCGGGCAGACCATCATCTCCGGTATGGGCGAGCTCCATCTGGAGATCATCGTGGACCGTCTGCTGCGGGAGTTCAATGTAGAGGCTAACGTAGGCGCACCCCAGGTGGCCTACAAGGAGACCTTCACCAAGGAAGTCACCGTGGACAGCAAGTACGCCAGGCAGTCCGGCGGACGTGGACAGTATGGCCATTGCAAGGTCATCTTCACCCCCATGGATCCCAACGGCGAGAAGACCTTCGAGTTCGAATCCACCGTGGTGGGCGGCGCGATCCCCAAGGAGTATATCCCGGCGGTTGGCGAGGGCATCGAGGATGCCACCAAGTCCGGTATCCTGGGCGGCTTCCCTGTGCTGGGCGTCCATGCGAATGTGTTCGACGGCTCCTATCATGAGGTGGACTCCTCGGAGATGGCCTTCCACATCGCAGGCTCCATGGCCTTCAAGGATGCCATGCGCAAGGGCGACGCGGTCCTCTTAGAGCCGATCATGAAGGTCGAGGTGACCATGCCGGAAGAGTATATGGGCGATGTGATCGGGGATATCAATTCCCGCCGCGGCCGTATCGAGGGCATGGAGGACATCGGCGGAGGCAAGATGGTCAAGGGTTATGTGCCCTTAGCCGAGATGTTCGGCTACTCCACCGACTTACGTTCCAAGACCCAGGGACGCGGCAACTACTCCATGTTCTTTGAGAAATACGAGCAGGTGCCCAAGTCGATCCAGGAAAAGATCATCAACGATCATAAGAAATGATGTGACTGCCGAAAGACCGGGCAGCCACGAGATGATAAAGTAAAGAATAGGCTTGAAAAATCTGCATAAATCACATATAATGGGAACTAGCCTATAAACTATAATGGCCCAGAAGGGCAAAGATCAAGGAGGACGTTATAAAATGGCAAAAGCTAAGTTTGAGAGAACTAAACCCCATTGCAACATTGGTACCATCGGCCACGTTGACCATGGCAAGACCACTTTGACCGCCGCTATCACCAAGACCCTGCATGAGAGATTTGGTACCGGCGAGGCTGTAGCCTTTGAGAATATCGATAAGGCTCCGGAGGAGAGAGAGCGTGGTATCACCATCTCTACGGCACACGTTGAGTATGAGACCAGCAAGAGACACTATGCACACGTAGACTGCCCAGGCCATGCGGACTATGTCAAGAACATGATCACCGGTGCCGCACAGATGGACGGCGCTATCCTGGTGGTAGCGGCTACCGACGGTGTTATGGCGCAGACCCGTGAGCACATCCTGTTATCCCGTCAGGTAGGTGTTCCCTATATCGTCGTGTTCATGAACAAGTGTGACGCTGTAGACGATCCCGAGCTGTTAGAGCTGGTAGAGATGGAGATCCGTGACCTGTTAAATGAGTACGAGTTCCCGGGCGATGACATCCCGGTCATCCAGGGTTCCGCATTAAAGGCTCTGGAAGATCCCTCCAGCGAGTGGGGCGATAAGATCGTGGAGCTGATGGACGCTGTGGATTCCTATGTGCCGGATCCTGTACGTGACACTGACAAGCCCTTCCTGATGCCTGTAGAGGATGTCTTCTCCATCACCGGCCGTGGTACCGTGGCTACCGGTAGAGTAGAGCGTGGTACCCTGCATCTGTCTGATGAAGTGGAGATCGTGGGTATCCATGAGGATGTCCGCAAGGTCGTCGTTACCGGTATCGAGATGTTCCGCAAGCTGTTAGACGAGGCTCGTGCTGGTGATAACATCGGCGCTCTGTTGCGTGGTGTCCAGAGGACGGAGATCGAGAGAGGCCAGTGTCTGTGCAAGCCCGGCTCTGTAAAGTGCCATCACAAGTTCACCGCACAGGTATACGTCCTGACCAAGGACGAGGGCGGCCGTCATACGCCGTTCTTCAACAACTATCGTCCGCAGTTCTACTTCCGTACCACGGACGTTACCGGCGTCTGCAACCTGCCCGAAGGCACTGAGATGTGCATGCCTGGCGACAACGTAGAGATGAGCGTAGAGCTGATCCATCCCGTCGCTATGGAGCAGGGCTTACGTTTCGCTATCCGTGAAGGCGGCAGGACCGTTGGATCCGGAAGAGTTGTTTCGATCGTAGAGTGATCTTAGCAGCGAACGGTCATCAATGAAGAGTAAGAAGGGGGTTCTGGAGACAGAGGCCCCCTTTTTTGAAAAAGTGCTTGACATATTTGCTCCGGGCGAGTATAATTTATTTTGCTGTTAGAGAAACAGCAGATACGTGTGCGTAGCTCAGCTGGATAGAGCACTTGGCTACGGACCAAGGTGTCGGGGGTTCGAATCCTCTCGCGCACGTTAAAAGTATCATGAAAGGGAGTATCTATCGGAAGATAGGTACTCTTTTTTTAAAAAAAATGATAAAAAATCTTTTTTTCTTTAAAGATGAAATGGTTTTCTTAAGTACCCTTGTGATATAATGCCATTACAGTTAAAGAGGAACAGTCAAAATTGTTAACTAAAGCATACATTAGTTGACAGTTTTTTTATTGGAAGAGATCTACTATATCTGGAAGGTCTCTTCCATTTTTTCATTTCAAGGGTATCTTATCATCTTGGCCTTCTTAATCTCGCTTGATGTTTTTTCCCATCTATTTCCTTACATTTGTCAAATATTAGGTGTCAACTAATGTATACTATTGTTGACACATCCTATCGAAAAAAAGTTATCCAGCCTGGAAGCGATGGATGGTTTCAGACCGGAGCGCAGGGGAAGGGAGGGGATTTAGATGCAGGATCGAAGGGATAAGGGCTTCTATGCCAGGTTCCTGGGCGGTTTCTCACTTTATTATAAGGAAAGAGAGATCCTGGTCGGTATGGGACTTGGCAGCAGGCCTGCCCAGTGCCTCCTCCTGCTGCTGAAGGCAGGGGAGGATGGCGTGGAGCGGAAAGAGCTGCTGAGCCTGGTCAAGGCCGTAGGGAACGATCAGAAGAAGCAGCTGAACAACCTTTACCAGCACATGCACGTCCTCCGGGAGACACTCCCGGATCTGAACCTTCCCGAGGGCCGTTACATCGTCTTGCGGAAGGGGCGTTACTATTTCACTACGGACTACAAGGTGGATACGGACTTAGGCGAGCTGAACAGTCTGATCGGACGGCTGAAGACGGAAGGCCTGACCGGAGAGGAGCGGAGGCAGCTGTGCAGTGCCTACTGCAAAGGCTACGGCGGCGAGCTGGTCCCTCAGCTGGCCGGGGAGCCCTGGGTGACCATGGAGGGCGCTTTCTACCAGCGGTGGTACGGCCGGTGCCTGGAGGAGCTGTGCGGCAGCTTTAAGGCGGAAGGGCGATATGAGGAGATCCTGGAGCTGAGCCGGACGGCCAGCCAGCTCCACCCCTACGACGGCTGGCAGGTCAAGGTAGTGGAGAGCCTGCTGGCACTGGGGCGGCATAAGGAGGCCGAGCAGGCATATCAGGCTGATTCCCGGCTTTTGGGTGACAGTTTAGGGGCAGGGGCTCTGGACCGGGTCATGGCCGGGGAGCGACAGTCCCCCAGGAGAAGGACCTTCGGGGCGGCTAGTCTGGTGGGATTAGAACAGGGCTTGTCAGTGGAGGACATCGGAGCGCCCTACTATTGCAGCTATCCCAGCTTTCAGGATATCTACCGGATCATAGTCCGGATGGGGGAGCGGCAGGGGGCCAAAGGACTGCTCCTGCTGTGTACCCTGCGGGGGCAGTCCGGGGCCGCCAGAGCCCGTCAGCCGGGTGGGTGCGGAGCGGGTCCATTGGAGGGTCGGGCCGTATACCAGGAAGAGTGGCCATTAGGAGCTTGTGCAGGAGGATGCGGGGACGGACCGCCAGACGACGGGCCGGCAGTCTGCAGGGAAGGGTCGCCAGAGGTCCGAACGGCAGTCTGCAGGGAAGAGCCGCCAGAGGCCCGAACGGCAGAAGACAGCAGGACAGAGGAGGGCCGCCGTGTGGCAGCCAGGAAAGCGCTGGAGCGGGAGATGGCCCGGCTGAGACGGACCATGGAGGAGGGCCTGTGACGTATATACCCGCTACAGCGGGAACCAGTACCTGGCCCTGCTGATCGGAGCGGGTGAGGAGGATGGCGGGAAGATCCTCAGCCGCCTCCAGGAGAGATGGCAGTCGGCCGGGGGCCGCGATATGCGGCTGGAACTGGCCGTAGAGGGGATCGATGACCACAGCGTGGAGGGAGCGGGAGATGGTGAAGGAGACATTTGTGGTACATGTCACCGGCCGGGAGAACTCCACCTGGCAGGGACAGGTCACATGGCTGGATGAGAGGGAGACGCGCAGCTTCCGCAGCATGCTGGAGCTGATCAAGCTGATGGACGCGGCGATGGAGGAGGATATGTCCCAGGGGGCATGCCGTTGACCGTGGGCAGGGAGGACCGTCCGATCAGTACAGACGGGCTGCCATATAGATCGAGAAGGAGAGGAGATCGGATCATGGAAGGAAAGGGAAGATCGCGCAGACGCAGGAGGGGCAGGGATGCCAGACGTCGGATCGGCGCGTTCCTGTCGGTAATGCTCACCGCAGCGATGACGTTGAACACGCCCCTGGGGGTGCTGGGCTTCGGAGTGATGGATGCCTTCGCGTCTACCGGGGACGGCAGGACCGCTACGGGGAGCGATGCGTCGGCGGCGGACGGTGCTCAATACGGATCGGAGGATCTGGGCGAGGGCTGGATGACGGCAAAGAACGCCGAGTACAGACAGGGCCAGGCACAGGATGTGGACATCTACGTGATCGCTGAGGATAACGATGTGGCCCCGGGGAACACGTCCACGATGCGGCTCTACCTGAAGAACAACACCGGCAGCACCGTGACGGAAGGCGCTTTGCACTTCGCCGGCAGCCGGATCAAGAAAGAGGACGGTGTTTTCACCGACATCAGCGGCTCAGGTGCATCCGCTCTGGATACCGCTGCAGGCGGTCAGGGATTGTCTGGCGCTGCAGGAGCGGACGGCAGCCGGGACGATATGAGTTTAGAGGAGCTGGAGGCCTGGGAGGCTGAGGAGTATGCCAGGGATCTTGGCGCGGCCTATGAGGATCAGGGGCTGAACGTGCTCACCGGTATCTGCATAGAGCCTGGGCAGCTCCATGAGATCGAGTTCCAGTTCTACACCGACGACGATGCCAGTGACGGCAAGGCCTATGTGGACTTTAAGTTCCAGGGCCAGGGCGGGGAAGGCCAGGTGGCCTCCAAGGAGCGTTTCTATTACAGCATCGGGCTGCCCACGGTAGAGGTGGAGCTCTTGGACGGGCAGGCGCTGGATACCGGGGTGCAGCACGAGATGTCCATCTGGATGAACGCGCCCAGTTGGAGCGACTATGAGGTCGAAGAAGTAGAGATCCCGTTGGAGAAGACCGAGACCATTGTAGAGACCCAGGGAGCGGAGGCTCAGGAGAGCACAGCAGGATCTGCAGAGGCTGGTCCGGCGGCCGGAGAGGGAGAGACCCAGGACGGCACAGCAGGAGCCGTGGAGAGCGATCCGGAGACTGGAGAGACCCAGGACGGCATGACAGAGGCTGACGAGACCGATCCGGAGACCGGGAAGGAACAGGAGAGTACGACAGGGATCACGGAGACCGATCCGGTACCTGGAGAGATTCAGGAGAGTACAGCAGGAGTCATCGAGACCACCACAGAAGCCGAAGGAGCCCAGAAGGACTGGGACGCAGAGAAAGAGGATGACGCGGGGACCGGAAAGACCCAGGAGAGTACTGCAGGAGCGGAGGTACGTGAGGAAGAGGATCAGACAGGAGAGCATGTCCAGATCGTCAAGATCATAGAAGATGAGCCGGTGCCGGTGGGCGGGGATACAGAGGATCCGACCCTGAGCAGCTCGGCCCAAGGTGCTCAGAATGTATATGCGCCGCTGATGCGGACAGCAGATACGGCCGTCCTGGAGGGGGCAGAGCCTGCGTCTGGAGAACCATCCACGGAGGAGGCTGTCACAGAGACAGAAAAGGAGACTGCTGCAGAGGACGAGACCGCTGCCCCGGCAGAGGAGACCTCTCCGGTAGAGGAGAGCGTTCCGGCAGTAGAGACGACCATGGCGGAGGATCCGTCCGCAGCAGAAGGAGACGTTCAGACAGGGGAGACCACTCCGGCAGGGGAGACCACTCCGGCAGAAGAGACTCCTCGGGCGGAGGAGACTTCCCCCACCGAGACTGTGGCAGCCGATCCCACCGAGCCTGCAGAAGACGAGATCCAGGAGACGGTATCGACGGGGACAGCCGTCCAGGAGAGCACGGGCGGGGAGGAGACAACGGCGGCCCAGACGACCGGAGCGCCCCAGACAGCCTATGCCCTGGCGATCAAAGAGTCGAAGGTATCCTATACGGTCGAGGTATTTGGGACAGCGTTCAAACGGTTCCGTCCCAAGAAGACCACAGAGGTGGAGGACATCGGCTGGATCAGCTGCCTGTATGAGCTGGCAGAGGATGCCAGGCCCGGCGTCTACTATGGAAAGGTGACCGCCAACGGCACATGGCACAAGCGCAGCTTTACCACCAGCCAGGGATTCCTTTTTGAGATCACAGGAGAAGGCACGATCACTTTAAAGGGTGAATTGAACGGGACCAAGGTAGAGGTCAGCGGACCCGCATCCTCCTTCCCGGAGACAGATAAGCTGGAGCTGGCCGTGGAGGCCCTGTCCCAGGAGGAAGAGGAGGCTGTACGGGAGGCGACCCGGAAGAAGGATGCACCCTACACCACCTTCAGCCTGAGCTTATTAGCTAACGGCGAGACCGCCGATACCAAGGGACCCGTCACCGTAAAGGTAGGGAACAGGACCATAAAAGAGAGCACAGCACAGCTCACGGCAGCCAGCGAGGCCGGGAAGGCTATGGCGGCAACAGAGGCGGCACAGCCCCAAGCCCAGGAGGTCGTGGCAGTGGCACAGCCCCAGTCCCAGGAGGCCGTGGCAACGGCACAGCTCCAGGAGGCTGTGGCAGCGGATACAACAGATGCAGGGATCACAGCGGATACAGCAGATGCAGGGACCACAGCGGAGACAGCGGATAACGCCGACGCAGAAACAACGGCGGAGGCCGCCGATACATCCACCAACGTGAAGAACGGCCCGGGAGCGGACGGTAAGAGCTTTAGCGGAGCCGCACTGACAGCGGATGGCGGTCTGACCGCGGCGGCGGAGGCTAAGGCCGCTAAGGAAGCCCAGGAGCCGGTGATCGCGGCCAGCCAGGATGCAGGTCTGGCCCTGATGAAGATCGACACCCTGGCCGTAGAGGCTGAGGAGGTCAAGGCAGATATCACCGAGAGCGGCGACCTGCAGATGGCCACCAGCGAGGTCATGGCGATCTATGCGGTGACCGGGCTGGATGAGGCCCATCCCGTATTCATCGATCACGTCACATTGTCGGACGGCGTGACCGTCACCGTGACCGCGGCAGAGGGCGTCCTGCCGGAAGGTACATACCTTTCTGTAGAGGAAGTGACCACTCAGGTGGCCGACGCGGTGAAGGAGAGCCTGGAAGCCGAAGGGAAGACCGGCGTGTCGGAGGTGCTGGCCTATGATATCAACCTGATGGTGGACGGAGAGAAGCTGGAGAGCGAGTACTGGAACCAGGAGGATAAGGTGAAGGTCACCTTCTCCGGACCGAAGATCCAGGAGATCAGCGAGAACGCCGAGACCGTGGAGATCGCACCGATCCAGACCCCTGTGGAGGAGGTCAAGGGCGCGAAGGGAGGCGTCACAGAGGTCGCCGTGCTGGAGGAGATCAGCGCCGAAAATGTCAGTGTGCTGGCAGATGAGATCCAGACCGTGCAGGAGGCCGGGGATGAGGCGTCAGGCGAGTTCAGTATCGACGCGGAGCACTTTACGATCTATGTGGTGGTCGGGAACACGAGAAGGGCTACTCTAAACAATGTGACAGTCAATGTATATGCGCTCACGGATCCTTGGGAGTCTACCATTATGATCGATGGCAAAAGCTATAGTAAGATGAAGGATCAAAATGCGAACTTCATATTAGCGAAAGAGCCAACTATTGGTGGCCAGAGTGAGAAGGTATCATCCATAAAGATCACGGATGGTACAAACTGGGATGCTGTTTATTATAAAACGAGCGATAACAAGTATATAAGATTAGATACAGAGTCCTTTAGTGTAACGAAAACAGGGAGCAATCGGTGGCCCAGTTATACAATAACGGCGCAAGTCCCATCTGAAGACGGCATTGTTATGGATGTTCCATATGACGGTGAACATAAGGAGAGCTTCTTCTGGCTGACAAAAGTTTCGTACCCGCTCTATTATTACGCTTTACTACCTCAGCTTGACCAGACTATGCAGCAAGTAGATGAGATCATCAAAGGACAAGAGAGCGAGACTGCCGGTAATTATTGGATCGCGATGGGTGAAGGGACCAGGAGTACGAACGTAGATCCATCGACCTATGTACCGGAGCATGGCTACGGGTATGATATCTATAAGGATAATGCCGAGGATCCTTTGGCCCAGCCGCCGACACGGTATCTTAATGAGGTCATATATATAAGCAATTCAGATGGCACATACGGAAAATATATCTTAGATTCTTCTCCGGGCGCTATAGACAAGAGCTCTCAAGAGTTGCAAGATTTGGGATATGCAGGTACCTTTAGTCTCGTATGGTCCAGGACTAGGATCTCGAATGGTAGGAATTCAGGTTTACAGGTGCCAGAACCATTTACGGATAAGACGGGTAGTGACAAGACAAAGGGTACGCCTGAATCACCAAGCAATACTGCGATACAAAAGTGGAGGGCGAAGGGCTGCGAGCCCTATAATGCATATGGTAATCAATTGGAAGGTACGACTTACCATCGCGACGGGTTCATCACACTCATGCCCTTCGGACGATTGAACGTTACCTTCAATGTCCAGATGCCAAAGAGCGAGGATGGGGTTTTCGAACGGATAGAGAGTTATTCCGTGTTAGAGGATGATGAGACCAAAACCAAGAAGAGTGTGATAGGGAGTACAGCTCCGAAGCCTGTCCTTGATGGCTATACCTTCATCGGCTGGTATGAGGATAGAGAGCTTAAGCAACCTGCCGACTTTGGCGACGGTCGTATCACCAGAGACATGGATTACTATGGGAAATATATCTCGAACCAACAGCAGATCCGACTGGTCAAGACGTTCGAGACGCCGAGCGATTGGCCGGTAGATGCGGCAGGTCTGGAGAAGGTCCGGTTCGCATTAGAGAAAGGGTCGATCGGGGAGGACGGTACGATCTCCTTTGGAGAGAAAGTGGACTTAGCAGGGAGCCCGAACGCGGCAGACCGGACGAAGACATTCACGATCGACGGCCTCATGGACAGCAAGACGGTCTACCGGCTGACAGAGGAAGAGACTGTGATCGGCTATAAGAAGCTGGAAGAGCCTGTCTACTTCCAGATCGTCTGGAACGCACAGGATCAGAAGGTGGGAGTGGTCTTTAAAGGGTACGACAGTGTAGCCAACAAGCTAACAGACGGTGCAAAGGACTATGCCGATGTGAGTTGGACCCAAGGCGATGATAAGCTCGCCGGAAGTATCAACGTCCTGAACCATCACATCCCATTCACCGCTGTCCTCCCGGATACCGGCGGCCCCGGTCTCCTGCAGATGAACCGCTTCGGCTGGCTCCTCCTGCTGATCGCTCTGATGATGGCGGGAACGGAGGTCCGGTACTTCGGCACACAAAAGAACCGGGTAGAGTCGGGGGTATCCGAAGACCGTTATCCTTTTGATGACTGGCTGTAGGCAGAGCCTGCAGGATCGGCTATAAGGACGGAAGGACCGTAAAGTAGATGTAACACCTGCGGCAGGCGAGAGCCGCCGCAGGGATACATAGATAGACAGCCTAGCACAAAAAGACTGGATACAGGGAAGTGGACAGGTGCGGACAGGGAGAAAGGGGAGGGAGCCAAAAAAGAAAAAGGGGCAGCATCTGGGGCGATGTTAAGACGAAGTGGACATGGGAATGAAAAGACCAAATAAATAAAAAGAAAGGAAAAGAGTATCATGAGGAAAACGAAGAGATTTGCAAGTGTTTTAGTAGCATCTGCTATGGTGCTGGCGATGGCTGCACCGTCATTTGCGGTAGAAGGAGATGGTACACCATCAGAGTCCATTCCTTGGACAGAGCTTACACCGGCAGCTCCGAATACTTCTGTAGATGGAGAGGGGCAAGCAAAGACAGGAACGATCACGATCGATAATCCTCAAAAAGTGAAAGGTGAGGGCGAAGAAGAGAAAGCAGCGACGTATACGGCCTATAGGATCTTTGATGTTACCTATAGTGGGCGTAATTACGCATATAGCATCGCGAAGGACTCTCCCTGGGTACAGGTCATCATAGGTGAAGGGATAACAGGCGGATTAGATGATACAGAGTTTACACAGGATCCGTCATACAATTTGGAAGGGATCACTCTTACAGAAGCGGCCGCTGGCGATGTCTATTATGTCGCTGTGGATGATACGTTCAGCGCTCCCAATTTTGCCGCATTGCTATATGAGGCATTAGCGGATGAGACGTTTGCAGCTTCAGTAAATGCAGACGGTCAGGAATTTTCTGCATCAGGTGATGGTGTGGAAGTTGCAGGTCTCCCATTAGGCTACTATTTTGTTACCACCAATTCTGGTTCCCTGTGCAATTTAACGACCACCAATCCGGATGTCACCATCCATGATAAGAACGAGCAGCCTGTGATTGAAAAGAGAGCGGTCGACGACAATGGGGATCCGATCGAGCAGCCCAGTGTACAGATTGGTGATATCGTTAATTATGAGATCACGGGTAAAGTACCGAACCTTGTCGGTTATGAGAAGTATACCTATGAAGTAAGTGATACGATGAGCGATGGCCTGACATTGCTCACGGACCCAGCTATAACTTTGACGATCAATAATGAGGAGTTCACTCTTACAAGAGAGGATCTGGTATTTGATACACATAGTTTCACCTTGAGCTTAGACCTTGTGTCGTACGAGGATGAGATCGCGTTTGGCGAGCCCATCGTGATCACCTATAGCGCTCTGGTAAACGAAGCAGCAGCTGATGGCGTGAATCCTGTCACGAACAGTGCGACGTTGAAGTACAGCAATAACCCAGCCACAAATGAGACTGGAGAGACCCCGGATCCGTCCGTTGTTGAACTTTATACATCCAATCTTGTGATCGACAAATATCAGACTGGCGATGAAGACGCTAAGTTAGCAGGTGCAAGCTTTGTTTTACAGAATGCAGAGAATCTGTATTATCAGTATACGCCGGCTTCTGATGCCCCAGAGACAGGCGTACACACAGACGCGAAGGTTAACTGGGTGGCAGATAGAGCAGCTGCGACAGTGGTGACGACAGATGAAACTGGGGCCGCGAGCTTTACCGGTCTGGCAGATGGTTATTACTACTTAGTCGAGACAGAAGCGCCTACCGGCTACAATCTGTTAGCAGAGCGTGTAGAGGTGTTTGTCAACGGTGTGGCCGAAGCTATTACAACAGATGAAGATGGTTCGACAGTTGCCACGGTAGGTGGATATAAGCTTACCACCACTGAGGGCGTAGCAAACAGCGCCGGAACACTCCTTCCCGGTACTGGTGGCATCGGTACCACGATCTTCTATGCCGCAGGCATCATCCTGATGGCAGGCGCAGTGTTCTTCGTAGTGCGCAGGAAGAGAGCATAACTTCCCGACAGGGGACAGCGATGGATGACCATCGCTGACGATCCCTTCGGCTATGGTATAGATATGTGATGGCCGGAGGGGGTATAAAACGACAGATGACAGGATAGAAAGGATAAAAGGCCTGATGAAGCGGATAATAGTGAACATCATCATCTTATCGATCTTCCTGACAGGCCTTGGTGTCCTTCTCTATCCGGCCGTCAGTGATTATGTGAACAAGAAGAACGCCTCTCGGGCGATCGCGGCATATGAGCAATCCGTGGGCGAGATGGAGGAAGCGGACTACACCCAGAACCTCCTGGATGCCGCCTCCTATAACGAGTATATCGCAAGCTTTGCCAGCCTTGGCGGTGCGACCACCATGGAAGAGGAACGGGAGGACAGTCCCTATGAGGAGCTGCTGAACGTGTCCGGGACAGGGATGATGGGCTCCATCCGTATCCCCTGCATCAAAGTGGAATGTCCGATCTACCACGGCACCAGCGAGGCGGTGCTCCAGGTGGCGGTGAGCCATTACCAGGGGTCCTCCCTCCCCATCGGAGGGGAGAGCACCCACGCCATCCTCACCGGCCACCGGGGCCTCCCTTCCGCCAGGCTCTTCACAGACCTAGACCGTCTGGAGGAAGGCGATATCTTCTATATCAAGGTCCTGGGGGATATCTTAGAGTACCAGATCGACCAGATCCAGACGGTCCTGCCGGAGGAGGTGGACAGTCTGGGGGTGGTGCTGGGCGAGGACTATGTGACCCTGGTGACCTGCACCCCCTACGGGATCAACAGCCACCGGATGCTGATCCGGGGGACCCGGATCCCGTACGATGGCGGGTACGAGGAAGAGGTGGCCATGAAGCCCGCGCCTATCGATACGGATGTACCGGAGGAGCAGCAGGGCAATGGGTTCACCACCAGACAATGGGTGATCTTCGGGGCATTGGCCTTCGGGGCATCCATCGGGACCGGCCTTTTGATCCCCAGTAAGAAGAGTGGGGGAAAGGGGAAAGGCCAGGACGGAAAGACCGGTAAGAGAGAGGAAGATGAAAAGATCTCTAGTAGCAGCATGACAGAGAAGAAAGAAGGTAGCCATGATGAAAGATAAGAAGAGAAAGATGGCAGCTTTTCTGGCGGCAGTATCAGCGGCAGCCCTGTGCCTGTGCCAAGCCGCGTTTGCTGCGGAAAGCGCAGGGATAGAAGAGGATAGACAGTCTGTCCTGTCCATCGACTTAGAGGGGCAGGATAAGATGGCCACCATGGCCCTCTACCATGTAGGTGAGTGGGACGGGAGCCAGGGGACTTATGTATTGACAGGGGATTTCGGCGGCGCCAGCGTCTCCTTCGCGGATATGATGAGCGAGGAGGGCATGAGTGTGGATGATACCCGGGCGGCCTGTGAGGCCCTGATCGGCTATGCAGTGGCTAATGGCATCCAGCCGGTAGATTTAAGGACCACAGAGGGCGGGAGGCTGCAGTTCGCGCCGGTGGATACGGGCATCTATCTGGTAGCCCAGGTGGGGGACAGTAGCACCTTCCAGGTGTCCTCCTTCCTGACCACCCTCCCGGTGCTGGAGGACGGAGCCTGGGACTATGCGGTGGTAGCCCACCCGAAGAACGCGGATGTGCCGGTACCGCCGCCCGCTCCCACAGAACCGGCCACCCAGCCCAGCGGCGGCGGTGGCGGCGGTGGGGGCGGCAGACGGACCACCGCAGTGCAGGGCGGCACGGTGATCGGCGAAGGGGATGTCCCCTTACAGACGATCAACGATGAGAACACGCCTTTAGGGCAGATCCTGGATACGATCGAGGATGCCCTGACCCCATTGGCCGGTCTCCTACCGAAGACCGGGGACCGGTCCATCAGTTATCTGCCCTTGTTCCTGGCATTTATGGCCAGCGGGGCGGGGATCATACTGTTTGCGGTGAAGCGGAAGCGGTATGGGTGACAGGATGACGGAAAGATGAGAGAACGGCTTCCGAAAAGAGCGGGAGCTGTGTGAGATCAGGTAGAGAAAAAGACTAGGAGCTGGCTGTCGTGAGCCGGCCCTGGTCTTTTTTGTGTGTTTAGGTTTTTTCGTGGTACAAGGATATATTTATCCACACACCAATACATTGTCTTTTTCACTTGATAGAACGTTTTTTGCATGATCTTATCATTCTACTTGTTTTTTCACTTGATAAGTAATATAATAATCTGTACACTATTTCTGCTGGCATTCATCCAGCGGAGATAAAAAGGGAGGAGAACGAGATGCAGCGGAAGGAAGCTATCTATATAACGAGAAGGGACACATGCCTGGCTAGCGATCCTATCATACCTTATGGAGGTAAGGTCGGGTTTTCCTCTGAGAAAAAGAAAAAAGAAGCGGTATTGGAGCTTTTAAATGTCCATAAAAAGGAAAAACCATAATGTTTAACCATATGGAAAGATAGCAAAGGCCAAGATGAGCTTGTCAGTCCTGCAAAAATGAGGCTGTTGCACTTAAGCAAAACGACCACAAGATAGATGGGGATGCGCTCCCACAGAACATTTGTCTCGTAGTTTTGATGTTTAATGCAACAGCCTTTTTGCGAGATGTCGAGGGAGGCGCAGGATACACCCGTAGAAAATATTTCTGGTACTTAAAGGAGAAAGGGGGGGCTGCAATGAGCAAAAAAGCAGAAGCAGTCGAGGAGAAATACAATGTGGAAGTCGTCCGGATGCTGCGTAATAATAGCATAGCAACGGGAGAAGACCACATGGATGGTCATGATACATACTTTATGCTGGACTATTTCGACCTGCTGTTCCACAGGAGCCTGACCGATAAAAATAAGACCTATAAAGGATTTTGGGATATCGGAGAGCAGGGGGATAAAAGCCTGGGATATAAAGCGGCATATAAGACGTTGAGCTTATTTGCAGAACGTGGGAAAGGACCAAGTGGTATTTTTAAGGTACAGGCAGCAGAAGGGTCCCATACCCTGTCAACTAGCCCCTTTCTGGGGATCATCCAGATCGATTTCATACATGGTATATATGGAAAGACGCCGTCCACAGAGGAGATCCTTACTGTCTGTGAAGAAAAGATCGTCGAGTGCTTGACGAAAAATATATGCATGCAGCAAGAAGACTGCTATCGGATATACCGTAGCAGCACCAGCGGGGATTTTTGCCTGGCTGTAAAGAGCGGGGTGGTGGAAAAGATTTTCAGGATCGCCACGCTGATCAACAACTTGACCATCAGTTGGAAAGGGGAAAAGTTTGGATTCAATACATATACGAATATAGGGATAGAATGTCTGATCGATGAGAAAGGAATGTTCCGCTCCTTCCGCGAGGATACGGTCCAAAACAATAATGCATGCGTGTTTGCGTTACGCATCACTACAGACAGCGCCTTCGCCCGGCAGCTTTTTGACAGCACAAAGAAGAAGGAACGGGTCCTTCCCGGAGCGATGGAAGGATTAGTTGGGAGATATGATTTTTTGCTGTATATCTCCATGGAGGAGTTTGCAAAGCTCTACAGCGCTCTATGCGAAAGTAAATTGATCCGAAAGGACAAAGGAACGGTTACAGCAGAAGAGGGAGATATGTCTACCGTCCGTTTATTACAGACAGGGATCGGGGCAGGGCGGATCAAAGTGATCAATGAGCGGGTGTTAGTGCCATTGTCGGATCATATGTTTGGATTGAAAGGGGCAGGGGATATATCGGTATCTCCGCATAGCCAGATAACGGATCGGGAAGGGATACTGAAGGAGAAGGTTATAACGATCAGTGAAAGATTTGTGACGAGCGCCAGGCGTTTTCAAGATATGGAAAAGATGTTCCTGGAGGAAAGGCGGGTCTTCATCGATGTCAGCAGGGAATTATGGGAAGTGGTCAATACATATGTGCCGCAGGGGATGGAATACGATTCCCATGTGAATTGGCAGATCCTGATCAGCGATCTGCAAGTCACCTTTGACTATATCGAAAGATGGAAGGATAGCTATGAGCATTGTAGCAACAGGGAAGAGTGTAAGTATCTCCGGATGCATTTTCTTAATGATCTTCGTCTGATCATCGATGCGATCGATCAGTATTATAAATTCCTGCAGAATGTAAATGCCCAGACGAGACAGTCTCCTTTATATGAGATCCAGACACAATTAGACGCGGAAAAGATGATGATCGCTTATCGCGAGTTTTTATATGAGTATTTTTACCATTACCGGGAGAGTTATAAAGGGACAGGTGATGAGCGTCCTATGCTGTATCCGATCGTTTATCCGACGATGCTGACGGATGTGGCCTGTGCGATGAAAGTTTTTCAAAACGAAAAAAAGGTGGACAAACAGCTTTTGATCTGTCAAGTCCCGTCGTTTGAGTATTATGGCCGGATGTTTGATATGATCCCGCAGGTCCTGCACGAAGCTTCCCACTCAATCCGTGTCATGGATCGCGCGGACAGGAATCACTATCTGGCGGAGACGATCATCCGGAGTGTGTTCGAGCAGGCTATGTATAAGTTGTTGAACCAGTACTCGAATGATTTTGGGTATTATAGCTTGGGTGTTCTGGAGAACGAGATCTTAGACCATATCACAGAGGCTGCTGTAAAAGAGTTTGCCCAGTTTTGTCGCGAACAGTCGGAAAATATCGACCAGACGGAGTTTGCCTTTTTGGAAACGGAGCTGGAAAGGTTCTTGCATCTGATCTTTGCCCGGGATATCCATCACATGCAGGACGATGGCGATGAAAAGAAGAGAAAGGCGTTCAAGGCGACATTGATGCGTTTCCTCGGTAGTTTAGGGCAGTTCGATCTAAAGATCGTGGTCGATGAGAGAGAGACAGTGAGCGCGCTCGAACTGATAGAGCATAGCCTAGAAAGGGCAGATAGTTTTTTGAAGATCCTTGAACAGATCTATATGCTTTGCTTTGAACAGATGACTGACCGCGAGCCAGAAAAGGACAGGTGGCATCTCCTGTTAAAGGAGAGTGACTTTGAAGAGGGACTGAAAAAAGAGATAGAAGGATTTGGTGGGCTGGGGATTGGTAAGGAGAAGTGCAGAGAATACTGTTTTGATATGCGGGAGCTGAACCGCCTGTATAGTACCTGGCATAAGTATAAAAAGGCATGTGCCAGCAAAGACACAAGGACTCGATTATGGAGGGGGTGTATCCCAAAGATCCGGGAGACAATCGACAAGGGTTTTGAAACGGTCAAGGGATCCAACGAGCTTTATCGGATCTTGAACATGGTCTTCGGGAACGGATCGATAGATGACGCAGAAGTACAGCGGATCGGGACGGAGTGGGATATATTGCTGTGGGAGGAGGTCAGCGATCTGATCGAGAGGGGGATAACGATCTATAGAGAATCCAATGCGGACCTGTTCATGGCGGCAACCTTGGGGCTTACCCCTTTTGGATATTGCAGACAGATGTTCCAGACTACCAGTGATGCCGCTATAGAGGATCATATGGGCTGGGAAGAAGCGACGAACATCCATAGGTTCCGGGCAGTGGCTGCGGTGTTGGCCGGACAGCACTGCGCGGTGGAAGAGGTGTGCGGCCGGATACAGATCCCTATGGACATGCTGTTGGTGGAAGGTAAGGAGTACTGTGATGCCTCTTTGGACTGTGCAGAGCAAGCGATACTTGGGAGGGACCGTAGCAAAGAGGAGGATGGCGGCCGGACAAAGGACGAGCTGATCAGCTTACTTTTTAGAGGTCTCCACCAGGATGTCGAGCTGTTATTTGGATATTTCCATGAGGAGAACTTTGTAAAAGTAAAAGAAGTCCTTGATAACTCTCTCCTGGCGATATATCTGGATCCGGGTGCTGAAAGCAGTGACGAGGACGTAGAGAAGGCGAAAAAGGGGTTGATGGAAGCCTATGGATTTACACACATCCAAGGGGAGCTTGAGAAATGTAAACATGTTATCTACAGGATAAAGTGCTTTATCATGCTGCTAGATCTTATCGGTGAAAAAGAAAAGCTTGTGGTGGATAAAAAGGAATATGAGCATTTAAAGATATTGTATACCAGACACTGGGATAAGGTCCGGGATCTGCGGGACGGTAAGGTATATAAAGTGGTCGCGGGATTTTATAACAAACCAGGATCGGCATTGGCGAAGACACCTCAGAGCATGCTTGAGGACACCATTGATTTTATCCAAACCTATTATTATAAGAACCGTTTTGAGATCATGTCATCAGAGGAGGTCAAGGAGGAGGCCAAATGAGTATAAAAAAGACTGTACATCGATACTATGCAGATTCTCTTAGACAGATATTGGACGTTGTTGATATGATTGGAAAGGAGTATAAAGAAAATGGTCAGCTGAAGCCTTTATGGTTTCGAGGACATGAATATACATCGTATAGCCTTGTCCCTAATCTTTTTAGGCTGGCAAAGTATCGATACAATGGAAATTCGACCTATAGCAACAACCATTTGCGGGAGGATTATCGATACCAGCATTTTATGTCTAGAAATTTTGATAAGACGGATTACCGGACGCCCAACTCGGTTTTTGAATGGCAGGAGATCATGCAGCACTTTTTTTCTAAGACCCGTCTGATGGATTGGAGCGAATCCTTATTTTCTGCATTGGAATTTGCTATGGAGGCATATTTGATACCATACAAAAACCTGGAGATCACAGAGAAAAGACGTAAGATGCAGCCGACCTTATGGGTGCTGCAGCCCGGGCGGCTGAATGGTGCGGTCTATGATGCTCTGTTGGAGGATGCTGCGGCGTCTATGCACGAAAAGGTCTTTTGTGGCCTGGATACCAGCATTATCGAGCGGATCGTGGCCGAGTTGAAAGACCATCGGGATATTTACTTTTCGCTGGAGCAGAAGGAACAGAATTTTGATAATATCGTCAGTCTGACCGCGCTGGAGGATCTGAGGCGTTCGTATATCGGAAGGGAAAAAGAGGCCTTGGAAAGCGCGGAGATGAACCCGTTTTTCTATATGTTGTTAAGGATATATTCCGATGGCGTTCCGGTAAGCATGGGAACGGTGCCGCCTTTGGCGATCATCCATCCATATCACAGTCAAAGGATCCGTGCGCAGAAGGGGGTTTTTACAGTATTTCCCTATTATGTTTTGCGAGAACAGGAAGAAAAGGTCTTGAACATGAAGGTGGGGATCGATCCGATCGCTATGGAATATATGCCAAAATGTAAAGAACATCTTTATGAGATCCGATTGACCGATCCAGGAAGGATCGCTGAAGAAATGAGACAGATAGGTTATAAAAGTAGTGACCTGTATCCGGATACCCAAAGGGTCACGCAGGATATGGAAAATATGGATTTCTCGATCTGATAGATGATCGACTGATAAAGGTCGGGGTCCATGTGAGATAAAGTCGAAAAAAAGACCAGCAGACAGGCTGTTGAAAGCCGTCGCTGGTCTTTTTAAGTGCCTTTTCGATGAGCGGATCCTACAGATCATGGCAGCTCCCGGATCAGCGTATATGCATTGACCGCGTTATAGTAGGCTAATGTGATCACGCAGCTCAATGCATTTTCATCGTTATAGCCCAGGATGGAAGTGTTTTCTATATCATATGTCACCCCCGATATGACAAATGTAATAAGATCCGTGAGGAAATAGTGACAATAGGCAGATGGCGCAGGCGAAAAAAATTGGTATGATCATACTACAAGAACGGAACAAAAAAGAAATGTGATAAAGGAGGTACGGATATGAAGTATGTTGTACTGGTCAGCCACGGCACCTTTGCCCCGGGGCTCCACAGTGTCTTAAAGATGCTGGCCGGAGGGGACAGGGAGGACATCCTCAGCGCCAGCATGGAGGACGGCATGGGGGCAGACGCTTTTGTGGAGCGGTTTGAAAAGACCATCCAGCCGATCGGGCCGGAGGATGAGATCCTGGTCCTGGCGGATATCATCGGCGGGTCCCCATTGACCAATGCATTAGATGTATTGTCGAAGAAGGGGCTGCTGGATAAGGCCACCGCTTTTGGCGGGATGAACCTGCCCATGGCGCTGACGGCATCGATGATGAAGGATGCGCTGGACGGGGACAGCCTGGCCGAGGCCCTGCTCCAGGAGTCCAGGAACGGGATCCAGAGGATGGCGCTGGACGTCGGCGATGAGGAGGAGGACGTGTAAATGGTCGAGGGTGCAGACGGTATGACCGCGTCGGAGGCCGCAGGGCAGGATCGCGGAGGAGTATGCAGGCTGTTTAAAAGGCCAGAGTGAACGATAAAAACGAAAAAACGATAAAAAAGAAAACAACAAATAAAGAAAAATATAGAAAAAAAATATAGAGGAGGAAAAAGAGATGTCAGTATCATTTGTCCGAGTAGACGACCGTATGATCCACGGCCAGACCTGTACCAGGTGGGCGCTGGAGTTCCCCTGTGACGGGCTGGTAGCGGTGAACGACTTAGCCGCCAGCAATCCTGTGCTGAAGGCCGCCTACAAGAGCGCGTCAGGGAAGAAGACCTTCGTGTGGACCATGGAGGAGTGGAAGACCAAATGCCAGAAGGTCTTAGACAGCAAGGACCGGTATTTCCTGATCACCAAGAACCCGGTGGACATGAAGAAGATCTTAGTGGACCAGGGCTTTGACCCCGGCATCAAGACGGTGATCATCGGCCCCTGTAACGACCGTCCCGGGGCCACCAAGCTGGGCAATAACCAGTCGATCACCCAGGAGGAGGCACAGGCTCTGGAGGATATCATGAAGAAGGGCTACAGCGTGGAGTTCGCTCTCTTAAAGGATGAGGCGATCGGGAACTGGACCAAGTTCAGAGGGCAGTTCGGCTTCCATTGACAGGCTGTCGGGCGGGAAGGCGCTTTGGATGGGAGATGCGGCCAGAGAGCGTCGGCCAGAGGAGACAGGGCGCCAGACAGAGAGCACGATGGGAAAACATCTGAGAAAGGAAAGGTAGTAGATCATGCAGATCAATCTATTTCAAGCGATCTTATTAGGGTTCTGCGCATGCTTGTCCAGTATGCCAGGTATGGGCGGAACGTCATTCGGTAACTATACACTGGGCCGTCCTTTGGTGGCAGGCCTTGTGGTGGGCTTGATCTTAGGCGATATCCAGACGGGTATCATCGTCGGCGCGGCGATCCAGGTCATCTACATAGCGTTGGTCACCCCGGGTGGGACCGTTTCCGCCGATGTGCGTGCGATCAGCTACATCGGGATCCCCCTTTCGATCTGTGCGATCAAAGGGATGGGCTTAGACCCGGCATCCGGCGCGGCGAAAGATATGGCGGCGGCCCTGGGCGCGGCGGTAGGTACACTTGGTACCGTGTTATTTTATGGGACCGCGACGGTCAACCTGGTCTGGCAGCATATCGGCTGGAAGGCCGTGGAGAAAGGCGATTTCAAGAAGCTGTATCTGGTGGATATGGGGCTTCCGTGGATCTCCCATCTGCTCTGCTCCTTCCTCCCCACCGTGGCGATCACCCTGGCCGGTTCCAGCATGGTGGACCTGATGAAGGCCTATCTGCCCATGGACGGCATCGCCATGAAGACTCTGTTCACCGTAGGCAGCCTGCTCCCGGCAGTAGGTGTGGCGATCCTCTTAAAGCAGGTGGTGACCAAGGCGACGGATTTCCTGACCTTTTTCTTCGGCTTTACCTTGGCGGCCTGTATGGGTGTGAACCTGATCGGCGCGGCGGTGATCGGCGGGTTCTTTGCCGTGATCAACTATAAGGTCCAGATGCTGAAGGTCCGTCCGGCAGTGGCTGGCGTGGATGCATACGATGAAGAGGAGGATATCTAAGATGAAGAAATTATCGAAAAAAGCACTAAATAAATCTTTCTTATCCTGGTTCTATGGACATCTGACCTGCTTCTCCCAGGAGCATATGCAGACCTTTGGCTACCTGTGCGCTATGCTCCCGGTGGTGGAGGAGCTGTATGACAACCAGGAAGAGAAGAAAGACGCCATGCAGACCTATACCGCGTTCTTCAACACAGAACCTCAGATCGGTACCCTGGTGGTGGGTATGACCGCCGGTCTGGAGGAGGCCAAGGCTAATGGCGAGGCCATCGACGGGGAGACGATCAACGGTATCCGTGCCGGTCTTATGGGGCCGCTGGCCGGTATCGGCGATTCTCTGATCGTAGGCACATTGATCCCGATCCTCTTAGGCATCGCACTGGGACTTTCCGGTAACGGGTCTCCTTTAGGCGCGATCTTCTATATCATCGTTTGGAACGCATTGATGTTCTTCGGGATGCGGTTCGCCTATTTCAAGGGCTATGAGCTGGGCGGCAAGGCGGTGGAGATGCTGGTGGGCGAACAGGCCCAGGCTCTCCGTGATTCGATCATCATGATCGGGACCATGGTCATCGGGGCTGTGGCGGCCAGCTGGATCAATGTCACCACATCCTTTGCGATCCCCGGAGTGATCGAGCTGCAGAGCACCTTCGACCAGGTCTATCCGAAGCTGCTCTCCGCAGGTACCGTGATCCTCTGCTGGTGGCTGATGACGAAAAAGAAGATCTCCCCCACCATGGTCATGCTGATCTTAGTGGTGGTAGCGTTCATCGGCGTACTCCTCGGGTTCTTCGATCCAGGCCTGTCCTATTGATCATCGATCCTTTGCGTCGAGGCCTGCCAGCCTGTGGACCAGCGGATCTTCCGGGATAGCGGCCTCGTTTAGAGCGCACACTCTTAGAACTGATACCAGAGAAAGGCGGGAGGATGTATGGATGAGAAAAAAGCGTTCCTGATCAAAGAAGCAAAGATGCAGACAGAAGCCCTGATGCGGCTGGGGGTCTGGCAGAGGCTGGCGCTGTCGCTGGCTGCCATAGGCGCCCTCCTGGCCTACACGGGGATCGTCACGAGCCCGGATCTTTTGAGGGGAGTGTCCGGTATAGCGATCGCCCTCCTGTCAGGCGGCGCAGCGCTCCTCATCCATACAGGGAGGAAAAAGGGAAAGAAAAACGTGGGAGCGATCCTGAAGGCAGCAGGGCAGATATAAGGCAAAAGAAAAGAAGGCAGAGGGGGAGGCGCGGGGAGCGCGTCTCCCTGTTGCCGTAGGATGCCCTTTGGATCGGCTGGCGGCATGCGATCGACCGGCGGCATACTGAAAAATGCTCCTTTAAAAGCCGGGACACTGATGATAAAATAGGTATAGGATAGGACCATATCGCGAGAGCGGGGAGGGGCAGGGCGTAGAGGATGAGCAAGAGAAGAAGATGGACCTGGTATCTTTTGGGGACCATATTACTGGCAGGTGTCTTGACCGGGTGGCTCTGGGGACGGCAGGTCCGGCTGGGGGCGGAGAAAAGACATAAGTTCGGAGCGACCTATATGACCATGAACAACCCCTTTTATGAGATCATCGATGATGAGATACGGAATGAACTGGAAGCCAGGGGGGACATCTTGATCACCAGGGATCCGGCTCTGGATGTGGAAAAGCAGATCCAGCAGGTGCAGGCGATGATCGCGCAGAAAGTGGACGGGATCTTCATCAACCCGGTGGACTGGAAGCAGATCGGTCCGGCTCTGGAGGAGGCCCATGCGGCCGGTATCCCGATCATCGTGGTGGACAGTGATGTGTTTGAATCCCAGCTGGTCTCCTGTACGATCGTATCGGATAACTGGCAGGCCGGGGCTCAGTGCGCCCGCCACCTCCTGGAAAGCCGTGAGGGAGGGGATATCCTCCTTTTGACCCACAGCGCGGCGAAATCCGGTCTGGACAGGATCCAGGGCTTTAAGGAGACCATGGAGGGGCAGGCGGGCTTTACGATCTTAGCGGAGGCTGATTGTCTGGGGCAGCTGGAGCTGGCGATGCCGGCTACAGAGCAGCTCCTGGAGCGGTATCCGAAGGCCGATGTGATTATGTGCCTGAACGATCTGGCCGCTATGGGAGCGATGGCCGCATTAAAGGATGCCGGGCTGGAGGGGCAGATCGCCGTATACGGCGTAGATGGCTCTCCGGATGGGAAAGCGATGATCGAGGCCGGCTTTATGGCAGCCACGGCGGCTCAGTTCCCCCGCCGGATCGGGAGAGAGGCCGCGGCGGCGGCCTATCGGATCTTGGAGGGGGAGGAAATAGAAAGGGAGATCCGCATCCCTACGGAGCTGATCGTAAAGGAGGACTTAGAGCGGTATGGGATCGATGGATGGCAGTGAAGGCCCAGGCTCACAGGGAAAGCTGGGGTTTGAGCATCCAGCAGCGGCTGGACCTGACGGCAGGTGGGGCTGCATGCCGGGGAGCGGCGGCAGGTGGGCCTGGCGGGCAGTGGTGCCAGAGACGGGGCGGAGGACTGAGGGAGGATCGGTATGAGCAGAGAGCGGGTGTTCACCAGCCTGCAGCAGGCGGCGTATATCTTGAACCTGGCAGCGGTCTGCCTGGTGGCGGGCAGTATGGCCTACAGCATCCAGGCAGTGGTAGATGCCATGGAGGCAGAGGCATTTTTAGAGCTGGTCCGTGTCAGGCCGTGGAAGCCCCAGACCATGCTGGCGACGGCCTTGATCTGTTATCTGTGCCTGGTGTTCTTAAGCTGCCTGGGGCAGCTTTGGGAACATAAGAGGAGAGCTCTGCGCAATACCGTCATGGTGCTGGAGATGCTCTTTTGTATCGGCGCTACGGTGGCTATGAACATGGATTATAATGGGCTGGTGCTCCTGGTGGTGGCGGACATGGTGCGGGGCCAGAAGGGCAGCAAGCAGAAGGTGGTCTTAGGGGTGGCGATCGTGGGCTTGTACACCATCGTCAATCATAACCTGACCGGGGCGTATTTTAATATGATCCCCTGGGAGCAGTTCCTCACCGCCTATGGGGCCAGTACCCAGGCCTTTTTGCGGGGGACCTTGAGCGTGTTCAGCTCCATGAACCTGGTGTTGTTCATCCTATATATGACCATGCTGATCCAGGGCGAATACCGGGAGCGGGAGCGGATCCAGAACCTGAACGACCAGCTGGAGGAAGCGAACCAGAAGCTGAAGGAATATGCGGCGGAGGCGGAGAAAAATGCGGAGATGCGGGAGCGGAACCGTCTGGCCCGGGAGATCCATGATACCCTGGGCCATGCCCTGACCGGGATCGTGGCAGGGATCGACGCCAGCCTGACCATGTTAGATATCGCGCCGGAGGCCGCGAAGCAGCAGCTGATGAAGATCGGGGAGGTGGCCAGACAGGGGATCACCGATGTGCGCCGGTCCGTGAGCAAGCTGCGGCCGGACGCGCTGGAAAAATTCGACCTGGAAAGGGCGGTCACAAAGCTTTTGGAGGATACCAGCGCGGCTTCCGGCGCGGAGATCACCTTTGACCACCAGGTCACGCCTTTAAAATTCCATGAGGACGAGGAGGAGGCCATCTACCGGGTCGTCCAGGAGGCTACAACTAATGCGATTCGCCATGGACATGCTACGAAGATCCACATCGCGATCTCCAAGGTGGGCCAATGGCTGACCATCACGGTGAAGGATAACGGGACAGGCTGCGGCGCAGTGGAGGAAGGCTTTGGATTGAAGCATATGCAGGAGCGGCTGGAGCTTTTGAACGGGTCTTTAAGCTATGACGGCAGGGATGGCTTTTGGATCGAAGCGCGGATACCGATCCGGTGGGGGGAGGAGTACGGATGAAAGAAAAGATCAAGATCGTCATCGCCGACGACCAGGAATTGATTCGGGACAGCTTAAAGATCGTGCTGTCCACGAACATAGATATGGAAGTGATCGATACGGTGGCCGATGGCCGGGAGGTGATCCGCTCGGTGCGCAAGGCAAAGCCGGATGTGATCCTGATGGACGTGCGGATGCCGGGGATGGACGGTGTGTCCTGTACCCAGATCATCAAGGAGAACTATCCCCAGATCAAGATCATCATCCTGACCACCTTCGACGATGATGAATATGTATATAATGCGTTAAAATACGGCGCCAGCGGCTATCTGCTGAAGGGCGTCTCCATGGCGGAGCTGGCCTCCGCGATCCGCACGGTCCACGGGGGCAAGGCCATGATCAATCCGGATATCGCCACCAAGGTGGTGCGGCTGTTCTCTCAGATGGCTAAAGGGAACTATACGATCCAGGTGGATGACCGGAGCATAGAGGAGCTGGGAAAGACCGAGTGGAGGGTGATCCAGCAGGTGGGCTATGGCCGGTCCAATAAGGAGATCGCGGCGGCCTTGTGCCTTTCAGAGGGTACCGTGCGCAACTGCTTAAGCTCGGTCCTGGGCAAGCTGGATCTGCGGGACAGGACCCAGCTGGCCATATGGGCGGTGCAGACCGGGGTCACCACACGGGATCTGGGGTGACTGGTCCGGCTCTGCTCTGGCGGGAGCGTGCGCTGTGTGGACATGTGCGGCAGATCAAAAGATGCCGGGCTGTGCGTGAGTGTGGGCAGATCGAAGCGTAGGGCTGTACTTGGATACGGGCGGCGCGAAAGGAGGCGGGATATGCGATATGTAGGAAAAAAGGCCGTGGTCTTCTCCATGGCCATAACCGCGGCCCTGTTGGCGGTCGTGGGCGCGGTCTTTGCGATCCTAAGCCGGGAGCAGGACAAGGAGAAGATCCTGCGCTTTGGGATGATCGCGGGCAGCTATTGGGATGTCCCTACAGGAAGCTGTTATGAGGTGGTGGATGGGGCGATCCGTCGTTTCGAGGAGGCACATCCAGGTGTCCGGGTAGAATATGACAGCGGGATCTTAAAGGAAGACTATCCGGAGTGGCTGGCGGAGCAGATCCTTTTGGGGACCGAGCCGGATGTGTTCATGATCCCCGAGGGTGAGCTGGATATCCTGGTCTCTCTGGGGGCTTTGAAGGATCTGGACCCTTTGATCGAGAAGGATGGGACCTTCCACAGCGACACCTATTACGAGGGCGCTTATGCTTATGGGAATATCAGGGATGCCCAGTATGCCCTTCCTTATGAGAGTGTCCCCACCTTGATGTTCGTAAACAAGACCTTACTCCAGAAGGAGAAGATCCCGTTGCCGGGGGCGGATTGGACCTGGGACGACCTCCTGTCCATCTGCCGCAAGGTCACGAAGGATACGGATGGTGACGGGGTCATCGACCAGTTTGGCTGCTTTGATTATGGATGGCAGGAGGCGGTGGATTCCAGCGGGGCCTTTTTGTTCGAAAAGGACGGGTCTGCCGCTTATCTCACCGATCCTAAGGTGGAGGCGGGGGTCAAGTTCGTTCGGGACCTGAACAGTGTGAACGAGGGTTATGTGGTGACCGCCCGGGAATTTGACCAGGGAAAGGTGGCCTTCCGCCCCTTTGCCTTTTCGGAGTATCGGACCTACAAGCCCTATCCCTGGCGGATCAAAAAATATTCGGATTTCGAGTGGGATTGTGTAAAGCTGCCCTCCGGTCCGGACGGGCAGGGCCAGGTAAAGCTGGATACGCTGCTGATGGGGATCGGCAGCAGGACCAGGCAGGAGCAGCTGGCCTGGGAGTTCATCAAGACGCTCTGCTATGAGGAAGAGACCCAGCTCCATCTGCTGGAGGCCTCCCAGGGGATGCCGGTGCAAAGGAGCGCCGTCCAGTCCCCCCTTCTCCGACAGGTTTTAGGGAACGACATCCCGGGAAATGGGGATATGGATGTGGAGGTGATCCGGCAGGTGATGGAGGAGGCGGTGGCGGCACCTAATTTCCGTCTGTACCCTTCGGCCATGGCGCTGGCGGATGGAGAGATCAGCCGCATCATCAGCGGAGAGATGTCCATGGACAGCGGGCTCTTGAAGCTGCAGCGGGAGATGAACGGGCTGCTGAGACCGTGAGGGGCCAGATCAAAGATGGGGGACTTTGGCCGTCAGAGGAGCGTCGATAGACTGTGTCCGACAGCACGGCAGAGAGATCGATAGAAGTCGGCCAGCTCCAGAGGGAACGATGGAAAATGGAGAAAATAGAGGAGAGAGTGGCGATAGATAAAATGGAAGAGATAGAGAAGATGGAAGAGATAGAGAAGAGGGAAGAGCGGATAAAGGGCCTGCCGAAGGATCTTCAATGCAAGGTGATCTACAGTGACATTGACGGGACGCTGCTAGACAGCCGGCACCATGTGCCGGAGCGTACCGCCATGAAGCTGCGGGAGCTGGAGGTGAAGAAGATCCCCTTCATCCTGGTATCGGCCCGGATGCCCAGCGCGGTGCGCCTGGTGCAGAGGGAGTTCTGCGACCGGGAGGCCATGATCTGCTACAGCGGGGCGCTGGTGCTGGACAAGGAGGGGAGGGAGCTGTACAGCCATCCGATCCCGCTGGACTTAGCAGTGGAGATATGGGCGGCCTTAAGGCGGGACCATCCGAAGGTGGTCCGCAACGGCTATGGCTGGGACCTATGGGTGGTGGATGACGATCAGGATCCAAGAGTACAGCGGGAAGAGCAGATCACCGAGGGAAAGGCCCTGGTGGGAGATATGGGCCAGATCTTTGCCGAACAGGGCGGCCTCCATAAGTTCCTGCTGATGGGGGAGCCGGAGGATCTGGGGCGGGCGGAACGGTTCTTGAAGACACGCTATCCCCAGTTATCCGTCCTGCGCTCCAATGCCTATTATCTGGAGGTGATGGCGCCGGGGGTGGGAAAAGCCGAAGGGATCCGCATCTTGTGCGGCCATTACGGGATATCGCTGGAGGAGGCCGCCGTCTTTGGGGACGGAGAGAACGATATGGGGATGCTCCGGGCCGTGGGCTACGGCATCGCCATGGGGAACGCGTCGGACCAGGTAAAAGCGGCCGCCGCCTATGTGACCCTGAGCAATGAAGAGGAAGGGATCTACGAGGCGATCAAGGGGCTGTGAGGCCCGGTTTTTTCTGCCGGTCAGTCAACCCTGGAAAAATAAACTGTAGTCTTGATTTCCCACCCCATATGTGCTATGATTGATAGAACTTTTATTGGATCTAGCTTAGACATAGATAGATAATGGCAGGATAGCAGATATATCCAGAGCAAGGGCGCAGTGGATCTTATTTACTGTGCCCTTTTCATGATGAGGCCCCGGCAAAGGCGCGAGCGTCTCTGCGGCCAGACCAGGAAATGAGGGAAAGCATGGCAAAGTATATCTTAAAACGATTGGGAGTGGGCGCACTCTCCCTGTTCATCCTTGTAACGATCACATTCTTCCTGCTCCACGCGATCCCGGGAGGCCCTTTCAGCCCGGAGGATAACCGGAACGTGCCGCCGAAGATCCTGGAGAAGATCTCAGATCAGTACGGCCTCAACGACCCGATCCCCCAGCAGTATGCCCGGTATCTGGGAAACCTGCTCCACGGGGACTTAGGGACTTCCTTTAAAAAGCAGGACACCACGGTCAGCGAGCTGATCGGGCAAGGCTTTCCGGTGTCCGCCCGGGTGGGCGCATGGGGGATCGCGATCTCCTTAGTGGCCGGGATCCTTTTAGGGATCGTGGCTGCGGTGAAACGGGGGAAGGCGCCGGATATGATCGCCATGATCGTGGCGACAGTGGGCGTGTCGGTACCCAGCTTCGTGATCTGTGTGCTGCTGATGTACATATTTTGTGAAAAGCTGCAGCTGCTCCCCTCCTTTGGCCTGACCTCCTGGAAGCACTATATCCTTCCGGTATTCTGCATGGCCTTTTCCCAGATCGCCTATATCACCAGGCTGATGCGCTCCAGTATGCTGGAGACCATGCGGCAGGACTATATCCGCACGGAGCGGGCCAAGGGGACCCCGGAATACCTGGTGATCGGCAAGTATGCCATGAAGAATTCTCTGCTGCCGATCGTGACCTATGTAGGCCCTATGGTGGCGGCGCTGCTCACCGGTACCTTCATCATCGAGAAGCTGTTCTCCGTGCCGGGGCTCGGCCGGTATTTTGTCAGCGCGATCAATGACCGGGATTATTCGGTCACCTTAGGGCTCACGATCTTTGTGGGCGCGCTGATCCTCCTGTGCAACCTGATCGTGGATATCCTGTACGCGGTGATCGACCCGCGGATCAAGATCGACAAGTAGGAGGAAATGATGAACGAGAAGAATACACCTACTTTTTCCATGACCGATGAGATCCCGGAGGAGCTGCTGGCGCTCTTGGATGAGAGCGAGAAAGAGAGCGACCTGATCCAGCGCAAGAGCCGGCCCTATCATCAGATGGTGTGGGAACGGTTAAAGAAGGACAAGCTGGCCATGTTCGGGATCGTGGTGCTGGTGCTGATGACCGCCTTCGCGGTCTTTGCTCCCATGTTCTCCCAGTACAGCTACGAAAGTACGGATTTTGCCCACATGCTGGAGTGGCCCAGCCGTGAACACTGGTTCGGCACCGATAAGATGGGGCGGGATATCTTCATCCGGACCATGTACGGGGCCAGGATCTCCCTGACCATCGGCTTCACGGCCGCCTTTGTCAATATGATCATCGGGGTCTTATATGGCGGGATCGCCGGGTATTTCGGCGGGACGGCGGATCTGATCATGATGCGGATCGTGGATATCCTTTCCGGGATCCCCAGTCTGATCTACCTGATCTTGATCATGATGTTCTTGGGGAACACCATGGGGAGCATCCTGCTGGCCATGTGCCTGACCTTCTGGATCACCACGGCCAGGATGGTCCGGGGGCAGATCTTAACGCTCAGAGAGCAGGATTTCGCCCTGGCGGCCAAGGTCTGCGGCCTGAACAAGTGGCAGATCCTGCTCCACCATCTGATCCCCAACAGTATCGGCACGATCATCGTGACCGTCACCTTCCTGATCCCCTCGGCGATCTTCCAGGAGGCCTTCTTAAGCTTCTTAGGGATCGGGATCCAGGTCCCCCAGGCCAGCTGGGGTACCCTGGCTAACGACGCGATCGAGTATCTGTTCACCTGCCCTTACCAGATGTTCTTCCCGGCGGCGGCGATCAGCCTGACGATCTTCGCCCTGAACTTTATCGGCGACGGGCTGCGGGACGCATTGGACCCGCGGCTGAAGAAGTGACAGGCTGGCCTTTCGCAGGCTGCGCGGGGGCACTTTCCACACCCTCGCCATAAAGTAGCGAAGGGAGGGCGGTCCTCCCCGACGTATCTGCCGTACAGCATTTTGGCGGGAGGTGGGGGCGTCGAGAAAAGGCAGCCGGATAAAAGAGATAGGAGAGACGATCTTGGCTTCTGATGATATCTTATTAACTATAGAAAACTTAAGGGCCGGTTTTAAGACCAGCGACGGCTATGTACAGGCGGTACGCGGCGTCAGCTTCCATGTGTGCAGGGGCGAGCGCTTAGGGATCGTGGGCGAATCCGGCTGCGGGAAGTCGGTCAGCATGCTCTCGGTCATGCATCTGTTAGAGGATAATGCGGTCATGGAGGCCGACAGGATCGCCTTTAACGGAGAGGATCTGGCCGGGAAGTCGGTCAAGGAGATGCGCAAGTACCAGGGAAATGAGATCTCCATGATCTTCCAGGACCCGATGACCAGCTTAAACCCCCTCTTTACGGTCGGGGAGCAGATCATGAGCCCCTTGAGACGGCACCTGAAGCTCAGCAAGGCCCAGGCCAGCGAGAGAGCCTTAAAGGTGCTGGCCCAGGTGGGGATCCCGGATCCTAAAAAGCGGATCCGCCAGTATCCCCATGAGCTTTCCGGCGGCATGCGCCAGCGGGTCATGATCGCGATCGCCATGGCCTGTACCCCGAAGCTTTTGATCGCGGATGAGCCTACCACGGCCCTGGATGTGACGATCCAGGCCCAGATCCTGGATCTGATGCGGAAGATGCGGGAGCAGTACCAGATGTCCCTGATCTTGATCACCCACGACCTGGGGGTCATCGCCAGCATGTGTACCAGGATCATCGTCATGTACGGCGGTCTGATCGTGGAGGAGGGGGACGTGCGGGACATCTTTTATCACACCGCCCACCCCTATACCAAGGGACTGCTGGGCTCGGTCCCCAAGGCGGACGGAGAGCGGCTGATCCCGATCTTCGGCACGCCGCCGGACCTTTTAGATCCGCCAAAGGGCTGTCCCTTTGCTGCCCGCTGTCCCTATGCCATGAAGCTGTGCCACGGCTACCAGCCGGAGCTGGCCCTGGTGGGGGAAGGCCATAAGAGCGCCTGCTGGCTGCATAATGAGAGCGTGAAGGCCAGAGTGGGCATGCCGCTATAACACGCACGACGGTATGCGCATCTGGGAGAGGGCGCCTGGATAGCGGGGAGCAAGGAGAACGACCTGTGAAAGAGAGCGAAGAGTAAGGAGAACGTCCCCGTGAAAGAGAGCGAGGAGCAAGGAGAGCGTCCCCGTGAAAGAGAGCGGGGAGTAAGGAGAGCGCCCCCGTGAAAGAGAGCGAGGAGTAAGGAGAACGCTCTATGGTAGAAAGCGAGGAACAGGCATGAGCATCAGCAGCAGCCGTGAGACCTGCCTGGAGGTCAAGGGCCTGAAAAAATATTTTGAGCTGAAGGCAGGGCTTTTTAAAAAACCGAATATCTTAAAGGCAGTGGATGACGTTTCCTTCTCGATCGGACAGGGGGAGACCATGGGGCTGGTAGGGGAGTCGGGCTGCGGCAAGACCACCATCGGCCGGACGGTGCTGAAGCTGTACGAGCCCACAGCAGGGACCATCCTTTATAAAGGGCAGGATATCACCGCTCTGGGCGATAAGGAGATGAAGGCCTTCCGGCGGAAGATGCAGATGATCTTCCAGGATCCCTATACCTCCTTAGACCCCAGGAAGAACGTGATGGACATCATCGCAGAGCCCATCCGCTTCATGGACCTAAAGCAGGGTAAGGATGTGGGTGACAGGGTCCGGGAGCTGGTGGAGCTGGTAGGCTTAAAGCCGGACCATATCAACCGGTATCCCCATGAATTTTCCGGCGGCCAGCGCCAGAGGATCGGCATCGCCAGGGCTCTGGCGGCGGAACCGGAGTTCATCGTCTGTGACGAACCGATCTCCGCTCTGGATGTATCGATCCAGGCCCAGATCATCAATATCTTAGAGGAGCTCCAGGCAAAGTATGGCTTTACCTATCTGTTCATCTCCCACGACCTGGCTATGGTCAGGCACATCTCCAGCCAGATCGGCGTGATGTACCTGGGAGACCTGCTGGAATATGGACAGGCCGATGAGGTATATACCCATATGCTCCACCCGTACACCAAGGCCCTGATCTCGGCGGAACCGATCGCGGATCCGGACCTGGCGGCGGCCAGCCAGCGGATCGTGCTGGAGGGGGACGTGTCATCCCCCATCGATCCAAAGGACGAGTGCCGGTTCTGTTCCCGCTGCCAGTATGCTGAGGATGTGTGCAGGCAGTCCAGGCCCAGGCTTAAGAAAGTCAATGACAGCCATTATGTGGCGTGCCATCTGGTCTGAGCGGGTTTTATGTAAGTATCCAACGGCGGACCCAGATCCCGCCTTGACGGGCAAGATCCGGGCGGACCGATCGGATAGATCAAAAACTATCAAGAATCTTAGGAGGAGAACATTATGAGAAAAACTTGGCTTGGCATCGCACTTACCGCGGCCATGACCGTATCTTGGCTCACCGGCTGCGGCGGTGGTGGCAGTACAGAGAGTACCACGGCAGCCGCCGGTGACGGGGCGCAGACCGAGAGCACGGCAGCCGCAGGCGGATCTGACGAGACGACCCAGGCGGCAGAGGCAGGGGAGAGCGCCGGGGGCGGCAGCACCCTGACCTATGCCCTGAGCGCGGAGCCGGAGACCTTAGATCCCGGGATGTGCAACTATGCCCAGTCTTCCGCAGTCCTGCTGAACCTGTTCAATGGCCTTTATCGTTTCTCCGATGACGGGAGTAATGTGGAGCCGGCTATGGCCGAGAGCTACACGGTCTCGGACGACGGCCTGGTCTATACCTTTACGCTCCGCGACGGGCTGAAGTGGTCCGACGGATCGCCTTTGACCGCAGCGGATTTCGAATATTCCTGGAAGCGGGAGCTGGATCAGGAGCTGATCAGTCCGGCGGCCTGGAACCTGTTCGACATCGTGAACGCAGAGGAATATAACAATGGCGAGTGTACAGCAGACGAGGTAGGGGTCAAGGCATTGGACGACACCACGCTGGAGGTCACCTTAAAGAACCCCACCGCGTATTTTGTCAGTCTGACCGCTTCTTCTAACTGGGCTCCGGTGAAGAAGGATGTGGTAGAGGGATCCGAGTCCTGGGTCAAGAGCGCGGATACCTATGTGTGCAACGGCCCCTTCATGTTAAAGGAGATCAAGCCCCAGGCAGGCTATACCCTGGTGAAGAACCCCAACTATTATGACGCGGAAAACGTGGCGCTGGAGACCATCGAGATGGTGATCATCGAGCAGGCTGAGGCGGCCCTCTCTGCCTATAATTCCGGCGATATCGACGTGATGATCGGCAGCTCCGTAGGCACCCAGGCTATGGCCCAGTATGAGGGCAGCGATGAGCTTTCCGCCCATGACCTGATCGGGACCTCCTACTTTGACTTCAACTGCTCCAAGGAGTACATGACGCCGGAGGTGCGCAAGGCCCTCTCCATGGCGATCGAGCGGGATACGATCAACCAGGCGGTGGTCCCCTCGAAACCAAAGTCGGCGTTCGCATTTGTCCCCTACGGGATCCCCTACGGCGATGACACGGCGAACTTCCGCGAGAAGGTTGGCGAGACGCTGATCAAGGAGGATGTGGAAGCGGCTAAGCAGCTCCTTGCCGATGCAGGCTATCCGGACGGCGAAGGGCTCCCGGTCCTCCAGTTCATCATCACCAACACCCAGGAGAACAAGGACAAGGCACAGGTCATGCAGGCCATGTGGAAGGAGAACTTAGGTGTGGAGTGCGAGATCGTGACCTTTGAATCCAAGGTCTACTGGGATGAGCACGGCGCCGGGAACTTCGATGTGGCATTCGACGGCTGGACCGGCGACTACTTAGATCCCAACACCAACTTAAACATCTTCAACAAGGGGCGTATGGAGAAGGAGTGCCGCTGGCAGAGCGAAGAAGCCCTGCGGTATGACGACCTTTTGAACCAGGCAGCCGCCAGCGCGGACAATGCAGAGCGTATGGAGATCTTCACCGAGTGTGAAGCGATCCTCATGGACGAGATGCCGGTGCTCCCGCTGTACTACCGCAACACCATGGTCCTGGCAAAGCCCTACGTAAAGGGCTTTACTGTAGACTTTGGCGCGCATCCGCTGTTTAGGTGTGTGACCGTAGAGTAAGAGCTTACAGGAGCATATAAGAGGATATAGGTGAGCCGGCGGGCCAGGATGCTTTTCTGGGCGCCGGAAAGACCGGCGGCCGCTGGGCCGCCGGATGAGAAAAAGCCCGGGCGTGCAAAAGCACCTTCCGGGCTTTTTAGATAGGGATGGAGAGAACGATGGTATATCCGAAAAGATTACAGGAAGGGGATACGGTAGGGCTGGTAGCCCCGGCATCCCCGATCACAGAGGAAAGGATCGCCCTCTGCGTGAAAGCCTTGGAGAGCCTGGGCTTAAAGGTAAAGGTAGGCCAGGCACTGGCCCGCAGCGGCCAGATCTTCCAGGAGCTGGAGGAAGAGAAAAAAAGGAGAGAGGGAGCTGACAGGATACAGGCGAAAGAAACCAAGGCTGAAGTGGCAGGAACGGAAGGAGCACTTGTAGAGGAGACAGAGCAGGAAGGCGCAGCTTTGGAGAGGACAGAGCGGGAAGGCGCAGCTGCAGATGGGCGGCTGGCATCTTGGCGGCAGGAAGACGGAGTGAAGGGCTTTCTGGAGACCGGCTACCTGGCCGGCAGGCCCGAAGACCGGGCCGGGGATATCAGCCAGATGTTCGCAGACCCAAAGATCAAAGGCGTGATCTGCGCCAAAGGCGGCTATGGCAGCGCCCAGATCATGGGCTACTTAGACCAAGAGACCATCCGGAAAAACCCCAAGCTCTTCCTGGGCTTTTCCGATATCACCAACCTGCTGGCCACACTCAGCCAGAGATGGGGCATCGTGGCCTATCACGGCCCCATGCCCTCCTCCAACATGATCGATCCCCCTATGGACCCATACACGGCCGCCTGTTTAAAGGAAGCCATCTTTACCGACTGGCAGGAGCTGGACTTCAAGAACCCAGAAGGGAAAGCGCTGGAGACCCTGTCAGGCGGGAAAGCCAGCGGCCGTCTCACAGGCGGCAATGTCACCGTGTTCGCCCGCATGACCGGCACCTTCTACCAGACCGATACAAAGGATAAGATCCTCTTTCTGGAGGACGTGACCGAGCAGGTCCCCTCCATCGACATGTATATCACCCAGATGGAGAACGCCGGTCTCTTTAAAGGCGTAAAAGGGATCCTCCTGGGCGACTTTAATGGATGCGAAGACCGCTACTGCTCCGCCTATCCCGTAGAAGAGCTCCTAAGAGACCGCTTCGGGGCCATGGGCATCCCGGTCCTGTCCGGCCTTGGCTGCGGCCACAGAAGGACCACGGCCACCCTTCCCATGGGAGCCTGGTGCGAGATGGACGCTGACCGGCAGTCCGTCCGCTTCCTGCGGCGGTGACGGGCCCCCTCATACCGCTATTTTCCGTGGACGTCTGCCCTTTCTTGTGCTATAATGATGTAATTAAAGAAAAAAAGCTACGGATCATGCCAAAAGTGATAGGAGAAGGTTATGAATGATAAGGTTCGGGTGAAAGGCCGTTTGAGCTTGTATATGCAGTGGCCCCTGCTATTGTCCACCCTGCTGATCGTCGTCACGATGGTGGTCGGCGCTATAGACATACGGGCCGGGGCGGTCATGAGCGGGTTCACCATCCTGTATATCCTGATCGCGCTGTGGATCTATCTGTACCAGAGAAAGAATGTGCTGGCCGGGATGGTGGAGTTTTCTTCCGAATACGCATGGATCCAGAAGCGGCTCCTTTCGGAGATGATGCAGCCCTACGGGATCGCCGATGAGAAGGGGCGCCTGCTGTGGATGAACCAGGCCTTTGCCGAGCTTTTAGGGGTGGAGCGGCACAGCAGGAAGAGCCTGATGACCCTGTTCCCGGAGATGACCAAGGCCCTTCTGGATGACCGGTCCCAGGCCGTCAGCGTCCATACGGAATACCAGGGCAAGAATTACCGGATGGATCTGAAGTGGGTGGCCTTAAAGGATGCCGGGTCTCTAGAGATCACCCTGGGAAAGGACCTTTCGGAGGAATATCTGCTCACCGTGTACCTGGCAGATGAGACCGAGGTCCTCTATTACAAAAAGGAGATCAACGACCAGAAGCTGGTAGCGGGTCTGATCTACCTGGACAATTATGATGAAGCGTTAGAGAGCGTAGAGGAGGTACGGCGCTCCCTGCTCACCGCATTGATCGACCGCAAGGTGAACAAATACATCTCCGCCATGGGCGGGGTGGTCAAAAAACTGGAAAAGGATAAATATTTCTTTATCGTGAAACAGCATTTTGCCGAGAAGATCATAGAGGACCGGTTCGCCATCCTGGAGGATGTGAAGACGGTGAACATCGGCAATGACATGGCGGTCACTTTGAGCATCGGCATGGGGATGAACGGGGAGTCCTATATCCAGAATTATGACTATGCCCGTGCCGGTATCGATATGGCTTTGGGCCGCGGCGGCGACCAGGCTGTGGTGAAGGACGGGGAGAGGATCCAGTATTTTGGCGGTAAAGCACAGCAGATGGAGAAATCCACCCGGGTAAAGGCCCGTGTGAAGGCCCACGCCCTGCGGGAGCTTTTAGAGAGCAAGGACCGGCTGCTGATCATGGGCCACAAGATGCCGGATATCGACTCGCTGGGGGCGGCCCTGGGGATCTATCGCATCGCCACCTCCCTGAACAAAAAAGCCCACATCGTCATCAATGAGGCCACCATGTCCATCCAGCCCATGCTGGACCGGCTCCGTGAGAGTCCGGACCACCCGGATGATCTGTTCTTAAATGGGGCCAAGGCGGCGGAGCTGGTAGATGCCAATACGATCCTGGTGGTGGTGGATGTGAACCGCCCCAGCATCACGGATTCTTCCGCTCTTTTGCGGATGGTGAAGACCATCGTGGTGTTGGATCATCACCGCCAGAGCAGTGAGATCATCGATAACGCGGTGCTCTCTTATGTGGAGCCTTATGCTTCCTCCACCTGTGAGATGGTGGCAGAGGTGCTCCAGTACATCGCCGACGGTATACGGATCAAGCCGGTGGAGGCAGATGCCATGTATGCGGGCATCGTGGTGGATACCAATAGTTTCACAAACCAGACCGGCGTGAGGACCTTTGAAGCGGCCGCCTTCCTGCGCAGGAGCGGCGCGGATGTGACCAGAGTGCGGAAGCTGTTCCGGGATAATATGGCAGAATACCAGGCTAAGGCCGATGCCGTCCGGCGGGCAGAGGTCTACCGGGACGGCTTTGTGATCAGCGTGTGCCATGCGGAGGGCTTGAGCAGTCCCACCGTGGTGGGCGCCCAGGCGGCCAACGATCTTCTGGAGATCAGCGGGATCAAGGCTTCCGTGGTGCTGACCGAATATAATCATGTGATCTATGCCAGCGCCCGGTCCATCGATGAGGTGAACGTCCAGGTGATGATGGAACATTTAGGCGGCGGGGGCCACAGGACCGTGGCCGGAGCCCAGCTGGAAGGTGTAGATGACCAGCAGGCCAGGCTGATGGTGAAAAAGGTGATCGACGAGATGCTAGAAAAAGGAGAGGTTTCATAATGGATATCGTATTATTAGAGGATGTAAAGTCCCTGGGGAAAAAGGGACAGCTGGTAAAGGTAAATGACGGATATGCAAGGAATTTCATCCTGCCCAAAAAGCTGGGCGTGGAGGCCACGGCAAAGAACCTAAATGACTTAAAGCTCCAGAAGGCGAATGCAGAGAAGATCGCGGCGAAGCAGCTGGCCGAGGCAAAGGCGCTGGCCGAGAAGCTGGAGGGCCTTTCCGTCACGATCTCGATGAAAGCAGGTGAAGGCGGACGGGCATTTGGCTCGGTATCCGGCAAGGAGATCAGCAAGGCGATCACCGAGCAGCTTGAGCTGGATATCGACAAGAAGAAGTTCCAGCTGCAAGACCCGATCAAGACCTTCGGGACCCATGAGGTGCCGATCCGGCTCCATAAGGATGTGACCGCAAAGCTGGCTGTGAAGGTGGTAGAGGCGTAAGGAGCGGTTAGGCGTACGGAGGGAAAAAGATGGAGGAAGCACTGCTCAAAAGGGTACTCCCCCATAGCGTGGAGGCGGAACAGGCGGTGATCGGCGCTATGCTGATGGACCAGCAGGCGATCATCGACGCATCGGAGGTCATCACAGCCGATGATTTCTACCAGCGTCAATATGGTGTGATCTTCGGCGCCATCGTAGAGCTGTTCAATGAAGGAAAGCCGGTGGACCTGGTCACGCTCCAGGACCGTTTGAAGGAAAAGGATGTGCCGCCGGAGGTCAGCAGCATGGAGTTCATCCGGGATATCTTCGACCTGGCCACCATCTCCACCAATGCGGGGATCCACGCGGCTATCGTGCGGGAAAAGGCTACCCTGCGCCGTTTGATACGGGTCAATGAGGAGATCGCCAACACCTGCTATGTGGGGAAGGACCGGCTGGAGGATATCCTGGCCTATACGGAGAAGGCGATCTTCAACCTGCTCCAGAGCCGGGACACCGGCGGCTTTGTGCCGATCAAGCAGGTGGCGCTGGATGTGCTGGAAAAGATCGAGGCGGCTTCCCGGTCCGGCGGGATGGTCACCGGGATCCCTACCGGGTTCATCGATCTGGACCATAAGACCTCCGGGATGCAGCCCTCGGACCTGGTGCTCTTAGCCGCCCGGCCGTCTATGGGAAAGACCGCCTTTGTCCTGAACCTGGTGGACTATGTGGCTGTGCGGAAGGGTCTGCCCTGTATGGTGTTCAGCCTGGAGATGTCCAAGGAGCAGCTGGTGAACCGTATGCTCTCGATGGAATCCAGCGTGGACTCCCAGAAGCTGCGCACCGGCAGCCTGACTGACGCGGACTGGGACGCAGTCGTGGAGGGGATCGGCATCATCGGGAATTCTAAGCTGATCATCGATGATACGCCGGGCATCAGCATCACGGAGTTGCGGAGCAAGTGCAGGAAGATGAAGCTGGAACATGGCCTGAGCATGGTCATCATCGATTATCTGCAGCTGATGAGCGGCAGCGGCCGCTCCGGTGATAACCGGCAGCAGGAGATCTCGGAGATCTCCCGGTCCTTAAAGGCATTGGCCAGAGAACTGAACGCACCGGTGATCGCACTGTCCCAGCTGAGCCGTGCCTGTGAATCCAGACAGGACCACCGTCCTATGCTCTCGGACCTGCGGGAGTCCGGCGCGATCGAGCAGGACGCGGACGTGGTGATGTTCCTGTACCGGGATGATTACTATAATAAAGATACCGAGCGGCCCAATGTGGCCGAGGTGATCATCGCCAAGCAGAGGAACGGCCCGATCGGGACCGTGGAGCTTTTATGGCGGCCGGAGTTTACCAAATTTGTGAATATGGCAAGATGAGTGTTCTCCCTTTGGGGGAGCGAGGATCGAACGGATGAGATAGCTGTCCAGCTGGTGAGCGGGACGGCTATTTCTTATCCACATGGTATGTTCCATACTACCCCCCTCCCGGAGCGGACCCTTTGCGACATATCCATGCTATGGGATATCCTGGCGTGGATGTGACAAGTAACTATTCAGATCCCGGCGCCGGACGCATGTTTTGGGGAGCATTGAATTTTGCTCCTTTTCATGCTATGATAAATGGCAACAATGGGACAAAGGATCCGCAGAGCATGGGATCCGTATGATATTAGGAAAGAAAGTGCATAGAGCATGGAAACAAAACGAGTGATCATAAAGGATGCGGCCTATCCCCGGGATGAGGAGCTCATGGAGGCCGCCCAGGTCCTGCGCGGAGGCGGTCTGGTGGCCTTTCCCACGGAGACGGTCTATGGGCTGGGCGGGAACGGGCTGGATGAGGATGCGGCTGAGAAGATCTACAGGGCGAAGGGGAGGCCTTCGGATAACCCTTTGATCTTGCATATCGCCGCCATGGAGGAGCTGGAGCCTTTGGTGGAGGATATCCCGGAGGGGGCCAGAAGGCTGGCGGCGCGGTTCTGGCCGGGGCCGCTGACCATGATCTTCCCCAAGAGCAAGATCGTACCCTACGGGACTACAGGCGGGCTGGATACGGTGGCGGTGCGGATGCCGGCGGACCCGACGGCGAGACGGCTGATCGCGCTGGCCGGGGTGCCGGTGGCGGCTCCCAGCGCCAATACCTCCGGCAGGCCCAGCCCCACCACGGCGGATCATGTGTGGCAGGATATGGAGGGGAAGATCGATCTTCTGGTAGACGGCGGGCCGGTGGGGATCGGGCTGGAATCGACGATCGTGGATGTATCCGGACCGGTCCCGGCGATCCTGCGGCCCGGCGCGATCACCAGAGAGATGGTGGAGGAGGTACTGGGGACAGTGGAGGTGGATCCGGCGGTGGCGGGCCCCATGGCAGAAGGAACGGCTCCGAAAGCGCCGGGGATGAAATATAAGCATTATGCGCCGAAGGGAGAGCTGACCCTGGTCCGATTAAAGGAGGAGACGGTCCGAGAGCTGCGCAGGCCGGGGAGCACGCTCTATGTGCAGGTGCAGTCGGCCCTGGCTGCCTTTGGCATGTCCCTAGGCCGGCCTTTCGCACAACTGGACCTGGAAAGCTTCTATATGGCCCGGAAGGTGGATGAGGCGGCACGCCAGATGGAGCAGACCGGCGCCAGCGTAGGGGTGATCTGTACCGACGAGACGATGGCGGTCTACAAGACCTGCTTAAAGCGCAGCATCGGGAAGCGCGCCCAGGCGGACACAGTGGCCCATAACCTGTATGGGGTGCTGCGGGAGATGGACGATCTGGGAGTCCAGTATATCTATTCGGAAAGCTTTGCGCAGGACCATCTGGGCTTTGCCGTCATGAACCGGCTGGACAAGGCGGCGGGCCACAGGATCTTGGCGGTATAGGCGTATCGCCCGGGGCTTCCAGCGGCAGTCTTTTTTCCAATTTATGAAATGGAACAAAAATAGGAGGAGATATGGGAGAAAAACGGGAAGACTATATCACATGGGACGAATATTTTATGGGGGTGGCGGAGCTGTCCGCTAAGCGTTCCAAGGATCCCAGCACGCAGGTAGGGGCCTGCATCGTCAGCCAGGATAACAAGATCTTGTCCATGGGCTATAATGGGTTCCCCACAGGCTGTTCGGACGATCATTTTCCCTGGGGCAAGGAGCATGAGCTGGACGACCCCTATAACGCAAAGTATTTCTATTCGACCCACAGCGAGCTGAACGCGATCTTGAACTACCGGGGCGGGAGCCTGGAAGGGAGCAAGCTCTATGTGACCTTGTTCCCCTGTAACGAATGTGCCAAGGCGATCATCCAGGCAGGGATCAAGACGCTGATCTACGGCAGCGATAAATATGCGGATACACCGGCTGTCCGGGCGTCGAAACGGATGCTGGACGCGGCCGGTGTGGCCTATCGCCAGTACTTGCCTACCGGAAGGACGATCACGATCCATGTGTAGGCCGGCAGACCGCCGTGAGGAAGCCAGCCCCATGGCGTCGGTGGAGCCTCGCATGGCATCCGGCTCTGATGCGTCGGTGGAGCCTCGCATGGCATCCGGCTCTGATGCGTCGGTGGAGCCTCCCATGGGATCCGGCTCCGATGCGTTGGCCGATCCTTGCGGGACGGCATGCCTTGACGGGGCGGCCGACTCCTACGTGGCGCTGGATCTAGAGACCACGGGGCTGAGCTTTAAGAAGGAGAAGATCATCGAGATCGGGGCTCTGAAGGTACAAGGCGGGAAGGTGACGGACCGTTTCCACAGCCTGGTGGACCCCAGGCGGGCCTTGAGCCAGGAGATCGTCCGGCTGACCGGCCTGACGGACGGGCAGCTGGCGGGCCAGCCGGGGATCGAGGCTGTGATCGGGGAGCTGGTGGATTTCTGCGAGGAGCTGCCGCTTTTAGGCCATAGGATCCAGTTTGACTATAGTTTCCTGAAAAAGGCCGCCGTGGACCAGAAGATCGTCTGGGAGCGGGACGGGATCGATACCCTTTTCCTTTGCCGGGTGTTCATGCCGAAAGAGGAGAAGAAGAACCTGGGGGATGCCTGTGGTTTTTTCCAGATCGAGACAGGGGGCAGCCACCGTGCGCTGGCGGACGCAGAGGCCGCCCACCGGCTGTACCAGGTCTTAAAAGCGCGGTATGGCGGGGCAGAGCCGGGACGTTTCACAGCGAAAAAGCTGATCTGTAAGGTAAAACGCGAGCAGCCTGCTACAAAAAGGCAAAAACAACGCTTGCAGGAACTTCTAAAATGTCATAGAATAGAAACGTCTGTGCAGATCGACTATCTGACCAGGAATGAAGCATCCAGGCTCACGGATGTGATCCTGGCGCAAAGAGGAAGAGGTGAAGAGCCATGATGAACTTTCATGATAAGAAAACAAAGAAGATGGTATCTACAGTGATCGTAGTCCTGCTGGTGATCGCCATGGTGGTCCCGATGCTGGTCCAGTTCCTTCGATAGGGAGGGCCATCCGGCAGAAAGCTGCGAGGAAGGGCAAGGAGCGTTTATGGAGAAAGATCGGGTCAGGGCAGGGATAGCTGTCTGGACAGTAGTTTTGAGCGCGCTGGCCGCCCTGTCAGTGCCGGCGGCAGAAACAACGTTCCCGGAGGGCCTTTCGCTGGAAGGGCAGGCTCTGGCCGGGCTAACTTTAGAGGAAGCAAGGGAGATGGCAGAAGGATGGGCGCAGGTCATGGCAGGGCAGACGGTGGTGCTGGAAGTGGGGGACGAAAGCGTCTCCACCACCGCGGCCGATCTGGGCTTTCGCTGGGAGAATGAGGAGGCGGTCCGGGAGGCGCTCAGCGCCTACGAGAACAGCAGCCTGGTAAAGCGTTATATGCTGACCGTGGATTATCAGGAGGATCCCCGGGATGTCCGATTGGAGACTTCCGTGGATGATGAGGCGCTGCGTGCTTTTGTGGAAGAAAACTGCAAAGGGCTGGAAGCCACCGGGCAGGACGCCACGATCCTTCGGGAGAACGGGCAGTTTTACGTCACACCGGAGGTGACAGGTGTGGAGGCGGATATCGAGGCGACCATTTCCGCGCTGCAGGGCGCGATCGGGGCCGGCCTGGATGAGCCGGTCCTGGCAAAGGCGGTGACAAAGGAGGATCCGCCCCGGATCACCGCCCAGGCCCTTGAGACGATACAGGATGTGCTGGGGACATTTTCTACGGATTTTTCCAGCAGCGGAGCGGCCCGTTCGACCAACCTTTCGGTAGGAGCGGGAAAGATCAACGGCCATGTGCTGATGCCGGGAGAGACCTTATCCGGCTATGACTGTCTGCAGCCCTTTACCGTGGCTAACGGTTATCAGACGGCAGCGGCTTATGAGAACGGGCAGGTAGTGGACAGCATCGGCGGCGGGGTGTGCCAGATCGCCACAACCCTTTATAATGCGGCGCTCTTAGCAGAGCTGGAGATCACCCAGCGGCAGAACCATTCCATGAGCGTCGGCTATGTGAAGCCTTCTCAGGACGCGGCGATCGCCGGCACCTATAAGGATATCAAGATCACCAACCCTTACGAGACCCCCATCTATGTGGAAGGCTATACCGAAGGTCGGAGATTGTATTTCACCATCTACGGGCAGGAGAACCGGCCTGCAGGGCGGCAGATCCGTTTTGAATCAGAGACCTTGAGCGTGACCGATCCCGGTGCGCCAAGAGAGGTCCTGAACCCTTCGCTGCAGCCGGGGACACGAAAGCAGGTCCAGTCGGCCCACCGGGGGATCAAGTCCAGGCTGTGGAAGGTGGTGCTGGTGGACGGGGTGGAGACGGAGCGGTCGATCCTGACCACCGATACCTATAATGCGTCGCCTGCCGTGGTCCAGGTAGGCCCCCCGCTGCCCGAGCAGCCTGCGCTCACCCAGCCAGGTGCATCCCCAGGAGGCGGGCAGGAGCCTGTGCAGCAGGCCCCAGGAGATGGGACCACGCCCACAAAGCCCCTGCTGCCGGGAGGAGAGGACAGACCCCATATCCCAGGGGGCATGCTGCCCGATCCCCAGGCACCGGAGGATCCCCAGCCGCTGGAGCCGGAGACCGCAGATCCCCAGGAACAGCCGAAAAAGCCGGGGAGCTCAGCGCCTCAGCCGCTGACGCCGGAGACGCAGCCGCCAGAGCCGGGGGGCACGACCACGCTGCCCCAGCCATGGACGGAGGGGACGACCCCACAGACCCAGTCGCCGGAGCCGGGAGGCACGACCTCCCAGACCCAGCCGCTGGTGCCGGAGAGCAGGACCCCGCAGGTCCAGCCCCAGACATGGGGGGATCGGTCTTCCGGGAAGACAGGCGCTCCATCTACGCCCACGCTGCCGGAGGCAACCGACCTTCCAGATCCGTCAGGGCAGTCCGGAAGGCAGCTGGTGCCTACAGTCGGGGAAGAGCGCTAGGCCCAGTGAGAAGAACGCTTTCCGGTCGGTGAGGAAAGACGTGCCGAGCAGATCAGGAGGAAGGCTCTCTGGTCGGGGAGGAACGATGTACAATATGGAAGGAACGGGTCAGGGAACATCTGCAGGGCCCAAGGAGGCCCGTCAGGCTAGACCGGGCCAGGACCTGCTGGTAGCGGGTCCGGTGGGGCAGTTAGGGACCCGGATCCTGGCGGCCGCCTACAGGGAGCAGCTGACCGGCTGGTTCTCCAAAAGCTACAGCAGGAAGCTGGAAGATACCCGGGAGCCAAAGGTGGCTCCCTATATCGGACAGCTGCGAAAGCAGGGAGCGGCAACGATCATGGCAGTCGGAGAAGGCGGGATCTTGCGGGCGATCTGGGACGCTTCCGCAGCCTGGGGGGTAGGCGTCGCCTTTTCCCTGCGGAGGATCCCCATAGGACAGGGAACAGTGGAGCTCAGCGAGCGGTGCGGCTGCAACCCCTACCGCCTCTGGTGCGGGAACTGTCTGCTCCTGACGGCGGACAATGGGGGACGGCTGGCAGAAGCCTGCGGGGCGTGGCAGATCACGGCGGCGGTCATCGGCACCGTGGAGGCCGGGTCGGCCAGGAAGATCTGTCACGGGGAGGTGACCGGCTACCTGGAGCGTCCCAGGGAGGATGAGGTCGTTCGGCTTTTGGGGCGAGAGAGGGCACAGCAGCTGCTGTCCATGACCGGCCTGCCGGTCACATGAAAGCGGCCGCGCCCAGGGAGACCATAGAAAAGGAAGGACGGAGGAGTAGTTATGCGAGAGAAGATCTTAGCGGTGATCGAAAAGAACAGCCGCATCGATATAAAGGACCTGGCGATCCTGCTGGGAGAGAGTGAGGTGGCGGTGGCTAATGAGATCGCGGCCATGGAAAAGGAGCATATCATCTGCGGCTACCACACCTTGATCAACTGGGACAATACCAGCGAAGAGAAGGTGGTGGCGCTGATCGAGGTGAAGGTGACCCCCCAGAGAGGGATGGGCTTTGACAAGATCGCGGAGCGCATCTATCAGTACAGCGAGGTGAACGCGGTGTACCTGATGTCGGGCGCTTATGATCTCACCGTGTTCATCGAGGGAAAGACCATGCGCCAGGTGGCCCAGTTCGTCTCAGAAAAGCTGTCCCCCATGGAGACGGTGCTGAGCACGGCTACCCATTTCGTGTTGAAAAAATACAAGGACCATGGGACGATCATCGCCGAGACGGTCCAGGATGAAAGGATGCTGATCACACCATGAGGAACCCATTGTCGGAAAAGATCGTAGCGATCCCGCCTTCCGGGATCCGGAAGTTTTTTGATATCGTCAGCGAGATGAAGGACGCGGTATCCTTAGGTGTGGGCGAGCCGGATTTTGATACGCCCTGGCACATCCGGGAGGAGGGGATCTACTCTCTGGAAAAGGGCCGGACCTTTTATACGGCTAACGCAGGGGTGAAGGAGCTGCGGCAGGAGATCAGCGCCTATGTGGAGCGGCGGATGGGGGTCTCCTATGACCCGGTCAAGGAAGTGATGGTGACTGTAGGCGGCAGCGAGGCGATCGACGCCGCCATGCGCGCCATGCTGGACCCCGGGGATGAAGTGCTGATCCCTCAGCCCAGCTTCGTCTCCTACATGCCCTGCACCATATTGGCGGACGGGAAGCCGGTGGTGATCTGTCTGGAGGAGAAGGATCAGTTCAAGCTGACCCCGGAAAAGCTTTTAGAGAAGATCACGCCTAAGACGAAGCTCCTGGTGCTGCCCTTCCCTAATAACCCTACCGGCGCGGTCATGGACCGCCAGGAGCTGGAGCAGATCGCCCGGATCGTGGAGGAGAAGGATCTATTCATCCTTTCCGACGAGATCTACGCGGAGCTGACCTACGGCCATGAGCATGTGTCCATCGCCTCCCTTCCCGGCATGCGGGAGCGGACCGTGATGATCAACGGTTTTTCCAAGGCTTATGCCATGACCGGCTGGCGGTTAGGCTATGCCTGTGCACCGGCCCGGATCCTGGCCCAGATGCTGAAGGTCCACCAGTTCGCGATCATGTGCGCGCCCACTACCAGCCAGTATGCGGCCATAGCCGCCTTGAGGAACGGGGATAAGGATGTGGCGGTCATGCGGGAGTCTTATGACCAGAGGCGCCGGTATCTGCTGCACGCCTTCAAGGAGATGGGCCTGAGTTGCTTTGAGCCCTTCGGCGCCTTCTATGCGTTCCCCAGCATCAGGCGGTTCGGCATGACCTCCGACGAGTTCGCCACCCGGCTTTTGCAGGAGGAGAAGGTGGCAGTGGTCCCCGGGACAGCCTTTGGAGACTGCGGGGAAGGCTATCTGCGGATCTCCTACGCCTACTCTCTGGATAGCCTGAAGGAAGCACTGGGGCGCATGGAGCGTTTTATCCGGCGGCTTGACGGAAAGGGCTGACCATGGATATCGTGCTCTATGAGCCGGAGATGCCGGCGAATACGGGAAATATCGGGAGGACCTGCGTGGCCACAGGCACCAGGCTCCATTTGATCGAGCCCCTGGGCTTTAAGATCAATGAGAAGGCCTTAAAGCGGGCGGGGTTAGATTACTGGGATAAGCTGGATGTGACCGTCTACGCGGACTTTCCGGATTTTCTTGCGAGGAACCCTGGCGCTAAGCTGTATATGGCCACCACAAAAGCTCGGAGGATCTATACGGAGGTCCACTACGAGCCGGATTGTTATCTGATGTTCGGGCCGGAGAGCCGGGGGATCCCGGAGGAGATCCTGGTCCGCTGCCCGGAGTCCTGTGTGCGGATCCCCATGTGGGGCGACATCCGTTCGTTAAATCTGTCCAATTCTGTGGCGGTCCTGCTCTACGAGGCGCTGCGTCAGAACGGCTTTGAGAAGATGACCATGGAAGGACAGCTCCATCACCTCCACTGGCGGGACTCCCCTGAAAAGCAATAAGAAAAATGAATAAATGACCTGCCATTTACCTATAATAGAGAAAACAGGTAAAGGCAGGTTTTTTTATGGGGTTATTGCAGGACATCCGGCAGGGTATGCCGATGGTGCGGTCGTTCGAGGAGAGCTACCTGGGATTTCGGTCCATGCCAGAGATCTACTACTATAATACGAGACCGGAGTTCCATCCGGAGGCGCTGGCCGAAAAGCTTGAGGAGCTGATCCAGGAGGAGCTGGAAAAGGGGAAGACGGGCGTGGTGTTCCTGTGCATCGGTACCGACCGGTCCACCGGGGACAGCCTGGGGCCTTTGATCGGACATAAGCTGCAGGAGAAAGAGCGGGGGCGGCGGGTGGCTGTGTTCGGCACTTTGGACAGGCCGGTCCATGCCATGAACCTGGAGCGGTATCTGGAATTTGTGTACAGGAATTTCCCGGACCGGGTGGTGGTCGCGGTGGACGCGTCGGTGGGGAGCGCGGAGCATGTGGGCTATGTGACAGTAGGAAAAGGCTCTTTAAAGCCGGGGCTGGGGGTCAGTAAGGACTTGAGCGAGGTGGGAGATATCTTTATCACCGGGATCGTAGGGGGCTGTGGGGATCTGTCCCCGGTGATGCTCCAGAGCATCCGCTTGTCGGTAGTGATGCGGATGGCGGATTGCATCTGCCAGAGTATCGGCCTTGTCGAAAACTTATAGATCTTTCGTCTGCAGTTTGACAATCTTCGTAAATAGGATGTGCTATGCTCATACAGACAACAAAGTGCGCCGGGGGACGTCCCTGCAAGATGGCGGGCCGTCGGCGGTGCATGGAGGTTTAGGAAGGCAGGTGGATCGTATGGAAGGATTATATGACCCCTATCCCAAGCTGCCGAAAAATATCCGGCAGATCGGGGAGCGGGATGATATTGTCAGAGTGTATGTGGAAGATTATGTGAACACCTATCTGAAAAGGCTGTTCCCGGCAGGTGGACAAGACCTGCGGGCGGGGATATTGCTGGGGAGTACAGAAGAACATGGCAGCCTTACCTATGTTTTCATCGATGGCGCCCTGGAGATGGAGGGCGTGACCGAGGAAGGGGAGAAGGTGGTCTTTTCGGAGGAGGCCTGGAAAAAGGCCTATCAGCAGATGGAGGACATGTTCCCCAAGCGGACGGTCCAGGGCTGGTTCCTCTGCGGCGTGCCTGGCTGCCTTTTAAGCCCCCTGGATTATTGGAAGCAGCACAGCCAATATTTTTCCGGGAAGCATAAGCTGATGTACCTGAACAGCGGGCTGGAAGGAGAGGAGGCACTTTACATAACCTCCAGCGACGGCTTTTATAAGCTCCGGGGACACTGCATCTATTACGAGCGGAACCAGATGATGCAGGATTATATGGTGTCCAGAAAGGATGTCCAGCGGGTGGAGGCCGGAGGCAGCGACCCGGTGATCCGGGATTTCCGCAAGAAGATGGAGAAGAAAAAGGAGATCGCCGATAGCCAGGACCATACTATCCATTTTTTGCGGGGCATGTGTGCCTGCCTGGCGATCTTGGCCCTGGCTGGCGGCGTGGCCGCGGTGAACAGCGCGGAAAAGATGAAGGATATGGAGACGGTGATGGCCTCCGCCCTCCCGGTAGTCTCCGATGCCGGTAAGGGATATCTGGCCAGGGCCGGGTTCGATCTGAGCGGCCCGGGAGACGCCGGGGCGGCCTCAGGCCCTTCCCTCTCGGACGATGCCGCCCGGCCCGGAGGCACTGCATCCGCCCACGACCCCTCCCAGATCATACTGGAGGAAGCGCCCGGAGGGATCTTCCCCACGGTCCCTGCCGGACAGGACAGTCTGACAACAGGCGGCGAGGGGCCGCTCTTCTGGCTGGATGAAAGCACGGCGGCTGAAGGTGATGGAGGCGCTGCGTCGGACGATGGAGAAGGAGCCGTTGCCCCAGGAGAAGGAGCTCCTGCGCCCGGCGGAGAAGGAGCTTCTGCATCCGGCGGAGAAGGAGCTCCTGCGTCAGGCGGCGAGGGGGCTGCTGCCGGCACCGAGCTCCCTGTGACAGCCAGCGGGGAAGGGGTCTCGGCAGAAGCCGGTGGAACGGATAGCAAAGAGGGTACAGCAAATGGCCAGACAGGCGGGCATAGCGGCCAGGCGCAGAGTGGGGGTACCGAGAGCGCAGTCACCGTCAACGCGGCCGGAGAACAGGTCAAAGGCCAGGAAGCTTCGGCGGACGTACAGGGCGAGGGCGGACAAGATAAAGCCCCGCAGCCAGAGGACAGCCAGAAGGCGGATGGAGGAGACTCCCCACAGGCCACAGAAGCCTTCGCAGCCCGCCAGCTGGAGCCGGCTCCCGGACAAGGCGTCTACATCGTCCAGCCCGGAGAGACCCTCTATGGGATCTGCTTTAAGCTATATCAGAACCTGAGCAAGGTAGAGGAGATCTGCCAGATCAATGGGCTGGAGGATATCGATATGCTGGAAGCGGGGAGGAGGTTGATCGTACCGTAGAGAGGCCCGCCGGCGGGCAGCAGATGATCTAGCGGCCGCACCGCAAAAATAAGGTGCGCATTCTTGCAAAATGATGTATAATATCCACACAAGCCGTGATCAAGGCTCCCGCTGTGAGCAGCGGGTCCTTTGATCCTCGCGGTACAAGGCTTATCACTCGCGGAAATAAAGGTTAGGAGATACCCATGGATAACATGAACCCCATGAACCGGGAAATGAAGAAGCAGCAGCTGCGCAGACAGATCGTATCTGACCATGGCAGGGGAGGCTCCTATCCAGGGCCTTTTGATGAGGAGGACGAGGAAGGCGAGGAGGAGCGGGAAGGACAGCGGCAGGGTACGAGGCTGAAGCGGTGGGGGATCGTCGCCCTGGTCGTCCTGGTGCTCACGGCTGCAGTGTCCGGCGGGACCTTTTATTGGAAGAGATATCATCAGTATACGGAGTACAGCATTTCCTGGGAGCAGGACCTGTTCGCTGAGGGAGAGGGCGCAGCGCAGACGGAGAGCACCTTCGTGGGCTACCTGGATTTTGGCGAGAATATCATCCGCTATACGAAGGACGGCGCATCCTATATCGACGCCAGGGGGAAGACGGTGTGGGTGCAGACCTACGAGATGCGGTCCCCTATCGCCGCGGTCAATGGGGACTATGCGGTGGTGGCCGACCAGCAGGGGACCGCGATCTATATCTTTGATAAGAACGGCTGTCAGGGGGTGGCGACCGCCTTATTGCCGATCTTAAAGGTCAGTGTTTCCGGAAAAGGGGTAGCGGCAGCGATCCTGGAGGATCCCAGATCTAACTATATCGCCTGGTTCCGAAAGGATGGAGCCGCCCTGGATATCACGGTCAAGGTCAAGCTGTCCGGGGACGGTTATCCGATCGATATCAGCCTTTCACCAGACGGGACCCAGATCCTCTGCTCCTATATGTATATGAACAATGGCATGCTGGACTGCCGGGTGGTGTTCTATAATTTTTCCGAGGTAGGGAAAAATACCGGGCCCACCAGGATCGTAGGCGGTTTTGACGAGCCCTTTGCAGGCGGGATCGTGCCGCGGGTCCATTTTTTGGATGATGTGTATTCCTTTGCCTGCTCGGATAAAGGATTGACCTTTTTCAGCTCGAAGAACCTGACCTCACCGGAGATCTTGCGGCAGGTCATGGTGGAGAGTGATATCTTGAGCTTGTTCTATTCCAGCGGATACGTGGGGATGATCCTGGCTAATGCGGAGGGGGAATATCCTTACCGCATGGAGATCTACCGTCCCACCGGGGATCTGGTCCTTAAGAAGGAGTTTGACTTCCGATACCGGCATGTGGCCATGAGCGGAGAGCGTGTCCTTCTGTGGGATGAGAGCAGCTTTAAGGCTTATAACCTGTTCGGGACGGAAGTGTTCACCGCCAGCTTCGAGGACGGAGTGGACAAAGTGACCCTAGGAAGACACCCCAACAGCTTTATCGTGACCGGCCCGCAGAAGATGCGGGAGATCACACTGCAGCGATAGGGGACAAAAATAAAGGAGATGAAAGACATGGAGAAAAAATGTATTGGGATCGACATCGGAGGAACGACGGTGAAGCTGGGGATCTTTAAGACAGACGGATCCCTGCTGGAGAAGTGGGAGGTTCCCACCAGGAAGGAAGAGGGCGGGAGATATATCCTGCCTGACGTCGCCTCGGCCATCCTTGCAAAGCTCCAGGAGATGGAGATCGCCAAGGAGGATGTAGCAGGGGCCGGCATGGGCGTCCCCGGACCGGTGATGCCGGACGGCTATGTGGAGGTATGCGTGAACTTAGGCTGGAAGGACATGAACCCCCAGCAGGAATTAGAGCGTCTGCTGGGCGGGATCCCGGTGCGCAGCGGGAATGATGCCAATGTAGCCGCTCTGGGCGAGATGTGGCAGGGCGGCGGTAAAGGCTACAGCGATATCGTGATGGTCACGTTAGGGACAGGCGTCGGCGGCGGGGTCATCATCGACGAGAAGATCATCGCCGGAAAGCATGGCTTAGGCGGCGAGATCGGCCATATCCATGTCCGGGACGGCGAGAAGGAGCACTGCAACTGCGGCGGCGTCGGCTGCTTAGAACAGGTGGCGTCGGCCACAGGGATCGCCCGGGAAGCCAGGAGGACCATGGCCGCTCTGGACGGGCCGTCGGATATGCGTACCTTCGGCGAGGCGATCACAGCTAAGGATGTGCTGGACTGCGCAAAGGCAGGGGATGCCATGGCGAACATGGTGATGGAGACCGTGGGCCGCTATCTGGGGATCGCCCTGGCACAGGTAGCGCTGACCGTGGATCCGGAGGCTTTCGTCATCGGCGGCGGCGTGTCTAAGGCGGGGCAGTTCCTGATCGATGTGATCGAACGGTATTATCAGCAGTATACCACCATCTCCTCTAAGAAAGCGCTCCTGGCTCTGGCTAAGCTGGGCAACGACGCCGGGATCTACGGGGCGGCACGCCTGGTGCTGGATTGATCAGGCAGGGATGAAAGAAAAGCGGTCTGCCGCCAGGCGGCGGAGCAGCCAAGGATAAAGGACTCCTATCTCCAGTCGTGTGATCGCGGCTGGAGTTTTTATGTCTCTGTATCTCCTGTATATGGATATGACCGGCGGTTGCTTTTCACATCCCACCTCCCGTCGCGGACCCTTGGACCACCTGGGAAAAGTGACCCTGTATATGCACAAATGTGCAGTTTGCCTCGATAGCGTTTACTTAAATGAAATAATGTGCTAACATAACAGACATAAGACCGGTCGATATGGAGCATGATAGCAAGATATGAGTGATCTGCATCTTTTGATCAGAGGGAAAAGAGGGAAGACATGAAAAGGAGATCAGTTAGCGTTTTGGCAGGGGCCGCATTGTTTATGAGTCTATCCGGATGTGGAGGTCCGGCGTCGCCGGTGCAGGAGACAACTGTGGGAGCGGGAGTAGAGACGGCAGGAGCCGCCGGACAGGAGACGACGGCAGATGCCGGGCAAAAGGAACAGGAAGAGGAGGTGACGGCAGCTGCTGGGGCATGGACCCCAAAAAAGGATATCCGGATCATCATCCCGTTCAACGCGGGAGGTTCTTCGGATGTGGCTTGCCGGATCCTTGTGGAGTACTTGAACAAATATTCGGATACGGAGTTTGTGGTGGAAAACCTGCCGGGCAGCGGCGGGCAGGTGGGGATGGAGGAATGTGCCGGGGCAGATCCTGACGGCTATACCATTGTCTCGATCCCTACAGGGTGGTTCATGTCTTACGCCATGGAGAATGTGGATAAGACCTGGTCCGACTATACGCCGGTCACTACCTGGGCCGATTCCTATATGGCGCTGGTCGTCAACAGCGATACGGGATATACCACCTATGAGGACTTTGTCCAGGCGGCTAAGGAACAGGATCTTCTGATCGGAGGTGTTGCCGGTACCCTGCCGACCCTGGCGGAGTATGTGATGGCAGATAAGGAAGGGTTTACCTTCCAGTTCACCGATGTGGAAGAGAAGGCTAAGCAGACAGAGCTCCTCAGCGGCCGTGTGGATGCCTATGTAGATGCCTATGCATCTGTGGTGAGCTATATAGAGAGCGGTGACTTCAGATGTCTTACCCTGTTCACCAATGATGACGTGCCGGGATGTGAGGATATCCCGAAGCTGGCCGACTTAGGGTATGACATGGATCCGGACTTCCTTGCCCAGCGATATTCCTTCTGGGGACCGAAAGGGATGGATCCGGGGGCAGTGGCCTATATCAACGATGTGGTGCGGCAGGCATCTGAGGATCCGGAGTGCCAGGAGGCCCTGCGGGATATGTATTATGGAGCCAGCTGGATGCGTGTGGCGGACTACAAGGCATATTGCGAGAAGGTGCAGGGTGATACCAGTGAAAAGGTGGACGAACTGTTCCAGTAGCATGCTGCAGGAGAGTTGTTGATATGCCTCTTGTTTTAAGGAGATGTGATGGGAGAGATCATTTTTTTGACCGTGTTTTTCGTCGCGGCCGTATCCTTGTATACGCTGACAGGTGATTTCCGCATCAGTAAGATGGATACCTCCGGCGGTGCGGCGATGTTCCCGCGGCTAGTCATCATCCTACTGTGCATCTGCCTGATCCTTCGGATCGGGCAGATCATCTGGAAGAAAGAAAAAAAGGGATTTGTCTGGAAAGAACTGTTTATGGAGACCAGGCGTTTTTTTGTGGTCAGCCTGCTGGTCTATGTGGCGCTGCTCAAGCCCCTGGGCTATATCCCGGCCACCTGTCTGTTCTTGATCGTGACCGTAGGGCGGCTGCGCTATTACCAGAAGGGGGGCTATGGGAGGGCAGGAGAGGTCCTGGTCAGGGATCTGCTGCTGATCGCCTTCTGCCTGGCGATGTACGCTGCTTTTTCCGGCATCCTGTCGGTAAACCTGCCCAAGGGGCTGCTGGCATGAGAGGGGAGATATCATGAGTTGGGGGGCTGTTTTTCAAAATGTGTTCCATCCGGCGTCGTTTTTCTGTATCTGCATAGGCGTGGTCATGGGGACGGTCTTCGGCTGTATCCCTGGTCTCAGCACACCGATCGCCCTGGCGCTGGTGCTGCCGATGATCTTTAAGATGGATGTCAGCTTTGCGATCTGCCTGATGATGGGGATCTACTGTGGCGGCGTGTCGGGTGGGTTGGTCTCCGCGATCATGCTCAAGATCCCCGGGTCATCGGCGGCAGTGGCGACGACCTTTGACGGCTATCCCATGGCGCAGAAGGGGGATGGGGCGAGGGCGATGAGCATCGGCGTGTTCGCAAGCTTTGTGGGCGGCACCTTCAGTACCCTGATGCTGATGATCTTTGCCACAACACTGGCGAAGATCGCGCTGGGGTTCGGACCCTGGGAGTATTTCGGGACCGCGCTGATGGCGCTGGTCCTTGCCACATTCCTGATGAAGGGGGATCCGCTGAAGGGGACGATCACGATGCTGATCGGGGTGCTGATGACGACTGTGGGCTTATCCCCGATCGACGGCGTGGCCACGCGCTTTGCTTTTGGCAATGTGAGCTTAAAGAATGGTTTTGATATGGTGGCGATCGTGATCGGGGTGTTCGCCATGCCGGAGATCGTGAAGAACGCCGGGCGGATCTCGCAGGCAAGACCAGATATCAAGCTGGAAAAGCGGATCTTTTACCTGCTGCCTGTGAAAGAGATCAGAGAACTGGCCGGGACGATCCTGCGGGGCAGTGTGCTGGGAACGCTGGTCGGTATCCTGCCGGGACTTGGCGGCGGACCTGCCTGCCTCATGGGATATGCGATGGAGAAACGTCTTGCTAAAGACCCGGAGACCTTTGGGACAGGGGATCCCCACGGGATCGCGGCCCCGGAGTCAGCCAATAATGCTACGGTCGGCGGTGCGCTGATCCCCATGCTCTCCCTGGGGGTGCCGGGAGATACGAACACATCGATCATCCTGGGCGCGTTCACCTTGCTGGGGATCTCTACGGGGCCGATCATGCTGCAGAACGATCCTGAGGTGTTCCAGACAACGATCCTTGCCGTGTTCGTGGCGAATTTTATCATGCTGGCCCTGCAGTCCGTCTCGATCCCCTGGCTGGTGAAGATGCTCTCTGTGCCGAACACCTACCTGCTCCCGATCATCACCGTGTTCTGCGTGACCGGCTGCATCAGCCTGAACAACAATGTATTTGAAGTGTACTATATGCTGGTACTGGTGTTCATCGGCTACCTGTTCGAGAACAATGGCTATCCGGTGGCGCCCATGATCATCGGCTTTGTGCTGGGCGGCACGATCGAGACGAACCTGCGCCGGTCGATCACCTACTACGGATCCTTTTCTTCCTGCCTGTCGCGGATATCGATCGGGACCTTGTTTTTCTGGGTCAGTGTGATCGTGCCGGCGGCTTATATCGCTATACGGCTGCGGGGCAAAAGAACGGAGCGTGTATGAGGACGGCGTGCAGGGGCGGCAGTGCAGGGACGGCAGCGGGCAGAGGAAATGTTGTGGGCAGAGGAGATGCGGCGGGGAGGACAGAGGATGAAGGATATAGATGAAAACAGCCTGCAGGCACTTTCAAAAGTCGCGGCGATGTACTATCTGGATGGCATCTCACAGGATGAGATCGCCCGGTGCTTCTATACGTCCCGGTCTACCATATCCCGTATGCTGAAAGCAGCGCGCAGCAGAGGGATCGTGGAGATCCATGTGAATTTCAGCACAGAGCGGAACGGATATTATGAGGAAAAGCTGCGCGATCTGTTCCAGGTCGAGGCAGTCGTCATCAATCCGGGGAATACGGGGGTCACAGGGGAGGATACGGCAGGGACGAAGATCTGCAAGGAGCTGGCAGATTGGATGCAGCAGCATATCCATGCAGGGGATGTGATCGGTGTCACCAGAGGGTCTATCTTTTATGATGTGGCAAAATATTTAAAGGAGACAAAGACCCGACATGTGTTCTTTGCGCAGCTGATGGGATCGGAAGCGCCGTCAGCAGGGCGCCATTATGCAAGAGATGTGGTAGAACGGCTGGCGAAGGTGTATAATGGAGAGGCCTATTATCTGGATGCGCCGCTGGTCTTTAAAGAGCAGGAGGCGAGGGAAGCACTTTTTAAGGTGCCGACGATCGCGGCGACCCTGTCAAAGATCGGCGAGGCTTCTCTGCTGATGACGACGATCCCGCGTCTGGTAGAGCACCAGGAGACCCATATCTGGCAGGGCTTTATCGGCGAGGAACAGTTTGATGGGATGATCCAGGCTGGAGCGGTGGGGGCGATGTTCGGAAGAGCCTTTGATATCGATGGACATTTTTTAGATACCGAGCTGAACCAGAGCATCATCAGTGCGGATATGGAGATCATCCGGTCGAGGAAGATCCTGGCGGTGAGCTATGGAGAGGGGTTTGCCCGGGCCATGCTGGGGGCTCTGCGGAGCGGGTATATCGATCATCTGATCACCGATCTCGATTGCACCAAAGAAGTGATCCGTCTTTTGGAAGGGTGAGGATATAGGGAGGAAAACAGCAAATGGAGATAAAAAAGGTCACGGCACATGTGCTGCAGGCCCCGGTAGCGAAGCCATACAGATCCTCACAGGGCTGGATCAAGGTCAGGAGCACAGTGATCGTTGAACTGGAATGTGACAACGGGATCATCGGGTTCGGCGAGTGCCTGTGCCATGGACAACAGCCGCCGCAGCTGGCGGCGGCATTCATCCGGCACTGCTTCGCGCCACAGGTGATCGGCAGAGATGTGTTTGACGTGGAGGTGATCTGGGAGGAGCTATACAACCTTTCACGCCCTTACGGGCAGCAAGGAGTGGCGATCAATGCGTTGAGCGGGTTGGATATCGCCCTGTGGGATGCCATAGGCAAGGAATTAGGCCAGCCGGTCTGTAACTTGATCGGCGGAAAGTTCCGCACGAAGGTGAAGGCCTACGCTACCGGCTTTTTCCGCAGGGAGGATGGCCGGTATCCAGAGGATTCTGTGAAGGAAGCCATGGGCTATGTGGAGAGAGGCTTTCAGGGGATGAAGCTGAAGATCGGCTTTGGGGCAAAGGAGGATATCCGGATGGTGCGGGAGGTCCGTAAGGCGGTGGGACCAGATATCATGCTGATGACGGATGCGAACTGTGCCTATAACCTTTCTGTGGCCAGGAGGATCGTGCTGGAGCTGGGACCGGAGAAAGTGGAATTTTTCGAGGAGCTCCTGCCCCCAGAGGACATCGACGGGTATGTACAGCTGCGGAACCTCACCAGCGCCTATATCGCGGCAGGAGAAAATATCTTTGGGAAGATCGCATTTAAAGAGTGGGTCAAGGCGGGCGCTCTGGATATCTACCAGCCAGATCTGTGTTCCTGCGGTGGGTATACCGAGTGCAAGAAGATCGCGGCCCTGGCCCAGGCGTGGAATACGATGATCATCCCCCATGCCTGGGGCTCGGGGGTGGGACTGGCGGCTGCTCTGCAGTATATCGCCAGCCTGGCGCCGGCGCCGATCTCCCGGCATGCGCCGGAGATGCTCCTGGAGTTTGACCAGTCGAGCCATCCATTCCGTCTCGACCTGATCCAGGACGGGGTCGAGTATAGGGACGGATATGTGGATGTGCCGATGTCACCAGGCATCGGCGTGGAAGTGGATAGAAAAACGATCGAAAGATACCAGATCAGTTAAAGGAGTGAGGCGATGGATAAGATCTTGATCCCCCAGGATATCGCAGAGGTTGGCAAGGCCTATCTGCGGGAACGGGGCTATGAGCTGAAGGTCGGTGTGCCGGTGGATATAGAGAGCTTAAAGCGAGAGGTGGCGGATGCCGACGGGCTGATCGTGAGGAATGCCCGTTATCCCCGGGAAGTGCTGGAGGCAGGGACGAAGCTGAAGGTGGTGGCGCGGCATGGAACGGGTGTGGACAATATCGACCTTGAGGCAGCCACAGAGCTGGGCATCCAGGTGACCAACGCACCGGTGTCCAATATCAATGCCGTGGCCGAGTATACCGTGGCGCTGATCATGGCACTGGGCTGCCATCTGCGGGTGGTGGATGGCAGGACCCGCAGGAAGGATTGGAGCTATCGAGATAAGATGCCCTCCCGGCGGCGGGAGATCAAAGGGTCCGTGCTGGGCATCGTGGGTTTTGGCAGGATCGGGAGGATGGTGGCAGAGAAGGTGATGAACGGCTTAGGGATGCAGGTGATCGTATATGACCCACGGGCGATGCCGATGGAGCATCCGCGCTTGACCGTGGTGGACGCTCTGGATGCCTTATTAGAGCAGGCTGGCTTTGTCACGGTGCATGTGCCCTCTACACCAGAGACCAAGGACATGTTCGGTCTTGAGGCCTTTAAAAAGATGAAAAGAAGCGCCTGCTTTATCAACTGTGCGCGGGGCGATGTCTATGTGGAGGCCGATCTCTGCCAGGCACTGGAAGAGGGGCTGATACAGGGCGCGGCGCTGGATGTGTATCGCGAGGAACCTTTGAGCCCGGAGAGCCGGCTGTTTGAACAGGAAAACCTTCTTTTGTCGCAGCATAATGCATCGCTGTCCAAGGAGAGCACCGATGATATGGCGCTGCATGCAGCGATCGGTGTGGATGAGGTGCTGCGTGGAGAGCCGCCTACCTGGGCAGTGAACGATCTGACAGCACATTAGGCCGGACAGGATCAGTAACGGGCCGGCAGCGGATCGGTAAGGGTGCAGTAACGGTCTGGATAGACCGAAAGGTGGCGGGGACCACGGATCGCAGATAAAGGGACAGGATCGGGGATAAAGAGACGGGATCGGGGATGAAGGGACAGGATCGGGGATAAAGAGACGGGATCGCAGGATGACAGATCAGGAAAAGAAAGGAAAAGAAAGATGAAGTATATACGATACAGATCTGAGGGGAAGGGATATTTTGGAGAGCTGGAAGAGGATGTGGTCTATGAGCTGGACGGCGACTATATCCATGGCGCTGAACGGACGGGGAGATCCATGGCACGGGGGGAGGTGGAGCTGCTGGCCCCCTATATCCCTGGCAAGATCATCGGTGTGGGGGCGAATTACAAGTCCTTCCTGGATTCCAAGAAGAGAGAATACCCCGTGCGCCCCCGGATCTTCCAGAAGCCGCGGACCGCGGTGATCGGACCGGGGGAGGCCATACGCCTCCCTGATCCATCCCATGCCGTATCCTATGAAGGCGAGCTGGCCGTGGTGATCGGCAAGCGGTGCTCGAAGGTGAAAAGCCAGGAAGCCATGGACTATGTGTTCGGCTATTCCTGTATCAATGATATCACCGACAAGACCATGTTCGAGGAGGATGTGATCTGGGCCAGAGGAAAAGGCTGTGATACCTTCGCCCCCATCGGACCGGTGGTCACCGATGAGATCGATCCGGAGGATGCCATGCTGGAAACGAGATTGAACGGGAAGGTAGTGCAGCATATGTCTACCGCCGATATGCATTTCCATATCCCCGCTCTGATCCAGTTCATCAGCGCGTATATCACACTGGAGCCAGGCGATATCATCGCCACCGGCACACCGGCAGGTACAGGTTTCCTGCACCCGGGCGATATCGTGGAGGTCAGCATTGAAGGGATCGGGAGTATTTCCGATCCTGTGGTCTGACAGACAGGAGGACAAAGTGGGAGAGGATAAGTCGATGGCCGGCCGCCAGCCTGCGCCGGGGCAGACAGTCGGGATACTGGGGGCCGGAGCGATCGGTTCCTATATGGTGATGGGGCTGTCAGAGAAATATGGGGACCGGCTTTGGGTGATCGCGGACGGAGAACGAAAAGCCAGATTGGAGGAGCAGGGGCTTTGCATCAATGGACGGCCGTACAGCCTCCATGTCAGGACGCCAAAGCAGGCTCGTGGAGTAGATGTGCTTTTTGTGTGCCTAAAGTATAATGGGCTTTACGGTGCGTTGGACGATATCGCGACGATAGCCGGAGAAGGTACGATCGTGGTGAGCCTTTTGAACGGCATCGACAGTGAGGAGACTATCGGCGGCCGGATCGGGATGGAGAAGCTGATCTATTCCCTGATCCGGATCTCGGCGCAGAGGGAGGGAAATGCTATCCATTTCCCGCTGCCCAAGGGGACCACGGGGATCTACATCGGCATGCCTGGAAAAGACGGGGGGCAGGACCCTAAGGTGCAGACGGTGGCCCAGGTGCTCTCTGGCACGCCGATCGTGTATCATGTGAGCAATGATATCCTGCAGGATATGTGGAACAAGTTCGGGCTCAATATCGCCCGGAACCTCCCTCAGGCAGTCTTGGGCGTGGGCGCCGGGGCATACGATGACAGTATCTATGTCAGCGACCTGTGCAAAAAGCTGCGGCATGAAGTGGTAGTGATCGCCCGGGCCAAAGGCGTGGAGATCAGTGAGACGTTCAGCCCTGGCGACTATAAGCCGTCACAGCGTTATTCCACGCTGCAGGATCTGGATGCCGGACGTGTCACGGAGATCGAGATGTTCTCCGGCGCGCTGATCCGCATGGGCGAGCAGCTGAAGATCCCCTGCCCGTACAATGAGATGATCTATGATCTCATCAAGGCGCTGGAGGAAAAGAACAGCGGCAGGTTTACCTATTGATCAAAGGTCGATCGAAAAGGGCTGATTAAAAGAGACTGGTCAAAAGGGGCTGTTGCAAGATAGCCGCTATATACAGGATATGGGATCCGGACCAGATAGTCTGGATGCATATCATATATCCTGTATGAACGGCATTTTGCAGCAGCCCCTTTAGTCTGCTTTATGTGTCTGCCAAGGGTCTGTCAACAGTGCCCCCTATTTCGGAGCCCAGGCTCCGTTCTCGTCTACATAGTGGCCGTCCGGTGTGGTGGTGTCCACCAGCATCTTGCCGTCGCTCCCCACATAGTAGCGGTCCACCCACTGGTCCACGACCCGGTAGCCGGAGTCGTTAAAATAGTACCAGAAGCCTTCGATCTCCCGCCATTCGCCCTTGGGGACCAGGCCGGTGGTGTACTGGTACCAGTAGCCTGCATCATCCTGATGCCACTCGCCGATCACCCCGGCATCGGTGGAAGCCTGGGCCTGGATAGCGGCCAGCTTTGCCTCGTCCACGGACAGCACCGGGGAGCTGACCCACTCACTGCTCTTGGTCTTTTTAAAGAGACCGTTGGCCCGGACCTGGAACACGTAGTCGCCGGTCTTGGTGATCTTGGTGGAAAGGTTGTATACGTTCACCTTGGTGGTAGGCGCACTGGCCACGCCCACTAAAGTACCGTTGCGCTGGATACGGATCGAATAATCCCCGGCTCCCGGGACCTTCTCCCAGGTGGCGACCCCTGCGTCGGTCCAGGCCAGGCCCGCAGGCGCGTTCAATTCGCCCTCTCCCAGCTCTTTAAAACGGACAGATACGGTCATGGTCGCATTGCTGTTGCTCCGGGCCGCTTCCAGGAAGGTCGCGCCCTCGCCGTCCAGGGAAAAGTAATTGGACTTGATGCTGGAAAAATAGTAGTCCTCCTCCGCATCCAGGATGACCACCGCATAGGGGCTGGTGGAGCCGTTCCCCCCGTCGGGGAACAGAGATACCGACCGGACCGTATAGCCGTCCCCGCCGTCCACGTCCAGCTCGGACCAGGTGTCCGTGTCCATGCTGAAGGACAAGGTGACCTGGCTGATCTTTTCTCTGGCGAGGGCCGCCGCTGGGACCAGCGTAGAAAGAAGGCTCACCGCCATCAGGATCGAAATAAAATGCTTTGCTCTTCTCAACTTAAGATGCCTCCTTATGTTCTCGATTTCATCAAAGATGTTAAAGATAGCCTTATTTTAGCATGATCTGGGGTGGAATGAAATAGGGATCTCTTTCATCTTTCTTACGAAATGATCAAAGGTTAGTTTTCACAGGCTGACCAGAAGGTCCGCGGTGGGAGGGGGTAGCATGTAATGGGACGCGCTCTCGCTCCGACCGGAACGTAGCGGACGCTAAGCTCGTGAAAGACCTCGCTAAGCGCCGACGTTCCGCTAGGGTCCCGTTACATGCGACTCCCTCCCGCCGCTACGTTATTGGATGGGGCTAGTCATAGAAGGCCTTAACCTCCCCCGATCATATAGTTGGCGAGAAAATTTACTATAAGACCAGCCAACTAAAATAGTTCTTCTCACTGGCTGACAGCCCGGGGCAGGGTGAAGATGAACTCGGTACCCACGCCCTCGGTGCTGATCACATCGATGTTCTCCCCGTGGGCCTGGACGATCTCCTTGACGATCGACAGGCCAAGGCCGGTGCCTTTTTTATCTTTGCCGCGGGAGAGGTCTGTCTTGTAGAAGCGCTCCCAGATCTTCTTCTGGCTGTCCTTGGGGATGCCGATGCCGGTGTCTTTTACGGAGACGAAGATCTTCTCGTATTTCGGCGAGGCCTGGATGTAGATGACGGAATCGTTGTGGCTGAACTTGATAGCATTGTCGATCAGGTTGTACATCACCTGCTGGATCTTGCCGAAGTCCCCGTAGACCATCTGGATATTGTCCGCAAAGGTCAGCTCAAAGGCGATGTTCTTCTGGTCGCAGGTACCCTCGAAGGAGGCGGCCGTGTCCTTGATCAGCCGGTTGATATCGAAATTGGTCCGAAAGAGGAAGCCCTTGCTGTCTAAGGTGTTCAGGGTCAGCATGCCCTGGGTCAGCTTATTTAGGCGCTCGGTCTCCGCGATGACCCGGTGGAGGTATTTCTCCTGCATCTGGGGCGGGATCGTGCCGTCGATGATCGCCTCCAGATAGCCCTTGATCGATGTGAGGGGGGAGCGGAAATCATGGGACAGGTTGGCGATGAAGGTCTTCTGGTAGTCCTCGATCTGGTTTAACTTGTCCGACATGTAATTTAAGGTATCCGCCAGATACCCCATCTCGTCGTGGGTGGGTACCTTGATCCTGTACTCTAAGTTCCCCGCCGCGTAAGCATTAGCCCCAGCCGTGATCTTCTTTAGAGGAAAATACACGGTCTGGGTGAAGATCAGCAGGATGATCAGGGACAGGAGGAAGATCGCCCCGCAGGTGATGTAGACCACATTCAAAAGGCCGTCCCGGGAAGCCTGGATCTGGCTGATGGGCATGTGGATCAGGATGTAGCCGTAGGTGGTGTAATTGCCGGTGATGGGGGCGGAAACGCTGATCACGTCGTAGGGGAAGACCCCGTAAAAGTTCCCGATCCCATAGTTGCGGTTCCCCAGGGCCGTGGGGTCAAAATCCACGGTGAGCCCCACCCGGGAGCCGATCCCGGAATCCGCGGTCACGGTGCCGTTCCGGTCCACGATCCAGATCTCAGACCGCAGGGTGGGAGAAAGGATGGAAAGCTGCCTGGCCACGGTCTCGATGCTGGCGGTCCTGCCGCTGTAGAGGGTGCTGCAGTGGGAGGCCAGCTGATTGGCCTCGTCGTAGAGCAGGTCCGCCTTTTCCCGGAGCAAATACCCGTAGGCCCGGTCCGAGGTGTAGGTGCTGATGAACAGGAAGCCTAGAAGGCCGAAGACCACATAGCCCACGATAAATTTATAATAGAGAGAACGGATCATCGTTTGACCTCGAATTTATAGCCGATCCCCCAGACCGTGGAGATGGACCAGCTCTTGTGGTCCTTGATCTTCTCCCGAAGGCGCTTGATGTGGACATCCACGGTCCGGGTGTCCCCGATGTACTCATAGCCCCAGATGTGGTCTAAGAGCTGCTCCCGGGTAAAGACCTGGTTGGGGGAAGCGGCAAGGAAATATAAAAGCTCCAGCTCCTTGGGCGGCATCTCGATCGAATGGCCCATGTAGATCACGGAGTAATTGGTCAGGTTCACGATCAGGTCGGGATACTCTACATATTCCCCCTGCTGGTCCGTGGAGGACGCGGGAGCCGCGGGCGCGGCCTGGCAGCGGCGCAGGACCGCCTTCACCCGGGCCACCAGCTCCTTGGAATCGAAGGGCTTCATCATATAGTCGTCGGCGCCCAGCTCCAGGCCCAGCACCTTGTCAAAGATCTCGCCTTTGGCGGAGAGCATGATGATGGGGGTCTGGGAGATCATCCGCAGCTCCCGGCAGACCTGATAGCCGTCCATGCCGGGGAGCATCAGGTCCAAAAGGACCAGGTTAGGTTTAAAGCTCAAAAAGACCCGCAGGGCTTCTTCCCCGTCCCCGACGATGCGGGTCTCGTAGCATTCTTTTATGAGATAGAGAGAGATCAGCTCGGCGATGTTCGCGTCATCGTCGACGATCAGGATCTTCTGTTTTTCTGCCAAAGTGGTGTGGCCTCCTTTTTTAGGGGTTGGATATAGGACCTTGTAAGTTTATATTTGGTATCAGTCTGCAATAGGGTCCGCTGCGGGAGGGGCAGGTGTATGGACAGCTTTTGCGTGGTGGATCACTTGAAGGTGACGATCGTGACGCCGCTGTCGCCCTCGCCGAACTCGCCTAAGCGGAACTCTTTTACATATTTCAGGCGTTTTAGGTATTTGTGGATACCGGCTTTCAGGGCGCCGGTGCCTCGGCCGTGGACTACGCGGACGGAGGGGAGGTGGGAGAGGTAGGCGTCGTCCAGGTATTTGTCCAGGGCGGAGCAGGCCTCGTCCACGTTCATACCGATCAGGTTGATCTCCGGGGAGACGGTGGCGGATTTGGACATCTGGATCCGGCTCTTGCCGCTGCCATAGCCTTTGGAGCCGGAGGATCCGGAGCCGGGGCTTTTGGCGAGGGTGGGGCCGGTGATATCCTGCTCGTGCAATAGCTCTAAGTCCTTTACGTTCACCAGAGAGCGGAGGATGCCCATCTGGACATACAGGTCGCCCTTGTCGTTGGGCAGGGTGCTGACGGTGCCTTTTAGGCCTAAGGTCAGGACCTTTACGCCGTCGCCCAGCTTTAGCTTTTTGGGGGAGACGGTCTGCTTGGGGCCTTTCTGCTTGATGGCCAGCTTCTGGTCATTTTCCTTGATCTTGTCCCGCAGCTTGGCACGCTCAGCCTCCAGCTGGCGGTTAAGGCCGGAGTCGGCGGAGAGCTTATTGATCTGCCGGATCGTCTGGTCGGCGGTCTCCTTGGCCTCCTGGAGGATGCGCTGGGCTTCCTCGGCGGCGTTCTTCAGCAGCTTTTCCTTGCGCTCATCCAGCCGCTCCTCCTTCTGGGCCAGACGGGACTTGAGCTGGGTTACTTCTTCCTTGTAAGCGCGGATCTGGGCCTGCTCCTGCTCGATCGTGACGCGGCTCTCCTCCAAGTGGGCCAGAAGATCCTCGAAGGCCTCGTCGCTCTCCTCCAGATGGCTCTTGGCATCCTCGATGATATAGTCGGGGAGGCCCAGCTTTTTGGAGATCGCGAAGGCGTTGCTCTTTCCCGGGATGCCGATCAGCAGGCGGTAGGTGGGCTGCAGGGTCTCCACGTCGAACTCGCAGCAGGCGTTCTCCACGCCCGGTGTGGAGAGGGCGAAGACCTTCAGCTCGCTGTAGTGGGTGGTGGCCATGGTCCGGCACTTCATATTGTGGAGGAAGCTTAGGATAGCGATGGCCAGAGCGGCTCCCTCTGTGGGATCGGTCCCGGCGCCCAGCTCGTCAAAAAGGCAGAGGGAATGGCTGTCCGCCTGCTCTAAGATCTTGACGATATGGGTCATGTGGGCGGAGAAGGTGCTCAGGCTCTGCTCGATGCTCTGCTCATCTCCGATATCGGCAAATACGTCGTGGAACACGGCCAGCTCCGAGCCGTCAAAGGCCGGGATATGGAGCCCTGCCTGGCCCATGAGGGTAAAGAGGCCCACGGTCTTTAGGGAGACCGTCTTGCCGCCGGTATTGGGGCCGGTGACGATCAGCAGGTCGTGGTCCTTCCCTAAAGTCAGGGAGATCGGGACCACCTTCTGGGGGTCCAAAAGGGGATGGCAACCATCCTTGATGGCGATATAGCCCTGGGTGTTAAAGATGGGCTGGCTCCCCTTGTGATGGCGGGAAAGGCCGGCCTTGGCGAAGATAAAGTCCAGCTGCCCTAAGATCTCCTGGTCGTAATGGATCTGCTCTGTGTAGGGGGCCACCAGGTTGCTCAAGGTAGCTAAGACCGCTTCGATCTCCTTCTTCTCCGCCAGCTCCAGCTCCCGCATCTCGTTATTTAAGCGGATCACGGCCATGGGCTCGATGAACAGGGTGGCGCCGGTGGCGGACTGGTCGTGGACCATGCCGGCCACCTGGTTCTTATATTCCGACTTGACCGGCAGGCAATAGCGGCCGTCCCGCATGGTGATCACCGCGTCCTGTAAGTAGGCTCGGTTGGAATTCAAGATCGCGTTCAGCTGGCCGTGGAGCTTGTCGGCGGCGTTCTTCATGGCGCGGCGCACCTTACTTAAGCCCGGGCTGGCGTCGTCGCTGATCTCATCCTCGGAGAGGATACAGCGGCGGATCTCATTGCTGACGGAGGTCAGGGGCTCTAAGTCCCGGAAATACCCTTCCAGGGAGTCGGCGAGGCCGTCGGACGGGGCGCTGTCCTCGTGGCGGCCGTAGGCTCTGGCCCTGGCCGCGATGGTCAGGATGGAGCCGATCGCCAAAAGCTCTGTGGGGTTCAAGGCGCTGCCGATCTCCAGACGTTTTAAGGAACCGGATACATCCTTGCAGCCGCTGAAGGAAAGGCTGCCCTTCATCCGGATGCGGCTGGCGGCGTCGGTGGTCTCCTGCTGGGCCTTGCGGATCTCGGTGATGTCCGAGGAGGGCAGGAGGGAGGCGCACCGCTCCCGGCCTAAGGCGGAGGTGGCGTAGTCCTTCAGCTGTTCGATGATCTTATGATATTCAAGGGTCTGTAATACTTTTTGATCCATATGTTCGTCTCCTATCATGATCCACGTGTCCGCTGTGGCTGACCGTGGTGGTTTCAGTATAACACAAGAAAAGGGTGGGGGGAAGATGTTACTTTTTCTTGCATAAAAGGGGGAAGAAACGTATAATAGAAAGAGGTCATCGTACGGGATGTGGAGTAACAGTCCAGATGGGTCTGCGCAGGGTCTGACCCCTTGGGCATCCACCGCACTGACCGTGCGATATCGTACCCTTTGGGCAAAGCGTGGCGGCGGCAAGCATCCGGCCCATCGCGCAGCGATCTTCAATGGCCGGATGCCGTGACCGTTCAGGGTATCTGAACGATCACGATACGGAGGAGGTGTTTACGTTGCCAGATAAGGACGGACGGGACAATGGCCCGGATAACGGGGAGGAGAAACGGCGTTTCATCTATGAGAAGATCGTAAGGCCCCGGTTATCCAAGACCCAGATCGTGAAGCGGCTGCTGTTTTTAGGGGTGAGCGCGGTCCTGTTCGGGGCTCTGGCAGCGGTGACCTTCGTGGTCTCCGCGCCATTGGCGAAGAAGTACCTGGTGGAGGAGGAGACCGAGGAGAGCTCCACCATATCGATCCCCAAGGATGAACCGGAGACCACTACGGAGGCGGCCACCACCGAGGCCAGTACAGAGGCGGAGACAGACCCCATCGAGGAGGTGGTCCGGGACGAGGTGGAGCGGTATCAGTTCTCTCTTGACGATCTGGTAAAGATGTACGACGGCTTAAACCAGGTGTTCCAGGAGGTGGATCAGGGGATCGTGACGGTCCAGGCGGTGAAGACCCAGATGGACTGGTTCGATAATCCGGTGGAGATGGCCAGCCTGTATTCCGGGGCGGTGATCACGGCTACGGAGGAGGAATATCTGATCTTAGTGCCTGGGGGCGCGGTGCAGGAGGCGGAGGCTTTAGAGGTCACATTGCCGGGCGGCGGCCTGGTGGCGGGGCAGCTAAAGGGGATCGACCAGATCGCCCAGCTGGCGGTGATCAGTATCCGGGCCGACGAGATGGATGAGGCCATGAAGGGACAGCTGAAGGTGCTGGAGCTGGGGAATTCCTACACAGTCCGCCAGGGTGAGATGGTCTTCACGGCAGGCAGCCCTGCGGGGATGGTCCATTCCATGAGCCGGGGCTGTATCTCCTATGTGGCGAAAAATGTGCCGGTGATCGACGGGACCAGCCGGTTGTTCTATACAGACGCCAAGGGGGACGCTTCCCAGGGGACCTTTTTGTTCAACATCAAAGGCCAGGTGATCGGCTGGGTGACGGACGCGTATACCACCGAGAACAGCCATATGACCGTGGTCCAGGCCATATCGGACCACAAGGGGATCCTGGAGGACTTATCTAATGGGTTGTCGGCTCCTTTTTTAGGGATCATAGGGCTGGAGGTCACAGAGGCAGAGCGCCAGGAGGGCCTGCCCCTGGGGATCTATGTGAACAATGCATTGACCGACGGGCCCGCCTATAACGCGGGGATCCAGAACGGGGATATCATCACCCGCATGGGCGAGGATCAGATCGTTACCATGAAGGATCTCCAGAACAGCCTGGATAAGCTGGCGGCAGGCGAGACGGTGATCGTGGAGGTCCAGCGGTATGGGCAGGAGGTCTATACGCCGATCGAATATGAGGTGACGGTGGGGGCTAGGTGATGAGGAGCTGAGGTGTCCTGTTGTAAGGATATGTCGTGAGGGGTCCGCTACGGGAGAGGCCTGTCTGGGCGTCACTTACGCTTAGCTCCACTGTTTTGGCAAGGACGTAGCGGACACTAAGCATTTTTTAAGGAAGATACTCTCCACTGCGTTACGAGTATCCGCTTTCACACTAGGTTCGGAAAGACCTCACCAAGTGTGGGGTGCGTCGCTAAGTGCCGACGTTCCCCAGACTAAAGCGGGATTCCTTTTGTGACAGGCCCCTCCCTCCGCTACAGAGCACCGATCTTTCAGTAGTGTAGCAGGCAGGATGTGTCGTGTGAGATATAGGAAATAGGAAATGGCCCTGTGTTTTGCCAGCCAGTTTTTTGGTGTGATCTATAGTGTAGACCACACGTGGAGAGCGGTCACAGGAAAGTATATCGCTAGGAAAGAGGATCAGGTATGAGATATATCGAAACTTTGCGGGAAGGTATGCACACATCGGATATCTATCTGTGCAAGAACAAGCAGATCGCGCTGACAAAGAGCGGGAAGGAGTATGGGAACCTGCTGCTCCAGGATAAGACGGGGACCATCGACGGGAAGATCTGGGATCTGCACTCTCCGGGGGTGAGCGCCTTTGAGACCATGGATTACGTGCAGGTGGAGGCGGATGTGACCTTGTTCCAGGGTTCCTTCCAGCTGAACATCAAGCGGATCCGCAAGGCGGCGGCCGGGGAGTACCGGGAGGTGGATTACCTGCCGGTGTCCAAGAAGGACATCAATAAGATGTACCAGGAGCTGATGGGCTATGTGCGCACGCTCCAGGATCCTTATCTCAGCCAGCTGGCCCTGGGCTTTTTCGGCGACCAGAAGTTCGCCAAGGCATTTTCCTTCCATTCTGCGGCCAAGACGGTCCACCATGGCTTTGTGGGCGGGCTGCTGGAACACACCTTGAACGTCTTGAAGCTGTGCGACTTCTACGCGGCGAATTATCCCATGCTGAAGCGGGATCTGCTGCTGACGGCCGCCATGTTCCACGATATCGGGAAGTTGAAAGAGCTGTCGGTCTTCCCGGCTAATGATTATACCGACGACGGCCAGCTTTTGGGCCACATCATCATCGGGACCGAGATGGTGAACGACAAGATCAAGACGATCACCGGTTTCCCGCCCAAGCTGGCCTCGGAGTTAAAGCACTGCATCCTGGCCCACCACGGGGAGCTGGAGTATGGATCGCCGAAGAAGCCGGCGCTGTTGGAGGCATTGGCTTTGAACTTCGCGGATAATACGGATGCCAAGATGGAGACCATGATCGAGGCTTTGAACGCCAACAGCGAGGCGAAGGGGTGGCTGGGCTTTAACCGGCTGCTGGAGACGAACATCCGGCGGACGGGGGAATAGAGAAATAGGCTATCAGGCTTCTGTGCTGGCGGACCAGGAGCATTTTTGTGGGACAGTGGGACAGAGGGGCGGGAGAGGGTCGGCTCGATCGAAAGCGAAGGATCTCACAAGGCGAAAGATGGCATAAAAAGAAGCGTTCTACTTTCGCAGGGCTTCTGCGAGTTGGAACGCTTTTGTTGTTTGTCGAGAGCGACGGCCAGTCGCGCGCGTATATGCCGCCGCCCCCATTTTGGATAGTGCTACGGAAGATCTTCGGATCTGGTCCTCCATATCGCCCGCTGTTCCCTGTGTGGAAAAGCTCTGTCATGGAGGAGCTTATGCTTGAAAAGCTCCTGTAGAACTTTACGGGTTTAGTATATCGTGTAAATATGGATAAATTGTGGAAAATAAATGAAAGAAATATAAAATGTCTTACGGAACCATTGCGTTTTTCGTCAGAAATGTTATTTTTGCGGGATGGGCGATAGGACGGCGTGGGGAGAGCCAGGGTTGTGGGATGGCGAGGAGGTCAGGGATGGAGAGGAAGAAGAATGAGCGGTTTACTGTGCGGATCCAGGATAGCAGCGAGGATGGGGCTGGGATCGGCAAGGTGGATGGATATATCTGGTTCATCAAGGATACGGTGATCGGAGATCTGGTGGAAGCCAGTGTGATGAAGACGAAGAAGAGCTATGGCTTTGCGCGGGCGCTGCGGATATTGGAGCCGTCTCCTTTCCGTGTGGAGCCACGGTGTCCGGTGGCGAAGGCCTGCGGGGGATGCAGCCTCCAGGCTATGAGCTACGAGGAGCAGCTGCGGTTTAAGGAGAGGAAGATCCAGGATGCCCTGGAGCGGATCGGTGGGGTAAAGCAGCTGACGATGGGACCGATCATGGGGATGGAGGACCCCTGGCGGTACCGGAACAAGGCCCAGTTCCCCGTGGGGAAGGATAAGACGGGGCGGATCATCTTCGGATTTTACGCGGGTAGGAGCCATAGGATCATTGAGAATGAGGATTGTTTTTTGGGGGTGGAGGAAAATAAGCAGATCTTACAGGTGGTCCGGGCTTATATGGAAAGGTTTGGGATAGCGCCTTATGATGAGGAGACCCATACGGGGCTGGTGCGGCATGTTTTGATCCGGAAGGGGTTTCGGACTGGGGAACTGATGGTGTGTTTGGTCATCAATGGGGAGAGGTTGCCCTATGGGGAGTGGCTGGTTGAGGAGTTGGTGAGGGAGATAAATGGGGAGGGGGAGGAGCTGGAAGGTCTGGTAGTTGATGGGGCGCGGGAGATGGAAGATCCGACCGGGGCTGGGTTACAGGAGATGGAGACCCCAACGTACGATAGGCTGTGGGAGGCGGAAGATCTGAGAGATGGCGGGCTGAAGGGGCCGGGAGATCTGAGAGATGGTGGGCTGAAGGAGTCAGAAAACAGTCCAAGGGATCCAAAGAACGATCTAAGCGATACAGAAAGCAGCTCAAGCGACCCGGAAAAGGATCGAGGCCATATCGTGTCGATCTCCTATAATATCAATATGGAAAAGACTAATGTGATCCTGGGGCATAAAGTGGTGGATCTGTATGGGCTGGGGTATATCACGGACTACATCGGGGCGATACGGTATCAGATCTCGCCTTTGTCCTTTTACCAGGTGAACCCGGTCCAGACGGAAAAGCTGTATGGCACGGCACTGGAGTATGCTGGGCTCACCGGGGAGGAGACGGTGTGGGATCTGTACTGTGGGATCGGGACTATTTCTCTTTTTTTGGCTCAGCGGGCGAAGAAGGTCTATGGGGTGGAGATCGTTCCTGCCGCGATCGAAGACGCCAGGAGGAACGCGGAGCTGAATGGGGTTGAGAATGTGGAGTTTTTCGTGGGGAAGGCAGAGGAGGTATTGCCCTGGGCGTACCGTGAGAGAGGCGCTTATGCCGATGTGGTCGTGGTGGATCCGCCTCGGAAGGGGTGCGATAGGGTTTGTTTGGATACCATCGTGGAGATGGGGGTGGAGCGGGTGGTGTATGTGAGCTGCGACCCGGCTACCCTGGCGAGGGATGTGAGGTATCTGGGGGAGAAAGGGTATGAGGTGGCGAAGGGGAGAGGGTGCGATATGTTTCCGGGGACGGGCCATGTGGAGACGTGCGTACTTTTGTCCCAACATAGATAACAAACAATGATCGAATAAACTGTAGAAAAGTTGCCCTTGACCAAAAAGGTGCGCATAAGTAAGGTGTGATCTTAGATAAAAACGAAAAATACGTTGATAATTTATAAAAATGGGAGTATAGTAGGATCATATAGTAATTAAAAACGGTGATTGCGTTAATAAAACTGGGGGCGTATATGAAACTTTTGAAGATCTCTGCAGATGGACTGCCACTATTTAAAGAAAAACTTGAGTTGACTTTCTATGCCCAGCAAAGAGTGTCGGAGGCTGATAAGAGTGTATTGCATCCATTATTTTCCAATATATACCTAAACCCGGTAAACGGTTTTATCGGGATCAACGCTTCCGGTAAGACCTCTGTTTTGAAAGTGGTGCTTTTAATATTAGATATGTTGGCGAATGAGCCGCTGAACCATATTGAGACAAGGGACATTATGGGGGATCCACAAAAAGTGGTCTTAGATTGCTGCTTTTATTCAGCATCCAGTGATGAAGTATGTCGATTGGAGACAGTCATCACTTCGGAAAAGAATAAAACCGAGGGGATCCGGTACAAGATCGTGCAGGAGCAGCTTTGGACAAAAAAAGTGGCAGATATCATGACGCGTAAGGCAATGACGGACTTTAAGGGTAAGGAGCCGGTTTTGGTAAGAAGTGACAGGGAAGAGTTTCTCCCCGATGATGTGAGCATTATGATCGCACGGAATAAAAAGACCAAGGAACAGATTAAGGCAGTCAACCTATTACGGTTCACAAATATGAATGTACTCCCCTTTTCGGATGATATCCCAGCGGAGGTGATCACATTTCTGGACCCGACGATCGAACGGCTGCATTTTGATGAAAAGGACCAAAAAATGCAGATCCATTTGAAATTTAAGGGCAAGAGTGAGGTGGTCCTGTATGCTCTGGAAGAATTGAACCATTATCTGTCATCTGGAACTGTGAAAGGCATGATCATTTTTACGCTGGCACAAGAAGCACTACGGACGGGAGGTTATCTGGTCGTAGATGAGATAGAAAACCATTTTAATAAAGAGATCGCGACCACTCTGATGCGTTTTTTTATGGATGGACAATTGAATAAATATGGCGGTATCCTTATCTTCTCTACCCATTATCCAGAACTTTTAGATGAATTTGATCGGAATGACAGTATCTTTATCACAAGGAACCGAGGCGGGATCACAGCAGAAAATCTCTGTAATATCCTCAAACGGAACGATATCAAGAAAAGTGACGCATACCAGAGCGGATTTCTGGAGGGGACTACTCCAATATATGAAGCATATATGCGGCTTAAAAAGAGCATGATGGCACTGTTGGTATGAGGAGAAGACCGTGGAATTAGCAAAATATAAGGCCTGTATCTGTGAGGGAGCGGCAGAAACAGCGATCATCGATATCTTACTTGAGCATGGCCGACTGATCTTCACCAGAGAAGAGATTTTGGAAGAACAAGTCTTGCGTTGCAGGGAAGGAAAAAAGTTTGAGACAAGGTATTTGCGAAAAGGGTTTACAGATAAGATCTCTGTTATCCGTATCCTTGACTCACGAAGAGAAAAATTTAAACTGAGTAAAGCATATGAAGATAAGGTGGATATCATCAATGTGATCACAGCCCCTGAGATCGAGATGCTGATCATATTTCATGAGGGCCGATATAACGAATTTAAACGATCGCGAAAAAAACCAAGTGAGTTTTGCTTAGAAGAGCTGAAGATGTCGGATGTAAAGTCGTATAGTTTTGTGAAAGGATATTTTTCTGACCCAGAGGTGCTGGTGGCTGCGATCAAAAAATATCATGAGATGTCTAGAGTCCCGAAAGGGGAGTATACGTTATTGGATCTGTTGAGATAGAGTGGGGGGCATGGTGACGGAGTTTGCTTATTATGATATGTTAACAAAGTGGATTTTTTCAAAAATCGGATCGTACAGGGAAGGTTATATATTGTGATCGAGAAATCTTGACTTAGCAAATGGAAAAGGAAGACCAAGATACGATGGAAATATGTCAGCCCAGGAAGGAAAGTCTTCTTAGAATAGAATATGGTTATGCCAGTCTTGGCCTAAATTAATAGACTTAGATGTCAAAAGATATACCGCTGATAAGCTGAAGAAATGGAAAGATATTTCAGAACGGATGGCAGTTCTTGTATTGAAGGAAATGTTAATAAGAACGAATGAAGATAAGGTGATCATAAAATTTCTGTACAATTTTTTGATCGATAGACCGGAATTCCATGATAGAATATATCAAGAAGGAAATATAGAGGATTTTGACAAAGCTATTGAAGATACGATCATCACATTGGATACGGGAGTTCTTAGAACAAGGGATAGAAATATTCTAAAGCAGTCAGAAGGGAGATCAGCAGTTGTAAATGTGGAATGGAGAGATAAACTCGACACGATTTGTGATATGCGGATCGCTTTGATAAAGCGATTAAGGATCGCAAAGGATGCTTAGTAAATGCAAGAATCAAGAATAAGACAAAACGATAAAAGTTTGAATATTAAGGAGAACTCTGGCAGGATATAACGGTTGCGAAATTTACAATAGTTCAAGTGGATGGTTGCACTATCATCTTCCGGACAAATATAGAAATGATCTTTCTTCTTTTCCGATGGAATACTACGCTGGAGTATTTAGAAATCGTATGATAAATGTATAGACGAAATCCACATATTTGAAAAAGAGGTGATATTTTGGATTTGAACAAAAATGCGATAAATAGGCACATAAAGACGCACTCCAAGCATTCGGTAGAAGATGATGCTGCCGTCACAACATTAAAATCGTTTTTAAGCTCGGATGGCAAAATAAACACAAATTTTTTTAATAATGATAAATGGCCGAATATTGATGGATCATTTGAGTTTGTTTCTAATCCAGAATTATCAAGAATTCCGGAACAGAATTTTATTGTTCAAATAAAAGGGACTAGTTGCTATACAGAGAAGGAAGACATTATATCATATAGTCTGCAAAATTTGGCATTTCCTGCTTATATTGCGAGTGAGGTTACTTTAGATCCAGGTATTCTTTTTGTGGTTTTAAACCCTGAAATAAGAAATAAGAGAAGAGTGTTTTGGAAATATATGTCGCCCAAAGTGGTCTATTCAATAGACTTTGAGAAAGGCAGTACCACTATTAAGTTTGATCTTGAAGATGAAATTAAGGATACGGATGAAAGCGTGAGCAGATTTTGTGAAAAACTTCAAAAAATTGAAAAGACACATTTGTTTTTGAATAAATTAAGAAATGAAGTACTTACTAAGGAAGATGCGATAAAGATCATTAAACGTAGGTGTGAGGATATATCTTTAGAGATCGATAGATTCAAAATTGAAGGTAAGTCCCGCGACTATATTTCAAATAGAATAGTAAATGGGTTATATGACTTATGCTATGCCGTACTAATATTAAATGCCATTAAGTTGGGATATAAGGATGTTCATGAACGTTTGGCTTGGGAACTAGCGCAGTTACATGTTGAAACAAAATATTTAAGTAATTTTTTGAAGGGTATCAAATATGTTGGCTCAAGGATCCCAGATGATGGACAAGCAGAAAGATTAATGTTGAAATACTACAGTTATCTTTGGGAAATCAGGAGATTTTTAAAGAATTGCTATAATATTAACGTTTTAGATAACTTAGAGGAATTTCCATTAAATATGGATAAACTTGATGAAGGATATTATAGAATGGTGGCACATAGTATTTCTTCCATAGATCTGACGCCAAAGAATCCCACAGTAACAAGGTATTATATCCAGAGAAAAACGCCATTCTTTGTAAATGGAGAAAGATATTTTGAGATTACATTACAGTTGGCTGGGCGCTATGCAACAAAGTTTAATAGGATCACTGTTTATACTAAAGAAAATATATCAACGAGATATTCTATACAAATTGCTTATGAAGATGCAGAAATAAATTTATGGGATATAAAAAATAAAATTAAAGTTGTGACGAATTGGAAAGTATCTATTGACCCCAGATGTTTAAATTTGTTAAGTAAGACTCTATGGAAAAACACAAAACTTAGTTCGAAATATGGTGAGTATAATTCATTGATGAATTTTTTGACCAAGACAGGTATGAACTTTCTGGATATCATTCGATTGAGTAATGCTAATTATAACAATGTGTTAAATGATATTTTTGGGAAAACAAATACTTCAGAGATCAAGGAAATTCTAAATGAATTAAAACTTAAATACTCAAAATCATCGAGCCAAAGCGGGAAATATACAATAAGATATTTATTGCTCAATTTGAGGGAGGAGACAATAGAAGAAGTATTACCTAATCCTTATAATTCAAGAAAACTAAAAGATGGTCCTTGCATCTCAAGTAAGTGTTATCCGTTTGAAACAAACCCGTTTATTTCCAATATAGCAGGGGGAAGATCCAGTAATGGTAGATTGACGGATATACTTGAGATCGTTGATGATCCTAAAAAGTACAATATTGTACGACCTTATTTAGAGATTGAAAGGCAGATAAGGGAAACAAGAGAGCTGTATTTTAATTTTGATTTTGTTGCAAGCCAAAAGGAAATTGATAAGTATAACGCAAGCTTGGATGGTTGGGAAAAGGGTCAAGGATTCTCAATAATTAGTGATAATAATTTGCTTTTCATCGAGTCCTATGAAAAAACCACATTGTCTATATTAGCAAAATTAATATCCTTATCTAAGTGGAGGAATAAAGAAAAAAAGACTGTAAATACAGAATATATTAAAGAATGTAACATTAATTTTGATGATAAGATAAAAGAAGTGGCTTTGAAAAATGCATTTGTAAATACCAACGTAATGCTTATTTATGGAGCTGCAGGGACGGGAAAGACTACATTAATGAAGCATATTTCAAATATGATGTGTGATCTTAAAAAGTTGTTTCTTTCAAAAACACGTACTGCTTTAGAAAATTTAGAAAGAAAAATAGGTGATCCAGGAGCTAACAGTGATTTCAAAACGATCGATAGTTGTGCAAAATCCAATACAATTTTGGATTATGATATTGTATTTATTGATGAGTGTAGCACTATAGATAATAGAACAATGGATATGTTTCTAAAGAAAGTAAATGAACAAACATTACTTGTATTAGCAGGAGATGTATACCAGATTGAATCGATCGATTATGGAAATTGGTTCTATTATGCGAAGAATATTATTAGATCAGAAGGTTCAAATGTTGAACTTTTTAGTACATGGAGAACTAATAAGAAAGAGTTAAAGAGTCTGTGGGAAGAAGTAAGAACTGTTGAACCGATAATTATAGAAAAGCTTTCTATGGATGGTCCATTTTCTTCTAATATTGGAAAAGATATATTTGTACGCGAAGAGGGTGAGATTGTATTGTGTTTAAATTACGATGGGAAATTTGGGTTGAATAATATGAATCTCTATTTTCAAAATGCAAATATATCCAGTAAAGCATATTCGTGGAATGAATGGACATTTAAGGTAGGAGATCCGATTATTTTTGTAAATTCTAATCGTTCATCATTGCTTTACAATAATCTAACAGGAAAGATCGTTTCTATTAAAAAAAATAATAGTTCAATTTCATTTACGCTTGATGTTGATACTGTTTTGAGTGAACAACAGTGTAGAAATGAGAGCTTTGAAATATTGCAGGAAATGGAAGCTGAGACAAGGATTTTGTTGGAGGTGATCGCGTATAACGATGAATTGAAAGATGAAGACCGAATTAAAACAATTATTCCTTTTCAGATTGCCTATGCAGTATCCATTCATAAAGCGCAGGGGTTAGAATTTAATTCTGTAAAGATAGTAATTCCTTCTAACAATGCGGAAAAAATAACGCATGATGTTTTTTATACTGCGATCACGCGTGCTAAGGAAAAGCTTAGGATTTATTGGAGTGCTGAAACGATGCAAAGTATAGTAGAAGGATTTGCTAAAGAGAAAAGAGAACAAAAATCTTTAACGTTGATTAAAAAGAAATTGGAAATAGATAACGACCGATTGGAAATTTTTTAAAAAATGCAAGATAATGTTTACGCCTTTTTGATATCATTATCATCTATGCAATAAATACATAGATAGTTTGCTTATTGTTTCGCATGAGATATGTGTTTGGTATTTACTATAGGACTAAGACGGATTGAAAAAACTGAAATGAACTACGCGACATACAATGCCCTGTAATATCGATCGTTCACTGCCATAATGGTGAAAATGGAAAGAATGCACATAATAATGGACGGCAGTCACTCCATTTTGAATGGGGGTGCGAATTGAATAAAGGACGAAGAAAATTTATCCCGATATGGCTGGAGCGGGGGTGCCAAAGTCGGAATATATTGAAACGCCAAATATGGCGAATCTGATCCTTCAGAATAATATCAATAAAAGAATAATGTACAGAAATAAAGTATCAGATAAAACTTCAGGTAACGCTTTGAATGAAGCTATAAAAGACGCTTTAAGTGCAGATAAGAAAAGTATTATTGAGATGATCAGAATCGATACGACAATTGATCAGAAGGGATTGGCTGGCAGAACCAGATCCTCCAGATTCAAAGTTCAAAGGAACATGGTGAAGCTTGCCGATGATCAAGCAATCTTCCATGATGGGGGCGAAACACCATTATCTAATGAGGAACACGATCTTCCAGAAAAGAAAAAAGGAGATAAAGGAGAAAGCTTATGGCAATAAATATCACGCCAAGATCATCAGATACGGAACTAAGTGAACTAATGCGAGATGTCAGGTCAGGAAAAGCGCAGCTTCCAGAATTCCAACGCAGCTGGACGTGGGATGATGGTAGGATCCGCGGCATTTTGGCAAGTCTGTCACAAGGATATCCTATGGGGGCTATCATGCGTTTAGAGTGTGGGAACGAGGATGTGAGATTTAAATACCGTCCGATCGAAGGTATAAAAAAGGTCTCTATCGACCCAGATCACCTTATCTTGGACGGACAGCAGCGACTCACTTCGATGTATCGTACCACGTGCTCTTTAGATGCAGTACTTACAAAAACGGACAAAGGAAAAGAGATTAAACGGTTTTACTATTTGGATATAAAAAAATGCCTGGATGATGATGAAGACCGCTATGATGCCATTGTACCGGTCCCGGAGGACAGAAAGATAAAAACGGATTTTGACCGCAAGGTCCTATTGGATCTGTCTACAAGAGAATTTGAGTATAAAAATGAGATGTTTCCGATCAATATCGTTTTTGATAGTAGCGCTCGTGAAGACTGGGCTGATGGTTATAAAGAATATCATGACTACGAAAAAGAATATATGGAGCGTTATAAGCGGTTTCGTATAGAGGTGATCGAGACGATCACCGGTTATAAGCTGCCGGTCATTACTTTAGGAAAAGAGACACCCCGTGAAGCTGTATGTAAAGTTTTCGAAAATGTGAATACCGGCGGTGTAGCTCTTACCGTATTTGAATTAGTCACGGCTACATTTGCCACATATGAGTTTGATCTTCGAAAGGATTGGGAGAAGTGCAGAGATATTATCTGGGGAAAGGATGAGCCTTTAAATACCGATGTCATGAAGGGTGTTGATGAAACAGCTTTCTTGACAACGATCACACTGTATACCAACTATTTGGCTGAAACAGCTACGACTTGTAAGAAAAAAGATGTCCTTGCTCTAAAATTTGAGTCATATCAAGCCAATAAGGCAGCTGTTCTGGAAGGTTATAAGATGGTAAGGAAATTCCTTTTTAGCCAGTATGTTTTCCGGATGAGGGATCTGCCTTATACCACACAATTGATCCCATTGGCGGCTATATGTGCGGCTATCGGTAAAAGTACCTTCGAGCTTCCGTCAACGCAGAACATTCTTATAAGATGGTTCTGGTGTGGGATCATGGGTGAAATGTATGGTGGGGCGAATGAGACCAGATTTGCTAACGATATTGAAGATGTCGTTGCAGCTATCAAGAGGAAAGATAGTATGAACAGGACCATTAATGCAGCATATTTTTCTGCTACAAGACTGATCTCTTTGCAGACAAGGAACAGTGCTGCATATAAGGGCATTATGGCACTGGTTTATCGTGAGAGCTGTCGTGATCTTATGAAGGGAACAACGATGGATATTGTAAAAAGTATGGACGGATCTCCAGATATCCATCACATTTTTCCAGAAGCATACTGTACTAAACAGAGATATCCGAAGGAAAAGTGGAACTCTATCATTAATAAGACACCGCTTTTGCCAGAATCTAACCGCCAGATAGGCGGTGAGGCACCCAGCAAGTACAGCCAGAGGATCCTTAAGGCCGCAGAGATCGATGAAGAGCAACTGAAGATCCGAGTTGAGTCGCACCTTATTGATTATGATGCATTTATCCAAGATGATTTTGACACATATTTTATCGAGCGCGCAAAGGCTATCCTGTCAGTGATCGAAAAGGCTATGGGGAAGACGATAGCGGATAAAGCCTCTGAACAGACGATCGATCTTTATGGCGTTAGTCTGGAGGAAGGTATCCCAACAGAAGAAATTGAGTAGATTGTAATGATCATACATATAAGGTAAAGTTTCTATCCAGATGGAGCACTGATAAATGGATCTACAGATACAAAGGAGAAATCTTTCTATGACCACAGCGAAAACCCTATCATACTACAACACAAACGCCCCCACCTTCATCGAAAACACAGTAAATGTAGATTTTTCCGAAACCCAGACCCGTTTCTTGCGCAAGCTAAAGTCCCCCGCCCACATCCTGGACTTTGGCTGCGGCTCCGGCCGCGACACGAAGTATTTCCTCTTACAAGGCTTCCAGGTCGATGCGATCGACGGCTCCGCAGCATTATGTGCAGCAGCCAGCCGCTACACGGGGATCCAGGTACAAAATATGCTCTTCCAGGACCTGACGGCTGTGGAGGCGTACGATGGCATATGGGCCTGTGCCTCCATATTACATCTGCCGCCAGGGGAGCTTAAGACCGTGATGCGCAAGATGGCTATTGCGTTAAAAACGGACGGGATCATCTATACAGGTTTTAAATATGGCACATTTATCGGGGAGCGGAACGGTCGCTTTTTTACCGATATGACGGAAGAGACCTTTGCGGATCTTCTGCGGCAGATAGAGGATATAGACCTGGATCTAGAAGAACAGTGGGTGACGACGGATGTACGGCCGGGGAGGGGTGAGGAGAGATGGCTGAACCTGATCTTGCGAAAGAGATCATAGCCACCGATGTGATGACCGGCGGCAGGAACCGGGGCCGTTTTCTATATTATCAGCTAAAGCTGAGCATGCGGAGAGCAGATAAGATCGATATCATCGTTTCCTTCCTCATGGAGTCTGGTGTGCGGATGCTGATCAAGGACTTAAAGGCGGCCTTGGACCGAGGCGCTAAGGTGCGGATCCTCACAGGAAATTATCTGGGGATCACCCAGCCGTCGTCCCTTTATCTGATCAAAATGAAGTTGGGAGAACGAGTGGATCTGCGGTTCTATCAGGATAAAAAGCGGTCCTTCCACCCGAAGGCGTACATATTCCACTATGGCGATATGGGGGAGATCTATATCGGCTCTTCTAATATCTCCAGGAGCGCTCTGACCTCCGGGATCGAGTGGAACCATCGCTTCAGCAGTCTGGAGGATAGAGAGGACTTTTGTTTATTCTGTGAGACTTTTGAGGACCTGTTCACCCATCATTCCATCGTGATCGATGACCGGGAGCTGGCTCGGTATTCGAAGAACTGGCATCGGCCGGCGGTATCAAAGGACCTGGCGCGATATGATGCGCTGGAAGAGGGCGAGGATCCCGATGAGGATATCACGATCATCGATGGTACAGATCCCGATACGGATATCGCGGTCACGGATGGAACTGACACGGCTACGGATATCGTGGCCACGACTGGAACCGATATGGCGACAGATATCGCTGCTACCGACGAGATAGATATGGCTACCGATATCATGGCTACATCTGGAACGGAGATCGACATAGATATCACAGCCGCCGATAGCGTAGATACGACTACGGATAGCCACAGGATAGAGACTTTGTTCCAGCCGCGCGGCGCCCAGATAGAGGCCTTATATGCCTTAGCGAACAGCCGGGCGGAGGGTGCTATAAAGGGCTTGGTGCAGGCCGCCACTGGCATAGGAAAGACCTATCTGGCCGCATTTGACTCTGCCAGCTACCGGCGTGTGCTCTTCGTGGCTCATAGGGAGGAGATCTTAAAGCAGGCGGCGGTCGCCTTCCGGAACGTGCGGTGTTCCGAGGACTATGGCTTTTTCAACGGTGAGCAGAAGGACAAGGATAGAGCGGTGATCTTCGCTTCAGTGGCGACCCTGGGGAGAGAGGAGTATCTGCAGGAGGCATATTTTACGCCGGACTATTTCGACTACCTGGTCATCGACGAGTTCCATCACGCGGTAAACGACCGTTACCGGAAGATCATCGGGTATTTTCAGCCCAAGTTCCTCCTGGGGCTCACGGCCACGCCGGAAAGGCTGGACGGCAAGGATATCTACCAGATCTGTGACTACAATGTACCCTACGAGATCTCCCTGAAGGAAGCGATCAACAAGGGGATGCTGGTCCCCTTCCACTATTATGGGATCTATGACGAGACGGACTATTCTGCCCTCCGTCGGAGGAAAGGCCGTTATGATGAAGAGGCATTAAATGCAGTCTACATCGGAAATAAAAAGCGTTACGATCTGATCGAGCGATATTACAGGAAATACCGTTCAAAAAGAGCTCTTGGGTTCTGTTGCTCCAGGCGGCACGCGGAGGAGATGGCAAGGGAATTTTGCAGGAGGGGGATACCAGCGGCAGCGGTGTACAGCGACGCTGACGGCGCTTTTTCGGAGGACCGGGACAAGGCGATCCGGCGGCTCAAGGACCAGGAGCTGCGGGTGATCTTTTCGGTGGATATGTTCAATGAAGGGGTGGATATCGCCTCTCTGGATATGGTCATGTTCCTGCGGCCCACGGAGTCTCCGGTGGTGTTCCTGCAGCAGTTGGGACGTGGCTTGCGGACCAGCAGAGGGAAAGCTTATCTTAACGTGCTGGATCTTATCGGGAATTATGAGAGGGCAGGGCGGGCACCGCTGCTCTTAAGCGGTGGGACCAGCGCCGGTGAGAGCGCGGTGCTGGACTATGGCGGGATCGAGTATCCCGATGACTGCATCGTGGACTTTGATATGCGGCTGATCGACCTGTTCCGTGAGATGGAGGAACGATCCTTATCGGCCAAGGAGCGGATCCGGCAGGAATTTTACCGGGTCAAGGACCTGCTGGACGGGAGGGTCCCCACACGGATGGAGCTGTCCGCCTATATGGAAGATGGGATCTATCGATATTGTATGAAACACGCCAAGGAAAACCCATTCCGGGGTTATATGGACTTTTTGAAGGAGCTGGGAGAGCTTTCTTTAGAGGAAGAGCGTGTCTATGGGGGGCTCGGAAGGGAGTTCCTGTCGCTGATCGAGACCACCGATATGCAGAAGGTCTACAAGATGCCGATCCTGTATAGCTTTTATCATGATGGGGTGATACGGATGGCGATCACAGATGGAGAAGTGTTGGAAAGCTGGAAACGGTTTTTTGATAACGGGACGAACTGGAAGGACTTTGCGGCTGGGATATCCTATGAGGAGTATAAAGCCATGACCGATAAGCAGCACCTGCGGAAAGCAAAGGATATGCCGATCCGATTCCTGAAGGCTTCGGGAAAGGGCTTTTTTGTGGACAAGGAAGGGTATGCGCTGGCGCTGCGGGAGGAACTTAAAGGGGTCATCACAGAGAAGGCATTTCAGGAGCAGATGGAGGATATATTGGCATATCGGACGATGGAATATTACCGCAGGAGATATCAACGTCAGCCCGCAGGAGCCTAAATATGATTGCAAGCTGTTTAAATATTGCTCTTCATGAAGGATGTGGGATCCCTGCTTGAAGTGGAGCGTCAGACCTCGGCGGTAACAGGCATCACATTTATGGGAAAGAGGAGGATAAAACCGATGCAAGTACAGCATTATACAGAGGCGGACTGGAAGCTTTTCAGGCGTAAGATCGCCGGTTGGCAGACCGACTATATCGACCGGCTCAACAAAGGCTATATGGAATTGCTCAGTCAGGATGCGTCTCCAGCGGATAAATTTTGGGAGCTGGAAGAACGGATCCGGGCGGATAAAAAGAAAGCAGGGGTTTTAGCCGATATGCGCAGGTCACAGATGATCAGCAACCTGGTCTCGCTGGTGGTTGACGGCGCGATCGGGTTGGAAGATCTGGAGGAGTTCAGCGATCCGCTCAAGGAGATCGTAAAGTATCTGGCCGGGTTATGATAGGGATATGGGACCACATGGTGACGAAGGAGGCTTCAAAATGACCGAGATGATGACCGCATTTTTGATATGGTGCGTAGTGGGATGCTTTATGTTCGCTCTGGGCCTATATTCCTTTTTCGCAAAAAACCCCACAGGTTTTTGGGCGAACGCAGAGATGTTCCAGGTCACGGACATAAAACGATACAATAGGGCGATGGCCAAGCTGTTTTGTGCCTTTGGTATCGTGTTCATCCTGCTGGGCCTCCCGCTGCTTTTCGGGCAGGATACGGTCTGGATCCTTTTTTCGATCGTAGGGGTGATGGTGGAGGTCATCGCGTCTATGGTCATCTACACCTTGGGCATCGAAAAGAAATATAAGGCGAGATAGATAGGACGATGATCGTGGAAAAGAACGCTTAAAGCTGGTGTCCCCCACCGATGCCTACAAGGAGCCGGTGATGGCCTACCGCGACACGATGTTAAAGAACGTGGACAGCTTAGACGGCTGTGCCGGGCTGGAGAACGTGGACAGCTTTGTCCAGTGGATGGACTTTGAGGGACGGCTGCGGGCACAGTATCAAGACAGCTATGTCCCTTCCGATGAGTATGGACCAAAGAATGATCGGGGTCGATATTTTTCAGATAAATTGAGTGTCAAAGGATCAAATAAGTTTTCAAAAGACTGAGGTTCACTTTATGATATTCGTAATAAGGTAGCTCACGGAAAACCAATAAGTAAAGCAGACTTAAAAAATAGCATCCCCACACAAAACAGAAAGGCTTAACGATGGATATCAAACCACTCCTACAGACAACCGGATATGACTTTATCCGGACAAACAAACGACTGGGCGACCGTATCATGCTCCTGGGTGTTGGCGGCAGCTATGCCTATGGGACCAACAATGCGGGGAGCGATATCGATCTGCGCGGCGTGGCTCTGCAGCTGCCCTCGGACCTGCTGGGCGTTACGACATTTGAACAGTACGAGGATGACAAGACGGACACGGTGATATACGGCTTTAATAAGCTGATCAAGCTGCTCCTGGGATGCAACCCCAACACCTGTGAGATCCTGGGTCTTGATGAGGAGCAGTACCTGATCAAAACAGAGCTGGGGCAGGAGCTGATCGATAACCGTCGGATGTTCCTGTCCAAACGGGCGATCCAGTCCTTCGGAGGCTATGCGGACGCGCAGCTGCGCCGCCTGCAGAATGCGATCGCCAGGGATACACTGCCACAGAGCGCCAGGGAGGAGCACATCTTAAAGTCCGTTATGCATGCACTGGAGGATCTGGAGCGCAGGTATCCCGGGAAAGGTGTGGGGAACATAAGGCTTTATATCGACAGATCGGAAGATCCGGATCCTCCATGCGGTGGAGTCTGGGAGCCGGGCATGGGGTTTTGCTTCTCTGGACAGCGACTATGATGTGCGGTTTGTGTATGTAAGGCCCGAGGAGGCCTATCTTAGCATTGACGAGCCAAGGGACGTGATCATGTGGCAGCTGGATGAGGTCCTTGATATCAATGGCTGGGATCTGAAAAAAGCGCTGCGCCATGGAGCCGCCGCTGTATGAGCGGTCCCCTGTTTAGAGCGGACCGGTCTCATGGCTGCCAGTGACCGACAATAGTGCTTCTGCAGTGGCAAGGAGGACTTTGAGTTGATCTTCATCACAGCGGGTCAAAAGACGGAGGAGCTTCTGGTATGTGCTATCTGCATGCTCCTGGTCGGGATAGATCACGGTATCTGCTGATAGATTGAAATAGCGGATCACCTTCTCGAATACATTGTAGCTGGGATCGTTCCGAAAGCGCTCAAGATCTTTTAGGTAGGATAAAGAGATATCCAGGATCTCGGCTAATTCCGCTTGTGTGAGTTTTTTATCCATCCGTGCGTTTTTTAGTACAGTGCCGAAGCGCTTAGGTTGAAGTGCCATCGTGTTGCCTCCTTTAGGTTATCGTACAGGACCTCTTTTCCATTAATACGGATGGAAGGCGGGAAATATGACATTTTTTCTCTATATTTTTTGGTTTTTGCGCTTTTTTGACAGGTCCTGTACGTAACAGATAGGAGATGGCGGATGTCAGCAGTCGGATGATGGGATCGGAGACCGCTGACAACTTTACAAAGTATGGTGTGGCCATATTGTCGTATCCGTTATAAGGCTTATAATAAAAACGGCAGTATTGGACCCTGGAGCAGTCATAGAGATAAAGATCACATCCGGGGAGGGAAAAAGGTATCTTATAGGTGTAAAGAGGACTTGCGGGATGCCTTTTCGTGCATATGGCCTCGGGCAGGGGCGTATAGTTGACGCAAAGATAGGATAAAGGTCTGGTATCCTGCGATGCCAGATCGGAGGGACATATGGGAGACGTATCAAATGATCTTCCGCAATTAAAGGAGATCAAAGACAGTGCCCAGTATAAGATCATATATGATGAAAAGAGTGCAGAGGGATATTGTCATGAGATCACATACCTCAACAGAGGATCATTTTTAAGGATATGTGAGCTATATGGGTATCCGATCACGGTGATCTGTCAGCCGCAGTATACGGATAAAATGTATCGGGACGCCTATTATATCTATCTGTCACATCTGCATTTTGATATCGAGAGACACTGTCAAAGGCTGGCATTGTTCAAGGGTGAGATACCCCTTGTGGATCTTTTTGACCCAGATCGTCACGAGGATCTGCAAAAATGCCTTTTGGGGACTATGGTCATAAGGCCATCGTACGACCATTCCACCGAATATACACTTGGGCGGACGCTTTTAGATCCATATAAGCTAAAGAGACCCTTGCGCTACCTTTCTACCGCGCGATATAAAGCGACGATCCTTGGGCAGACTTATAGGATAGAAGCATTTCCTTTCAGCAATCAACATGGCGATGTTTTAAGATGCGCAGAGACCAGTGTCTGGTCTCTTATGGAATATTATGGGACGCTTTATGAGAATTATAGAGTGGTCTTGCCCAGTATGATATCGAGCTGGGCATCTAAAGAACTTCCGGAGCGCTCTTTGCCTTCAGAAGGTCTGACCTATAGCCAGATCTCGAGCTTACTAAAAACCTTTGATCTCGAACCGCGGATCTATGAACGGGGGGCGTACAGGGACCGCGCTGAAAAAGCGGAGGAAGGTTCAAGAGAGGGGACGCTGGCAGATGGAGGGCGCGTGGCCCCATCGGGATCGGAGGGCGGTCGAGAGCAAGGGGAGGTAAAGATAGGAGAGGATCCCCCTCTGATAGCGGAGCTTGCATCTAGGAGCGAGATAGAGGCCGAAAGAGCTAATCAGCAGATCGATGCAGCGATCAGGGAGGTCCTGCAAAAAAGCTCAGAAGAGAGCAAGAGGATCGTCAAAGAGAAGGGGGCGTTGCGCCGTTTATCGCTGCACGATCTGTTCCATTACTATGTGGAGTCCGGGATACCGTTGATCACCGCTGTCTGTAATCAGCGGGAAGAGATCTACCATTCGATCGTGGTCATTGGGCATGACGAACGTTCGCCCTATAGGATGAAAAAAGAAAGTATCAAAAGGAAGATCTTTAGATACGGCACATTAAATATGATCGACTCGTCTTCATTTTACGATCGCTATATCACGATCGATGATAACCAATACCCATATCGGAGTGAGCGGTTCGATCGTTTTTCGATGGCACAAAATTGTAAAGTGGAAGCCTTTATCGTGCCGCTATATAAGCATATCCTCTTAGATGCAGAGACGGCTGTCAGTATCATCGAGACGATCTATAAGGATTCTGTATCGGTCTTACAGTCTTCATTAGAACAGCTGGACGAAGAGGAAAATGTAGGATGTCAAGGGGATCCTCTTGACAATCTGGTGGTTTTAAGGTATTATCTAACTACATCAAGTGGTTTTGTCGCTTTCCGTAACCAGGATACAGACTATCTGGAAGAAAAATTGTTCTATAGTATGACTTCTTTTCCTAAATATATCTGGGTGGGAGAATATTCTACATTAGAGCTTTATCGTCAGGGAAAGATCTTGGGAGAGATCATCGTCGATGCGACTGCACCGAAATATTCAGGTATGGGTGCAGTGATCGCGATGCGTTTTGGCGGGCGGTGCGCATCCAGGCGAACGAATGAGCCTCCTGGAGTCCTGCAAGAGAAGCTGCAGGCGATCCAGGAACAGCAAGCGCGGCTGGTGTATAAACTATATACTGATAATCTTCAGAAGGGAGACTTTATAAGATGGTAAAGTCGATATCTACCTCATCAAAAGCGGGGATCCGCAAGACCAGCGCGGTCAGATACGATTTCTCTCAAATATTGCAGGATATACCGGATATGAACAGAGATGTAAATAAAAGGATACAGGAATACGAGGAATGCCAGTCGCTGAGTATAAGGAGAGCGGGGCAGATCCGTTCACGCTGATCACGCTTGGCGTGTGTCGGAACAAATCTAGTCAGGAAGAGAACGTTACAGGATAAAGGTCTGTGTATTTTTGCACGTTGCCTTAAACTGTAACGTTTTTCTGTATAGCTTGTGATACGATCGGGGGAAGATATATGGTTGAAATGAAGGAACTGGAATGGGAGGAAAGAGACAGGCTATATAAGGGGATCGCCGCGCTGGGGGTCTCCTATGAGGAGGCAAAAAAGATATTTGCGCGCCTGGAGGACCTTTGTGTGATCGAGGTGGACCCACCGCAGGCTGAAGGACCATCTTTACAGGCGGTAGAAATATGTGCTATGCATACTGGACGCTTTCATGGAAGGACATATAAGCCTGGGAACATCATCCTGAACATCCAGGATGAGACTGGTGAGTTTTTGGCATTCGGAGCGTCTGTCGCTGCATCTATCGGTGCGCTTTCTGCATCGCAGCCGATAGTTGCATGCTTTACGATCTTGGCGGCGATATTATCAGTAGCGGCGCTGGGAAAGAAACAATTAGATGACGATGCGGCATTGATCCTGGCTGTTTTATGGGAAGATAGAGATCGGTATGGTACCCTGATCGATAGGGAGACGGGATATGAGCTTGTAGATCAGTATTTAAAGTTACATGGCAGAGAAGGGATGTCAAAAAGTCGATATGAGGATCTGCTAGAAGATCTGGACGGCGTAGGGAGTATCGAACAAATAAGTGGAAAGATAAGGCTAAAGGAGAGGATACATATCACATACTGAGGGGAAGGATCAGCGTGGCATAACGATGTGCTGGTCGACCTCGATAGGCGGCATATGGAGTCGATAGAGACACAGAGAAGGAGACGTGTAGGATGGAAAAAGAACGCTTAAAACTGATCAAGCCCACAGCTGCCTATAAGGAGCAGGTGATGGCTTATCGCGATGCGATGCTGAAAAACGGGGACAGTCTGGACGGCTGTGCCGGGCTGGAGGATGTGGACAGCTTTTCCCAGTGGATGGATTTTGAAAGGCGGCTGCGGGCGCGATATAAAGACGGCTATGTCCCCTCTGATGTGTTCCTGGCGATAAGACAGGAGGACGATGTGCTGGTGGGCATGATCGATCTGCGCCATCATCTCTCTCCCTTTTTGCGGCAGTTTGGCGGACATATCGGCTACAGCGTCCACCCGGCTGAGCGGCGCAAAGGGTATGCCGCCGAGATGCTGCGGCTCCTCCTGCCTATATGCCGTGAGCTGGGGAAAGAGCGGGTCCTGCTGACCTGCGGCCAGGAAAATGAGGCCTCACGGAGGACGATCCTGAGAAATGGCGGCGTGCTGGAGGATGAGATAGCCGCTCCCGCAGGCCTGGGCAGCCGAAAGATCACCCAGCGCTATTGGATCGCTGTATAAAAGACGAGGAAAAGAGAGGAGGGATCCTATCATGTGGCTGATCTTAGCATTGGGCTCATCCATTTTTGCGGCCCTGACCTCGATCCTGGCGAAGATCGGGATCGAGGGGGTGGACTCCACGCTGGCCACAGCGGTCCGCACATCGGTGGTCCTGCTCATGTCCTGGGGCATGGTCCTTATCACAGGGGCTCAGAGCGGCCTCATGGGGATCGGGAGGAAGAGCTGGCTCTTTTTGATCTTATCCGGCCTGGCCACCGGCGCGTCCTGGCTTTGCTACTACAAAGCCCTGCAGGTCGGGGATGTCTCTAAGGTGGTCCCGATCGACAAGCTGAGCGTGGTCATCACGATGGTGCTGGCCGCCTTGCTCTTGCATGAGACCTTCACCGCCAAGTCCATCCTGGGATGTATCCTGATCGGGGGCGGGACCTTGCTGATGGTCCTATAAGATAACAGCCAAGTGCGTCCGCCAGACTTTCACGAGCGGTGGCGCGTCCGTGGCCGGGCGCATGAAGGTTTACCATGGAGTCCCGCCGCCGGATAAACGGTATGCGTTCAGGTGTGCCAAATATGCTCGCCAGACCTTCATATGCGGCGGCGGGCCGTAGCCGGGGACATGGAGGCCTGGCGAAAAATGGCGGCAGGATGGGAAGAGAGGAGCAGGGAACATAGATGAAAAGGAGAAAGATGCTCACACAGATCAGGCTGACCGATCAGCAGAGGGAGCGTTTAAATGCCGAGATCAGGGCCTTTTATCTGGATGAGCGAGGAGAAGAGATCGGGGTGATCGAGCAGATGCAGCTGTTGGACCTGTTCGAACAGAAGCTGGCGCCGATCATCTATAACCGAGCCCTGGATGATGCGAAAAAATGGGTCGGGGAGAGGATGGAGGAGCTGGAGTCAGATTATTTCACGATGTATAAGGATGAGGACCCGCGATAAGAGGAACGGAGATAGCATGCGCTCATCGAAGAGGACCAGAAAGTGCTGGAGATAATGGGACCCATCCGATAAAGGAGATAAAGGAAAACGGCAGGAAGGAGCGAGATCCCTGTGGAGATAGAAGGGAAGAAAGACCTGTATCTGATCGGCGGCCCCATGGGCGTGGGGAAGACCACCACATGCCAGCTGCTAAAGAAAAAGCTGGACCGCTGTGTGTTCCTGGACGGGGACTGGTGCTGGGATATGTCCCCCTTCCAGGTGACCGTGGAAACAAAAGCGATGGTGCTGGAAAATATCGTATCCCTGCTGGGCAATTTCATCCGCTGTCCGGCATACGAGAACATCGTTTTTTGCTGGGTGATGCATCGACAGGAGATCATCGAAGAGATCCTGGGGAGGCTGGATACCTCTGGCTGCAGGGTGCATGTACTCTCGCTGGTGTGCAGCCAGAGAGCGCTCCGGGAGAGGCTGGAAAAAGATGTGGCGGCGGGTATCCGCACAGAGGATGCCATCGAAAGGAGCCTGGAGCGGCTCCCTCTGTACGCGCAGCTGGATACGGTGAAAGTCGATGTATCAGAGCTAACGCCAATGCAGGCGGCGGATCTGATCGTTAATGGGCCACATCCCCCGATAACCTGAAAAGATCCATTGACATAAAAAGGGTGAGCCCGTATAATAGCATACAGGAGATACAGCATGCTGTATCAAACAGTAAAGGAGAGTTGGTAATGCTGCGGTATTATGACTCTCTTTTTGATTTTTGATCGGCCGGGCTGACAAAGCCGGGTACGATCGGATAGGAAGGCGGGACCCTTTTATGGAAAAGAAAAAGATCGTATGGGATGATAAACTGAAGATCGGTGTGGAAGTGGTGGATAAGGCACATGCCAAGCTGTTCAAGATCATGGAGAAGATGATGGAGATGTCGAGAGATACGGACAGCAGCCAGCATACATATAAAGAAGCGATCAAGTATCTGGAAGCCTATTCCATGACCCATTTTGCGGAGGAAGAGGCATATATGCGCTCGATCCGGTATGCCGGGTATGCACAGCACAAACGGATCCATGACGCGTTCCGGGATAAGACCCTGGTCTCTCTGCGCAACGACCTGGAGCGGTCAGGCTATTCCTCACTGGCGATCCAGCGGTTCATCGGGATCTTGCAGCGATGGCTGGTGGAGCATATCATGCGGGACGACCAGGCGATCGTGGGGAAAGCGGTCCTCCCCAAACATGCCGGACTGTCGCCCCAGGTCGTCACTATATCCAAGGCGGTGGACCGGGCTGTCCGGGATGTATTTAATGTGGAGGCAGAGCTTGCCAGTACAGATTATAAAGGGCAGAACATTGGGAAAGGGCATTATTGCCGCCGCAGCTATGACCTGGAGGATGGGATCAAGGTGCAGCTCCTTTTAGGGGTGGATGAGCTTTTGCTCCTGCGGGGAGCGAACAAGGCGCTGGCGCTGCGGATGATGCGGCGCAGCGAGATCGAAGAGCCTTTGGTGCTGCAGATCTTTGGAAAGCTCTTTGAGAAGCTGGACAGGCTGTTCAAGGCAGGAGCAGAGGAAAAGGCTGAGGATGGTCAGGACAGCCGGGATAGCCAGGACAGCCGGCTGACGAAGGATGAGTTCCGCGCAGACTTTATGAAGGGCTATCCCTGCCGCCTGCTTTTCAGTACCAAAGCCGGGTATCTGCTCTTTTGCTATCGCAGCTGGCGGGTAAATGAGCAGAAGGCCGAAGGGGGAGAAAAGGAAACGAAAGCGGCAGCGCAGAAGGACAGCAGATCTTAAGAGTAGGAGGCGACATAAGGGTGAGTAAAGGCAGACGCAAAAAAAGATATGGGATGCCATCGATGCTGGCAGTGGTTGCCGCAGCGATCTGCAGCTGCAGCGTTGGCTTGACCGGCTGCGGCAGTAAGGCAGAGGATGGAGCTTTGGCAGCCGACAGTGAGCTGCGTATAGAGGAACAGGATGGGCAGGATGGAGACGTACAGCAGGGACTGGCGCCTCAGGAGGGTGAGGCTGTCCAAAGTGTGCCGGCAGGGCTGGATCTGGCTGCCCAGGACGCGGCGGCTGCCCAGGGCGCAGAGATGGCCCAGGGCATGCCGTTCGCTCAGGGCGTGCCGTCAGGCGGACCGGCGGATGGGGATATCATGACGGTCGTGAACCTGGACCATGAGCTGGACGGCTACCAGCCCTTAAAGAAAAGCTACAATTTTTATCTCACCTATAAGACTGTCCATCCCTGGTGGGATGCGGTGGCGCTGGGGATCGAGGATGCGGCGGCGCAGTATGAGGACATGGGCGTCGTGATCGAGTACGAATACCTTGCCCCTGATAAAGCCTCTGCCCAGGACCAGATCCGGCGGCTGAACGAGGCGGCGGGCAGAGGCTTTGACGTCATCGGTGTGGATGTGGCCGATGTGGAGCGCATCACACCGGTGATCAACCAGCTCATGGAGGAGGGCCAGAAGGTCATGACCTTTTCCAGCTCCGATGCCCCGAAGGAGGCTGGATGCCAGCGGATCGCCTATGTGGGCAATACCCATAACTATGAGGACGGAGCGGCACTCACCCAGATCCTCTGTGAGGCGCTGGGGTATCGTGGGAAGGTAGCGATCCTGGTGGGGACAAAGGACGCGCCCTGCCATGAGGACCGGGCACTGGGCGCACAGGACGTGCTGAGCGCTTATCCGGATATGGAGGTCGTGGAGATCGGCTATGACGGAGATTCTGCGGAGGCGGCCTGTCAGCTCACAGAAGAGTTCCTGGCACGGCACCATGACCTTGCCGGCATCATCTGCTGCAACATGAGCAACCCAGTGGGGGCGGCGAGAGCGGTCATCCAGGCTAAAAGGGAGGGGGAGATCGTGATCGTGGGGATGGACCATGACCAGGAGGCGCTCCGGTATCTCCGGGACGGGGTCATCTACGCCCTGGGGGTCCAGGACTGTTATTCCATCGGCTTTGACACCGTCCAGGTGGCGGTAAAGATCGCGGACGGGCTCCTTCCGGGGGAGGCGTATCCGGAGAAAACAGAGGAAATGACGACGATCATCTATCAGGACAGCGCGGCAGCGATGCTCCAGATCCTGTATGGTGAGAGCGATCGATGATAGCAGGAGCAGGGATATGGATGGATCACAAAAGGATATGAACGGAGCGCGGCAGGGCGGGATAGAACGGAGACAGACAGTGGCCGCGGCGATCTGGGGCGGGCTCGTCATCGCGGGGATCCTCCTGGCCACCACCGTGTGGGCGCTGAGCAGTGCCAGAGCAGGCACGGACCGGGCGGTCAATGTGGTCAGCGGGTTTTATCTGGAGGAGCTGGCCGGACGGAGGGCCCAGGTCGTCTCCGAGGAATTGCGGAACGATCTTGCGCGCATGGAGCGGGCGCTGGACACATTGGAGGCAGAGGATCTGGCCTCTCAGGAGACCCTGCGCCGTTTCCTGGGCAGGACCAGGAAGCTTTTAGGTGTGGATAAGTTCGTGCTGGTAGACGAAAATGGGATCGTCTATACCCAGCGCAGCACCACTTCGGGCCTCAGCCGCTACAGCTTTCTCGCAGGAGAGCTGACCGGGCCTACGATCAGCACCTTGAACCTCTATGGAGCAAAAAAGCAGGCGGTCCTGGCGATCCCGGTGGAGGGGATCTTCTTTCAGGGGGCGGAGATCCGGGTATGTTTTATCCATATCGACATTGACGCGATGCTCAGCTCCCTGACCCTGCAGACCAGCGGCGAAGAGACCTATTACAATCTCTATCACCGCAGCGGGGAAGGCCTGACAAATGCTTTCTTTGGCCGGCTCCAGGCGGGTGAGAACCTCCTTTCTGCCCTCAAGGATGCCGATATGGAGGGCTTGAGCTATAGCCAGGTGGAGGACGATTTTGCAGCCGGCCGGCCGGGACGGGCCACGTTCACATATCAAGGGATCCGGGAGGAGCTCTGCTATATCCCGGTGGAAGGCACTGCCTGGATGCTGGCGGTCCTGATCCGGGATAATGTCATCAACAGCCAGATCAGCTCGATCAGCGCTACGATGATCCGCCACAACACCATCCAGATCGTGATCACGGTGTTGGCGATGCTGGGTGTGTTCCTGGTGCTGATCCATCAGGCCAGAAAGAACGCCAGGATCCTCTTAGAGCAGGAGAAGGCGGATGGGGATCGGATCCGGGCGGCTCTGGCCCAGGTGGAACGGGAGCGCACGGATATGGAGAACATCCATAAGGCCATGGGTTCCGGCCGCTGGAGCATGGAATTTGATGAGCATGCACAGATGCTCTCCTGTACCTGGTCCAGCGCCTTCCGGAACATGCTGGGATATGAAAGCGAAGTGGATTTCCCCGACAAGCTGGAGTCCTGGTCCGACCTGCTGCATGAGGAAGACAGAGAACGGATCATGAAGGAGTATTGGGACACGGTGAGGGATTATACCGGCGAAAAGACCTATGATGTGGAGTACCGCCTCCTGACCCGCCAGAACGGCTGGAGATGGTTCCATGCTGCCGGCCGTCTGTCCAGGCGGGAGGACGGCTCGCCGATCACCTTTGTAGGCCTTTTTGTGGATATCGATGATGAGAAACGGCTGGAAGCACAGCTGGAGGCGCAGAACATCGACCTTCAGGACGCCCTTGCCGCAGCCCAGCACGCCAACCGGGCAAAGACCACGTTCCTCAATAATATGTCCCATGATATCCGGACCCCGATGAACGCGATCATCGGCTTTACCTCCCTGGCGGCTGCCCATATCGATAACACCGAGCAGGTCCAGGATTATCTGGCGAAGATCAGCACCTCCAGCAATCACCTCCTGAGCCTGATCAATGATGTGCTGGACATGAGCCGGATCGAGAGCGGGAAGGTGAAGATCGAGGAAAAGGAGACCTCTCTCCCGGAGGTCATGCATGATTTGAAGACGATCGTGCAGGCCGATATCACGGCAAAGCGGCTGGATCTTTATATCGATACAGCCGATGTGGTCAATGAAGATGTGCTGTGCGACCGGCTCCGTCTGAACCAGATCTTGCTGAACCTCTTGAGCAATGCCATGAAGTTCACCAAGCCCGGCGGTCTGGTGGGGCTGCGCATCCAGCAGATCGCGGGAGCGCCGGAGGGCTATGCTTCTTATATCTTCCAGGTCAAGGATACAGGGATCGGCATGAGCCAGGAGTTTTTAGCCCATGTCTTTGAGCCCTTTGAGCGGGAGCGGACCAGTACGGTCAGCGGGATCCAGGGGACCGGGCTGGGGATGGCGATCACGAAGAACATCGTGGATATGATGGGCGGCCGGATAGAGGTGGCCAGCGAAGAGGGGAAAGGGACCACCTTTAATGTAGAGCTGCAGTTCAAGACCTGCGCCGCTCCTGTGCGCCAGGAGGTCATCCCACAGCTGCAGGAGCTGAGGGCGCTGGTGGCAGATGATGATTTCAATACTTGTTCCAGCGTCACCAAGATGCTGACCACGATCGGGATGCGGCCGGATTGGACCACCTCCGGCAAGGAGGCGGTGCTGCGCACTAAGCTGGCGAAGGAGCAGGGGGACAGCTATGCGGCCTATATCATCGACTGGCTGATGCCGGATATGAACGGCATCGAGGTGGTGCGGCGGATCCGCAGTTTGATCGGGGAGGATACGCCGATCATCATCCTGACGGCATATGACTGGTCCGATATCGAGGAAGAGGCCAGGGGCGCGGGCGTCACGGCCTTCTGCTCGAAGCCGATCTTTTTATCGGAGCTCAGGAGGCTGTTGGAGGCGCCTTTCACAGTCCGGGGCACAGCAGACACGGACCAAGGCGAGGAGACCTCCTTCACAGGAAAGAGGATCCTCCTGGTGGAGGATAACGAGCTGAACCAGGAGATCGCCGTGGAGATCTTACAGGAAGCCGGTGCGATGGTGGATGTGGCAGATGACGGCGCGGTGGCAGTAGAAAAGCTGGAAAAAGCAGGACCTGGCCGGTACGATGTGGTCTTGATGGATATACAGATGCCGATCATGGATGGTTACGAGGCCACGAGACGGATCCGGTCCTTTGCCGATCCCGCGCTTGCGGCCATCCCGATCATCGCCATGACGGCCAACGCATTTGACGAGGACCGAAAAGCGGCTCTTGAAGCCGGGATGAACGGACATATCGCAAAGCCGATCGATATCCCCAAGCTGATGGAGCTCCTGCGAAAGATCTTGCGGTAGTGTTTTTGGCCACAGGCAGGCGGCAGCGTGCGGGATCGGTACAGCAAGAGGAAAGGGGCACAGACGATGGAAAAGGCGATCGTGATCGGTTGTCCGGGGAGCGGGAAGAGCACATTTGCCAGGAGGCTCAGCAAGGCGACCGGCCTTCCTTTGTTCTATCTGGATATGCTCTACCATAAACCGGATAAGACGACTTATAGCAAGGAAGCGTTCGATGCCAAGCTGGCGCGTGTATTGGCACAGGAGCGGTGGATCATCGACGGGAATTATGAGCGGACCCTTTCCGCGCGCATAGACAGATGCGATACAGTCTTCTGGTTCGACCTGCCAACAAAGGTCTGTCTGGCAGGGATCGAGGCGCGGCGGGGGAAGCCCAGGGAGGATATGCCCTGGATCGAGACGGAGCCGGATGAGGAGTTCGTGGCCTTCGTAAAGGACTTTAAGACTGGCTATGCCCCCAGGATGGCACGTCTCCTTCAGGCCGCAGAGGGGAAGGAGATCCATGTGTTCACATCCAGGGAGATGGCAGATGCCTATCTGGAAGGATCAGAAGGCCGGTCCGCCTGTTGCCGGTAGGAGATGTTATCCATGTAAAAGTTGCGATAGTGCATATATAGAGTATAAAGGAAAGCTCAGGAGCCATCGAACGATCTCGATGGCTCCTGAGCTTTTTCGCGTCTGCAGCTATATGGCGGTGCTACACGATGTTCAGTTCCACGCCGGAATTCTTGATCAGGTTGATCCAGCTCTGGGGGATATCGGAGTCGGTGACGATGACATCAAAATCCGCCAGGTTCGCAAACAGAGAAGGGCGGATCTTCCCAAATTTAGAGGAGTCGATCAACAGGATGCTGGTGACTGCCGAGCGGAGGGCCGCCTGCTTGGTGGCGATCTCGTATTGGTCGATACAGGTGACCGCGCCCTTGGCGCTGATGCCGGCAGCAGAACAGAACACCTTATTGGCGCAGATCCTGGAGATGAGCGCTACATTTTCCGGACTCTCGAACATCTGGGTGTTTTCGTGATAATATCCGCCGCAAAAGATCAGGGAGGAGATGTTGTGGCTTTGTACAAAGGATAAAATGTTCAGATTATAACATACGATCGTTACAGGCAGGTTCGGCAGGTTTTCGGCCAATACCTCTGTAGTGGTCCCGGTATCGATGATGATGGTATCATTGGCCTCGATCATGGCCGCTGCCGCCAGTCCGATCCGCGTCTTTTTGTCCTTCATCAGATCCCGTTCCAGATCCAGGGTGTAGTTTTTTTGGATGGCGGAGCCATCCTGGTTCCGATTGATGATCGCGACCCCCTGGACTACGGATACATAGTCTTTTGCCTGCAGCTGGGCCAGATCGCGCCGGATCGTCATCTCGGATACGCCCACGATCTGGGATAGTTTACGGACAGATGCGCCGTTTTTTTCTAATAGGATGGAGAGGATCTGATTCTCCCGTTCGATCTTCTTTGACATACTCATACCCACTTTATGTATCGATCTTTGACGTGTGCGAGACAACCTTCGCAAGACCACCACGGGTCCCACGGCAGACGTTCATAGGAAAAAATGTCTGTTTGGCAGATAAAACGCAGATCCATGGCGGATCGTGACAACATTATACCTGAAAGCGATAGGAAATACAAGGCAGATCATGAAAAAAGTAGAGATATCACAATAAAATAACAAAAGCAAAGATAATATGTTAATATTCATGCAATTGTAGAGAGAAAATGTGACAAAAAATGCAAAAATAGCGAGAAGATAATTGACAAAAACAACAAAAAAGAGTAATATCATAACAGAACATGTCGAAAAGTATAAGGAGGATAACAAAAAATGGACAAAAATGAGATCTTTAGTCACATTGACCACACGCAGCTGAAAGCTTTCGCAACATGGGATGCGATCAAAAAATTATGCGATGAGGCAGCAGAGTACCATACCGCCTCTGTCTGTATCCCGCCTAACTACATCGCACGCGTTAAAGAAGCTTATGGGGATAAGATCAACATCTGTACGGTGATCGGTTTTCCTTTAGGCTACAGTGTGACAGAGGCGAAGGTGGTGGAAGCAGAGCAGGCGGTCAGGGACGGCGCCTCAGAGGTGGATATGGTGGTCAATATCTCCGATGTGAAAAACGGCCTCTATCAGAAGGTGGAGGACGAGATCCGCAGGGTCAAGGAAGCAGTGGGCGATATCGTCCTGAAGGTGATCATCGAGACTTGCTATCTAACAGATGAAGAGAAGATCGCTATGTGTAGAGCGGTCACGAACGCCAAGGCAGATTTTATCAAAACGTCTACCGGGTTTGGCACAGGTGGGGCTACGAGAGAGGATATCACCTTGTTCAAGGAACATATCGGCCCGGATGTAAAGATGAAAGCAGCCGGTGGGGTAAAGACGGTGGAGGATCTGGAGTGGTTCATCCAGGCAGGATGTGAGAGGATCGGGACCAGCTCCGCCATAGCGATGCTGACAAGATGACCAGATGATGGCGGCACAAAGCGATCAGGAGGAAGGGGGTATGGATCGGATGATGAGGACAGATAAGATGGAGATAGGAAAGAAAGATAAAAGCCTGATGATCCTTTTTTGCTTGATCGTGCTGTTCTCGATCGTATCGCAGTGCTTGAGCAGCAATTTCCTTACCCCGTCGAACCTGATCGGGATCTTGAGGCAGAGCTCCCATATGGGGATCTTAGCGGTCGGACTGACCTTTGTCCTGATCACCGGGGGGATGGACTTATCGACCGGATATGGGGTGACCTTGGGGGCGATCGTGATCGGCCTGGTATTTACACAGACAGGACAGGCGGGGCTTTCTATCCTGTGCGGGATCGGGGTCACACTGCTGCTGGGCCTGTGCAATGGGCTTTTGATCACAAAGGTGAAGGTGGTGCCATTTGTGACGACGCTGGCGACTATGTCGCTGTCACAAGGGATCCTGAACATCATCTCGGCGGGAAAGAAACTACAGCTGAAGCATGAGCTGTTCAGCTTTTTTGGAAAAGAGCAGATCGCAAGGATCCCGGTCTCGGTGATCGTCATGTTCTTGACCTTTGGGATCGGGGCAGCGCTCTTATACTATACCCGGTTTGGGAGCAGTATATATGCCTGCGGCTCAAATGAAAAGAACGCGGCGTTGTCAGGGATCCCCGTGGTGCGGTATAAGATCTTGGTCTATGTTTTTTCGGGGCTATGCATGGGGCTCTCTGCATTGATCATGGGTTCCAGGATCGTCCTGGTGACCCAGGAGAGCGGTGGGAACTCGCTCATGATGGATGCCATCGCCGCGGCAGTGATCGGGGGGACCGATATCAATGGCGGGAAAGGGTCGATGCTGGGGACATTCCTGGGGGTCATCTTTATCGGGGTGATCAACAACATGTTGGTATTTTTGTCGATCCCGTCAGCCGCGCAGGAGCTGTTCAAGGGGATGCTGATCATCGCGGCGTTGTTTTTGAACCTGTTGGCGAGGAAAGAGTGAACGTGGCAAAAAGAAAGGGGTTATATTTATGAAAAAAAGGACATTGAAAAGAGTGAGCTTGATCATGGCGGCTGTATTAGCGCTTAGCGCATGCTCCATGGGAGACGGAGGCGGCACAGGGCAGGAGAGCAAGACCGACACTACAGCGGCAGGGACGACGGCCCCGGAGACAAAGGCAGAGCAGGATACCGCCGCGGCAGAGACGGACGGTGGTAAAAAGAAGATCGGCGTGGTAGAGATCAACTTTACGAACCCGTTCTATATCGGATGGAAGGAAGCGGCCGAGGAGGCAGCAGCGGAGCTGGGCTATGAGATCACTGTCCAGAGTGCGGAAAATAGTATCGAAAATGAGATCTCGCAGATCGAGAATTTTATAGAGCTGGGGATGGACTGCATCATCGCGGATCCCCAGGATGCAGGTGCATTGGTGGATGTATTTAAGAAAGCGGCGGACGCAGGGATCGTGGTGATCGGTCTGAACAGCCCGGTGGATACCGGCGGCGCCACCTATAACTGCATCATCGACCATTATACAGGGTTCAAAGGCGTGACCTACGCGATCGCGGAGGGGCTGGAGAAGAAAGGGAGCGTGTGCCTGATCCAGGGACAGGTAGGACATGAGGCCAGTGACTCCAGAGAAAAAGGCTTTAACGATGCCCTGGCAGACTATCCAGATATCGAAGTGCTGGATATACAGCCCTGTGATTGGGATGTATCCAAAGGTGTATCGATCATAGAGAACTGGATGGTGAAGTATCCAGATGTCAACGCGATCCTGTGCATGACCGATGGCGTCACCCCCAGCCTGGTGGACGCGGTGGAGACCGAAGGAAGGCTGGACAGGACATTACTGGCAGGAAATGATGCGGAGATGGAATGTCTGGAATTGATGGTCGAGGGGAAGATGCAGGCAGATTATCTGATCAGCTCTTACCGGGACGGCTGGCATGCGATCGCTTATGCGGACGCGATCATGAGAGGACTGGATGTGGAGCGGGATGCGGTCCTTCCCGGATATGTGGTCTGCAGCGACGAGCTGGCAGAGAAAGTAAAGGCCGCCGGGTTTACAGAGATGGAATGCATCACACCGGAAAAGGCGATCGAGCTCTCGGAACATTATGCAGACGAGTTTAGAGGATATTTCGACAAGTAAGGAGGCCAGGTCTTACGCTGCGGCTACAGCACGGAGAAGGAGAGTCATATGGGTATCAAGGAAAAAGTACAAGAAGAAGGTCATCCCTTCTCACAGATGATCGCCCGAAATGTCCGATATCTTACCCTGTTAGCGATCGTGGTCGTTCTATTTGTGATCTTCGGGGCCGTGAACCCGGCGTTCTTAAAGCTCTCGAACCTGATGAACATATTTCGGCAGATCGGGGTCCTGACGATCGTTTCCGTCGGGATGACGTTCATCATCCTGACCGGAGGGATCGATCTGTCTGTCGGATCGAACATCGCGGTCAGCGGCATGGTCGGTGCGAAAGTCCTGACCACCACCGGGAGCCTTCCCCTATCCTTTGCAGCTACTTTGCTCTGTGCCGCTATATTCGGGCTGCTCAATGGCATCATGATCGGCAAGTTCCATATCATGGCGTTCATCGTCACGCTGGCGATGATGTCCGTAGGGCGCGGGCTCACCATGTTGGTGGGGAACGCGGCTTCGATCAAGATCACCCAGAGAGCGTATATGTTCCTGGGACAGGGGATGATCCTGAAGATCCCGGTGGTGGTGTTCGCACTGGTCCTGCTGTATGCGGTCTTTATCTTTTTAAATGAGAAGTCGGTGTTCTGTCGATGGCTGTACGCGATCGGAGGGAACCGGACGGCGGCAGATGCGAATGGGATCCGGTCGGACGAGGTATTGGTGGCCACCTATACATTGAGCGGACTGATCGTCGGGGTAGGGGCGATCTTCACGGTGGGCAGGATGGGCTCGGCGCAGCCTTATGCAGGCGATGGATTGGAGTTTGACGTCATCACGGCGGTAGTGCTGGGCGGGACCAGCTTGTCCGGCGGGACCGGGAGATTAAAAGGGACGATCTGCGGCGCGGTCCTGGTGGGGGTGCTCAGCAATGGGCTGAGCATGATGCAGGCAGATCAATACTTTAACTATATCGTGAAAGGTGTCTTGATCTTGGTGGCTGTGGTGGCCGATCAGATCATCACCTATTACAAGAACCAGAAGATGATGCCAAAGCTGGCGGCAGAAGGGCAGACGGCCACGGAGGATGCCCGGTGGAAGCAGGTCCTCAGCCAGCCGGACAAGGTGATCGAGATGCAAAAGATCACCAAAGCGTTCCCGGGGATCAAGGTGCTGGATGATGTGAGCGTGACCTTTGCCCAGGGGGAGATCCACGCGCTGGCGGGGGAGAATGGAGCGGGTAAATCCACGCTCATGAAGATCCTCACCGGTGAGATGAAAGCAGACTTGGGACAGATCTATATCAACAACGTCCCAGTACGGATCGATCATCCGGCAAAGGCAGAGGAGATCGGGATATCCATCATCCATCAGGAGCTGGCGCTGGTGCCGGAGCTGACCGTGGCTCAGAACATCTTTCTCGGCAAGGAGATCAAAGCGAAGATACCGGGCTTTATCAGTAAGCGGGAGATGAACCGGAGAGCGCAGGAGCTGATCGACCGGCTGGATCTAAACATCGATGCCAGGAGCACGGTGAGCAGGCTGACGGTCAGCGAGCAGCAGATGATCGAGATCATCAAAGCGGTAGAGAAAAACTCCTGGATGATCATCATGGACGAGCCTACATCCTCCCTGACCGAGCGGGAGAAGGAGAAGCTGTTTACGATCATCGATAAATTAAAGGCGGAAAAAGTGGGGATCATCTATATCACCCATCGTATGCAGGAGATCTTCTCGATCTGTAATAGTATCACCGTATTGCGGGACGGGGCGATGGTAGGGCATTACCAGACGGCAGATATCGATGAAGGAAAGGTGATCTCCCTGATGGTGGGGCGGGAGCTGGACAATATCTTTGACCGGGAGACCACACCCCATGGCCAGGTGGTCTTAAAAGTGGATGGCCTGGAAAGAAAAGGCGTGTTCCACGATGTCTCATTCACCGTTCGGGCCGGTGAGGTACTGGGCTTTAGCGGTCTGATGGGAGCCGGGAGGACGGAGATCGCCCGCTGCATCTTCGGGCTGGACCGACTGGATGCCGGCACGATCTGGATCGACGGAAAGAAGACCGAGATCCGATGTGTATCTGACGCCATCCGGGCCGGGATCGCCTATGTGCCGGAGGACCGGAAGAGAGATGGGTTCATCCCCTTTATGTCGATCCGGGATAATATCGCGATCCCTTCTTATCTGGAGCGGCTGAGCCGTCATGGGATCGTCCTGGAGGAGGAAGAACGGGCACTGGCAAAAGGATACATCCAGGCATTGAAGATCAAGACCCCTTCCGATGAAAAGAATGTTGTGGAGCTGTCAGGCGGCAACCAGCAGAAGGTCATCTTGAGCAGATGGCTGGCGAAAAAACCAAAGCTGTTGATCCTGGACGAGCCCACCAGAGGGATCGATGTAGGAGCAAAGGCGGAGATCCATGGGATCATCGACAGGATCGTCCGGGAAGGTGTGGCAGTCATCCTCATCTCTTCGGAGATGCCGGAGCTGATCGGATGTGCAGACCGGATCATGGTGCTGCGGGAAGGAAGGGTCACAGGCTGCTTTGCGAAAAATGACGCTACCCAGGAGATATTGATGAAGCATTCCGCATTGGCATGAGAGATGGAGGTGTGCGATGGAAAAAGATAAGATATTGGCGCTGGACCTGGGGTCTACAGGGATAAAGGTGACGGTCTTTGACCGTGGCGCGAACATATTGGGGAGCCGGTATGGGGAATATCAGACCCTTTACCCGGGGATCAACATGGTATTGCAGAGTCCTACAGAATGGTGGCGTTATTTTTGCGATGCCACAAAGGATCTTTTACACGCTTTAAAGATCTCCCCACAGGAGATCGCCTGCGTAGCGCCCAGCGGACAGATGTCCGCCCTGATCCCGATCGATGAAGAGGGGGAGCTCTTGATGGACCCTTGTCTGATCTGGGCGGACATGCGGGTCAGCGAGCAGGTGCAGGAGGTGGCAGAAGGGTACGGTGGCCAGGATAAGGTCTATGACAGGACCGGGATCGGCCTTACAGAAGAGACCTTTACGGGCTATAAGATCAAATGGTTCCATAAAGAAATGCCGGCATTATATGCGAGGACCAGATATTTTCTGCAGCCGAAGGAATACATCGGGTTCCGTCTGACTGGAAATGTGGCCACAGACTATTCCGATGCCTCCGAGACCGCCATGATGGATATCCGGGAGCGGACCTGGTCAGAGGATATGCTGCGCCTGATGGATATAGACAGGGAAAAGCTGCCGCCGATCAAGCATTCCTGGGACGCCCTGGGGAAGATCACAAAGGAGGCGGCAAAGGAGTGCGGGCTGGCAGAGGGGACCCTGGTCTGTGTCGGAGGCGGTGATGTCAGCATCGCGGCTTCCGGGGCCGGGATCAGGGAAGAAGGTTCCTGCTATTTCTATATCGGCTCCGGGTCCTGGGTGGGGATCTCCTCGAAAGAGCCGCTGCTGGACTACCGCCATAGGATCGCATGTTTGTGCAGTGTTTCCGGCGACGGATATTTCCCCCATATGATCGGTCTTGCAGGCGGACTGTCCCACCAATGGGCCAGGAACCTGTTCAATGATATCCCCGGGGTCAAGGGGACCGTGGATTATGGGATGATCGAGGGATGTGTGGCCAGGTCCGCCATAGGGGCTAACGGCCTGCTGTTCTTGCCCTACCTGCGGGGGGGCGGAGCGCCTAACCAGAACATCAATGCCAGGGGCGCGTTTATCGGCCTGGAAGCGCGCCATACCTATGACGACTTGTGCCGGTCGATCATGGAAGGGGTGGCCTTTATCTTGCGGGAGATGCTGGAGGTCTTAGACCAGAAGTGCAGCGCCCAGATCAAGGAGGTCATCCTGATCGGCGGCGGGGCCAAGAGCGCGGCCTGGCGCCAGATCATCGCGGATGTGATCGGGCGGCCGATCATCTGCACCTCCATGAAGCAGGAAGCGAACACCTGGGGAGCGGCAAAGCTGGGCGGTATCTGCGCAGGGCTGTGGGAGTCCTTTGAGGAAGCGGAGAAGCTGGTAAAGGTAGAGAGCGTCACCCGGCCGAGACAGGAGACAAAGGGGGTCTACGACGGGATGTACCAGGCCTTTTTGAACGCGTATGAGCATCTGGTCCCTACATTTGAGGAGCTTGCAAGATGCAGGGTCGAGATAGAAGATCTTTCTAAGGAGGAGCATTGATATGGGAAAAACGGTCCTTATCACAGGTGGAGCACAGGGGCAGGGCTTAAGCCACGCATTGACCTTTGCAAAGGCCGGTTATCAGGTGGTGATCGGCGATATCCTGCCGCTAGAGGATGAGCGGGTAAAGGCGGCGGTACGGCAGATCCAGGAGGCTGGTGGTAAGGCGCTGGCGGTGGTATGCGACGTGACCAGCACCGAGCAGGTAGAAGGGATGTTCGCGAAAGCCGCAGAGACCTTCGGCACGATCGACGTGGTGATCAGCAATGCGGGCATCATGACCTTTGGGAAGACCTGGGAGCTGACGGATGAGAAGGTGCTGCAGACCCTGGATATCAATCTGATGGGCACCTGGAGAGTGGATAAAGAAGCGGTAAAGTATATGATGGAGCAGAAGAGCGGCCGTATCGTGAACATCTCCTCCACAGCCGGATTAAAGGGGACCCCGGATCTGTGCCATTACACCATGTCGAAGTTCGGCGTGATCGGATTGACCAAGACCCTGGCCAAGGAAGTGGCAAAGCTGGGGATCACGGTGAACGTGCTCTGCCCGACCATGGTGAAGACGCCCATGACCCAGAGACCGGAATTTTTAGCCTACTTAAATGGGATGAAGGGGAAGTCCTATAAGACCTTTGAGGAGGCGGACGCAGAGCTGAGCAAAGGCCGCGCCATGGGGATCGCCTTCATCGAGCCTGAGGATGTCTCCAGGATGGTCTTCTGGCTGGCGGATTCAGAGGAAGCACGTCTGATCACAGGAGCATCCCTTCCGCTGGATGCTGGTTCCATGTTATAGCGCCATAGGTCCGGCGGCGGACTTTCAAAGCAGATATACAAGAGATGAGCAGGAGGCATGAAGATGGAAAAGTATGTACTTAAGGGCGCGGTCACCGAATTGATCGCCACATTTGACGACCAGGAGAGACTGGATACAGGGATGTATGAAAACCAGTGCGACTACCAGCTGGACGCGGGGATCAAAGGGTTATTTTGTAATGGGCTAGCGGGCGAGAGCCTGTATACCACGATGGAGGAAAAAAAGACCATGACCGAGATCGCCGTAAAAAAGGCGGCCGGCAAGATCCCGGTAGTGGGGAATATCGCGGAGATGCGCCTCTGTGACGCGAAAAAGATGCTGGAGATCTATGTGGCGGCCGGTGTGGACGGGATCTGCATCACACAGCCTTATGTGCTGGCCTACACCCCGGATCTGCTCTATCAGTTCTATTCAGAGCTGGCCGCCATGACCCAGCTCCCGGTCTATGTCTATAACGCACCCCAGACCAGCAATACCCTATCACCAGGCCTGGTGGACAAGATCGTGAACAACAACGACAATGTGATCGGCTATAAGGATAGTACCCAGGATATCATCCACCTGCAGACCATGATGGCAGGCGTCAAGAAGGATAAACATTTTGAGTGCATATCCGGAAGTGATGCAACGATCTATCCTACCTTGGCGATCGGTGGCTGCGGCATCATCTCCCTGATCTCTGCCGTGTTCCCGAAACCGATCATCGATGTATGCGAGGTATATTTCCAGGGAGATGCCAAGGGGGCCTTTGAGATCCAAAAGAAGATCTTAGATATCCGGACCGCATTAAAAGGAGCGCCGTTCCTGGCAGGCTACAAATATGCCGCATCCTTGATCGACCTGCCTCTGGGGACCGTCAGAAATCCGTTGTCTGACGCAGCGGACAGCCAGAAACAGGTGATCAAGAAGAACTTAAAACGCTTAGAGCTGATCTGATCGGCACCCGTGCCGGACCGCTAAAAATGGATCGAAACGGATCGAAATGGATCGGCTCAAAGGGATCCAAGACCGCTGAGGCCGCAAGGATCCAAGATAGCGCAGCTTAAAACAGGCTGGAAGAGGGTTTGTTCTTCTGGCCTGTTTTTTGGTTGCCGATCGCCTCTGATCATGATAAGGTAAGGACAGGGAACGGGCTCCGGCATGGAGCGATAGATGGGAAATGGGTAGAGAAGGAGAGGGGAGAAGGATGATCGTAAGACTGAAAGAGACGGAAAAAGCGGCCCATCTGTTCGAAGGCTGGCAGGAGACCATCATCTGGTCCTGCCTGCAGAAGGTGATGGGGGAGATCTACGGGGACGCTCAGGAGGATCCGACATCGGCTATGGCGCTTTTAGGGGATTTCTGCTTTTTGGCGGGAGAGCCGGATCAGGAGCTGGTGCTGTATGCCGCCGGACGATGCCGGACGGACTTTGTGATCATGGTCCCGCAGGATGGCCGCTGGGAGGCGGTGATCGAAGCATGTTTCGCGGATGGCGCGGAGGCCTTAGAAGGGGCCAAAGGTCCAGAAGGGAGGCTGAAAAAAGTGTCCCGGTATGCCATAAAAAAGGAGCCGGATATCTTTGACCGGGAGAAGCTGCAGGCGATCGTAGATGGGCTCCCGGCGGGGTATGTGCTGGCGATGATCGATGAGGACCTGTTCACGCGCTGCGGGAAGACCCCATGGTGCAGGGATCTGGTGGCGCAGTATGACGACTACGACCAGTATCAACGGTACGGGCTGGGCGCCGTCATCTTAGAGGACGGCCAGGTGGTCTCCGGCGCCTCCTCGTATTCTAGTTATCTGGGCGGGATCGAGATCGAGATCGATACCAGGGAGGACCGGCGGAGGAAGGGACTTGCTCTGGTCTGTGGAGCAAAGCTGATCTTAGAGTGCCTGGAGAGAGGCTGGTATCCCAGCTGGGATGCCCATAACAGGGGATCGGTAGCTTTAGCGGAGAAGCTGGGGTACCACTTTGACCGGGGATATACGGCCTATGAGGTGTGGGGCGGCGGGGAGGGTCTTAGTACCGCTTTTGAAGGTGATGAGATCCACCAGGAAAGATAGACGACAGGGCTATGCGCATGACAGGATAGGAGGATGAGCGGATGCGGGCAGTACAGATCATATTCAGTCCCACAGGCGGGACACAAAAGGTGGCAGATATCTTGACAGAGGGCTGGAAGATGCCCATGGAAAGGATCGATCTTTCCGATCCGAAGGCAGATGAGGAGGGGGGAAAAGCGGTCTTTCAAAGAGAGGATGTGGCGCTGATCGCCGTCCCCTCTTACGGAGGCCGTGTCCCCACCCTGGCCTCCCAGAGGCTGGTCAAGATCCGGGGCGGCCAGGCGCGCTGTGTGCTGGTCTGTGTGTACGGCAACCGGGCCTATGAGGATACACTGGTGGAGCTGGAGGACATCGCCGCGGGGTGCGGCTTCCAGGTGATCGGGGCCGTGGCGGCTGTCGCGGAGCACTCGATCATGCATCAATATGCCACAGGACGGCCCGATGGGGCGGATGTGGAGAGCCTGCGGGGCTTTGGGGAGAAGATCTGGGAAAAGCTGGCGTGCTCAGAGGACAGAGGGACGGTGGATGGTGGGGAAGCCCTGGAGGATAGGCGGCCGCTGTATGTTGCCAAGGCCGCAGGACCCATGGGGTCTGCCGGAGCCCTCCGCATCCCGGGCAGCCGTCCCTACAAAAAGCTGGGGGTCGCCAAGCTGGTACCCAAGGCCGGTCGGCAATGTGAGCAGTGCGGCCTGTGCGCTGAGGTCTGCCCGGCCCGGGCGATCGATCCGGCCGATGTGAAAAAGGCAGACCAGGAGAAGTGCATCTCCTGTATGCGCTGCGTAGCCCGGTGCCCCAAAGGGGCCAGGAAGGTCAATGAGACATTGGTGGCTGCTGTGGCCGTGGCGATCAAAAAGGCCTGCTCGGTCAGAAAGGAAAATGAGCTTTATCTCTGACCGATCCCCGGTCCCTGGCGTGTCTTTTCTGCAGCAGCCTCGCGGTCAAGCTGACCACAAGGGCGATCACAAGGCGGTCTACCTGGCAGGTCCCATCTGCAGCAGCCTCCCCACGATCGCGGTCTGCAGCTCGAAGCCCAGGGCCAGGGCACGTTCGTCGATATCGAACTGAGGATTGTGGAGGGGGGCTGTGATGCCCTTTTCCTTACAGCCGCAGCCTAAGTGGTAGAAGGCGCCGGGGGCATGGTTTAAGAAGAAGGAAAAATCCTCCACACCAAGGCTGGGGGCGTCCTTGAGATGGATGTTTTCCTCTCCGAGACGGCAGGCGGCGGCCTCCCGCACCACCTCCACGATCCGGCTGTCATTGATCAGGGCATCATAGCCTGGGGTGATGATCAGCTCGCCGGTGCCGCCGTAGGCATGGCAGGTATCCTCCACGATCTGCCGGATCTTCTGGTGGAAGAGCTGCCGTGTCTGGGGATCGGTGGTGCGCAGGGCGCCCCGTATCTTGACCTGATCGGCGATGATGTTGTGGGCGTGGCCCCCCTCGATCGTGCCCAGGGACAGCACGGCGGTCTTAAAGGGTGAGAGGCTGCGGCTGACGATCGTCTGCAGGCTCTGGATAACGGCCGCGGCCATGACGATGGCATCTACAGACTCCTCCGGGGCGGCACAGTGGGCGGAGGTGCCGTGGACCAGGATGGTCAGCTCATCGGAGGCGGCGTTTAGGTCCTGGTAGCGCAGTTCCACCTGTCCGCAGTCTATGTGGGGCATCACATGGAGGCCGATCACATAGTCCACCTTGGGGTCCTCCATGCAGCCCTCCCCGATCATACGGGCAGCCCCGCCGCAGGTCTCCTCCGCAGGCTGGAAGAAGAAACGGACCGTCCCGGACCAGGCCTCTTCATGGAGCTTTAGATAGTGGGCCACCCCCAGGGCGATGGCGGTGTGGGCGTCGTGGCCGCAGGCGTGCATCACGCCGTCATGGAGGGAGCAGTAGGGGCGGCTTTTGTCCTCCTGGAGGGGCAGCGCGTCGATATCCGCCCGGAGGGCTACCACAACAGGGCGGACGGCGGAGGCGGCGCGGGCGGCATGGGGATCGGTCAGGTGAGAGGCGTCTGCCCCTTCCTTAAGCTTACCGGTAACGGTGGCCACGATCCCGGTATCGGCCACCGGGAACCGGAAGGGGATGCCCCACTCCTTAAGGTAGCCCAGGATCAATGCGTCGGTCTCCTGTTCGTGGGTCCCCAGCTCCGGATGGGCATGGAGGGTACGCCGGATGGAGACCAGCTCCTGGTAGAAAAGGGGCGCTTGTTTTTTTAGATAGCCGGTATCAAAGATCGACATGCTCGTCCTCCTTATCATCGTATGCGCGTTCCTGAAAAGCCGATGGGTCCGGATAGCCTGCTGCGCTCCCCATCGACGTCCCCGGTGTGCAGCGCTGCAAGCGGCCTGCGCCGTCTTGCACCGCGATCACCTGCCCGCCCCGGACATAGACCCTGGGCGGGCGGCGGGTGAGACGGGAGACGATATCGTTTTTGTTGGTGCCGGTGAGCTGGGCGATCTCCTGGATGCTCAAGGTACCGTCCGCGCCGTCGCCGTAGATGACCACCTCGTCCCCCAGCCGGGCTTCCGGCACCTGGCTTAGATCGATCATGCATTGGTCCATGCAGATGATGCCCACGATCGGCACCCGCTTTCCGTGGAGGGTCACCTGGCCTTTATGGGCCAGGCTGCGGGGATAGCCGTCGGCATAGCCGAAGGGCAGGGTGGCGATGCGGGTGTCACGGTCCGCCCGCCAGGTAAAGTCATAGCCCACCCCTTCCCCGGCCCGTACCTGGGTGATGTGGCTGATCCTGGTCTTAAAGGTGAGAGCCTGGCGGATATCCAGGCGGCCTTTGTGGAAGCCTTTTAAGCCGTAGATGATCGCCCCGGCCCGGATCATATCCATGCGGTATGCAGGGTAGTCCACGCTGGCGATCGAGTCGGCGATATGCCAGCAGGGGATGTGGATCCCCAGCCCCTGCAGGGCGTCGCGGACCTGGATGAAGAGGGAGGACTGCTGTTCATTGGAAGCATCATCCAGCAGGGCCAGGTGGGTGAAGATCCCCTCCACAAGGAGGTGGTCCATCCGGCAGATCGAGGCGATCTCCTCTATGGCCTGCTCTGACGGGGCAAAGCCCAGGCGGTGGAAGCCGGTGTCCACCTTGATGTGGATCCGGGCCTTTTTTCCGATCCGCGCAGCCAGTGCGTCCAGCGCCTCGGCCTGGGCAAGGGTATCGACGGTCTGGATGATATCATACTGCAGGAGATAGGGAAAGAGCTGGGGCATGGTCAGCCCCATGATCAGGACCGGATATCGAAGATCCTGCTGTTTCAGCTCCACTGCCTCGGAGAGGACGGCTACGCAGAGCAGGTCCGCGCCGTTCTGGAGCAGTGTATCCGCGATCCCCAGAGCGCCGTGGCCGTAGGCGTCTGCCTTCACCACCGCTCCGATCCTGGTGGAGGGGCCGCACATCTGTCGGATGAGGTCCATATTGTAGGCGATGCAGTCCAGATCGATCTGGATATAGGTCTCCCGCAGCAGTCCTGCAGGCAGCGATCCTTTTGTAACGGTCATAGTGTCTCCTTTGCTGTGCTATGGTAAAAAATTACATTCTCTATAGTATAGTATAGCTGTTGGCGGGAGTCAAGATGGGGCGGCGTTTTTTGGGCCTTGACGGCCCTCTTTTCTTGTGTTACGGTAGATCTTGCATCCAAAAAGCGCCTGTCGGATATGCAGGGGCGGCGGTGCAGATAAGGGGACAGGATAGGAGCATCAGCATCATGAAAGAAAGGAGCCATGGAGATGGACAGATATCTATGTGAGCCCTGCGGCTATATCTATGATCCCCAGGAGGGAGACCCGGATAACGGGGTGGCGCCGGGAACGGCTTTTGCCGATATCCCTGAGGATTGGGTGTGCCCGGTCTGCGGGCTGGGAAAGGACGCCTTTGTCAAGGTGGAAGGATAAGGGGCAGCGCTCCTCGTGTGTAAAAGCTGCGAGGGACCAGACAGATCAAGACCAAGAAGGGAGCTGTCCGGTCCAGGGGCCGTTCAGGGCATCTGAGCGGTCCTTGGACATGCACAGACCGGAGACAAATAGAGGATGTTAACAGGATGCAGGGGACTGTGGAGAGCGGGATAGCAGTGGATACAGAAAGAGCAGGAGGACAGATGAAGAAGACCCAATGGATGGTACAGACGAAAAAAGCAGATTTTGACGGGATCGGGCAGGCCTTCCATATCAGCCCGGTCACGGCCAGGATCATCCGGAACCGGGATGTGGTGGGGATGGAGGCGATACGCCGGTATCTGCAGGGGACGGTGGCAGATCTTTATGATCCGCTGCTGCTGCCGGATATGGAGCTGGCGCTGGACGTACTCTGCCGGAAGATCCGGGCGGGGGAGCGGATCCGGATCGTAGGGGACTACGATATCGACGGGATCTGCTCCACCTACCTGCTCTACCGGGCATTACAGCGGGTGGGGGCGGCGGTGGACTATGAGATCCCCGACCGCATCAAGGACGGTTATGGGATCAACGAGGCGATCATCCGCGCTGCGGCTCAGGATGGCATCGACACGATCCTGACCTGTGACAATGGGATCGCGGCTGTCCAGCAGGCGGAGCTGGCGGCAGAGCTGGGGATGACCATGGTGATCACCGATCATCACGATATCCGCCAGAACGAGGACGGAGGGGACCTTCTGCCTAGGGCGGCGGCAGTAGTGGACCCTAAGCGGAAGGACAGCCGGTATCCCTACCCGGAGATCTGCGGGGGGATGGTGGCCTATAAGCTGGTGAAAGGCCTGTACCAGAGGTTTTGCATACCGGAAAGCGAATGGCAGGATCTGCTCCCATTTGCCGCCATCGCCACGGTGGGGGATGTGATGAAGCTGAAGGACGAGAACCGGATCGTGGTAAAGGAAGGCTTAAAGCGGATCGGGCAGACGGAGAACATAGGCTTACATAAGCTGATCGAGAAAAACCGCTTAGATCCGGACCGGCTCACAGCCTACCATATCGGCTTTGTGATCGGGCCCTGCTTAAACGCCAGCGGGAGACTTGAGACCGCTAAGGTGGCTCTGTCCCTGCTGCTGTCGGAGGATGAGGCCGAGGCCGATGCATTGGCGGACAAGCTGAAGACCTTAAACGATACCCGAAAGTCCATGACGGCCAAAAGCGTGGAGGCGGCCGCCATGCTGGTGGAGGAGCGGTACCTGGAGGACTGGGTCCTGGTGGTATTCCTGCCGGACTGCCATGAATCCCTGGCCGGGATCGTGGCCGGGCGGCTGAGGGAGCGGTATCATAAGCCGTCGATCGTCTTGACCAGGGGGGAGGAGGCGGTAAAGGGCTCCGGCCGGTCGATCGAGGGCTATCACATGTTCGAGGCTCTGGTGGAGGTGCAGGAGCTGCTGCTTAAGTTCGGCGGACACCCGATGGCGGCGGGTTTGTCCCTTAAGGAGACGGATATCGATGCCTTCCGCAGGCGGCTGAACGAGAACGCCAAAAAGAAGCTGACCGAGGCTGATCTGGTGGAGAAGATCTGGATCGATGTGGCCTTGCCGCTGGAGTACATAGATGAGCCGCTGATCCAGGAGCTGCACCTGTTAGAGCCCTTTGGCCAGGGCAATGAAAAGCCCCAGTTCGCCCAGCGCCATCTGAAGATCCGGAGCGCACGGGTGGCGGGAAAGCTGCGGAATGTGGTCCTGCTCTCCCTGGCTACCGACAGCAATGCGGTCATGGAGGCCCGCTGGTTCGGGGAGGGGGACCGCTTTATGGAAGAGATGGGGGACAGCCGGTTCATGGACGTGATCTATCACCCGGAGATCAACGAGTATAATGGGCACAGGAGTATCCAGCTGATGATCCGGCAGTATCGGTTCACAGCGTGAAAAGAGATCCTTGACAAACCCCGGGACCTTCTATATAATGAGGAGTAATTTCATAACAGGCGATGAAGAGAACAAGTAGTGGCCAGGCAAAAGCACACAGAAAGCTGCCGGATGATGAGAGGCGCGTGGAAAGCCGGTCACGGATACATCTCGGAGCCTCGCACCGAACCTTTACGGTCTGTCCGCTGCTCATGGCAGCGTGGACCTGTGGGCAGTAGGCTGCGACGGGCGCACCCGTTACCGTGCCAGAGTATCCGAAAGATATCGGAGCTTGCCGGTCTGCCGGTCTGCAGACGCGCAGGCCTGGATACTTGCTGAGGCGGGCGGCGTGAGCCGTCTGTGAACGAAAGGTGGTAACACGAGCATTGCCTCGTCCTTCCAATGCGGGGGACGAGGTTTTTTGTTCTACAGGAAGATGGACCTCCTCCGGAGGGTGCCCTTGCCCCTGCGCTGCCGGGACAGACTAAGGACATTAAGGAAGATCGTCAAGAAGGAGGATGGATATGAAGGTGTATGAAGAGCTGGTAGCCCGTGGGCTGATCGCCCAGGTCACCAATGAAGAAGAGATCAAAAAGATGGTCAATGAAGGCAAGGCCGTATTTTATATCGGCTTTGACCCTACGGCAGACAGTCTCCACGTGGGGCATTTTATGGCCCTGTGCCTGATGAAGCGGCTGCAGATGGCGGGAAATAAGCCGATCGCCCTGATCGGCGGTGGTACGGCTATGATCGGGGACCCCTCCGGGCGTACGGATATGCGTCAGATGATGACCAGGGAGACGATCGACCACAACGTAGAGTGCTTTAAAAAGCAGATGAGCCGTTTCATCGATTTTTCCGAGGACAAGGCCCTCCTGGCCAACAATGCGGACTGGCTGCTGGATCTGAACTATGTACAGGTCCTCCGGGATATCGGCCCCCATTTCTCCGTGAACCGGATGCTGACGGCAGAGTGCTATAAGCAGCGGATGGAGAAGGGCTTGAGCTTCCTGGAATTTAACTACATGATCATGCAGAGCTATGATTTTTATGAGCTGTTCCAGCGCTATGGCTGTAATATGCAGTTTGGCGGCGACGACCAGTGGAGCAATATGCTGGGCGGCACCGAGCTGATCCGCCGGAAGCTGGGGAAGGATGCCCATGCCATGACCATCACCCTGCTCTTAAATTCCGAGGGCAAGAAGATGGGCAAGACCCAGTCCGGGGCCGTGTGGTTAGATCCGGAGAAGACCACCCCCTTTGAGTTCTACCAGTACTGGCGCAACGTGGCCGATCAGGATGTGCTCAAGTGCCTGCGGATGCTGACCTTCCTGCCTCTGGAGCAGATCGATGAGATGGATAAATGGGAGGGCAGCCAGCTGAACCAGGCCAAGGAGATCTTAGCCTATGAGCTGACCCAGCTGGTCCACGGCAAGGAGGAGGCCGAGAAGGCCCAGCAGGCTTCCAGAGCTCTTTTTGCGGGAGGCGGGGATGCCACCCACATGCCAAGCTATGCATTAAAAGTGGAGGACTTCAGAGAGGGCCGCATCGATATCCTGGGCCTTTTGTGCGCGTCCGGGCTGACGGCAAGCCGCTCGGAGGCCAGGAGGAATGTGGAGCAGGGCGGTGTTTCCGTGGACGGCATCCAGGAAAAGGATGTGAAGGCAACCTACAAAAGAGAAGACTTTGCCGGGGACGGCAAGGTGGTGAAGCGTGGAAAGAAGAATTTTGTCCGCGTGTATGTAGAGGGTTGACCATTTTGGGTGTATGGGGCGGCCACAGGGCGCCAGGAAAGAGCAGCGTGTGATGTCAGCATGATCGGGATATCGTGATATCGCGATATCCGGGGAGGACCAGGTTATGGGATCTAAGAGGACGACCCCCACAGGGCGCAGAGCAGGTGTGCGCAGTGGGATGGGCCGCAGGATAGCGGCGCTGGCCACGGCGGCAGCCATGGCCATAGGTGGCAGCAGGACGGCCTTCGCAGCAGGCTGGCAGCAGGACGGGGCCGGCTGGTGGTATGAAAGGGAGGACGGCTCCTATCCGGTCAGCACCTGGTATGAGGATACGGACGGCTCATGGTATTTTTTTGATGAGCGGGGCTATATGATCTCTAACTGCTATCGGGTGATCGACGGGAACATCTACAGCTTCCGGCAGGACGGGCGATGGGGCGGCGTCATGTTCACCGATATCGTGCCGGGGGTCTGGAACGGAGGCCTTTATGACAATAGCTGGTCTGGCTTCCGCCTGATCGTACCCGCAGGCTACCAGGTGGAAACGGCGGCGGACACGGGGACGATCGGGAGCGCACAGACCTTTGTGGAATTTGTGGTCCGTATGCCGGACGGCACCGGATCGGGGATGGAGTTAGAATATGCGGATGCATACAGCTTTTCCGGCGGCGCTGCCACCACACCGGAATATGTGATATCCCTGTACAGCCTGCGGCTGGCTCTGCTGGGCTATACCATCGAGGGCACCTCCACGGTAAACCTGGGCGGTAAGACCTATCTGAAGCTCTCTGCCGACGGAGCCGGTGTGATGAAGCGGGATCTGTACTGCCGCAAGGTAGGGGACCACTATTTTGAATGTCTGACGGTGATCTACTGGCTGGCCAGCCAGCCCTACGCCGATGCCCTTTTGGCCGGGATCTATTAGCGGTGGACGGGCGAGACTTATCTGCAAGGGCGCGGATAGGTCTTTTTTCATTGGGGTGGCAGCCCGCCATGGCAACTTTTTGCGGCGTGTATGCTGGATCGGTACCGGCAGGCATAAGATGGTGGAGGGAAGAGGTAGGTCAAGGAGAGATAGGATCGGAGGAGATGGTCGATATGTCATTACCGGAATTGTTCATCTTGGCGGTGGGCCTGTCTATGGACGCTTTTGCCGTGGCGGTGTGCAAAGGCTTATCCTTACAGAAGATGGAGTGGCGGCACGGTCTTTTAGCCGGGCTGTATTTTGGAGGCTTCCAGGCAGCCATGCCTTTTTTGGGATACCTTCTGGGTGTGCGGTTCCAGGCGGCGATCGCATCGGTGGATCACTGGATCGCCATGATCCTTTTAGGGCTGATCGGCGTGAACATGGTAAAAGAAGCGCTGAGCCCGGAGGAGGAAGGAACAGATCCTTCCTTCGCGTTTTGCGCGATGCTCCCGTTAGCGGTGGCCACCAGCATCGATGCGCTGGCGGTGGGCGTCACCTTTGCCTTCTTAAAGGTGCGCATCCTGCCTGCCGTGGCTTTTATCGGGGCCACCACCTTCGTCCTCTCCGCCGCCGGGGTGAGGGTGGGCCATGTGTTCGGCAGCCGCTATAAAGCAAGAGCCGAGCTGGCAGGGGGGCTGATCTTGATCGGGATGGGGATCAAGATCTTGCTGGAGCACACGATCTTAGGCTGAAAGCGGCCGTCTTTTTAGGATCTGTGCATTTTTCTGCTTGTCAAGGGCAAAGCAGGCGATTATACTTTTTTTAGCTGTATGACAGAAAGGAGACGCCATGGCAGATCGGATCAGTGACGAGACCATAGAGTATGTAGGTATCCTGGCCAAGCTGGAGCTTTCACCAAAAGAACGGGAGGAAGCCAAGGAGGACATGAGCCGTATGCTGGACTATATCGATAAATTAGATGAGCTGGACACCAGCGGAGTGGAGCCGATGTCCCACGTGTTCCCGGTGAGCAATGTGTTCCGGGAGGATGTGGTCACAGGCGGGGACGACCGGGAAGCCCTTTTAGCTAACGCGCCGGAACAAAGGCAGGGCGCCTTCGTCGTCCCGAAGACCATAGAGCAGTAGAGGTTACTTTTCACACCCACGCCAACGAAAGTAGCGCAGGGAGGGTCCTGGCACAAAAGGAACCCTTTGAGGAACGTCGGCG
>CAJUFE010000005.1 GCA_910585635.1 uncultured Lachnospiraceae bacterium | reverse complement strand
TGTGACCTTTCAGCTTCCCTTCCTTTTCTCCACCGTCACCCCCGGCCAGTTCCCCACAAACTGATTGGAACCGGTCAGCGCATTGAACAAGGTGGTCTTCCCACTGTTAGGGTTCCCGGCTAACGCGATCTTTACAGACATCACTATCTTCCTCCTCATCACCCTTTTTTGTCAAGGGCTTTCTCCGGCCTTTTTAAGTTAGGCTAAACTAATGCATGATCAAAAAAATCCGCGCCTGCTCAGCGCTCTACTTCGATCATCTGGGCGTCCCCCTTGCGCAGGGACAGCTCATAACCCCGCACGGTCACCTCCACCGGGTCGCCTAAAGGCGCCACCTTGCGCACATAGACTTCCGTCCCCTTGGTGATCCCCATATCCATGATACGCCGCTTCACCGCGCCCTCGCCGTGGAGCTTCACCACCTTCACCGATGTCTTGCAAGGCACATCTCTCAATGTCTCCATAACGGATCCTCCCTTTCCCTATGTCCATACCGCCTAATGTCCATACCGCCTATACGGCTCATACCCTACGGCTGCCAATGCCCTACTGCTCATACATAGATCTTACCAGCCATCTCGCGGCTGATCGCGACCCTGGACCCTTTTACGTTCACGATCATATTACCGCCCATGGCCGCGACTACGGTCACATCGCCGCCGGTCACAAAGCCCAGGCTCTCCAGGAACTTGCGGACCTCTTCCTTCCCGCCGATCTTTTTGATCTGGTCGGTCTCTCCGGCTCTCGCCATCGTTAAAGGCATCATACCACTCCTTTCCTGACGTTAGCGTAAGGTAACTTAGTTAGTTATAAATAACTTTCACTCACAGACTGTATGATAGCACACTCCTTGGTTAGTGTCAACTAATTTTTTCTCTTTTTAAAATCTTTTATGATCTTTTCTTTTTATAAACTTTCGTAATTTGTAAGTTTTTCTTCAAATATTGTCCATGATCTTCTGCTATATTGAATAAAATCGAGTGTCCTGCATCCCACTGCCATCTGTCGACATAGCTGCAAGGGGATGCACACAGGATGTTAAAACACATTTTGGCACGTTCACTGTAAGTACACGAATTAACAAGAGGAGATACCATTATGACAAACCGGACCATTTTGATCGGCACCATCCTGTCTGGAGTCGTGATCGCAGGGGCTGTGATCGCGGTCGCCTGCTCCAGTGCGGGCAAGTCCGACATCGACCTAGCATCCACCCACACCACAGCTGCCGCCGCAGATCCGGCTCCCACCAGCGCCCCCCCTGCCTCCAGCCTGGCCACCACAGTGGATGAGACCGTCCCGCAGACCGAGGCCACTATCCAGTCCGATACGGCCAACATCTCCTACGGTATCGCCACCTACACAGATGGTGATATCTCCATCCGCTATCCCGTCCTGTCCCACATGGACGATGAGAAAAAGCAGGAGGAGGTCAACCAGCTCTTAAAGGAGAATGCCCTTTCGATCCTAAAAGCCTGGGATGTGGAGTCCGGGGACTGCACCATCAAGATCGACTGTAAGGTCCCCTCCCTGAACCGGAAGCGGGTCACCGCGATCTACACCGGCGGTGCGGAAGATAAAAACGCGGCCCACCCGATGAGCCTCTTCTATACAAACACGGTGGATCTGGCCGCGGTCAAGGATATGGGCCTTAGCGACTTTACCGATCCCCTGGCCATGGCTGGCTACGTCCTCAGCGACGACGTCCAGCTGGATGGGCCTAACGGCGATGTGACTAAAGAAGAGCTGCGGCAGATGGATCTGGACTACTATACCGGTATCTTTAAGGAAGCCGACTTCCCCTTTGACGCCTCCGCCACCTGGCCCTCTACCTTCAGCTACGAACAGCAGGGCGTGATCTACTTCTCTGTCCCTGTGTCCCATGCGGTGGGGGACTATGTGATCGTGAAGTTCACGCCGGAGACGAAGTGATGTGAGCCTTGCAAAAGATAGCATACAGTACTACATAAATGCCTCAAAAGATCGTGTACTGGTAAAGCGAACCTCGTTCTGCTATGCCTGTACACTATCTTTTGAGGCATTTACATCATTATCCATCCCTTTTGGCCAATCTATCCGTTAATACCCCTGGATATATCCATCCTTACTCTCGACTATATACTGCAAAAATATATTTCATATGATCACTCTTTACTAAAAACCATGATCTTATGGCGTCGACTATCTTTCTGTCCATCCCTTCTCTAATATATCAGCAATCCTTTCACATGCATGTCCATCTCCATATGGGTTCACTGCATGTGCCATTTTCGCATATTCCTGATCATCATCCAAGAGTTTCGTAAACCATCTATAGATCGTATCTTCATCGGTTCCAACCAATTTAAGTGTACCTGCTTCTATCCCTTCAGGACGCTCGGTCGTATCTCGCATAACAAGCACAGGCTTTCCATAAGAAGGACACTCTTCCTGGATACCACCAGAGTCCGTTAGACACAGATAGCATCTCGCCTCAAAATTATGACAATCAAAGACATCTATAGGCTCAATGATATGGATCCGGTCACACTCCCCCAGTTCTTCATCCGCTGCTTTTCTAACTAATGGATTCATATGGATCGGATAGATTGCCTTCACATTAGTATGTTCATCCAATACTCTACGGATAGCCCTAAACATATTATGCATCGGCTGGCCTAAGTTCTCTCTTCTATGAGCAGTTATCAAGATCATCCTGCTGTCAGCACACCAATCGAGCTCTGGATGATGATAGTCTTCCACAACTGTATGTTGCATAGCATCGATAACGGTATTACCGGTCACAAAAACATCCTTTTGAACCTTTCCTTCATCCAAAAGATGCTTTTTCGCCAGCTCTGTTGGTGCAAAATGATATTGACTGATAATGCCTACCACCTGTCGATTGAACTCTTCTGGATATGGGGAATAGATATTATAAGTACGAAGTCCCGCCTCCACATGTCCTACCGGTATCTGCAGATAAAAACAAGCTAACGCTGTAACAAATGTCGTAGATGTATCGCCATGTATAAGACATACATCCGGTCTCTCTTCTTCAAGTACATTTTTTATACCATTAAGGATATTGGTCGTGATATCGAATAACGTTTGTCTTTGCTTCATAACAGACAGATCATGGTCTGGTATAACATTAAATATCTCCAACACTTGATCCAGCATCTGCCGATGCTGTCCTGTCACACACACTACTGTCTCTAATGTATTTCTTTTTTTAAGTTCGTTGACAAGTGGACACATTTTGATCGCCTCCGGCCTCGTACCGAAGACAAGCATTATCTTTTTCTTCATGACAAATAATACTTCTTTCATTATTTTTTCTTTGCTATCAAGATCATGTATGGAAAGCACCAGCTTTTTACTTTATCATTTATATGCTTCTTACTAAAACGACCAATGATCCTACGGCATATACTCTCTATTTTAGGATGCTTTCTAAAATAGTCATTTTGCTGATTCATCGTTAAATAATATCCCGCATAAAGCAACTCGAACTCATTTCCTTTCAATATCTGTTCCTTCAGATACCTAAGATCCATGACCGAACGATTATGGATTTTAAGCAATCTACGATTAAAGAGAAAATACAATGCAAAACAGATCTTTCTGATATTAGGAAGTTCAATGATCAAATATCCTCCATCAGAGACCATTTTTTTATGATACATTATAAATTTGCTACATGTTTTTTTACTAAAATGTTCAATAAAGCCCCATGATGCGACTAGATCATATTTTTTATAATGCTTTTTTATTTCAATTTTTTCAAAGTCTTCCTGATATATCCTATAATCTCTTATATCTTGCCTTTTCAAAAAACTTTCCGTCAAATTTTTATCAGAAAAGTCTATCGTAGATACTTCTATAAAATGAGCTTTATTCATATAAGCCATGATACTGCCTGGAGCGCCGCCTACTTCCATATAATTTCCAACTTGGCTCCAATCTATATACTTATCTACCAGATCCGAAAAATAAAAGATGATCTCATCTCTATCCTCGTCTTTCCAATATTCATCCCAATATCTTTTTTCACTATATCGATGCATTGGCTCACCTCGCGATCACTATGTTTTTTTCTTTTTAAACACCCATACGAGTTGGAGGCGATATACAGCAAAAAACAATAATAAATCCACAATGACTTTCGCTAATACTTCGGGTATTTTGATATTCCTTATACATAAATTTATAAGCACTGACGAAGTAAAAACATGCAAAATGCATAATAAGATATATTTAAGCAGTTCACTTTGCCAATTTAGAGAAGATTTAAAAACACGGTTTTTATTAACACAAAAATTGAACGAACCAGAAAATATTTTCGCAAATAAACTCGATAAATAAATATGATCCTTGTGATTCACTAATAGTGAAGAAAAAACAGTAAATACTACCAGGTCGATCACCACTGTGAATAATGATGATATCATATATCTAAATATCAAAGAATAAATACGTACAGAATCTATGATCGGATCAAAATGTGATGTTGCATTTCCATCTATATAGATCGTACTGATATCAAACTGTAGGATATCCATTCCTTTATCTTTGACGGCAAAAAGCACACTGCTTGCATATTCGAATCTTTCGCCATTAGTTTCAATAAGATCATAAATAAACTCTTTAGGGATACCCTTAAGTCCTGTCTGCGTGTCTTTTATATCTAACCCACAAAAAAATTTAAACATCAAATTAGTACATTTATTCCCAAATCGGCTTCTGAATGGAATGTTTTTATCGTTAAAATCACGTACTCCAAGAATAAATTTATCTCTATTTTTTCTTAAGAGCTCTGCGCATTTATCAACATCCTCAAGTATATGTTGTCCATCACAATCGCACTCGATCACCCCAATGATCTCGGGATCATCTCCATACTTTCCAATAAAGTGATTAAATCCACTTTTAAATGCCCTACCTTGCCCCAAATTCACATAGTGCCTTACTATCTGGCAATCATACTGCTCCTCGGCAACTTTAAAATATTTTTGTGTCTCCGGTTTACTCCCATCATCAACAATGATTATCTTACACCATCCTCCTGTAGTTAACTGCTCTAAAAACTTAATAAATTTATCATCGGGATCATAGGAAGGGATCAGCAAAACAATATCGTCATTTTTCAATATGATCTCCCCCCCCCTTATTATTTTTATATTTACCATCTAAATAAATACATACAGCCAAAAACGGGATCGTCAAAGCAAACATCGGATAGGTATACCTATAATCATTAAAGCAACATCCAACCGCCAAGCCAAACAAATTGATCATTCCCGGCAACACCACTAAAACTATCTCTTTTCTATTTATAATTTTTAAATGTCGCCATAAAATAAAACATATCACCAAACAAGATCCACTTCGTGCCATGACCTGTTGGATATACCCTATAATATATGATCCGGTAAATAATTTCCCAAATAGATCTCTTGATCTTTTAAATCGGACAGGAAATTGCCAATCTTCCCCCTCAAGGATATCTGTTTCAGCAATATGATCGATAAAGATCCACTCACTTGGAAATCTTTTATCGGGATCAACAAACCATATATTATATGTTCTCTTTACTCTGGCCAACAGAGTCGTCATCGGATGATCTTTTAAACATAACATATATGCATGTCTGGCATTATCAAGCGAAATAGCCTGATAACCTTTTGGAAAAGCATAATAGTTTGTATATCTGCTATCATATGCGTCCCTAAAGTCTTCAATCGGCATTATCTCATCTTCAATAAATCGTTTGACTTCTTCATCGACTTCGTTATCCTGATATATATTTTCCCAAATCCCATCAACAAAAGGAAGCGTTGCTAGACTTTGGGGTGATCTTTGCACATGTAGGATCGAAAAGATCGGACCTTTAAATATCACGACCATGGATACAGCTAACGCAAAAGGCATTGACATCCGTCTGTATCTAATATCAGGACTCCTTATCGATAAAATGATCATAATGACCATCATCACGATAATAATGATCTGACCATTGGATCGAAACGCTGCCGTACAAAACGAAGAAATTGTCAATAACCCAATCGACCATTTGTTTTTTTGACCTTCACATTGTAAGAAAAATAATATTAACGCTGATGTTAATAATAATGATGATGTAAACAATATATCTTTCCATGAACAGATCAAATAATATAAATTGCTTGGAAATGATAGCCAAAATAAGGTAAGGCCAAGTGTGGTCTTATATGGCATTCCACATTTACTTAACACATACATATAAAAGGACCAACTGATGCCAAAAGCTATTACCATAAAAAGGGTTATCGCATAATAATCATGAAACAGCTTTATCATTAAGGCGATCACAACGGTAAAAGCAAAGGAGTGTATATCTGTTCTGCAGCTTATATCTTGCAGATCGGATGCAGATCTATATATTCCAGCACAGTCACTAGTGATCACCCCCGGATAATAAATAATAGACATATACAAGCCTATTATCAGGATCAATAAGAAATTATCGATCAAGACTTTTTTTCTGGCATATGTACATCTTTTTATCGCCCTTACCTGCATGATATCTATGATAGTCCTACAAAACATTTCCGTCCAGATTGCTAGTAATACAAACAAAATAAAGCTTAACAATACTCCAGATCGTTTTGCCACATCAAAAAGTCTTGGTCCAAAGATCAGAGTTACTATAGCAAGATCGATCATGTTATCTGTAAAAGATATCTTCAAAAGGCTGACACCAGGGCATGTACCCAGCCTCCTTACAACATGATATAGGATAAATATTGTAAGGATTGCAAACAAATACTTGCTTCCATCACTCTCAAATAAGATAAATCTTTCATTAAAAATAAGCCAAAGATAAAAAAATAAATATTCATATGCTGAAATGCTATTATTATCTTTGGATCTTACTTTCAAAATGATCGATCCAACAAGCAAGACGATAAATGGTATACATTTAACATCTCGATAGAGCAAAACGATAAAAGAAAATATCAATATAGAATTAATATAAGTTCCTAATTTAGGTACATTTATTTTTCCTATATACTCTGCCACTTTTAAATCCTCTATATGTATTTATATCTACCGTTTCAAATTTAGTCACCAGTTCAACTGAGGTTTGGAGAAGGCCCTATAAGGTCCAACACCTATACACCCGAAGGACGTGTGTCACAAATACTATCGCCTGCTACCTCTCGAAAGCGGCCTTTTACGTCGACCCATACCCGTCCATACGATCTTTTTTCCTAATATTTCAGGATAAAGACTATATGGTACTGGTATTTCCACGCAGTGTGTGATAAACCCTTCTTGTCCATATGGACGCCTCCTATCTTTGAGTCTGTCTTGCAGCATCATCCTCATTATATGATAGGAGGCTTTTCTATACTATCTTACGCACTTCCGCTCATTCAATCCTCCCCAGCATAGTTGAAGTATCAGGATCCCTATTTAAGATCTGTGAATCCTTACTTTAGACTCTCTCAGGGTTTGATCTCATTTAGAAAGAAGTAAACTATCCCTATTTTCTTTGCTGATCCATACATATCTATAGTTCAAATACAGTAAGGAACAATTTGTGATACGCTTTCATCCATATCCAGCCATGCCCTTGCACAAACTAAATCTAATCCATCATCAATATCCAAACTTGTTCGCTTATCCAATATATATTTGTATGGGTTCGGCCCATGAAAATAATTCCACTCGATCATCCTCTTACGTGGTGCTAATAAAATTCCATCTGTCACAAAATATAATACGGGAAGCTGTTGGGATGGAACATGCTTTTTCCCTAATTCATAGTTAACAGGGCCATTATCATCCCATAAATATCGTTTAAAGGCTTCCATCGATACAAGTGAGTCAAAACCTTCTTCGATAGCATTATAATATAATTGAATCGCTTCGCTATAATGTTTAGGAAATACTAACGGAGCAGTGCAAGTAGCCCACAAAATATCATCACCTGACACATTTTCACATATATGAGCCACAACTTCGCCAAAGGTTTTCGTTTTTTCATCACAAAACTCTATTGCGCGCTTATGAGTTGTCACTCCTTGCGACCTAGCCATCTCCAACATCAGATCAGAATCTGAGGAAACTACGATATTTGAAATTTCTTTGACCTTCTTTAATTGATCAATCTTATTGATCAAAAGATTTGTACCTGCGAATGGAGCGATATTTTTATTTTTTAAACGACGACTTCCTTCACGCACTGGAATTATTGCAGTTATGCTCATGATCTCATTACCTTTCTATCACTTTATATTTTGTGTCTTAAAATGTTTTATATCTGCATTCTTTTCATTTAAACATATTATCTTTCTCTATAAATCTCCTCCCAACTTTTCTAATATCGTATTAACTGTGCCCTCCCTCCATCCATAATCATATTCCTTTTTCACTTTTTTGACATAATTTCTTTTATCAATTTCCTCACGTTCATTCCACTCATTTATTTTTTTTACTAATTCCTCTATATTTTCAAATTCATCATCCTCCCTAGCAATTGGAAAACATATATTTGTAACATATTTAAAACATTTCACTTCATGAAAATACGCATCGATATATGTGGACGACGCATGGACTATGGCAATCCTTGTAAAAGAAAATGTCTCCGACAATGTTTTATCACTTCCATATACCCCAAAACACTTAGGGTCCTTAAAAAAATGCTTATATCTACTTGATCGATCTGTTGGATGAGTTTTAATAAAATACTTGTAATTAGCTTCTTTTGCATATCGAGAGACCATTTCGATCATTTTTAAATTGTTGACCTTTGCACCTGGAAAACTTGGAGTATCAAGATATATACCGATAATATCATCTTTATGACCAACATTCTCTCCAAATCCATTATCACCTACAACCCCTATAGGGATTATCCTATTTCCTTCATAGCCAGCTTTTTCAAACTGTTTTACTGTAAATCTGCCTTTGGCCAAATAATAGTCACAGGAAAAATTCAAGATCTGGCTCTGATTCATCCTGTCAAACTGTAATGATCTAAATACAGGTTGGCCATGCTGATTAGTGATCGTAACAGCACCGATCTTTTTAAAATATTGCATGATCAAGTTTGCATATGGCGCACTATCAAAGAAGCACATCGCAATTTTAGGATGTAGATCCATTTTTTCTATTTGCTGTAAGATTTCTTTATTTAGCATCAACTGTATAGCTAGATGATATTTATCTTTCTTACAACTGATCGGGCTTAATTCGATTAAAAACCTTATAAACCATGAAAGTCTTTTTAATACACCAACCACAGAAAGATCCTTTAGTTTTTCTTTTCTATTTTTTTCACTCAAGACCGTTATCTCATCATGTTTTCCAAGGTCCTTCAGTATCTTTTTCCAATACCCATCATGATCATTTCTATAATTTTTTACATAAAATGTGACCACATCAGAATTTGCAATATCAATATCTAAACGGTAAGGCGGAAACACTATATAATGCAATATAGCATCCCATACTTTCCGCCTATCCATCTCCAGACAAAACCATGCCTCATTATAAAGGATCTTCTTTATATCATATCCTGGCAATATACTGGAATGGATCCCATCTAATATATTTAAGTATGACTCATGCCTTTTATCATTTTCAGATATCTCAATAGACGTAGATCTATCTTTTCTCATCACTATCTTCTTTCATCTGGCTTTTTCTTTTTTACTATTTGAAAAACAAGATCTCGTTCGCTAAATATCAAAAGTAGGAAAATACCAGCACCGGCCATCCACCTTATATACCATTCCTCCAAACACATATAAAACAGCATTACTGACAAAATGGTCAAAAGTATCGGCAACGCATGGTCTCGAATCCTACCGACCTTAGGTTCTAGTTTTTTTGAATATGATATATGTAGCAATAATGAAACACAATACGAGATCAGAGTTGTGTATGCTGCGGCCACATAGCCATAACGAGGGATAAAAAAATAATTCAATGATATATTGATGATCGCTGCTATGATCGTATTCACAGATATAAATATCGTTTTTTTATGATAATGCTCCACATTCACAAATAGGGTATACAAAAAGATGATATAATTTGAAACGACCAATGGTGGGATAACCTTGATACCACTCCAGTATTTCTCTGAAGCCATTACCTTAACAACTTCCGGCCCTACAAGCATAATGCAACATATAAGAGTACATATCAAAAAAGAATACCGAGACATGGCATGACCTATATCGCCATACTTACCTATCTTTAATCTCGTGATAAACCATGGGATCCAAACTCCTTCCAAAGCATTTGTGACCACCGTTGCAATCATACTGAAATTATAGATCAAACTATAAATACCTGTTTGAGATGCATCGGCAAGCCAAGTTATCATCGTCCGATCGGACTGCGACAAGACACCTAAGGCAACGCCATGAAAAACCAATGGGACAGATATGTTCAAAGCATATTTTAGGTACTGTTTATCATATAATCTATGGCTTTTTGAATAGCATATGATCAACGCAACGATCGCAAACAGCGATTTCACGATGGAGCCTGGGATGATCCTTGCCCAAAATCTGTTATCATGAAAAAAGATCAATATCAAGATCACAGAGATCATCATTGCACTCAAGTTCGGAAGGACCATCAAATAGGTCCTCGCCTTATATTTGTATCGCATCATCAGATACATGATATAATTTTGTAAAACTGCATCCGCCAGTCCCTCGAGCAGGCATAATATGATCAAATATATACTGATATCTATTGCAAAAATATGTATTAAGATTAATATCGTGATAGAGATGACTAGACTCGAGATGATCGTAAATGTATTACAAACCGACATGAAGTCATCTATCACATCCTCGTGATCTATAAATGCCGCGCGTATCCCCATATAAATCGCAAATCCAAAAACAACGCTGATGATCCCGCTCCATGACGTATACGTGTTAACTATCCCATAATCATATGTAGATAACAAACGCGTAAAAATAGGTACTGTCAGGAAACTCATTCCCTTATTAAAAAAGGTTCCTATCAGATAATATGTACTCGCCTTTTTTATATCATCTCTATCAATTTCCTTACCGTTCATATCAATACAGATCACTTCTTTCTGTTATTTTTTAGGCATCCAGCTGATTTGAGAGATATCGGTCATTTCTTTATATAGATCGTCGATATTGTCTATGATCATATCATCCGTAAGGCTATCAAAGTCTACTTTTAAAAGTTCATTTATGATCCTCTCCTCAAATCTATACTTTATTAACTTTGCCGGTGTTCCTCCCGCTATCGCATAAGGTGGGATATCCTTCGTCACCAAAGCATTAGCACCAACGATAGCCCCTTGGCCGATATGGACCCCCGATAAGATCGTTGCGCCATATCCTATCCAAACATCATCATCGACCACGATATTTCCTTTAGATATAGCTTCCATTTCATCCTTTTTCTCAATCTTTACTCTAAAAGGAAATGTGGATATAAAATTTGTTGGATGATCGATCCCCAGTAAAAAAACGACATTATCTCCGATCGAACAAAAACTGCCTATATATAAGTGTGCATTTTTCACATCATTAAATATCCTTATTGTCCCATACGTTTTTTTCCCTATAGTCACATCCCTGATATCAAACATATTCCCAGGAAATGTTTCATTCTGATGATTGACCTTCCTATATGCGCTGATAAACCTCCGTCGCTTGATCTTTTCCACAATATCCATATTTTTTTCTACATATCCCTTGATCTAAATCTATCTTTATTTCTGATACCATCAAAGTAATAAACCAAATATCCAAAATACACTCGATCTCTTATAAAACCTTTAACAAAAGCTTTTAAACATAATATAAAGATCGATCTACTCCTTCTAAACTTATCATGATCATTCCTGATAGAAAAAAGCACCCTATTCCTTTCCAAGTAGTAAGCTTCCAATCCCTTTATTTTTTTCACGGAGGAAGAACCCTTATGAGCGATCGACCCATTTAATGTACAAATACACTTTTTCCCGATCTGCTTTGCCTTATAACACCATTCGGTTTCTTCCCAGAACAAAAAATAAACTTCTGGGATATATCCGATCTCATCAATGATCCCCTTCTTAAACATCATGCAGGCCCCACCAACGTAATCGCATGATATCCTTCTGTCCTGTTTGCGATACTCCATCTTACTATTTATATGAGGTGATGTGAGTTTATTGAAATTGATCGTTCCGCCTGTATATTGGATCAGATCGCTTCCGTATTCTAAGATAGTCGGTCCAACAAACGCTACGCTTTCATCAGTATCAAGTATCTTTACACATTCCGTAAATGAATCTTTATTTACTATAACATCATTATTGACTATAGCGATATATTCAGCACCTTGAGCGACCGCATGTCGTATCCCGACATTATTCCCACCTGCATAGCCTAAATTCACACGATTCACTATAAGCTCGATATTGTCGATCCCTGATATATGCTCTTCTATTTCATCCACATACTTTTCTTCAGATGCATTATCAACAATGATCAACTGCATATTGAATTCTTTGATCGAGAAAAAACTATCAATACATTCGATAGTATCTCTAGCATTGTTATAATTAAGGATAATCGCATAGATCGTTTTCTTCATCTAGGTCAACTCGCTTTGTCCCTTAAACTTTTATAGTAGGTTGCATCCAAATAAAACTTATTAGCCCAACTGATCTCAGCATTTCTGCCATATAGATCTCTTGTCATACCAATTTTATGCATTATACGCAGTCGTAGCTCATTCAATTTAGACCCTGTATAACACCCATACCATCCTCCAGTAGGATTTTGTAAACTGCACATGTAGTTATATGCTTTATCAGCCTTTTCTTTCTCCCCTAACTTGTACCAAATGATCGCAAATTGAAAAGTTGCCGTTGAGCATGTCCATTTAACGTCGTTATAAGCACAGATCGCTCCTGTGGATCTCCTATACTTTTCAAAATTGACCATTGCTTCCTTTGCGATCCCAACTCTGCCGCAATCGATCAAACCTTCGATCACATATGCATAAAAGTGTGAGAACAAGGTATAATGGACAATACGGTCTCGATAGTTCTCGATATAGTAATCTAATACGCAGTTTGCTTTGTCTGCATACTCTGGCCTATCAAAGATCTTGGCGGCTTCAAATATAGGTGACATACAATAGATATGGATCAGATCATTGCAATGACTATCGTCCGTCCCCCAGATATCGCGAATAGACTGCACGAGATGACCATCTTCCCGCAGATTAGAAAACACCCAATCTATCCCTTTGATGATATGCTCATCAACTTCAGGCATTATATTTCTGATGGCAACTAATCCTTTCAATATCTGACAGCTATCAAAAATAAATGGATATCGATCATCTGGGTCATACCAGGATCCATCTTCCTTTTGGATCACACACATTTTCTTCGCAAATTTTTTTGCAAGCTCTGTCTCGCCTACACGTAATAGAGATGGGATATAGTATCCTGTAACTTCTGGATATAATACTGGTTTTGAAGTTGTAACGATGATCCCCTCATCATCTCCTACTGTGTGATCATGGATCCATTTTATAGCATTCTCCATCGTGTTCATTTTAGCATTTCTCCCTATCATCCATCTTCTAAGATCTCGTTTACAATCTTATCTAGATCTGTATCGATATAGAATTTTTTGCAATTTTCTCTCATCTCTTCATAATGATCGTCAATATACGCCAAGCCCTTCATCACACTTTCAGTATCCGTATCATCACAACATACGCCGATCCCATATTGATGAAATGGTCCCTGTAGGCCTAATACATCATTCCCGATCATGGGAACGCCAAATGCTGCGTACTCGTAGATCTTATTTGGCGCACAATATAAAGCGTTTAACGAACTGATCGTGTCGCCAGATACTGGACTATAAGAAAGCGATCCAATGTGGGCATATTTAACAAATTCTAGATGTTTTGGAGGTGTAAAACCTCCTAAATATGTAACATCATAGTTATCGATCAATTCTTTCAAATGAGCTTCTGATCTTTCCCCATATGCCTTTCCAATAATATAAAAACAATACTTATCACTTATACTTTGGATCGCTCTCGCAAATGGTTTCAAGTCTCTATCTGCCCATATCCCACCAAGATATAATATGATCTTCCTTTTTTCCTGCTGGATCACTTTTAATGCAGGATACATATCCTCTGTAACTTCTCCTGTTGTCAGAGCATATGGTTTATTGGGCAAGACATAGGGGAGCTTGTCTAATCCCCATATAGCTTTTTCAATATATGCTCTATTCTTTTCTGCAACTACAACCTTCCAGGACTTTCTCGCAAATCCATCCAGTGGGAACTTGATGATATGTTTAAATAAATACCCTTTATCTGCCAACTCCATAAATTGCATTACATTTTTGTATCGTATCACCAGATCGCCCAATATCTTAACGGTATTATAGGATGTGGTCCACAAAATATCTGAATGTTCCATTTGCTCAATAACAGTAGACCTTGTCTTATTTTCAAGGATCTTTCGATCGATATACCTTTTCAAGATAAAAGAGCTTCTCTTATAGCTTGCATCACGGATCTCGATACCGGTAAACTTTTCATTCCGCACTATCTCATCTGGTAAGTCTATCAACCCTGTTCCTATAAAATTCACTTTATGATCATTACGCAATAAATTATATATAAGACTGATCACTGGAGGAAAAACCCCGATACGATTTACTTCAACTACTGTTATTTCTTTTTTCACAGTTGCTTTCCCTCCTTACTATATCTGTCTCGCAAGCTACAACACGCACGGTCCAGACTGATCAAAGAGCTTTTACCTAAATTTATACGGTAATGTTCCATGTGCATTTAGGATAACATAATAATAGCTCCAATGAACGAATCCATATATCCCCACAGCTACTGTTTCTAATATCCTCTTGCCTTTGTCCTTACAGGTCTGAACACATTTTGGAAAATAGATCACAGTAAACATCGACACATACGCTGATATCCTCCAGGCCAATACATTCATAGTGTTCAACTGAGACAACATCATATTGACCATCGAAAACAATAAGACAAAATATTTATCCTTATCATCTTCAAAATATTTCCAGTTGATCAGACACAACATCACCAACGGTATTTCAAGAACAAATCTTTTTATCGAGAACTTTATCGCTCCCTGAAAATAATTCAAAAAATCTGCCAGACTCATCATCTGGATCATATAGCGTACGATCTCCATATGGGTCAGGAAATATATCCCGACAGCGATCACACTGATGATGATCAGCCAACTCCCACTTATCTTATTTATCCTATCAAACCTGATCTTCGGGATATCGATCTTATCAAATATAAGATACAATAAAAATACCAGCAGTCCGCATATCGCTGTAGAATGAAAGGATATCCCTACCGCCGCATAAAGGATCCAGATCCTTTTCTTATCCAAAAACTCTGTATATGCGTATAGAAGGATCGCCATCGCCATCCATTGTCTGATCGCGTTCAGTGATACATTATAAAACAATAAATAAAATATCATCATCCCGATCCAAACATATTTCTCTTTACATACATTCTTTACAGCGCCATATATGCTAAAAACGATCACTACATGTGTAAAAAACAACAACATACCAAAATCTCCGGATATATTCGCGATCACATATACAAAGCTTGCGTACCCTATTCCCATATCCCGCACATAGTCCAAAACCCACATATGCATAAACTGTGTATCCATATAATCCAGATATGTATTAGTTAATGCAAGGTTATACATTGTAAGTGGATAATCTGCTGTATCCGTACCAACTGTATCCGCTCGGAGTCCTGCCAAAATACATGGGATCAACAATGCGATAAAATCAACGACCATATCCCCCTTCCCTTTTACCTTTATCTTTATAAGCAGAAGGGAGATGCCAAAACACACTAAATAGATCATTTTTATATTCCCAATTTTCTTTTATGCTGTATATATCCTTCTGCCAGGATACACATATCGAACAAGATCTTATATCGATCAGAAAGCATATGATAGATCCTCATTTTCCTTTTAAATCGATCATTATATTTTATCCTTTTAAGTTCTCGATATAACTGATCAGTTACAGCTTTATCTGCTTTTCCAGACAATGCGGATGAATATGTGCTTATATACTGTGCATATAGACGTGCATCGCAATCATCTTCAAACTCCGGGTATCTCTTTCTGATCGCATCACACATCTCTTGCATATTCCTGATCGCATCCAGTCTTTTTTCCGTGAACTTCTGCTTAGTGATAGATCCAGATCTACATACATATGAATATAAGGGATGGTCTTGATACACAAATCTTTCTGCTTTGAAAAAAAGTTTATATGTCGTCGCTATATCCTCATACAGTCTGCCTTTTGGATATCGGATATCATCAAAAAGCTCTGTCTTATACATCTTCATACATGCTGAAGTATTGATACTGCCGCCTTCTAATAGACTTTTAATGGCTTCTTTTTGATCTAGTCGTGTTATCTTTCCATCATTTTTAACTTTATTTAATATAACTCCGCTCTCACTGACGTATTGGAAATCACACATGGAGATATCCGCATCATTTATCTGGGTCAGTGCATACAATGTTGACAGATAATCGCTTTCAACATGATCGTCTGGATCGATAAATACCACATATCTGCCTTGCATTTGATCTATGGCTGTATTTCTGGCATCTGATAATCCTCCATTTAGTTTATGTATGACTTTGATCCTAGGATCTTTTTCAGCAAATATATCACATACTCTCCCTGACTGATCTGTTGATCCATCATCTATCAAGTATAATCCAAAATCTGTATGATCCTGTGCCAAGATACTCTTTACGCACTTCTCAAGATATGGTCCCACATTATATACGGGGACAATAACGGATATCAATTCTGTATACACCACAAAATGCGCTCCTCTATTTTGTAAAATATGTGTCATCCTCAAATATCATATTCGCTTTTAAACGTTTATTGGTGATGCCATGCCTATAAAGTGTTGATGAAATCCTATCAGCAGTAAATGAGTAGCTTCCCAATCCCGATCTTGGTACATGGAGATCAAACTCGATCTTTCCTTCTCGTTCTGCTTGAACATACTGGCTTACTATATTTGTATCAACAGCATAACAAAGAGCACGATCTCCTGCATAATAAGATATTGATGCTTTATAATCCCTTGAAAGTACAAGAGAACCTAATATATAAAGTGCTATCGGCATGATCATCAATATCTTTTTCCAACAATCTATCAAATATCCAAAAGCGACAGAAAAAGCCAGCATAGCAAATATCATCATGACAAATATATTTTCACATCTTTGTAGCTTATGCTCACCTATCTTTGTATATAAGAGCGCCATGTATATATCTGTCAGAGCACAGGAGAGCACCAGTAGGATCTTGATCTTTAAACACTTATGGTTTTTGTCTTTTATACACATTATGGATGCACTCAAAAAAACAAACAGCATGATAAGGATCAACACTCTATTTAAATGCTGCACGATATAGATCAGATCTTCTTTAGTCTCCGATAATGCGGTATATATATCTGTATGGAAACTACCCGCCCTTCCTCCATTATATTCAAAAATGAGACATATCGCTTCCAATACAAACGTAACGATATAAAAAAGATCCTGCATCAGATACTCTTTGCTCAGCATCTTTCGGTATCCGATCCTTTTGAGATCTTTTATGGTACGGTACAGGAAGGACAATGCCATTGGTACGATCAGGGCAACATTGCATACCATATTTGAAAACACAGAAAGATAAATCAACAGTAAGATGCTCCCTGTTCTCAAAATATCTATTATCGTTCTACATTTGTTCTTATAGAGAAAACCATCCTCTCCATACGTACTTCCTTTTATCATGAACCCCATAAATAGCATGATGCTAAAAAGTAGCGGTACAAGATAATTCATAAAACAATTAAGATTACTTGCGGTAAATAGGAACATCGTACCCTTTAACACCAAAAAGTGCAAAAGAAACGTGATAAACGAAGATAAAACCGCGATCCCCCTGCCAATAGACAGACATTTGTCGAGCAAAAGAGCAATCGAAACAATATATAAAGCGATCATCAATGCAACAAAAAACGCAAAAACGTAGGTGAAGGATCGGATGTAATCACCGCATAACGGGTATATCACATATGCCGAAAAATAACCCAAAAAACCCTCTAGGGTTTCTGGCATCACTTTAGCCGGATTCCACGCCTTCCAGATAGGAAACGCCTTTCTGATCGTCCCAATATAGGTCCAATCATCCGGATCACAGACCATTATCGGTTTTACTGTTGTGAAAAAAACATACATGATAAAGAAAATGACCATGGCATATATCACATATATCCGATCATCATTTTTGTTTTTTGTCACCCGCATTTCTTTGCTGCCTCCACATTCGTTTCTCTGATGATATAGTGAGGACGCTTCTTGGATTCCAGATATAGCTTAGCAATATACTGCCCCATGATGCCCAGACACAAAAGCTGGATCCCTCCCATAAATATGATGACACATACCGTAGAAGCCCAACCGGCGACCGGATCGCCAAAGACCACACGTCGGAACACAACAAACACTAATGCTAAAAAAGACGCTATGGTCATGATGATCCCAAGCCAAGATGTAACGCTCAAAGGAACCTGCGAAAAGTTTACAATACCATCGATCGCATACTTGAACAGCTTCCAAAAGCTCCATTTTGTTTTCCCAGCTACTCTTTCTATATTTTGATAGGGAAGCCAATAGGTCTTAAAACCAACCCATCCAAAAATACCTTTTGAAAATCGATTGTACTCTTGCATGCCAACGATCGCATCGACCATATCCCTTTTCATCAATCGAAAATCTCTTGCCCCGTCGACTATCTCCGAATCCGATATCGTATTTATAAGCTTGTAAAATGACCTTGCAAAAAATGACCTGATCGGTGGTTCTCCACTACGTGTTTCCCTCCTGGTCGCTACACTATCATATTCTTTCGTCTCTAGTATCTCGATCATCTGCGGAAGGAGGTTAGGAGGATCTTGCATATCTGCATCCATAACAACAATATAATCTCCCCGAGCATTACAAAAGCCTGCATACATGGCTGACTCTTTCCCGAAATTTTTCGAAAAAGAAAAATATCTCACTCTTTTATCCTTTGCAGACAAGCTCTTCATTATCGCTAATGTATCATCTTTAGATCCATCATCTACAAGCAATAGCTCCCAGTCATATTCCAGCTCTTTAAACACCCGGATGAACTCATCAAAAAATATAGGTAATGCTTCCTGCTCATTAAAACAAGGGACCACTATACTGACCATTTTATCCATATACACCCCTATATCTTTCTTATTCCTTCAAATAGCCCTGTTTTTCTCCCCAGATCCACATTCCCATGACCTTCTTCTCTATCGGAACAGCACGTCATAATATGTGCCTAACTGTTTTTCCTGTTCTGCATCAAACTTATAGGTCATCTTATGAAAAGGGGTCTGACTCCTTATCGCATCCCACATTTGCTCATCATATGGATCAAATAGCCTCAACAGAAGTATATGTGGTGCCGCATTATCCCTTGGGACTACCTTTTTCCACGCCTCCGGATATCTATCCAATACGATCGACATAAAGTCATGCAGCAAAAAGTAATCCCACATGGTATCATGATCTTTCCAGTATGCATAGATGAGAGCCCTTGTCGCCATCAGGATCTTATTATTGGACTTAGCGCTCATAAGCCATGATGAGATATAACTGCTGTGACCGTCCCGTCCAGGTTTAAGGCACTGGAAAAAGAACAGATCTGATCCTACCATATGATCGGGGATATCTTTTCCACTACAGAACACCGTTGCGTCAAGCCACAACCCACCATATTTTATAAGGAGTTCCAGTCGCAGCAGGTCCGTCATATGTGTAAGCGTGATCAGCCCTTTTTCCCACTTATCCATGATATGGTCAGGAAATTTTACATAATCCGACATATTCTCTGATGTGATCAGTATGATCTCCTTATCTGGCATATTCTCCATTACCGATCGATAACATTTTTGTACTATCGTCGGAGCATTTTCTATCCCTTGAAACCAACAGATCCATACTTTGTTACTCGCGCTATGTTCTTTCTCGACCCATGTCTCATCAAATCGCTCCAGACACTCGCCATATTTTCTTTCTAGTTTTTGCTTTATTTTTAAAGTAGCGCATAACCTCAAGATCTCTAATGCCGTTCTACTTTTTCCTAGAAGTAAAAATCCTCCTACTGCAGTAAAGAATGCGCTCCCTCTCCAATATTGTTCCAGCAGTTTCATGCCTCCCTGCTTTTTTAATGTTTCTTTTAGGTCCATATCATATTTATCTATTCCTTCCAAACCTATCCTGTGCTCTCTCCCAGTCATCCTGGTCATCGATCTCACACCACATTTCTTCTGGAACTTCGACAATATGTACATCGCATTCTCTATAATAAAGTAAGCTCCCAAGGATCTTTTCATAATAGCTGTCTTCACCCATATTCTCCACATACCATTTTATAAGCGGCATGTATTTTCGTTGGACAAAGTTTTTGGTGAATTTATACATATTTACAGTTTTTCTGGTATGTGTATAGTCAAATGACCCTTCCTGCCACTTTCCCAGGATAAGGCTTCCGGCTATGTCATCAGCAATCACCTCGATGACCGTTCCATCCATTGTTTCTTTATTAAAAGGACTTACCAGTATCGCACACTCGCCTTTGCCATCCTTAAGCCTCTCCAGCATTTCTTTGTGATGATATATATCACATTCCAGCATCAACATATCATCATCACAAAAGTCAGCTGCCTTATATAAAGAAACCACATTATTTGTTTCAAGATAACGTTTATTCTCGAAGTAACGGACAGGGATCCCTTTCCATCCATCTCCTATCTGTATTTTTATGTACTCTGCCATATGACCAACAACTATACCTATCTCCGATATCCCGATATCAACCAGATTATTTAAAGCGTTTTCTAATAAGGAGACATTGTTTACTTTGATCATGGACTTTGGCATCGAATTTGTGATAGGTTGTAGACGTTTCCCAAATCCTGCTGCTAAGATTAAAGCTTTCATCTTTGTATCCCTTCTGATCTTTCTTTCAACTGTGCAATGTATCGAATTCTTTTTTTATTTTCTTTAAAATGAGATCAAGTGGATCATATACTTTATCTACTTTTATCTCTTCTTTATATTTTTCATATAGGATCGGAAGCTCTGTACATCCTAGGATACAACGATCATACCTAGTAAAAAATCTTAAAAAAATGCTTTTTACATACTCTGGATCTTTTTTTTGCTTTACAGCTTCAATACATTCGCGAAGATCTGAAAATTCATTTACTGTTGGAGTGACACATTCTATCCCATATTTTTTTAAAGTATCATCATAAATCCTGGATAAGATCGTTCCTTCCGTGGCGAGCAAGTATACCGATCTGACATTTTCATTTAGTAATTGTTCTGCACAACATTCGACCATATCCACCACATGATCTTTTGCTTCCGGGAACTTTTCATAAACATCTGGCAAAAAAACATGAGAAGTATTACAACCCAAGATGATCCGCGTAGCTCCTGCCGCGATCAATCCTCTTATAGAATCTGTCATTTGCTCGATCAAAATATCAACATTTTCCTTATACAAGATCGCACGTACGCGACTAGGCATCGTACAGTTATTATCAATTATGATCCGTGGTCTATCCCATTCTTTTTCAGCTGGAAATATTCCAGCATATCGATCGAACATATTGATAGTGGCATAAGTTCCCATTCCACCTAACACGCCGATCACAAACTCCCCTCTTTTCATCTCGCACTCCATAAGATCAATATTTTCTATATGCTTTATATCGGTGATGTGGTATCCGATCCTCTATCGGAGGCAGATCCATATAATCCTTGTACAATCTTGTCAATGCCTTATCATATTCTTTAGGTACACGGAACATATGCCCTTCGAACTCAAGCCGAACTTCTTCATTTCCCATCCACTCTCGCGGAAAAATACCTTTAACCCCATCACATCCCCATACAAGACAGCCTACATGATCTGATGTATCATATCCATAAAGCAAAGACATCTCTTCAAGCTTTTGCATAAAATACTCTTTTCCGACCATCTTTGCAAAAATAAATGCAAATGGTTTGATGATCAGCTTTTTCTTTGATCTCGTGTTTTCCTTCTTACATTTATTCCGTGTCGCTAAATAACAAAGCGAGGAAAGCCTTGATGACCTGCCTTTGCGGACAGCCACTTCATCTTCGGTGGCTCCGATCCCATCCCACGGATAAACATCGACAAATATACCCATTCCATATGGCTTTTCATTTTCAATATCCAGATAATAGTCATCATTACTGACCCGACTTATCATATAAGGATATCTTTTATCATCGTATCTTGTAAAAAGCTTCAGTGGCTTTAGCTCAAGTTCATGCTCTCTCATGTGATCCAGGAATCGCTTATAATCTTCTCTTGGCATTACGATATCGATATCGTCATCCCATGGTATAAATCCCTTATGTCTTACGGCTCCCAAAAGGGAGCCTCCATACAAATAATATCTAAATCCTTGTTGTTTACATATTTCATCGATCTTTATCATGATCGAAAGTGATATCTCCTGGATCTCTTTTAAGGTTAGTTCGACCATATTTTCTCCACTAAGAAAGTCTTAAAGTCTTGTTGAATACTTTTTTATACTTGCCAGCAATCCGCTCCCAACTATATCTTTCCGCGATCCGCCTTCGGGCTTTTATCCCAAGTTCTGTTCTTTCGCTTTCAGACATCAGATCCGCCCGATCGATCAATGCCGCAAGATCCCCCTGTCTTTTCGTCCAATAAAGCGCGGCATCCCCCGCCACCTCTCTATTAAACCCGATATCAAAGAGCAGGTCCAATTTTGTAGACCCGAGAGCTTCCAACAGGGAAGGATTTGTCCCACCGACCGAATGTCCATGAAGATAGCCATATGCATTCTCACGGATCTTTGTGAGCAACTCCTGGTCATACACCGTTCCGACAAATTTGATCCGACTGTCCTGCTTATAATGCAGTTTCCTCTCTAAACCCTCAAAGAATGATATATTATTTGTAGTTATTATCACAAAGTCTTTCGTTGTCCTGCTCATCATGAACTCACGGATCATCGTTTCGAGATTATTTTCTGGGACAGCTCTCCCTACACTGATATAATATCTCCCTTCCTCCAGGCCGTGCTCCATCAGCCAAGCCACATATTGAGAGTCCTGATCTGCAAGACTGCTCTTTCTCGTCTCCGCACCATATGCGATAAAGGTGGTTTTGGGCGCATATCGCTTATATTCTTTCTGGATATATCTTTCAATGTGGACACTATCGCATATGATAAGATCCCCATGCTTTACCATCAACCGCTCCGATACCTTCCAATACCTCCGCACCGGCGCCGACCATTTCTTCCGCATCCATTCATGGCCGTCAGGATTTACATACAGGACACCGCCCAGCCTGTGGATCTTTTTCTGGAAATAGGCTGCAAAGGGTCCGATCCGGCAGGCCAGCACATAGATGATCCCATGCTGGATCTTCTTCGTTTTTATGTAGTTGCAGCAGGAAGCTAATGCCATCACATCGTAATAGATCGCTTGTGCAGGACCTATGTCCGGAACGGGGATCTGAAAGCATCTGGCGTTATGGTACTCGAACTCTCTACGATCGCTCCCCTTACAAGCTACATGGTATTTTATCCGGGGATCGTCTTGATGATATTCTGTCAGTTTGTCCACAAATGTCTCGTATCCGCCATAAGAACCGGGAATCCCCTTTGAACCTATGATAAATACATGCTGTACCGCTATCTCCATCATCCACACTGCTCCATGACTAGCTCCGCTCCGTACTGTCCCATACTGTTTTTCAGATCTTTCGGAGTGAACTCTTTTGCGATCCCTGCCTTCACTCTGTATTTCTCAAAAATATTGATCACCATCTTCATCGATAAGGGCTTCCCTAGTTTTGACAAAAACATCCGATCATGGTAGGCATTGCTCTGTTCAAAACGATCATGCTCATCCAGCAGATCCTCCATCTGTGCTCGCAATCCCTTTGAAAATAGGAAGATGCTGTCGCTCTTACCTCGTTTTTTCCGGACAGTCAAAATGCCTGTCCTTCGATCATAGTCCGACAGTTCCAGCCGGAGCAGCTCGCTGATCTCGATCTGATGATAAAATAATAACTCCATCATGACCGTATCCCGCAGGCAGATCAGCTTACGGAAATCACTGTCCAGGTCGTTGTATTCTCTATTTAACGCCTTAAGGAAAGCATCGATCTCCGCCTTTGACAGAGTGCTCCCTATCTTTTCTTCCTGATCTCCAAAGTCTGGTAGCACAGGCGCGCGGTGCTCTTCCATCATCCCCTGTTTGGATAGGTATCCCAGATAGCAGCGAAATACTCTGTATTTCCTTGTCACTGTAGATGGTTTTAACTTCTTTTCCTGTACCAGATAGTCCAGATACTCTTCTATCGCCTTCTCATCTGGGGTGTCTTTTCCCTGATCAGAAAGCCATAGATACAGATGCTTCAGGTCCAGACCATAGGCTTTCACAGTCCTTTCATCCAGCTTTTTGACCACCTTTTGGGTGCTGATGAAATCCTCTATCTGAGCATTCGAAAGATCCTTCTCGTTTTTGTTAAGTTGATCATTTGGATGTTCTATCTTGCTCACCTCTTTCACTTTTGCACCTGCGACAGCATCGTCCTGCCAACTGCCATATCGATACTATCTTCAAATAATAACATTCGTTTTGAATTTTGTCAATTCATTTTGTGGTTTTTTATTTTTTTACCACTGATCCCCCTTATCATGAACATATGTAACGGTCCAATTTCCCTATATAACCCATTATTATCTGACAGATCTGACAGAATGGATGTGATCATTTGAAATTTGGAGAGATCCTACGAGAATTATTAGAAGAGCGAGAGCTCAGCCAGAAACAGCTGGCGGAGGACTTAAATATCTCCGCCAGTGCTGTGGGGAATTATGTCCGCAATAATCGGGAACCCGATTTTGAGACGCTCAAGAAATTTGCGGACTATTTCCATGTATCAACAGACTTTCTATTAAATCATCATACAAAAGAGGGGGATCCTTATCTGGATCAAAAGATCTTACAGATCTTCCACTCCCTCACTGCAGAGCAGCAGGAGCTTTATATCGAACAAGGGAAGTTATTTATCAGATGCAATAATAGGAAAAAGGAAAGATCATCCCTTTCCAGCTCAAAAGATAAAGCTGTCTAGAGGACAGAAGATGCCTATCTGGCGATCGATATGACAGGGACCTTTCCAGATCGAGCAGTATGGAAAGACCTTCATCCAGGATACTTTAAAGGGGCTGCCGATCTCTCGGCAGCCCCTTCTCTTAGTCTCATATCTCTTACTCTTATGTCCCTTACTTTTCTATCATCCTGTCTTATTCATCATCCCCAGCCGCCCTGGCTTCCACTTCCTTCTTTTGTACATCGCCAGGCGCCTGCTCATAACGGGCAAACTCATATTCATAGATGCCGATGCCGCCGGTCATGGAACGAAGGTCCGTATTATAGCCGAACAGCTCGGACATGGGGATATCCGCCTCGATGATCTGCTTGCCGTGATGATCGGAATTCATGCCCAGCACGCGGCCTCTCCTGCGGTTCAAGTCGCCCATGACATCGCCGGTGAACTTATCCGGCACGGTCACCTTCAGGGACGCGATCGGCTCTAAGAGCACAGGGCCCGCATCCATAAAGCCCTTCTTAAAGGCCAGGATGGTGGCCATCTTAAAGGCCATCTCGGAGGAATCCACCGGATGGTAGGAGCCGTCTAACAGGGTAGCCTTTAAGCCCACCACCGGATAGCCGGCCAGGGGTCCCTTCACCACACAGTCCTGAAGGCCCTTTTCCACCGCCGGGAAGTAGTTCTTCGGCACGGAGCCGCCGAACACGTGCTCCTCGAAGATATAGGGGGTCTCCAGATCGCCGGAGGGCTCAAATTCCATGATGACATCGCCGTACTGGCCGTGTCCGCCGGACTGCTTCTTATGCTTGCCCTGGACCTTGACCTTCTTCTTTAAGGTCTCCCGGAAAGCGAATTTCGGCTTTTCTAGGGTGATATCCACTTTATAGCGGCTCTGCAGCTTGCTCACTACCACGTCCAGCTGCTGGTCGCCGATCCCGTACAGGAGGGCCTGGCGGTTCTCCGCGTCGTTGACCACCTTTAAGGTGTGGTCCTCTTCCATCAGCTTCGCTAATGCGGAGGAGATCTTATCGTCGTCGCCCTTATTTACAGCCTTGTAGGCCATGTAGGTGTAGGGTGTGGAGATCTCCGGCTTATGGTAGACGATCGGAGCGGTGCGGACCGCGATGGTGTCGCCGGTCTGGGTCACGTTCAGCTTCGCCACTGCGCCGATATCGCCGGCCTTAAGCTCCGACACCTCGATCTGGTCCTTGCCCCGGAGCAGGTAGATCTTGCCCACCTTCTCCTCAGTCTCTTTATTTACATTATAGATGACGGAATCCGGCTTTAAGGTGCCGGTGCAGATCTTCATCAGGGAATACTTGCCGATGAAGGGATCCGCGATGGTCTTGAACACCTTGGCGGATAAGGATACGTCATCATTATACTTCGCGGTAAAACGCTCACCGGTGGATACGTCCACGCCCACGCACTCATAGCGGTCCGGTGACGGGAAATAGCGGTCGATCGCCTGTAAGAGGACCCTGAAGCCCTGGCAGTTGATCCCGGAACCCATCATGACCGGGACGATGGAACCGTCGATCACGAAGGTCCTCAGGGCGCCGGAGATCTCCTCCTGGGTGAACTCTTCACCGGAGAAATAGCGCTCCATATATTCTTCGCTGGTCTCTGCTACCGCTTCCATCAGCGCTTCTCTGGCGATCCCTAAGTTCTTCTGCACGTAATCCGGGATCTCACACTCTTCATAGTCACTTAAGTTGGTGAAACGGCGGCCGGCCATCTTCACAACGTTCACAAAGCCCACGAACTTCTCATTCTCACGGATCGGCAGCTGGAAGGGCGCGATCTTCCGTCCGAAGCGGGTCTCCAGCTTCAGCACCAGCTCACGGTAGCTGGCATGGTCGTCGTCCATGTTGGTCACGAAGATCAGGCGGGGAAGGTTATACTTCTCGCACAGCTCCCAGGCCTTCTCCGTCCCCACCTCGATACCGGCCTTGCAGTTCACCACGATGATCGCGGCGTCCGCCACGCTGATCGCTTCCTCTACCTCGCCCACGAAATCGAAGAAGCCAGGAGTATCGAGCAGGTTGATCTTGATCGGCCCGTTCTCGCCGGTATATTCCAGCGGGATAAGGGAGGTGGAGATGGAGAACTGGCGCTTGATCTCTTCCTTATCGTAATCGCTGATCGTATTGCCGTCGGTCACCTTGCCCATCCGCTTGGTGATCCCCGTGATCAATGCCATCGCTTCTGCCACTGTTGTCTTCCCTGCGCCGCCGTGTCCCAGCAATACGACGTTGCGGATCTGGCTGGTCTTATAAACGTTCATAAACATTCCTCCTGTACTATCGATTTTGTCATCCCAGGCACAAATGATCAGCTTAGCCCTGAGGGCGGAGCTTCCTTCTCTATAGCCCATGAGGATATTGTACTAAAAAAGATAGGATTTTACAAGCGTATTTGCATAAAACTTACAGATTGTTTTTCGATATCGCGGCCTTTGGATATCCATCGATATTTTCGCGATTTAAAGCGCAAAATTTTAATGTGTAAAAGCGTTGACATTCCCGCCTATCTGGACTAAAATGGATAGGTCTCCAGCTATGGCAGACAAGTTCAGGATAAAAATGCGCGAGCTATCGATAGCAGCATAAAGATTGGAGGAAACACTATGATCATCATCATGCGTCCTAACGCGTCCCAGCGGGCGATCGATAAAGTGACAAAACAGGTGGAGGCTGCCGGGCTGCAGGTCCATCTGTCTAAGGGTGACGAGGTCACCATCATCGGGGTGGTGGGTGATAAGTCGAAGCTCCATCGGAGCAACATCGAGATCTCTGAGGGCGTGGACAAGATCGTCCAGGTCACAGAGTCCTACAAGCTGGTCAACAAGAAATTCCATCCTGAGGATTCTACGGTCACGGTAAAGGATACCCAGATCGGGCCGGATACCTTCACCGTCATGGCCGGACCCTGCGCGATCGAGAGCCACGATCAGCTCCTCTCCTGTGCGGAGGAGGTCAAGAAGGCAGGAGCCACAGTCCTTAGAGGCGGGGCCTTCAAGCCCAGGACCTCCCCCTACTCCTTCCAGGGCTTAGAGGAGGAAGGCTTACAGTATATGGAGGAGGCCGGACGGACCACCGGGCTGGCCACCATCTGCGAGGTCACCAGCCTCCGGGCACTGGACATGGCGGCGAGATATGTGGACATGCTCCAGATCGGCGCCCGCAACATGCAGAATTTTGAGCTGTTAAAAGAGGTGGGCCGCTCCGGCCTCCCGGTGATGCTGAAAAGAGGCCTGGCCGCCACAGTGGACGAATGGCTGAACGCCGCCGAATATATCATCTCCGAGGGCAATGAGCATATCGTGCTCTGTGAGCGGGGCATCCGCACCTACGAGACCGCCACCCGGAACACCTTGGATATCAGCGCGGTCCCGGTGATCCGCTCCAAGAGCCATCTGCCCATCATCGTGGATCCCAGCCATGCCACCGGCGTCCGGGCTTATGTGGAACCTCTTGCCAAAGCCGCCGCGGCCGTGGGCGCCGACGGGCTGATGATCGAAGTCCATCCCTGCCCGGAATGTGCTTCCTCTGACGGCCCCCAGTCCCTGACCTTTGACCAGTTCGCTAAGCTGATGGCAGACTTAAAGCCCTATGTGGAGCTGGCCGGGCGTCGCTGATCCATCGGTATGACCCTTTACTATGAAAGTACCGGATCCTTACGGTAGGTCTGCGCAGGGTCTGCCCCAGCAAAGCGAGGGCACTTACTGCGCTGACCGTACAGCACCTAAATGCCCGCTCTTGGCATTTTGTGTGCATCTCTCGGAGCTTTCAACTCTTGGACGGCCATCGGCCATGCATATGGTAAGGAGGATACCATGACAGAACAGACTATCGCTTTTATCGGTCTTGGGCTCATCGGCGGCTCGATCGCCCGGGGGCTCAAGCGCTCCTGCCCCACGATCAAGATCATGGCCTATATGCGGACCCGCTCTAAGCTGGAGCAGGCGAAGGCGGAAGGGATCGTGGATGTGATCTTAGATGGGATCGGGGAACCCTTACGGGAATGTGATGCGATCTTCTTATGCACACCTGTCCAATATAATGCCCGGTACCTTTCCGCCATCAAGCCCTATCTGAAGGAGGGGGCGCTGATCACCGATGTAGGGAGCACAAAGACCAGCATCCATCAGGAGATCGCCCGCCTGGGACTGGAGGACTGCTTTGTAGGCGGCCATCCCATGGCCGGTTCGGAAAAGACCGGCTACGAGAACTCTACCGATCATCTGCTGGAAAATGCCTTTTATATCATCACCCCCGCCACGGGTACGGCTTCCGGGTCAGCCGGTCCCCTGTGCGGACGGCTGACCGCTATCGCCCGGGCCATCGGCGCGATCCCTCTGGTCTTAGACTATCGGGAGCACGATCAGGTGGTGGCCGCGATCAGCCATCTGCCCCATATCATCGCCTCCAGCCTGGTGAACCTGGTCAAGGACCACGATAACAAGGAGCAGGTCATGAAGCAGGTGGCCGCGGGCGGGTTTAAGGATATCACCAGGATCGCCTCCGCCTCTCCGGAGATGTGGGAGCAGATCTGCATCACCAACCGGGAGCCGATCGCCCAGATCCTAAAGTGCTATATCCACTCCCTGACCCAGATCCTTGAGCAGGTGGAGCAGGCCGACCAGCCTTCGCTCCATACCTTTTTCGCCACCGCCAGCACGTACCGGGACTCCATCTCCGACCGTGCCAAAGGCCCCATCACGCCGGACTATTCCTTCTCGGTGGATATCGTCGATGAGCCTGGGGCGATCTCCACGATCTCGGTCATCCTGGCAGCGAAGGGGATCAATATCAAGAACATCGGGATCAATAATAATCGGGAACAAGGGGAAGGCGCGCTGCGGATCACGTTTTATGAGCAGGATGCCATGAAGGCGGCCTGGGCGCAGTTAGACCGCTATCATTATGGACTTTTATCGTGAAAGAAAGCAGGTTGGCTATGGATCATTGTAAACGTGCTCCCCTAAGAGGGGAGATCGTCATACCGGGAGATAAATCCATCTCCCATCGGAGCATCATGTTCGGCTCCATCGCTAAAGGCACCACGGAGATCACCGGCTTCCTTAAAGGAGCGGACTGTCTCTCCACGATCGGCTGCTTCCGCAGCATGGGGGTCCGGATCGAAGAGGCGGGGGATAGGATCTTAGTCCACGGGAATGGCCTCCATGGACTGCAGGCGCCAAAGGAGACCTTAGACTGCGGCAACAGCGGGACCACCACCCGGCTGATCTCCGGCATCCTGGCCGCCCAGGACTTTTCCGTGACCCTGACCGGCGACGCCTCCATCCAGAAGCGTCCCATGGGACGGATCATGGAGCCCCTGGCCCAGATGGGCGCCGATATCCAGAGCGTCCAGGGGAACGGCTGCGCTCCCCTGAGGATCTGCGGCCGGCCGTTGCACGGGATCGACTACCACTCTCCTGTACCCTCTGCCCAGGTCAAATCCGCCATCCTGCTGGCCGGACTGTACGCGAACGGGGAGACCCGGGTGACCGAGGACTCCCTCTCCCGCGACCACACAGAACGGATGCTGGCGCATTTCGGCGCGGATGTGCGCAGCGAGATCGGTCCATCCGGCTGCAGACCGGCTGTCAGCAATACGGCCGCCACGGCCGTCATCCGGCCCGCTCGTGAGCTCTACGGCTGCCCGGTCCATGTACCCGGCGACATCTCTTCCGCCGCCTTTTTCATCGCTGCCGGGCTGATCGTACCGGGCTCTGAGATCCTGATCAAAAATGTGGGGATCAATCCTACACGAGCGGGGATCTTAACGGTATGCCGTGCTATGGGCGGCCATATCACCCTGCTCAATGAGAGCGGGGCTTCCGGCGAGCCTACGGCCGACCTCCTGGTCCGCCACAGCAGTCTACACGGCACCCAGATCGGCGGGTCCATCATCCCCACCCTGATCGACGAGCTCCCCATGCTGGCGGCTATGGCCTGCTTTGCCGAAGGGGAGACCATCATCCGGGATGCCGCCGAGCTGAAGGTCAAGGAGTCGGACCGGATCGGGGTCATGGTACAGAATTTAAAGGCTATGGGGGCAGATGTGACCGAGACAGAGGACGGCATGATCATCCGGGGCGGCAAGCCTCTCCATGGAGCCGTCATCGACAGTAAGCTGGACCATCGGATCGCCATGACCTTCGCTGTGGCCAGCTTGTGCGCAGAGGGCGGGACGACGATATTAGGATCGCAGTGTGTGGATATCTCTTATCCAGACTTTTACAAGGATCTGGCACGGCTGACCGGCTGACAAGGTCTGTTCCTGGCTGCCATGGCTTGTTCACGACTGACATGGCCTGTCCCCGACTGACATGGCCCATTCACGACTGACATGGCCCATTCACGACTGACATGGCCCATTCACGACTGACCCCGGTCACAGACCATGCCAGCCGGGAACGCCACATTGTCCAGATCCGTCTCACGAAAGGCCATCGGTCCTCACAGGACCTTTTCCACGAGAAAATCCAGGCTGTTGGTCGAAAGGCCCAGGCTTTTTTCCAGCATCACGGCGAACGCGGCCATGATCTGCCGGATCTCCTGCGGGTCTAAAGGCGCCAGGACATTATCGATCGTGACGGTCAGTGTGGTCAGGATGATCCTGGCGGCCTCTTTGGTGTAGCTGCACCGGATCGTGCCTTCCAGTTCCCCCTGGCGCAGGATATCGGTCAGGATCGGCCCCAGCCTGGTGATGATCATCCCCGTACATTTTTGATGGATCAGGGCGCTCTGCTGCTGTTGGCTGAAGGTATCCAGCGCCTCCTTGCGCTTTAACTCCAGGGAGGCCTCCTGACAGGCCTGGTAGATGATCTCCAGCTTTTCCAGTGCGTTCATCCCGTCTGAACAGGCCAGAGCCTGCCCCTCATCCAGCACCCTGGAATAGGACCGCTCGATCACGGCCTCGATGATATCATTTTTTGAGGAGAAATAGTAATAGATACTCCCCTTCCCTATCCCGGCCCTCTGGGCGATATCGCTGACGGAGATGGTCTGGGTGCTGGCAGTGGACATCAGCTCCTGCATGGCATCCAGGATCATCTCCTTTTTGTTCTGTTCTTTCATCTATGATCCTCTTTTAGTCACGATCGGTCACGATCGATCTGTATGTATCTTGTATCCTTTATCCTGGTCCAGGATGTGATCCTTTTGATACCCTGGACTGTCACTCCAGTATAGCAGATCTTGGTCAAAAAATCTATACTTGACTGCCTTCCCAAAATATGTTATGTTTATAGTAAAATCTCGACCAGTGGTCGAAACTTTGTACTTGCACAGAACAGGGAGGAGGCCTGCCATGACTTACGAAGAGGTTTTTGATAAGACAAGAGACGATCTTATGCGAGCAGATGTCAGCGATATCCGGGAGCACTTAGCGTTCCAGTTCAATATCGTCGGGGAGGGGGAAGGCGCCTTTTATGTGGAGATCCGGGATGGAAGGCTGTATGTAGAGCCTTATGAATATTATGACCGGGATGCCCTGTTCATCTGCAGAGCCGATACATTGTTCAAGATCGCGGCAGGAGAGCTGGATCCCAGCTTCGCTTATACGATCGGGAAGATCAAGATCCGAGGGGATGTCGGGAAAGCCCTGCGGCTCAAGCAGCTCGCTTATCCCGGCCGCAAGCTGCGGTAAGACCATCTGCCGATCTGCCTATATGAGAAGACCTACATACCTGCATCCAAAAAACAGGGGATCCCTCCCCTGTTTTTTCGTGTCTTTTTCGTATCCAGTATCCTTTTGGGTCCTGCAGGTCAAAAGCCTACCAGGCTGGCATCGATCTCGGTATAGCCGTCCAAGGAAGGCTCCGCCACCTCTACCGTCTGTCCCGGGTTATGGTAGATCACCGTGGTATCGGCCTCCATACTGATCGTCTCGCCTGCCATGGTCATATCCATGACCATCCGCACCTTGCCGCTGGTCACATAGCCGTCTTTATTGACCACGGATTCACCGCTCACCTCTTTGATGGTGTAGGCAAGGCCTTCCAGCTGATCGCCCATATCGCCCATAGCGCCAAATACCTCCTGGACATAGGCATCCATCTTCGAAGCGTCCGCCGTGTAGGTCAGGATCTGATCGTCCCCGTCCTTCTTCGCCTGGATGTCAGACAGATACGAGGAATCCATGGAACCGCCGCCGGTGGAAGACTTGATCTGCTCCACCATCTTGTCTAGATCCATCGCGTATTTCATCTTCTGGCCCATAGCCTCCATGTAGCAATAGCCGTCCGCATAATACATGGTCGTATCCACGGTCTGGCCCATGGTGGTGGTGGTCCCCTCCGCCAGGTAACGCATCCCTTCCGTATTGAGGCCGTCCATCTTCATGTTCATCGAGGTGGAGACATCCATCTTGTCATCTCCCTGGCTCATGACCATATCCATCTCATAGTCCACGTCCATGCTGGTGAGCTCCTGGCTCTTCTTCACCGCCGCATCGTAGATCTCCTTCGGATCCTGCTTGCTGCCGCAGCTGGCCAGGGATAACACCATGGCCATCGCTAGTAAGACCGCACTTACTTTTTTCATGATCTCGCTCCTCCTTGTTTTGGGTATCTTGTACTATCTACAACAGGTACAGTATACTATATCCTTTGTAAAAACTCAAGGATCCATTTGATCGCAAGGTAGCAGCAAGCTCTCTGCTCGCCAGTAACCGTTCAGACCCCCTGGACTGTTACCTCCGCTAGCTGCAGCAGCCCTGTCGCCGCGCCGTTCCTATCTGCTCTTCACATAGCTGTCCATGGCCTTGGTCAGATAATGGTTGACCGGCATCTTCTCCGTGGTGATATAGCCTGGCTTTGCGTCGATCAGCATGGGGATCCGGTTCACCAGGGTGGCACAGGTGAGCTCTACGGTGGCCGGACGGTTCACCACGATCGTGGTCTCCGGCTCGCCCTCAAAGGTCCATTCGTTCTTATCGAAGTCCTCCGGCCCGTACACATAGCCCAGGCACTGGGTCTCCAGGGTGATCCCCTCTTCTGTCTCCGTGGTCACCACGGCGGACATCCCGGTAGCGTCCCCTGCCTTCACGGTCATATCCAACGTGCTGGAATACAGATCCGCGGGGTGGGTGATGGGCAGGCACTTCTGGGTCTGGGAGGTGATGTGCAGGCCCAGCTGGCTGCAGAGCCAGCCGTTCTGGTTCCACATATAGGAGGGGACCACGGTCCCGTCCTTGATCTTCTCCACGGTCTCCGCATAGGTCAGGTCATTATAATTCCCGATCTGTTTGTCAAATTCCTCTAAGGTGAGTCCCGCGCCGTGGCCCTCCGCCAGGGCGATCCCGTAATCCTCTACATTGTAGCTGCTGCTGCCGCAGATCTTTGTGATCTTGTGCATGGAGCCTGCCAGGGTGGTGATCAGGGAACCCCAATACATATCCGGGTAGCCGCTGCCGCACAAGGTACAGCAGTGGGCCTTCGCCAGCTCATCCAGCTCCTTTGTGATCTCCTCGGAAGAATTCCAGGGATACAGCGCCTCCTCACAGGTGGAAATCGCGTTGACCCCGTTCACCGCGCAGACACTGAAGGCCTCCTTTAGCTCCGCCATGGTGGAGCGGGTGGCGATCACACATACATCCGGCTTCTTCTCCTTTAAGATGGCGTCCGCCTCCTTGGCGTCACTGATCTTGAGGCCCATGGGCTCCTTCCCCAGATGCTCCCCCACATCCTTCCCGATCACAGCCGGGTCCATGTCAAATGCCGCTACCAGCTCAGCGCCGTGCTCCAGCACATAGCGCATCAGGAACAGGCTCATCTTCCCACATCCATACTGTGCTACCTTTACCTTTCGATCCATAAAAATACCTCCTTCTCTTTGATATGTCAGGACTGCGCCTTTCGCAGTATCTGATCCCACGGTTTCATGCTCCGCTCTCATCATCACCGTTTTCTAGGGACCCCATCCCCTATGTATATATTTATCATAAACCTTATACCAAGTATAATGTCAAGAGCGGATCCTTGTGACCGCCACGTTTTCGTACGGTCAGCGCGGTGAATGCCCAAGGGGGCAGACCCCGCGCAGACCTATCTGAGCTGTTACAACCTATCAAAAACACGATCTTATAAAAGGCCGAGAAGACTTGAAAGATCGGGAAGATCGATATAAGATGAAAGATAAGACAGAGGAAGGAGGCTGCTATGGAGACCGGATATCTCACCATCGGCCAGATGGCGGACTTGAACCACATATCGACCCAGACCCTGCGCCTTTACGACCGAGAAGGGCTCTTAAAGCCTGGCTACCAGGACCCTTCTAACGGCTACCGGTACTACCTGATCGACCAGTGCGCCCAGCTGGATATGATCCACACCATGAAGATCTGCGGCATGTCCCTGCAGCAGATCCGCACCCAGCTGACCCACGCCTCGGCCCAGGAGCTGCAGGCGCTCCTTCTGGAACAGGACGCGGCTCTCAGGCAGCAGATCCGCCGCCTTTCTAACAGCCGCCGCTCCATCGCCCGGATCGTCTCCAACTTAAAGCAGCTGGGATCCCTCCCGCCTGTGGGCCAGGTCTTTTTCGAATACATGCCAAAACGGATCATCGATACGATCGTTACCCAGATCGACTTCTTCACCCAGGGCTACGCCGGTTATGAGCGTATGCTGCTGGAGCTTAAGGGGAAGATGCTCCGCCAGAACCTGCCCATGTCCTATTTCTTCAATGCCGGGACCCTGATCGAGCAGGCCGACCTGACCGCGGGGCGCTATGTAGCCCGCACGGCGTTCATCTTCGTGGATGAAGACTATCCCGCCTCCGATACGATCCGTGTGGTGCCGGAGGGGCTTTCGATGGCGATCTGCGCTCATGATCCGGAACAGGAGCTGGACTATGCGCGGCAGCTCTGCCAGGAGATCCAGACCGCCGGCTACCAGATCGCCGGGGACTACCTGTGCGAGGTGATCTCCCAGTTCCCGCTGTCCGAGGATAATAAACGGGACCTGGTCTATAAGATCCAGGTCCCGGTGCGCAGAGATCGTTAGGCAAATATCTTTTCCAACGTGGCCAGCACCCCATCCTCTTCATTGGACGGGCAGGTAGCTCTTGCCGCATCCTTCACCTCCTGGGGCGCGTTCTCCATAGCATAGCTATGTCCGCAGTATCGCAGCATCTCGATATCATTCCCTCCGTCCCCGAAGGCCACGCACTGCTCCAGCGAGATCTTCCAGCGTTCCACGAGCCGCTGCAGCCCCGAGGCTTTATGACAGCCGGGCAGGATCAGATCGATGGCGCCATGGCCGCTGGTGGTCGGCTCCAGCTTCCCCTTCAGGCTTTTACCAAACATAAGATCCGGTGTTTAAACACGTCAATGTTTTATCACTTATCACTTTGTTACTTTTCTATGTGGAGGACCGATAGGAACGGCTCCCTTTGCTTTTAGACGGGAAAAGGAGTATAATACAGGCAGAACGGACAAAACGGCCCAAAGGGCATAGGATCTTCGCCCGTCCGGCACAGAAAGCGAGGCTTCTCTATGGACGACTCTTCTTTTAAACGCATGCTCCTGGCAGCAGTGGTCTTCTGGGGAGCTTTGATCTATATACATCCTTCCCATTTGTTCTTGTTCCTTGCATCGGCAGGTCTCTGTTTTCTCCTGCTCCTTGTCCCGCCGACCCTTTCGGACATCCGGAAATGGATCGTGTGCCGAAAATGGAAAGGCTATGCCGGGGCCACCATAAAAGAGATCAAGGGCGGACAGGAAAAGGTCTACTATGGGAAATGGTTCTATCGGTGGAAACGATATGAGTACCCGGTGGTCACATATCAGGTGGGGGAGGAGACCTATGTCTATGAATGCAGCTACGCCAAAAAGGGGCCTGGGGTCCTCTCGATCGGGCAAGCCATCCCGATCTTATATAATGACCGGGATCCTAAGGAGTTCATCTTTCAGGGGGCCTACTCAGAGGACGATCTGCTGGGGTTGTTCTCCAGTTTCGTCTTTTTCCCAGGTCTATGTCTGGCATGTCTTGTCTTCACGCTCCATTTTTTCGGGTACTTCTTAGATACCCGCACACTTTTATACGACCCGGAAACCGGATATATGTTTTCGGACACTTTTGGTGACTTTCAGACCCATTATCCCACGGAACATCCTTCTTTTGTAGACGGTCTGGAGGAAACGACGAAAGAGACGACCCAGCATTTCATCGAGATGGAGGCAACGATCAGGAACATGGGGAGATGGAGGTACGATGCCTATCGCAAACGGTATGAACGAGCCGCTGTCAACGCTTCCCGCCAGCTGGCCAATATCTATTCCCAGGGCATCTCGCAGCTCTCCGCCCAATATGACCTGGGGGACGGATGGAAGGATGAACAGGAGACGGTCTGGCAGTCAGCCTATTCGGACTATCTGCGGCGGATATGCCCCCAGATCGCGCCGGAGGCTGGCCGCTATTCCATAGAGGAATTGGCCTTTATGCTGAAGATCCTGCTGATGACCTCTGGCCGAGATCCGGACCTAACAGAGCGGGATGATCCGGAGGAGAGCATCGGCCTGTCCTTCGCGGCGACCTTTGCGGGATACAGTGCGGCGGCATCGGCCCTTTCCTATGATCCGTCCATACAGGAAAAGATCGAGCAGAGAGCGCTAGGCTGCATCCCCTTTCTGATCGAGGAAGTCGATAAATACCTTGTGCGCTGCCAGCGGCTATATGGGGATGAGGAGGCTTATCCGCCCTTAGACCGGGAGGCCATATATGCCGTCTATTCGTATACGATGGAGCGGTATCATGACACCGGCTCTTTTGAGACAGCCCTGTGGGACGGCGCGGTGTTCGCCCGGGAACATCTCCTTGCCCGTGTGCAGGCAGATCCTTCTCTGAAAAAGCTGGCCCGCTTTCAGCCAGAGAACGATCCCCTTTCCGGCTTTGATCCGCAGATCGGGCCGGTTGCCTGCTTCCACCCAAAAGAGGAGCCCGAAGAACTGAGCCCAGGAGCTCTTTTCCGGGAGCAGGCGGCATTTATCCGCGATAACCAGTCACGTCACAACCGGTTTTATAAAGAATAGACGCATTTCTATGCTGCACGGATCGGAGGCAGGCCTATGGAACCCGCAAAACTGGAACTGATGCAAGATCTTTCGGAGATCGTCCACTATGAAGACACCGGCATCCCTTTATATATCCGCACCGGGGATCTGTCCACCTATCCGGGCATGAGCGCGCCCTGCCACTGGCATGAGGATATCGAATGGATCTATGTCCTGGAGGGACGGATGTGCTATCACATAAGCGGCGACCGGCTGGTCTTAGAGGAGCAGGATGTGCTCATGGTCAATTCCCGCCAGATGCATTATGGCTATGCCTATGAGCGGCAGGACTGCCGCTTCATCTGTATCCTGTTCCACCCCTCCCTTTTCGGCAGCAACACCACCCTGCTCCAGCGGTATGTCACCCCGATCCTGGATGATAAGCATCTGCACTACCTCCATCTCCCTTCCGAAAGAGCGGCGGAGACTGCCGATCTCCTCCTGCAGATGCTCCGCCTGCGGGATGGGGCTGCCGAAGGGTATGAGCTGAGCGCGGTCGCTCTCATGTACACGCTGTGGGACCGGCTCCTGCAGCAAAGGCTCCTGCTCCCCGGCCCAGCCAGACCGGATATGCAGGATGACTCCGACACGCAGAAGGCCATGGTGTCCTTCCTGTACCAGCACTATCCGGAAAAGCTCACGCTGGAACAGATCGCGGCTTCCGGCCATGTCAGCCGCAGCAAATGCTGCCGGATCTTCAAGCGCTATCTGGGACAGTCCCCGATCGACTTCCTCAACGCCTACCGCTTAAAGGTCAGCTGCAGCCTGCTGGCCCGTACGGACAAGCGCGTCACCGAGATCGCCCTGGCCTGCGGGTTCAACCATCTGAGCTACTTTTCGAAGATCTTCTGTGAGATGTACGGCTGTACGCCCCGGGAGTATCGGGAGCAGACCCATAAAAAGGCAGAAAGCCCATAAAGGAAGCGATCCTATGTGGCCCTGCTAGATGGATCACCGAAAAGAGATGGGGCGCAGTCGGAAAGGCGGTATGAGAAAGCCGCCCGATGGACACATATAAAAAAGAGACTATGGAGGGATCAAGATGAAATTTGACATCGCAAATGCAAAATGGACGAGGAGACCGAAGGGATATCACTTACAGGAGGACCTCGTCGAGATCGTCACAGAGCCCCATACGGATCTGTGGCAGAGGACCTATTATCATTTCCGAAATGACAACGCCCCTGTGCTGCAGATCGAAACGGAGGAAACCTATTTTTCCTTTGTGGTCAAGACCGACTTCTCAGGAAGCCATCACCGATTTGACCAATGCGGGATCGTGATGTATCTGGATAGTGAGAACTGGATAAAAGGGTCGGTGGAATATGAGGACGAGCGATGGCAGCATCTAGGGAGCGTGGTCACCGATCACGGCTACTCCGACTGGGCCACGACCCGGATCCCGGCGGATATCAAGACTATGTGGTACAGGTTCAGCCGCAGAGAGGATGACTATCGGATCGAGTGCTCCCAGGACGGAAAGGATTTCCAACAGATGCGCATCTGCCACCTGCGGGAAGGCGGTGGCAAGATCCGCTTCGGGATCTATGCCTGCAGCCCTGAAGACTCCTCGTTCAAGGCTGTCTTTACCGATATGCAGATCACCGGATGTGCGTGGGAGGCACACCAGGGGCAGGCTCCTGACATAGGGTAGACCCGACATAGGATGGATATAGATAGGCAACAGATAAATGGATCAATACAGAGGGCGCATGATCGGGCAGGATGCCCCATGGGCCCTCTGCACCGCCTGCCAGAGGACATGCTCCACGTTCCGGCTGGCGAAGTCCGCTATGTCGATGGCCTGGACCTTATCCCCATAGCGCTCCCGGCAGGATGTGAGCATATAGCCCACCTGGGGCGCTAGGAGGATCTGATCATACTGCTCCTCAAGCTGGTCTAAAGCCTCAAGTCCCACCGCCCGGACTTCTGCCCGCAAGCCTGCCCGGTCGGCGGCCTGCTGCATCAGGAGCGCAAAGTAGGAGGAGGTGATTCCGCAGCTGCAGCTGACCAAGATCCTCGTGAGGCACAGGGTCCGGACCGTAGATAAGTCGATCCTCTCCTGTCCCACCATCTCCCCCTCCAGAGATCGGAAGAACAGACGGACACGATCCTTCGTCTCCTTCACATCCCGGATCGCAAAGTGGATATAGAAAGGCGTCTCACCGGTCTCCTCATCCTCCACAGACAACTCGATGATATAGCCTTCATAGAAGGAGACCGCCCCCCTTCGGGACCCATTGTCGAAATAGATATGATGAGGCTCCTCTCCGATCCGGGCGCATTCCATAGAGGCCACCCAGTCATAGACCTCACCGGTCAATAGGCTCTGTTCCTTTCCGATCATCCACAGCACTTCCTTTCTCTCGGTTCTCTGATCTGGCTGCTGCTCCCATCCTGTAAAGCCATGCCAGATCAGCCTTTCCATCTACCGCTCTCTTTATCGTTCTCTTATCATCATGATAGCATCAAAACTCCCGCTCATCTAACAGGATATAGGCCAAAAACTATCATTATCGTATCAACATCGGCTGTTTTTCTATCTGATTGTGCGGCTCGCTCATAAGCTGGCGAAGAGCCGATAGTGTCCATCCGGACACAGCAGGGAACATCCATCAAGATACTCCGGGTACAGAAAAGAGACTGGGACAAGATCATCCAACCGATCTTGCCCCAGTCTCTTTTCTATATCTATATCGCTTTTTGTTCCCCTAGTGTACTGTCTCTTTTCACAGGTCAGCCAGAGGTCCGAAGCCCTTACACACCTACCCCTAGCCGTCCACATCCAAAAAAACCACTTTGCCCATCTTGCATCCCTCCCTCTTGACCTCTATGATACCACGGATCGCTCCGCGCTACCTGCTCATATGATCATGATGATACCGGAAATGCAAAAAAATTATCAGTATCAGCCCAAAAAACTATGAACAATGTATCGTGAATCCCTCAATCCCTGCCCTCCGGCAAGGGTTTGATGACTTTCTTATAGATGTTCATCAGACACACGGACGATACCATAAGCGACATCAGCTCCGCGATCGGGAAGGCCCACCAGACGGCATGGAGGCCGCCTAGTCTGGCAAGGATGTACGCTGCCGGGACCAGCACCACCAGCTGCCGCATGATGGAAACGATCATGCTGTAGATCGCTCTGCCAAGGGCCTGGAAGACGGTCCCCGCTATGATACAGAACCATGCGATCAGGAAATGGAAGCCGATGACCTTGAGCGCCTGGCATCCGATCACCATCATCTCCTGGGAAGCGTCGAACATCTTTAACAAGACCTGGGGGACCAGCTCAAATCCGGCGAACCCCAAAAACAGCAGCCCAAAGGCGATCCTCATGCTGTACTTGATGGTCCCCACCATCCGTTTCCTCTGCTGGGCGCCGTAGCTGTAGGCGATGATCGGCGTGATGCCATTGTTCAGCCCGAACACCGGCATGAAGAAAAAGCTCTGGAGCTTAAAGTAAACGCCGAAGACAGCCGTCGCTGTAGAGGAAAAGTCGATGAGGATCTTATTCATGCAGTAGGTCATGACCGAACCGATCGACTGCATGATGATCGAAGGGATCCCCACCATATAGATATCCCCGATCAAAGCCCCGCTTAAGCGAAAGCCCTTTAAGGAAAGATCGATCTCGTGGTTATACCGCACATTGCAGACAAAGGCCACAGCCGCCGCCACGCACTGCCCGATCACCGTGGCGATCGCCGCGCCTGCCACCCCCATCTTAGGCATCCCTAAAAGCCCGAAGATCAGGATCGGATCCAGGATGATGTTCGTGATCGCCCCCGAAAGCTGGGACACCATACTGAAGACGGTCTTTCCCGTCGAGGTCAAGAGCCTTTCAAAAAAGAACTGTCCGAAGATCCCCATGGAGAAGATCATGACGATGCGCAGATACTGCACCCCCATGTCAAAGATCTCCGGCGAGCTGCCCCCAAGCTGGCTCACATAAAAGGGCTCCACCGCCACGAAGCCCAGCACCAAAAACAGCAGATAGCTCATGATATACAGGAAGCCGCCGTTCAGCGCCGTGGCATTGGCCTTCTCAAAGTTCTTTTCACCCAATGATCTTGACAGGATCGCATTGACCCCCACGCCGGTACCCGCTCCCACCGCGATCACCAGAGTCTGCAGCGGAAAGGCGAGGGATACCGCCGTTAAGGCATCCTCTGACAGCCGTGCCACGAAGATACTGTCCACGATGTTATAGAGCGCCTGTACCAGCATCGAGACCATCATGGGGAATGACATGTTCCATACCAGCTTTTTCACAGGCATGACGCCCATCTTGTTCTCTGCGATCTGTTCTGTATTTTTACTGTCCATCTTATCCCTCTCTGCAAAAGACTTTTACGTTTTTTATCAACAGGCACATGGAGACTTGAAGATCGATAAGGGCCATAACCAGTAGGGAAGCTCACAGATACATAGCCGCCTCACTGGACGTGAGCTTGTGGTTCTTTACCAGCAGACCCTTGATCCTTTCGTCATCTACGCCCAGCTCGCGAAAGCTCTTCACGGCGCACTTGATCGCGTTCCGCATCTCTTCCTGTACCCTATCCTCTACGATCTCATCGATCTCCGGTTTCATGATCCTTAACAAGGTTTTGCTCATCCTGTCTTTTCCTCCTCTCATCCTCTCTACCAGCTGCTCATTGGCGCTGGTGGCCACCTCCAATACCGAGTCCGCCAGCTGCCTGTCAAGCTTTCCGGTAAGGCCGCTGATCTTTTTCAGCAGCTCCTCCATCTCCTGTTCTTTCATCTGGTCAGATAATGCCCTGAGCCATATATGCGCTTTTTCCTCCAACTCCTTTCCCACGATGATCTGGGTGGGGAACAAGGCTGCATCTGCGATATGATAGACGCCCCTGTAAGGGTTCACCACCCTGACATGGTGCTTTCTAAAATATCGGAACAATCCATCTGGCCGCGCGTCGCGGACCAGGGATATGGTGATGTCAACCGCGGCCCGTTCATCCAGGACACGGCCGTAAGCCTTATACAAGCATCCATAGGCGATGGTCTTATAAAAGCTATCGATGTCCAGATGATCCTCCGGTGACTTGTACTCGATGATATTATGCCCGCGGAACAGCTTGCCCAACTCATTGACCACCTGGACACCGGGGTCCTTTTTGATCACCAGAAGATCGATCTCCAAAGGCTTCGTGTTCAGGTTATACTCCTTCTCATAGATAAGGTCACCTCTGTTCTCTCCAAATTCCAGGGCCATCGCCGCCACAAAGCCGGGATGCCATTGTATCTTTGTATCGCTTATCGATCCTTTATCTTCCCTTTCATTATAGCATTTTTTCTCCATTTGACAACAGGCCGCGCTCTTTTAGCTGGTCACTATTTCAGCCTATGTTTACATTATATGGGTTTATCCATTATTTGTCAACCAAACTTTACAATTTTTTCTAGAATGATATGATCGAGTAAGAGAGGCCTTTCCCTTACTCGTTGCACGGCCTACATACCGCTTCAGCGACTAATCCCTCTGCGTGGACCTGTGGTGGACCTATGCATAAAAAAAGACAGCACATCTCTGTACTGTCCCGCAATGATCCAGGCGATCGATAACCTTATAGGATCGTCACCCCACATAATTGCGCATCAGATCCACAGCCTGTGTGATGTATCCATTAGTCACCTTAACTTCAACATACCTTCCCCAATCCTTTTCCAGAAATGCAGACATGGAATTTATAGATTCCCCGTAACTTGTCGGCACAAACTCTGAACCCGCATCAAACACCAGGACCACATCCTTTTCTATGATCCGATATAAAGGCGCCTCCATACTGCCCATTTCCCAGCTCGCCATCTGATCTGAATAGAATGTATAGCCCCACTCAGCTTCAGACGATCCCGCTACTTGGGGAGAGATCGCTCTTCTGATCGTTCCATCTTCATGGTATCCCCCATATGCATCATAATAACCAGATACATCCCATACATCCGTGACCACCGCTTGCACATCAAATACAAGGGCTTGCCCATAAGCATCATCCGCAGGCCTCCAGATCACATCCCCCACCTTTAACGACCGCAGATACTCCTCCGAAGCGTACCCCGCACTGCAGATGTCCCCGGTGATCAAAAATCCATCCCCATTCTTCTGATAGCTGGTGACACTAAATATACACCCTCCATAGACCCTTTTATCCTCGCTGGCCAGCCCGTTCCCGCCCAGCCAGTAGCCCTCCGGTGTGAGGGTATCGGTCAGCATCGCCCCGTCCGCGCCCACATAGTAGTTCCCTACCCATGTATCCTTCAGCATATCTCCCTGTCCGTCGTGATAATACCATTGCCCATCCTTCTGCTCCCAGGCCGCAAATGCGGTCATCCCGGATGCGAGGGATAAGGTCATGGCCAGTCCAAATATCGCCATCGTCTTTTTCATGATACACCTCCTCTTCCTTCCCTGCTCTCACCCTGCCTGTCTGCGATACGCTGCCCCTTGATCTAGCAGGGTCTGGATAAGATCGTTCATCTTTGGCGCGTCGTTGGTATCCCCCCCGCCTTCCGGGCCTATACGGCGGATGAACGCGCCCTGGCAAAAATAATAGCGATATACATTTTCGTCGATGACCGCATAGATATAGATCGGGTAGCTGTCTCCCTGGGGCCAGTCCTCATAAAAATACTCCAGGGTGTAGGTCTTATAGCCACTTTTTCTCATGGCCTCATCCAGGACCGGATCCCCGTTGGATACCACCGCCTTGGCCAGCACGCCGCCAGCCGTATAGTATCGCCCGCCTTCCTGCCGGTAATTTTCCTGGTCCTGTATGGTACGGTCATAGACCTCCGCGATATGGAGGATCCTCTCCTCCTGGGCGGAGGATACCGCCTCCGCTCTCTTTTGGTCAGCAGAAGCTGGAGCCGTGCTCTGGAGCTGGGAGTCCTGCTGCCCATTAGACTCTTGCGTTTTGGGGATCCCCCGCACCCCTGACTCTTCCGTCTCTTCCGGTTCTTCTGCCCTCTCTGTCCCTTCCTCCTCTGCCTCGGCCTCCGTCTGCTGCTCTGTCTGATGCTCTTCATCCCTTATTTTAGGGAACTCCATCATCTTTGCTGTAAAAAAGCAGCCGGTCAATGCTGTGGAGGTGAAAAAGAGCGCCATCAACATCACGATCCTGCTCATCTGTCTCTTCATGTCTATCCGTCTTCCTTTCGGTCTGTTAACCTTGTGTACTTTATCGAGAAAAGTATTCTGATAAGCTCTCTCTACTCTTCCCTTAGTCAAAGATAAACGAATTATCCATAGCCGTACTGCTCACAGCTGAGCTTGTTGGCTTTACGCTTCCTATTCCCCCTTTGATCCAATAATCCACATAATGCCCGAATGCCTCCTCTGGATATTTGTCCTTCAAAGCTATAAACTTCCACATATCCATATAACGCCCTGCACCAAGACCGTCGGCGTAATCATCTATTCCCATTCCTTTAGGATCCTCTATATGCATAGTTGGTTGAGGAACATCATCAGCTACCTTTATATCAACTTTATCAAAAAACACATCTTCTGCCGTATAGACGCTACCATTATCCCTATTCATTTTTACCGCGCCTGCTACTCCCGATCCCATAAGTGTATCTGGTTTACCTATATAAAACGTTACTCTTTCCGCTCCCTCTAGTATCCTTGGACCACCAATAGTCCCATCATCGACAAGACCAGGAGATATCTTCCCATCTTTGATCACTACATATCCTGTGTATTTATCATACAAGTAGTCAGAAACGTAGTCTTTTTTATACCATGGACTAGGATCATATACTGGCGACAAACCATATTGCTTTTCAAGAACTCTTGCATTTGCCATTGGGTCTCCATACCCTGTAAGGTCCGCTGTTCCTCTATATGATCGAGCTGTACCGATCTCAGCTCTCACACTATACATCTCCGCCCCATCACCTATCCCACCAGCCAATGGAACATGCCCCTTCGGCAGCTCCTGTCCAGCGAAACCATGGGCATCGATCTCATTAAGGTTCGTACTGTACTTTCCATCCCGCAGGTCGCCTTGATAATCACCAAAACCATCCTGCCAACCCTGGATCGTATCCGCTGCCACTAGGTATCGATCCGGGTTTTCGCAGACCGTATGCTGATAGGCATGCCGGCTCTCATGCATCAGAGTGGTCAATGCATCTCTGGGGTCGCCTGCACTTAAGAGCGCCTCATTGATCGAGATATAGTTATCTGCGTAGTTGTATGAGCCATTGTAACCTAAGCCTTCACCGCTCCTGAACTGGATCTCATCCAGCGAGATCCCCATCTCTTGTTCCATCCTGTCTAAAAAACTGTTCAGGATCTCTTTCCGCTCTTCTATAGACGCGTTCGCCCAGGCCTCCTGAGAGAACTGGTCCTCCTGCATGATATCAAAGATAGCCGCCTGCATATACTGGTCCATCATCATTTGCTGCTGTTCTGTCACGGTCTGCCCATTCCCTGATCTGCGGATCCCCTCGGTCACCAGATCCCGCTCTGTCCTCCGATAGGCCGCTACGATATGTTCCAGCGCTTTATCCAAGCTGGACATGAGGGCGGCCTCCTCCAGCATGCGATCCTCGATGCCCCGCAATGTTCTTTCGATCTGCCCCCTGGCTGACAGCTTATGGCGCATCCCCGTACGGATGGAACGGACACTTTCCTGCAGGTCTTTGATCCTGCCTCCATAGCCCTGGATATCGTATGCGCAGTTATTGACATTTGTGGTATTTACCATAAATCCTTCCATCTATCCCACACCTCTCTATCGATCAACTTTTCCTTATGGTCTTCCTTCACGGTCCTTTCGCGTCTCCTGTCTATGCGATCCCTTTCTCCCGCATGGACTGTCCGTGGACCTTGGTCATCCACCGTGTACAGGCATTGACCAGATCCGCCTTATCCGGCTCTGTCACCTTGACACGCTCCCCGCTCACCTGGAACAGGATCTGCCGATCCTCCATCTCCCATAAGGAAAAGAAACATTCTTTTTCATCGCCGAGCTGATCCCAGCCTATCATGATCCACATCTGTTCCACTAAGGTCTGGTCTATGCCCAGCTCCTTCTCCAGATCTGTCTCGTCGATCCCAGCTTCCAGCAATACCCGAGTCTCCTTGTTCTTAAACTCTCTTATCTGCCCAGCCAGAGAACCGATCGCCAACGGGATATAGGGCAGGATCATCATCTGATAGCCTTCCCCCTCCTGACTGGCCTCCAGCTGCAAGATCATCTCGCCGCTGAAATAAAAGGCAAGATGCTGCAGCACTTTTTCCCGGTCTCTCTTTACGAGCGCGAACCCTCCATCCTGCTCCCGAAGGACACGGAGCATGGCAACCAGTTCCATGGAGATCGAGGGTTCTTCCTCCCCCTCGGCTACGTACCCTTTTTCTATCAACGATCTGGCAGCAGCCTCTGCCTCTTCTCCGGAAGCAGGGACCTGCAGCTCTGGAAAGCCTGGTATCTCCCTGATCCCAAACAAAAACATCAATGCTCCAAATTCCTGCTGATCTAATGTGATGATCGATGCCATGTCCTTCTCTCCTTATCTTCTTTTTCCTCTGCGGTCTGCCGACCGTCCGATCGGCGGCAGCTTGATAAAAGAGAGGGACTGCGGGGCTCTTTTGCTCCCTGCACCCCTCTCTGTACGATCCTCCGGCTTACAGCGCTGTAGGCAGGCTGTCCGCCTCTGCCTGTGCAGTGCTGTCCGCTGTCATATATTCATTGGCGATATCTTTTACCTGTGACAGATATTTTGTGATAGCCGTATGCTTTTCGCTGATACTGTTCGATAAGATACCGAACTGGTTCTTATAGGTGTTGAAGGTCTCACCCTCCCAGACACTGGACATGCTCGTGATGTTCGTGTTCATCTCCTCCCTAAGGGCTTCCGCTTCCTTCATCAAACTATTAAACTGCTCCGTCGTCTCTGTTAATACCTGCGGTGCTACTCTGATGGAACCTTCCATTGCCATGATCATATCCTCCTTTTATCTCTTTACTTTCTCCTTGCGATCTCTACGTTCCTCTGCTCTGCATCTGCATAATTTTTAGCGATCGTCTTAAGTGACTCGCGGTACTTTCCGATCAGTTCAAGGATCTTCTGCATATCTGTCTCATACTCCTGGCAGACCCGGTTGAACTCTCTGTTAGCATCCGATTCCCACTGACCATTCAATTGGTTCCTGGCATCGTCGATCGCTTTGATCGTATTGCTGTATGTAGTGCCCAAGGTCTCTAATTCTGAAGCCGTGTTCATCATCTGCTGGGGTGTTACCCGAAACGCTTGATTTGCCATATCTTTTTCCTCCTAATGATAAGATCTGTTTTTTGTTCCCTTGCTACTTTACAACCCTAATCCCTATCATGGGCTCTCTCCCATGCCCGCATCTCTGCCTCGTAGATCTCTTCCGCGATCCTCCGGATCACATCGGCCACCGCCTGGATCGCGGAGGCCGTGGTCTCTAGGTTCCCCTGGAGGGCCTCTCCTTTTTGCAGGTACTTTGCCGCGTTATCCCCGGTCCAGTCCTTCGCCAGCTCATCCAGCGTTCCCCCCAGATCCTTATCCGACATGGACTCCAGGCTGGAGGCGATCTCCTCCAGTTCACTGGCCTGCTGTTCTGCCTTGCCAAAGTCCATCTCGATGGCTTCCAAACTCCGCGCCATAGATCATCCCTCCTTCCCCTACAGCAGGTCCCCAGGGAGTTCCTGGGCGATGCCAGCATTCTTCAATTCCACATCGGTATAGGTCTGGGCGATAGCCCGAAGATCTTGGGGATGCTGGGAGAGGACACCCAGCATCCTCTCGATCTCCGGCACCTGGCTCTCATAATTCTGCCGGTACATGTCGCCCGCCTCCCCGATCCAGTAGCTGCTGCTCTTCTTGATCAACGTATCCATGGCATCGAACCGCTGTCTCATGTCCTTCACATCCCGCTCTACCTCGCTGGCCTTCGAATTGAGCACTTCTGGTGTCACCAGCAGCTCCACACCTCCCTGTATAGCCATCTCTTTATCTCACCTCCTATAGCATCTTGATCCTGTCGATCTCCTCAGAGACCTCCGCCTCGCAGTTCCGATAACCGGTCTTGGCGTTCTCCATGAAATCGATGATGCTCCTGATGTTCTCGCATATCGTATCCATGGCCGCTTTATCCTGCTGGAACCGCTGGCTGTAGGTGTCATGGGCCGGACCCTTCCACATCCTGTCCAGCTCCTGGACGGAGTCATATGCCGCCTTTATCGCCGCCTGCAAGGCTTCCAGCTCTTCCTCCATGGACCGGATATCCCCCTCCAAGGCGTCGATACTGATCTCGATCCTGTCTGCCATCTCTCTCCCCTCCTCTCTGCCTATCGGATGTTGTGATCCAGGATCGCCTCCCGGATATCGGTCAGATCCACCACACTCATGGTCCGGTGGCGGCTGGCCCTCCAGGTCTGCTCTCCGTAGTCGGTGAGCCTGCGCTCGCACCTAAGATAGATCTCCTGGATCTCGTTCAGCGCGGCCATCATCTGTACCAGCTGCCCTCTCTCCTCCTCCAGACGGTCTTTATAGGCCCCCAGGGCGTGGACCACTCCACCGTAGGCGGATGATCTTCGGATCGAAGAGACAATGTCTTTGATCTGTTCGATCCGGCGGCCCAGTTCCCGGACCATCTGCTGCATCTCCTGGGAGGAGGCAGCCAGCGCCTGTATCGATACTGTGAACATCATCTTCTCCTTTCTGATGGCCTTAGTCTAGCACATCCTCCGTTCATCCAGATCCATTCCCGACGGATGACCTGTTTCGAAGGATGAACGACCTGTCCGGGTCTTTTCCTCGCTAGTGTACGGTCTCGTTCACTTTCCGCAAGTCATTTGTCGAAATAGGGACAAGACCGTACACTGATCTATACCAGCATCAGCCGTTCTCCCTGCCCGATCTTATAGTGGAGCAGCGTCAATCCGGGGTTCAGGATCTGGTTCCTGGTCAGGCTGACCAAGAGCAGCTCCTTTATGTTGCCGCTGAGCGTACACTGCTCCTTCTGGCAGATCATCCCCACCAGCTCTTCCAGCAGCAGCGAGATCTTGGCGTTCTCATCCACATTGAAATCATATGTCTGGTCCACGCCGGGGACATAGATATCCACCATCATCATGTTCCATCCCTCCACCATGTCTTTAATCGTTCCAATACCGCCTTTCGGCTGTAGGGTACTGGCTCTGCCCCTCTGCCTGGCTGCTGATGCAGGAGACAATACTCTAAGGCACTGTCCAGCAGCAGCATCCGTTCTTTAAGCTCTCCCGTGCGCATATCCCGCAGGGAGAAGATCGTGTGGACCAAAGGCTCCTCCAGGAGCGCATCCGTCTCCACCGCACAGCCGGCCTCCAGCCGCTCCCAAAAAGCCCCCGGCATATGCCCGCGCCAGTAGGCCTCGTAGTCATAAGCCCCGATCCCCTCCTTCAGACGGGGCGGGGGCAGCTGGCCTAAGTCCTCCATCTGCCGGCAGAGCATGTCCCAGTCCATCCCGGACAAGCACACCTTCCCCTCATCCACCTGGCTCTCCTCCAGGCAGACGAATGTATACTGGCCTGCATCCTCACAGGCCGACGTGACCGGGTCCGCACCTTCATGGGGAAAGGCATCCGGCTCTGCAACTCCACAGGCCGGCGCGATCGGCCCCACACCTTCATGGGGAAAGGCATCCGGCTCTGCAACTCCACAGGCCGGCGCTCCTGGCCCCACACCTTCATGGGTAAGGGCATCCGGCTCTGCAGCTCCACAGGCCGGCGCGATCGACCCCTCGCTTTCACGGGCTGGGGCGGCCGGCTCATGATAGATGCACTGCCTGGGCAGCCCATAGCCGCCCCGGTCGATCACCACCAGCTGGGGGGAGGCGCAGATGATATCCATATAGCGGGAGAAGGGCTGCAAGATCTTAAGCCCGTCCCTATCCTCCGCCAGGATACCGTCCCGCACCATCTGATACACGGCATAGCGGGCCGCCGCCATCCGTCCACTGCTATCTCCAGGAGAGCGGCTGTCCTCCGAAAAACCATAGACCGCCTCCACGCCTCTGGCAGCGGCCAGCACTTGAAATTCCATCCAGTCCAACACACCGATCATGGGGCCTCCTTAAACAGTGGCTTGTAGCTGCGGGAGAGGGGGAGACAGATCCCCTGCTCCAGCTCCAGCACGCCTCGGGAGAGCATCACCTTCTGGACCTTGTCCCGGCACACGATAAAGCTCCGGTGGCACCGGAGGAAATTCTCCGGCAGCTGGCTGGCCAGCTGCTCTAAGGTCCCGTAAAAGGTCAGCTCCTGCCGTTTCATCCGCACATAGATCTTCTTCTCCCTGGCCTCCAGGTAGTAGATCTTGGAGTAGGGCACATAGGTGGTCCCTTCTCTGGTCTCCACCGCCAGGCTGGCCTCCTGCCCCGGGGACGACCGCTCCTTATAACGCTCCACCAGCTCAGACAGGCTGTCCAAAAGCCGCCTCTGGTCGATGGGCCGCAGCAGCAGGGCCGAGGCCAGGATGGTGGGCCGGATGTAGTCCATAGGTGACATAGAGGGATCCGCGATCAGCAGGAGCAAGGTCTCCTGGTAACGGGCCCTCACCTGCTCCAGGAAAGGGATACTGCCCCCTGGCGTCACATCATAGCAGGCCAGATCCAGCAGAGGGCTCCCCCGCACCAGTTGGGCCACCTGCTCTAAGGTGTCGAAGGCATAGATCTGCCATCGCTCCTCGGTGAGCCTGGCCGCGGTCTGGCGGGCGGCCTTTTTAAGTAGCTCCTGCTCCTCTGCCCGGGGATCATAGATCATCATCGATATCATGGCCTCATCCCTTTATCATCCCTTTATCATCCCTTTACCTGCGGGACCACCACCGTAGTCACGCTCTCATCATTTCCCAGGGGCAGCATGGCGGTCCCGGGCTTCTGGACCTTGCTCTGCTCCGAATATTTCATATAGCTGAAATCCATGTACCGGAGGCCGGACACGTTCCCGCCCAGATGCAGACCCGTGCGATAGCCGGTGATGTTCTCATAGGTCTTTAAGCCCACCAGGGTGGAGAGCCGGTCCGGATCCACCGCCGCGAAGAAGTAGATGTTCAAAAGCCGCCCCTTTTCGGTCAGGTTCTCCATGAAGGGCCGGATGTTCAGCACACCTTCCTCTGGCTTGTACACCGACTGGATAAAACGCTCCATATCCGCGATGAAGATGAACTGTCTTTCCTCGGACTGGATGCGCTCATAGACCAACTCCTCGCCCTCCTCCAAGATCACCTGCTTTTTCCGCTCATTGCGCTGCCGCACGGAGTCTAAGAGGTTTTTAAAGAACTCCGCCTGCTCCTTCTGGCTGGATATATAGAGGGCGCCGTTCTTGGAGGCTGTGGCCTCCAGCTCGTCTAAGCCGTGTTCGATGACGCAGAGCTTCCCGCCTTTTTTGGCAGCCGAGAAGATCAGGGCCTTTAAGAGGTTCGTCTTCCCGGTCCTGGCCCGTCCGGAGATGGTGTAGCAATAGATCTTGCTCAGATCGATCCCGTACACAGCCGCGCTCCCTAGGTCGTAGCCCAGCGGCAGATGCCGGTCGTCCACAAAAAGGGCCTCTGCGTCTGGCAGCTGCTGGAACTCGGACCAGATGGGCTTCTCCGGGATCACCGGGATCTGTCTGGCCCTCCTGCCCTTCCATGCAGACTGCATCTGCCGGCAGACCGCCTGGATCTTCTCGATCCGCTGGTAGTCGTCCCCGGCTTCTAAGGCCAGGGCGGTCTGGAATTCCAGGAACCCTTTGCCCACCTTCGCCAGGCCTCGTCCCGGGATCCCCGGCTCAGGCACTGTCTCCAACCGGGTGGTGCGCATCACATCGGAGTAGGCGAACTTGTCGTTCATCTGCAGGGCCACCACGCTCTTGATGTTGTCCCCCACCTTGGTCTGGATCTCACTGGAGCCGAAGCCTCCGGCCGTGATAGCCAGGAATATGCCGTAGCCCATGCCGTCGTGGGCCAAATGGATCAAGGTCTCCAGATACTGGTCCTCGGTCTTCTCCCGGAAGTTGGCATAGTTATCGATCGCCACGATCACCGCCGGGATCGTCACCCCGTTGGCCCGGACGTACTGGCTGTAATTGCCGCCGGCAAAGAGCTTCTTCCGGTCTGCCAGCATCTCCTCCATCATATGGAAGAACTTATCCAGCTTCTCGGTGTCATCCTCATAGATGATGCCGCCGGTGTGGGGCGCGTGCTCCAGGGCGGACAGCATATGGCTGCTGTAGTCGATCCCGTACAGGTTCACCCAGTCCGGGGTGTACCGGTGGATCAGGCCGTAGAGCAGGGTCTGTAAAAAGGTGCTCTTACCGCTGACGATCATGCCGCAGAGGGCGTGGTGGCCGTCCTCGGAAAAGCTGAGGATCAAAGGCATCTGGGCCTGGTTTACCGGGTCGTCACAGAGTCCCATGGGGACGCTGATGCTCCACTGGCTGGGCATCTCGGGCCACTGGCGGCCGTCGAAGATCTGCTCCTTCCAGCCGGTCAGCCGGTCTAAGGTGATGGCCGTGGGCAGCAGCGGCATCCACAGCTGGAACTTATGGTTATAGCCGTTCTCCCTGGCGGTCTTTGCCAGGTACTCCACCACAGCGTCCAGCTGGGTCTTCAGCTTCTGCTCCGGCAGCTTCACATTGTTCTCGTCCGCATATTTCAGCAGGTCCTTTACCACGTCCTCTAAAGGCTTCTCCCCTTCCTGCCGGACCAGACGGTCCATAGCCAGGTAGGCCTGTAAAAGCTCCTCCAGACGCCGGCTGTTATATCCGCTCTCCGGATAGTCCACCTCAAAGCTCTTAAGCTTCTGGTAGATGGCGGCCAGACGGTCCGGCGTCTGGGCAAAGGCTTCCAGGGTCAGCTTCCTGTCCACGGCTGTCTGCTGCATGATCTGGATCAGGTTGCCGATCCAGGTGGCCCTGCGCTCGGCCTGCTGCTTCCGCTTTAAGTTGCTGCCGATCAGGGCGGCCCTGCCGGTGAGGGAGATCATGGCGGCGATCTCCGACTGGAAGGTCCCCATATGTTCGTCGTAGGCAGCGCCGCTGTAGGCGGACTGGAACAGCTCGAACAGCTCGTCATTGCCCACCTGCAGATAGCAGCGGCCGGCCTGGGTGATGTAGGCGGCATCGGGCTTGTGGAGCATGTCGTTGCTGTCCTGCCGGTCCTGGACCCGCAGGCACAGCCGGAACTTGGAGTTGCTCCAGATATTGTCGTCTACCGTGCCGCTGGGCTTCTGGGTCGCCAAGATCAGATGGACGCCCAAGCTCCGGCCCACCTGGGCCACGCTGACCAACTCCTTCATGAAGTCCGGCTCCTCCCGCTTCAGCTCGGCGAACTCGTCGATGATGATGAAGAGATGGGGTACCGGGAGGGTGGCCTCGCCGTTCTTGTACAGCTTGGTGTAGAGGTTGATGTTGTTGACATTGTTCTCGTTAAAGATCCGCTGGCGGCGCTTGTTCTCGCTCTTGATCGAGACCATGGCCCGGTGGATCTGGTTCCCGGACAGGTTCGAGATCTGGCCGATCAGGTGGGGCAGCCCGTCGAAAAGGTTCGCCATGCCGCCGCCCTTATAGTCGATGATGAAAAAGCTGATGTCGTCCGGGCTGAAGTTCACCGCCAGGGACAGCATATAGGTCTGCAGGGTCTCGGACTTGCCGGAGCCTGTGGTGCCGGCCACCAGACCATGGGGGCCGTGGTATTTCTCATGGACGTCCAGATAGCACAGGTCGCCGCCTGCCCGCACGCCCACCTCGGCCCGCATGTTCTCGTAGTTACGGTTCTTCCGCCAGCGCTCCTCCACGCCCAGCTCCTCCGGGCGGTCCACCTTGAACATCTCCAGGAAGGTGAGGGAATTGGGGATATCCCCGCCCTTCTCCACCTCCTTTACCTCCACCCCGGACAGACCTCTAGCCATGCGCTCCATGGCGCTGTCGGACACCTGGTCGAAGCGGACCGGACACCGCCCGGATCCGGGTAAGGGATAGCAGCCGGTGAAGGTCTCGTCATTTTGGATGACGTACTCGCACAGGTTGGGCAGCTGCTCGTAGCTCTCGGTCATGATGACCGTGGTCAGGCCCACCTTCTCCTGGCCTTCGTAGACGTACTTGGTGATCAGCTCGCCCTCCAGCATCAGGGCATCGGCCACGAACAGGATGTAGTAGGGCTTGGGCAGCTCGCCCTTGTTCTGCTTCTCCTCCTCGGAGCGCATGCGGAAGATCTTCACCAGCTCATAGAGCACATCGCTGGCCTCCTCCTTGTTGGAGGCCACATAGCGGACCTTCTTGTCCTCCGACCATACATGGGGGAGCCACCGGGCAAAGCCCCAGCGCTCTGGGCTGTTCTTGCCGTCGTAGATATAGGCCAGCTTCACGTCGGTGTAGGCGTTATTGGCGGCGATCTGGGCGGATAGGGCCAGCATCAGGTCCACCGCGCCCCGCTTCCCCGGGCCGCCCACCAGACCGATCACATGGTAGTCCGTCAGAGCCACCCGCACAGGCACATCATAAAGGGTGGCATACTCCTGCCGGATCATCTCCGGCTTTTTCGCCAGCTGGTCCTCCACCAGGGTGAAACGCTCCTTTGGCACATCGATGGGGATCTGGAAGGGCAGGTCGCCTATCCCTAAACGGTGCTCCAGGAAGTCCTCATGGCTCCGGTTGCGGCTCCACAAGGCCGGGTCGTTCCGGTCATAGCGGGCGCATACAGCGGCCTCCGGATACTGCTCTAAAAGGCTTTTCCGGGTCTGCTCGTATTTCTCCTTGATCGTGTCTGCCTGGCGGACCAGATAATCACTGTAGGCGGAAAACCGCCGCTCCTCCTCCTCGTGGGTGTTCTTTTTCTCATACCGGATGTTCACCAAAGCCCAGAACACGCCCAGGATGGCGGATCCTAAGGCAGTGATGATGCCGGTGTACATAAAAGCGCCGGAGGCAGCGCCCCGGGCCCTGGAGCTGTAGATCGTGAGCATGGTCCCTAAGAGCATGGGGATCGCCATGGTAAAGGAGGGTCCGATCACCATCAGCAGCGGCCTGTTGCGCATGGCCTTGGGGGCGGGCGGGGCCTCGATGGTCACCTTCTCCGTCTCCAGCGGGGCCACATTCCTGGGCGCGCGATGGAAATACTGCCGCTTGCGGGCCGTGGCTTTGATCTCCTCCCCGGACCCGCTGTGGGCGGTCTCCACATAGTGGAGGGGCAGGAGCCGCTCATCCAGCTTCTCCTGACGCTTTACCGAGGTGACCGCCAGCTTCCCGGACAGATAGATCAGCCGCAGGCCGTAGATATGGATGCTGTCGCCCATGCGCAGGACCGTGGGGGCCGTAAGTTTTTCTTCATTGAGGAACACCTCGTTAGAGCCGATGCTCTCGATGCGCCAGCCCTCCCCATCCCGTTTTAGCAGCGCATGCCGGTCCGCCACCAGGTTCAAGAAGCTGTAGCAGATCATATTGTCCTTCGCCGAGCCGATGGTCACCTCATCCAGCTTGGAGATGTCGTACTTGGGCAGGACCCGGAAGGTCTCCTCCGCCCGGGTCACCGCCACGGTGAGCTGCTCCTTCTGTCCGGCTATCACGCCGAAGATATCATCGGTCTGGAGATCCCCATAGGCGTCCCCCCGCTCCTTGACCAGGATGTACTGGGGGCTGCGCTTGAACCGCCAATCACCCTTGACCGATTCCAGATGGAGGGTCACATCCTCGCTGATGCCAAACCCTTCCCCGGAGATCTCGATATCGTGATCGATATCATTGGCCGCCGGGAGCGGGTATTCTCTGTATGCGTTTTTTGTATATACTGATAAGACCGTACTCATGGCCATCCTCCCATTTTTATACGCACGGGTATCTCTCTATGCGTTCTCTTGTGGTCACACTCTGCGCACAGGTCACGGCGCTTTCATCCCCGTGCCTTTAGTGACGCGCACAGACCATCGCTCTCCTGTGCCTGTTTGGGCATCCGCGCCTATCCCTCTACCACCTTCCCCATGTGGTCCATCAGAGCGATCTGTGCCTGGATGCCGCCGATCAGCAGACGGTCCCCCGTCATGACCTGGACGCCATTCCCTCCTACCTGGGTCTGCCGTTCTTTCCGCTTCAGCACGGTGGGACGGCCGGAGGCCAGATCGCGTATGTAGACATGGCCCTGATAAAGGAAGATCTCACAGTGCCGCGGGGCCACCTGCTCACCCTCCAGGACGATCCCCTTGCCCTGGGGCTCCCGCCCTAAGCAGATCGGGTCCTGCAGGTTCAGCACATAGTCCTTATCCGGTCTCCCCTTTACCACCAGGTGCAGGACCACCGGTCCCTGCCGGAGGCCGGCCCTCTGCCCGCTTTGCACCGCCTGCTCCATGGGCATCGCCTGCCCGGACCGACTGGCGGTATGTCTGGCCATGTTGTTGCGCAGGGCCTCGTTCAGCACCTGGTCCTTGAGCTGCCGCTCATACTGCTCCTTTTTCTCCCGCGCCGTCTTCCTGTGCTTTTGGAGCAGAAAGAGAGCCCCTGCCAGGATGAGGATGGCGGCCGGGATCAAAAACCAGTTTTCTTTGATCAGTTGGGACATGCTCGCTCCTCCTTGCTGTTATGCTTTGATGACGTGGATCTGGACCCGCATCCGGACAGAACCCATCCGGATCACGTCCCCGGGCTTTAGCTCCTCCAGATCCGCCCTGCTGGTGCTCCGGCCCAGATAGGTGCCGTTGGTGGACTGCAGATCGCGGACATAGAGCTTCCCGCCCTGCAGCCAGATCTCGCAATGCTCGCCGGACATGGTCCGGTCGGGGATCTGGATGGTGCAGCCCGACCTCCGTCCGATCGTGATCTTCTCTGCCACATTGGCCCGGTATACCTTCCCGGGCCGGTCTAAGTCCTGCAGGACCAGCTGATAGCTCTTTAGATCGGTCTCCGGGTACTCCCGTATCCGGCGGCTGATCGGCTCTAATAGATCGTCCGCCATCCACCGGACAGACTGCCCCGAAGCCCCGGGGCCGCCGGGCGTTCCACATGTCGTCCCTGATGCTCCCTCCTGTCTTTGTCCATAGACCCCCTCTCCTGGCCGCACCTCTTCGTCCAATGTGACGAAGGGCGCGTTCCTTTTCCTGCTGCTCTTGATCAGTATAAATATGACCAGACCGCCCACAACACAGAGCAGCAGACATGCCGCCAAGAAATACGGCCATCGCTGCTGCAAGACCTTTCCTATCTGTCCTATCATCATCCTCAAGCTGTCCATCATCCTTAAAGCAGCCAGTCCTCCGGCCGCCCCTCCTCGTCACTGTAATAAAAATACGTTTTCTGTGGTCCCTAATCGGATCCTGGTCCCGGAAGGCAGGACCACCGCCTGGCTCTGGCCGATCTGAGGACCACCCTCCAAAAATGTGCCGTTGGTGGAGCAGTCCTGCAGGATATACTGGCATGCCTGCTGGTCATAGCGGATCTCGCAGTGGATCCTGCTGATCTTTGGGTCGGGGATCACCAAGCCGCAGCTGGCACTGTCCCGTCCGATGCGCAGGCGGCTGCTGCCGTCCAGCCTTAAAGCTGCCCCCTGGTATATCCCGCTGATACCCCGGATACAGCCCGTGCTCTGCCGGCTCCCACCAGCAGCGCCTGGGGCTGGCACGACACCATCCTGGCGCTGTGCCGGGGCTGTCTCGGCCGTCTTCTGGCGCATCCCAGCGGGACCGGCGGGAAGGATCTGGCCCCTTCCCCACAGATCTGCCACAAACGCCTCCATGGTCTGGGTCCGTCTTCGGTAGTCCGGCTCCAAGGCCCGGTCCACTGCATCGGACACCGCCTGGCCCGCCTCCGGGCACAGCCGGATCAGGGGGATGTAGGCCTTCTCCTGGAGCCGCTCCATGGCATCCGGGATCATACAGCCGGTCAGGATGTAGTAGCAGGTGCTGGCCAGCCCATAGACATCCGTGTAAGGCCCCTGTTCACCGGTGCGGCTATATTGCTCCGGCGGCGCGAACCCCTGCTTGAACTGCACGGAATATTCCTGACGCCCTTTTAGGATCTGCTGTCTGGCGCTCCCGAAGTCCAAGATCTTCACACGATCGTCTTTTAACAGAAAGATGTTCTCCGGGCTGATATCCCGGTGCAGGATGCCATTTGCGTGGACCACCCCCATGACCTTCCCGATCTCCGTGACGATCCCAATGGCTTTCCTGGCCCCGATCCGTCCCTCTTTCGCGGCCTGCCGCAGGTCCTGTCCATCCAGATATCCCATGACCAGATATGCCGTCTTATCCTCCGTAAAGCAGGCCTTCACCTGTACGATAGCCGGTTCCGCCTTAAGCCGCTTCAGTATCCGGGCCTCCTGGATGAACCGCTCCAGACCGTGCCGGTAGGCGGCCTGATCGGACGCGCGATATACCTGCAGGTCCCGGCTCCCCGGTACCCGGCCCGCCAGGCCCTGGGGCATAAATTCCTTAATAGCACATACCTCTCTGTACAGCATATCGAAAGCCTTGTAGGTGATCCCACACCCGCCGATCCCGATGACCTTCCCCACCATGTACCGGCCGTTTAGGAGCATGGTCCTGACGGGCAGGGCAGGCCCCTCTTTCCCGGGCTCTGGGACGCGATACCCACAATCCGGACAGCCGCTCTCCTGGTATCGGAAGGAGAAGCAATCCGGACATATATCTGCTATCTCTGTCAACATGATATCCTCACCTCCGGCCAGCTCATCTGCACGAGGAGCCCTGCCCCTGTCGGTTCCCTTTGTCCTCTTTCTGCAGCAGGCAGTGGATCCAGCCTTTTATATAATAATAATCTTCCGGGCAGTGTGCTCTGATCTCATCCAGCTTTAAGGCCGTGTCTTTTACATCGTCAACCATTTGTGCATCCATCTGAGTCTCTCCCTTCTTTGCTTTCATTGAAATCAATATATCATTCTTTGAAAGCGGTGTCAATGCTGTTTTGAACTTGTTGTTTACTTTGAAAGCATCGGATCCTTACGGTAGGTCTGCGCATCTGCTGCGCTGACCGTACAGCGCCAAAATGCCTGCCTTTGGCATTTTGTGTGCATCCCCCGGAAGGTTCATAGTAAACCCTTTCATTTATGGTGGCGCTGGTAAAGCGGCATGGGGGTTTACTTTGAAATCAGATCGTGCTATAGTGATCTCACGGAGGTGAGGCTATGGATATCCATGAAAGGCTTAAGTATCTGCGGGCGCAGCTGCATCTGACCACTCGTGCTTTCGGTGCTTCTATCAATATGTCAGGCGGCGCCATCACGAATATGGAAAAGGGGACACGAAATATCACTGAGCGCACCATCCGTGATGTGTGTCGTGAATACAATGTAAATCCAGACTGGCTGACCGATGGCACAGGGCCGATATTTGAAGATATGACGAACGAACTGGATCTTGATGATGATGTGAGGCAGCTGGCCAGGCAATATAGCCTATTGAACGACGACGACCGTGAGCTGGTCAAACGGATGATCGACTCCTTAGCTGAGAAGATCGAGAAAAGCTGACCGACACAAAAAGGGGCTGCCGCAAAATGTAGGATCCACGCCGTATATGGCCGGATCGCCGCATCTTGCGGCAGCCCTTACCTGCTGCTTTTCTTACTTCTTTTCTTACTGCTTTTCTTGCTGCTTTTTCTACTGCTTTTTATCGATCCTACCGCCGGCCTCATCTTGCTATGCCGTCAGACCGCCCTTTTATCCTCAGCTCCTATCCCCGCTCTTCCTTCACAGCCACTTCCCCCTGCCTCTTGTAGATCGAGCCGGGGGCCACACAGCCGCGCACACTGGATAAGGGATAGATATTGGTGTTCTTCCCGATGACGGTGCCGGGATTCAAGACGGATCCGCAGCCCACCTCCACCTGATCGCCTAAGACCGCGCCCACCTTCTTTAAGCCGGTCTCGATATCTCCGTCTGCCGCGTGGATCTTCACCAGGGTCTTGTCGGACTTCACATTGGAGGTGATAGATCCCGCTCCCATATGGGACTTAAAGCCCAGGATCGAATCGCCCACATAGTTGTAATGAGGGGTCTGGACCTTATTGAACAGGATCACATTTTTCAGCTCACAGGAATTGCCCACCACCGCGCCTTCACCCACGATGGTCTTGCCCCGCAGGAAGGCACTGTGGCGCAGCTCCGCCCCGGCACAGATGATGGCCGGCCCGGTCATCAGCACCGAGGGGGCCAGCTTCGCGCTCTTGTGGATCCATACATCCTCGCCCAGCTTCCGGTACTCCTCCTCGGGGAGCCGGGCGCCGATGGAAAGGATAAACTCGCCGATATGGGGCAGCACCTCCCAGGGATAGTCATAGCGTGTAAAAAGCTCGGCGGCTATGGTCTGGCTCAAGTCAAACAGTTGGGTGTTCTTCATCTCTTCACGTTCCATCATCCTTTTGATCCTCCTTATATCTACTCCTTATATTTCCTATTGACAGCACTGTCTAGATCCTCTTTATCGTATGGGCCTTCCTTTGTCCCAGGGGATGCAGCAGCCCGGCTGCCCGCCGGTCGCTCCTGGTACTGGGCCGGTCGGTCCCGGTACTGTGCCGTCGCCGCATCCAGCCCCTTCATCAGCTGCCGGCTGTTATCCAGCTGCTTCACATTCAAGGTACGGCCTGCCACAAAGCGGTTCAATTTCTCCATGTACTCCTCGGAGGTGATCGTCCCCTCGGCCACATAGGTGAGGCCCTTCTCCCAGCTGGCGGTCAGCTCCGGGTTCAAGAGCTGGCGGATGGAACCGTCCACCACCTCGTAGATCATCTCCCCTAAAAGAGCCGGAGTGATGACCTGGGTCTTCTTGTTCAGGTCCAGATACTTGATGTGGACCAGCTTTTTTAGGATCTCGGCCCGGGTGGCGCTGGTGCCGATCCCGCTCCCCTTGATCTGGGCCCGGAGCTCCTCGTCCTCGATCAGCTGACCGGCGTTCTCCATGGCTAGGATCATGGAGCCGGAGGTGTAACGCTTGGGCGGGGAGGTCTCGCCCTCTTTGATGGAAAGCTCAGCGATCTCCAGGACGGCGCCCTTCTTCAGGCTCTTTAAGTCCGCCAGGAAGGCCGGATCCGCCAGATCCCTTTTATCCTGCGCCTCTTCCTCCTCTCCGCCCCCATCTCTGTCTCTCTCCGTCCTGTCTGGCGGGCCGCCCGATCCCTGGCCTGCGCCTTCTTTTGCCGCTCCCCTCTTTCCATAGTTTATGTCAGCCACCTGTAAATATCCCGGCTCTGTCAAGATCTTAAAATTGGCAAAGAAATGCTCCTTCTCCCGCTCCAGATCCAGACTGTATCGCTGATACACCGCCGCCGGATAAAAGATCGCCAGGAAACGGCGGCAGATCACCTGATAGACCTTTTCCTGCAGAGGCTTTAAGCTACGCACCGCCCCCAGCCCCTGGCCGGTAGGGACGATCGCGTAGTGGTCCGTGATCTGCTTATCGTTCACATAGCGGGTCTTTTGGATCGTCTTCCAGTTCCCAAGCTTTAGCGCCTCCTCGGCAAAGTCCTTCATGGGACCGTAGCCCTTTAAGCCGTTTATGTTCTTTGCGATCTCCTTGGCCACGGCGGTGGACAGTACCCTGGCGTCGGTCCTGGGGTAGGTCACCAGCTTTTTCTCGTAAAGCTCCTGGACCACCTGCAGGGTCTCGTCGGGACTGATCTTGAACATCTTGGAACAATCGTTCTGCAGCTCGGCCAGGTTATATAAAAGAGGCGGGTTCTTCGACTCCTTCTTGCTCTCCTTTTTCACCAGGCTGGCCGTCAGGGGCGGGGAGGCGGTCAGCATGGCCACCAGGGCCTGGGCATCCTTTTTCTCCTTAAAGCCATTTTCCTTATAGAGGGCCGGGGTGCCAAAGTATCTCGAGCCCTCCACCGCCTTCCACTCCCCGTTAAAGGTGGCTCCTCCCAGGCGGAAGGCGCCCACCACCCGATAAAAAGGCGTCTTTACGAAGCTGCGGATCTCACGCTCCCGGCGGACCACCATCCCCAGGACGCAGGTCATCACCCTGCCCACGGAGACTACGGTGGACCGGGTGTGCAGATACCGGGAGAGCAGGGGACCGTACCGAAGGGTCAGCACCCGGGAGAAATTGATCCCCATCAGATAATCTTCCTTAGCCCGCAGGTAGGCGGCGGCGCTTAAGTTATCATAGGCTGACAGATCCTTAGCCTCCCGGATCCCCCGCAGGATCTCCTCCTCGGTCTGGGAATCGATCCACACCCGTTTCTGCACCTTTCCCTTGACCTTTGCCATCTGGGCCACCAGGCGGTAGATGTACTCCCCCTCCCGCCCGGAGTCCGTGCAGACATAGATCGTGTCGATATCCGGACGGTTCAGCAGCCCGGATACGACCTTATATTGTCTGGCCGCGCTGTCGATCACCTGGTATTTATATTCCCTGGGGAGAAAAGGCAGGGTCGCCAGGCTCCAGCGCTTTAGGGACGGGTCATAGGCGTCGGGATAGCACATGGTGATCAGATGCCCCACGCACCAGGTGATCACCGTATCCTGTGCCTCGATATAGCCGTCCCTGCGGCTCCCATTTACCTTCAGCGCGTCCGCGAACTGCTGGGCCACGCTGGGTTTTTCCGCGATGAACAGTGACTTTGCCATTCCATCCCTCTCTTATCCTGTATTTATCGTTCCTGGAAAACCTCCATATACTTGGCACCAGAGCGCCCACGCGCATAACGTTTTGGCAAGCGCGTCCGGCACGCTAAACACATAACGTACCTCCAAGAAAAGCCGGCTCATGGATCCTGAGCCGGCTCACATCGATCTTTCTCTAACTGCATCTCCTGGCGGCAGCCCGCCCAAACCTTTATGCACCGCCGCACCAAGAGAACTAGCGGACACTCTACCTATACAGGCTACTCACGCATGAACTTGTAGATCGTCGTACTCTGAAAAGCCTCCCCGGCCCGAAGGACCACAGAGGGGAATTGGGGCTTATTGATCGAATCCGGATAATACTGGGTCTCAAAGCAGAACCCACAGCGATAGCCGTAGACCGCTCCGCCCTTTCCCAGGACATCCACGCTGTCCTCCAGGAAATTCCCGGTATAGAACTGGAGGCCCGGAAGGTCCGTGTAGACCTCCATGATCCGGCCTGACACCGGATCGAAAGCCTTGGCGCTCAAGCCGATCTCGCCCTGCTTGTGGTTCAAGACCCAGTTATGGTCGTAGCCCTTCCCCATGATCAGCTGGTCGTAGTCCATCCCGATATCCCGTCCGATCGCCTTCATCACCGTGAAATCCATAGGGGTCCCCTTCACCGGCAGGATCGTCCCATAAGGGATCGCCACCTCATCCGCCGGGGTAAAGGTATCGGCATCGATCCAGACCTGCTGGTCTAAGACCGGTCCGCTCCCATGGCCTGCCAGGTTGAAATAGCAGTGATTGGTCAGGTTCACCACCGTGTCCGCGTCCGAGAGCATATGGTACTCGATCGCGATGGAATTATCCTTCGTCAACGTATAGCTGACAGTGATCTGGGCATTCCCCGGAAAGCCCTGGTCCATATCCGGACTGGACAGAGAGAATACGATCCGGCTCCCTTCATCGCCCTCATCCAGCTCCACCTCCCAGAACCGGGTGTGGTAATAGTTGGGGCCGCTGTGCAGATTGTTGGGGCCGTTATTGGCATAGAGACTGTAGCTCTCGCCATTTAAGGTATAGGCCGCCCCGCCGATCCGGTTCGCGTTCCTTCCGATGATCGCGCCGAAATGGGGAACGTTCACCAGGTATTTCTCCATGGTGTCGTACCCTAAGATCACGTCTCCCATCTCCCCTTTTTTGTCCGGGACCAGCATGGATACCCAGGTCCCTCCCAGATTAGTAAAAGAGGCGCTCACTCCATTTTCATTCGTCAGGGTGTACAGGTCTGCCTGCATCCCATCGGATGTCTCTCCAAATTTCTCTACTTTGATCGCCATTTATGATCCTCCTGCTTCTTCTATTACAATGGCCATCTGTGGAACTTTGGCCATAGAGTACGGAACGCGCCTGTCATGCCTTGATCATACCACAAAGATGCGGCCCTGTCGATCAAAACTTTGGGGGGAGCTGTCAAAAAGCCGTAAAAAGCTGTAAAACGTAACGGCTCCAGCTCCTATTTGATATAGCCCTGGGCGGTCAGCAGCTCCGCGCAGAGGATGGCTCCCCCTGCCGCGCCGCGGACGGTGTTGTGGGACAGGCCCACGAACTTCCAGTCGTAGACCGTATCTTCACGCAGGCGTCCCACGGAGATCCCCATCCCTTTCTCGAAGTCTACATCCAGAGATACCTGAGGCCTGTTGTCCTCCTCCAGATACTGGATGAACTGCGCCGGGGCGCTGGGGAGCTTTAGCTCCTGGGGAAGGCCCTTAAAGGCGGTGAGCTTACCGATCAACTCCTCCTTGGTGGGTTTCTTCCTGAACTTCACGAACACGGCGGCTGTGTGGCCGTTCAGCACGGGGACGCGGATGCACTGGCAGGTGATCTTCGGCTCTTCGGCCTTCACGATCACTCCGTCCTCCACCCGGCCCCAGATCCTTAAGGGCTCCTGCTCGCTCTTTTCCTCCTCGCCGCCGATGTAGGGGATGATGTTCCCTTCCATCTCCGGCCAATCCTTGAAGGTCTTCCCGGCCCCGGAGATCGCCTGATAGGTGGTGGCCACCACCTCATAAGGCTCGAAGTCCTTCCAGGCGGTCAGCACCGGCGCGTAGCTCTGGATCGAGCAGTTGGGCTTCACCGCGATAAAGCCCCTGGTGGTCCCCAGCCTCTTTTTCTGGGAGTCGATCACCGCGAAATGCTCCGGGTTCACCTCCGGCACCACCATCGGCACATCCGGCGTCCAGCGGTGTGCGCTGTTATTGGACACCACCGGGGTCTCGGTCTTAGCATAGGCCTCCTCGATCGCCCGGATCTCCTCCTTGCTCATATCCACGGCGCTGAACACAAAGTCCACCCCCGCCGAAACCTTTTCCACCTCGTTCACATCCATGACCACCAGCTTCTTGACGGCCTCCGGCATGGGGGTGGTCATCTTCCAGCGGCCTCCCACCGCCTCCTCATAGGTCTTTCCAGCCGAACGGGGACTGGCCGCCACCGTCACCACCTCATACCAGGGGTGATCCTCCAGCAGCGCGATGAACCGCTGGCCCACCATCCCTGTAGCACCCAAGATGCCAACCTTCAATCTCTTCTCCCTATCTCTCATCGATCGCACACTCCTCTCAGTTTCTATATATCCCCATCCAGACAGCTCTGTCTCTATCACCAGTCACACAGAAACCTGGCACAGACGAGATCCTCGCCTGTCTCCTTCTCATACCGCCTATCCTATACCAAAAACCAGAAAAATGCAATCTTTTTTCGTCCTCCTCTGGATGTCAGATAGCTGGCAAGCGAATAACCAAAAGCTCAGCCGACTACGTAGCGGAGGGAGGGGGCTGTCACAAAAGGAACCCCTTGGAGAACGTCGGCGCTTAGCGAGGTCCCTCACGAGCTTAGCGTCCGCTACGTTCTCCATGGAGCGAGAGCGCGGTGACGTTGTGACAGCCCCCTCCCTCCGCGGCCCCCTTGGCCAATCTACCTACATCCGTACCTTACTCCCTTTCCCATCCCGCTTCCCCGCCTTTAGCCGGTGGAGATGGACGGTCTTCCCTTTATAGTCCAGGACCTGCTCCCCGCCTAAGAGATACACCGCCTCCAGGCTCTCCCCTTCGGCCATCCGGATCCCCCGGACACCCTTGGAGATCTTCTTTAAGACCGGGATCTCCTCCAGGGCGAACCGCAGGAACATGCCCTTATCGGTCTGGAGGACCACGTCCTTCTGCCCATCCACCGGACCCACGAAGAGCAGTCCGTCGCCCTCTGCCAGCTTGGTCCCCGCCACGGTCCGGTTGTTAGTGGCAAACTCGGAGACCGGGACCTGCTTGACCATGGCCTGTCTGGTGGCGAACACCAGCGCCTTATCCTTGATGGCCTCCGTGCAGGTGAGATAGACGATCTGCTCCTTTGTCCCGTCGAAACGGCTGATATTGTCGATCGGCGTCCCTTTATCCCGCAGCTTGCCTAAGGGTACATCCATGGCCTTTAGCTGGTGCAGGTTCCCCTTATCCGTAAAGACACAGATCTTATCGGAGGTCATACAGGGGACGATATGGACATACTCCGCCTCCACGGCCTCCTGGTTCCGGTCATAAACCGGCCGGTCCAAGAGCTTGCAGTAGCCGAAGCGGTCCATGACGAACACCGCCTCTGTGGCGGCGGGGGCCTCCTCCACGTACACGGCCTCCTTGCCGTCCTCCAGCAGGGTACGCCTGGGGATGGCAAATTCCTTTTTGATGTTCGCGAGATCCGCGACGATCACCTGGTCCATGGTCTCCCGGCTCTTTAAGATCTTCTCATAGGCCTGGATCTTTTTTAAGGTATCCCTGTGCTCCTTTTCCAGGGCGAGGATCTCCAGGCCGATCAGCTTATATAAGCGCATCTCCAGGATGGCCGAAGCTTGGCGCTCCGTAAAATGCAGCTTCCTGGCATCTGCCTCAAAGCCGGGGGTACGGAAATGGATCTTGGAGATATCGCCGTTCATCAGGCAGGCCTTGGCATCCTTTAAGCTCTTAGATCCCCGCAGGATCGCGATGATCAGGTCGATCACGTCGCAGGCGGCGATCAGACCCTCCTGCACCTCCTTTTTATCCAGCTCCTTCTGGAGGAGGACCTGGTACTTTTTCCTGGTGTTCACATGCTGGAAATCCAGAAAATGCTTTAAGATCCCCCGCAGGGTCAGGGTCTCCGGCCTGCCTCCGGCGATGGCCAGCATGTTGACCCCGAAGGTATCCTCCAGCTTCGTCTTCTTATACAGGAGGTTGATGATCTTGTCCACATCCGCATCCTTGCGAAGCTCCAGGACGATCCGGATCCCTTCTTTATTCGACTGGTTGGAGATATCCACCACGTCCGGCAGCTTCTTGCTCTCCACCAGCTCCGCCACATCCATAAGGAATTTATTGATCCCTGCCCCGATCATGGTGTAGGGGATCTGGGTGATCACCAGCTTATCCTTATCGGCTCTCCGCTTGCCCAGCTCCACCTCAAAACGGCCCCGGACCTTCAGCTTCCCCACGCCGGTCTCATAGATCTCCTGCAGGCTGCTCTTATTGGCGATGATCCCGCCGGTGGGGAAGTCCGGTCCCGGCAGCTTCTCCATCAGCGCCTGGGTGGAGATCTGGGGATCCTGGATATAGGCGATAGCCGCGTCGATCACCTCCCCCAGGTTATGGGGGGGGATGCTGGTGCTCATGCCTACCGCGATGCCCTCGGAGCCATTGACCAGGAGGTTGGGCACACGGACCGGCAGCACCTCCGGCTCTTTCTCTGTCTCATCATAGTTGGGGACAAAATCCACGGTCTTGTCCAGGTCCTTTAGGTAGACCTCCTCGGCAAAACGCTCCAATCTGGCCTCGGTGTAGCGCATGGCGGCGGCCCCGTCTCCTTCGATGGAGCCGAAATTCCCATGGCCGTCCACCAGGGGCATGCCCTTTTTAAAATCCTGTGACAGGACCACCAGGGTCTCGTAGATCGAACTGTCCCCGTGGGGGTGGTACTTACCCATGGTATCGCCGACGATACGGGCCGACTTCCTGTGGGGCTTGTCATGGCCGATGTGCAGCTCGCTCATGTCATACAGCACCCGCCGCTGGACCGGCTTTAAGCCGTCCCGGGCATCCGGGATCGCCCGGGCTGTGATGACGCTCATGGAATAGTTCATGTAGCTGCGCTGCATCTCCTCCGAATATTCTGTCTTGATCACCTTTTCCGCCATATAACGCTCCTGCCTATCTCCTTAACTTTGTCTTCTCTCCAAACCTCCGTGCGCCCGGCAGCGGACATATCGCCACACAAAAAAGCCCGGGAGCGGTCCTACGCATCGATCTGGGCCTCATCCGCGTGGTCGTAGATGAACTGCCGCCTGGGTCCCACCTCACTGCCCATGAGCATCTCGGTGATCTCGGAGGCCAGACGGCCGTCCTCGATCTCCACCTGCTTTAAGACCCGCCGCTCCGGATCCAAGGTGGTCTCCCAGAGCTGCTCCGGGTCCATCTCTCCCAGGCCCTTATACCGCTGGAGGGTGAACTCTCCCTTGTGGGTCTTCCGATACCGCTCCAGCTCCTTCTCGTCATACAGATACTGTTCGGCCCCCTTCTTCGGGATCACCTTGAAAAGGGGCGGCATGGCGATATATACATGGCCGTCGGTGATCAGCTCCGGCATGAACCGGTAGAGAAAGGTGAGGAGCAGGGTATCGATATGGCTCCCGTCCACATCCGCATCCGTCATCAGGACGATCTTGTCATAGCGGAGCTTGGAGATGTCAAAATCATTGCCATAGCCCTCGGAAAAGCCGCAGCCGAAGGAATTGATCATGGTCTTGATCTCCGCGTTAGCCAGGACCTTGTCCATGGAGGCCTTCTCCACGTTCAAGATCTTGCCCCGGATCGGCAGGATCGCCTGATACTGCCGGTCCCTGGCCGTCTTTGCCGAGCCCCCTGCGGAATCGCCCTCCACGATGAAGATCTCGCACTTGGAGGCGTCCCGGCTCTCGCAGTTGGCCAGCTTGCCGTTGCTGTCAAAGGAGAACTTGGACTTGGTCAGCATATTGGTCTTGGCCTTCTCCTCGGCCTTGCGGATCTTCGCCGACTTCTCCGCACAGCCGATCACGCCTTTTAAGACCTCTACGTTCCGGTCAAAATACCGCTGCAGCTCCTCGCCGGTGACGGTAAAGACTGCCTTGGTGGCGTCGGCGCTGGCCAGCTTGGTCTTGGTCTGCCCTTCGAAGATCGGATCCGGATGCTTCACGGCCAGCACCGCCGTCATCCCGTTGCGGGTATCCGCTCCCGTGAACTTAGCATCCTTGTCCTTCAAGATCCCCAGCTCCTTGGCATAGGTGTTGATCATAGCCGTGAAGCGGGTCTTGAAGCCCACCAGGTGGGTGCCGCCCTCCTGGGTGAAGATATTGTTGCAGAAGCCCAGTACATTTTCCTCAAAGGCATCGGCGAACTGAAAAGCTCCCTCCACCTCGATCTTGTCCACGGTCCCTTTAAAATACACCGGGTCGTGGATGGGCGTCTTTCCCCGGCCCAGCTCCTTAACATAAGAAATGATCCCCTCCGGCTCATGGTAGGCGATCTCCTCCTCTTCCCCCTCCCTGCGGTCCGCAAAGTGGATCGTCAGCTCCGGGTTTAAGTATGCGGTCTCGTGGAGACGGCTCTTTAACCATTCCGCCTTGAAACGGATCTTCTCAAATATCTCGATATCTGGGATAAAGTTGATCTGGGTCCCGGTCTCCTTCGTCTTCCCGATCACAGGCAGGAGGCCGTCCTTAAGCTCCACCGTGGGGATCCCACGCTCATAGCAGTCGTAATGGACGGCCCCGTTCCGGCTGATCTTGATCTCAAGCCGTTCCGATAAGGCGTTCACCACCGAAGAGCCCACGCCATGGAGGCCGCCGCTGGTCTTATAGGCGGCATTGTCGAATTTCCCGCCTGCGTGGAGGGTGGACAGCACCACCCGCTCCGCCGTCATCCCTTTTTTATGCATCTCCACAGGGATCCCACGCCCGTCGTCCCGAACGGTACAGGAGCCGTCGCTTTCCAGTATCACCCAGATCTCGCTGCAATACCCGGCCAGATGCTCATCCACCGAATTATCCACCAGCTCGTAGATCAAGTGGTTCAGGCCCTTGGTCCCCACGCTCCCGATATACATGCCCGGACGCTTCCGCACCGCCTCTAAGCCTTCCAGGACGGTGATACTGTCTGCGTTGTACTGTTCCTTTGCCATCATATCCCTCCGCTTTTTGTTATCTTTCCTATTTAAGCATACTTTTTAAAAGATTGCAAGTGGGTTTGCGAAAAAACTTCGAATGTATGTTCGATTTTTTGTCCCGTAAAATTATTTTTGATTTTTTTTGATCTGGGTATTGCCATTTTGAAGATCTGTGCTATAATAGATTTGTTCGCAGATGTAGTTCATTGGTAGAACACCAGCTTCCCAAGCTGGGGAGGCGGGTTCGATTCCCGTCATCTGCTTAAAAAAGCCTTGATCCTTCAAGGCTTTTTTGTTTGGCTCTCTCTGTCCTTTGGACCTCTTTCCTTCACCCTCGCGGCGCCCGCCGCTCCACATCCGGGTGCGCCTGATAGTAGGCCCGCTTATCCTCGTACATCCGGTCGTCGGCCTCGGCTAAGAGCAGATCCATATCCATGTCCCCACAGGGGCGCCAGGTATAGCCTAAGGCCATCAGAGCGTTATGTTCCCACATATCCTTTTTCAAGATCTCCACCCGTCTGGGCAGCTCCTCCTCCTCGATCCCGTTGCACAGGGCTAAAAACTCATCCCCTCCCAGGCGGAACAGAGGATATCCGTCAAAGGCCTTCCGCAGGCATTGGCAGGCACGGCTCAGCAGCTGGTCGCCGGCCTCATGGCCTTCTGCGTCATTGACCCGTTTTAACCCCATCACATCACAATACAAGATCCCGATGCTCTCCTCCTTCCGCATGGATGCGATGTGGGCGTTCATGGCGTGACGGTTCCCAAATTCTGTCAGATGATCATAGAAGCTCAAATGCTCCAGCCGCTTGACCAGATCCCGGTTCTCCAGCATCGCCGCCATAAAATGCCCCAGGATCTGGAACATGACGGAGATATGGCCCAGCATATCGCCCGGCGGATCGTCCACCCCATAGAACCCGATGGTCTGGTGATCGTTGATCAGGGGACCCACCACCAGGGAATGGATGCCCTGGGGCTTAAGATAGGCATATACCCGGGGATCCGAATAGCGGATATCCTCCAGGTCTGCGATGATGACCGTTTTTTCATCGATAAAGTGTTCATACCACAGCTTGACCACATCAAAGGGCACCCCCTGCAGCTTGTCCTTCTGGGGGGCGACCCCAGGCGCACACCACTCGTAGGTGTTGTCCAGGGTCTTGCTCTTGGTCTCTTCAAAGATATAGACGCGGTCACTGCACAGTGCATGTCCCAGATATTCGAGAAGGGCGGCGATCGACCGGTCCGGCCCGGATACCGAGCGGGCGATCCGCAGACCTTCGTTGATCATCTCTTCATTTTCCGCATATTCCTGGATGGTCCGGCTCTGCTGCTTCTGGACGGTCATATCGATGGCGATCTCCATGCGGTAGTGCCGCCCGTCCTCCTCGATCAGCGTATCCTTAAGGGAATAATATTTGCCCAGGAGTGCGTTATAATGGAGCCATTCTTTAAATCGCCCGGCCCCCAGCTCCTGGTTTGTACAGAAGGCGCAGGGGCCGAAACAGCCATGGAGCACCTTATAGCATTTCTTGCCGACACAGTCTTTTACAGAACGAAAGCCGTAAAGCTCCCTTGCCCAACGGTTCATATAGACCATCTCATAGGTATCGATGTCCGATACATACACGATCTCTTCCAGGTCTTCATAAAATTCCCAAATCTTCCCCATATATCCGGATCCTTTCGTAGAAAACATTCTTTGTCGATATTATACATTATTTTGGGGGAGATAGGAAACCTTTTTTTGCCGATCGGCACAAGATCTTTTCCAACCGGCGGCCCCTTTTCTATATTGTGAAATCTGCCGATCTGTGGTAGATTATGTCTGGAGCCGAAATGGTCCATAGGGGTCAAAATGCCCTTTGATCCCGACATCATCATGAAAGATGTATCATAAAAAGGAGATGGAGGTAGGAGCTATGAAGGTTTTGATGATCAATGGCAGCCCCCGGGCGAACGGGAATTCTTATATCGCCCTGCACGAGATGGAGAAGATCTTTGCCGAGGAAGGTGTACAGACCGAGATCGTCCATGTGGGAAATAAAGCGATCCGCGGCTGTATCGCCTGCGGGTCTTGTATGGAGAAGGGGAAATGTGTGTTTGACGATCTGGTCAATGAGACCGCGCCCAAGTTTGAGGCCTGCGACGGCCTGGTAGTGGCCAGCCCGGTCTATTACGCATCGGCCAACGCCACCCTGGTCGCCTTTTTGGACCGCCTGTTCTACAGCACCCATTTCGACAAGACCATGAAGGTGGGCGCCAGTGTGGTGGCGGCCCGGAGAGGCGGGCTGTCCGCTACCTTTGACGAGCTGAACAAATATTTTACGATCACCGGCATGCCGGTGGCCTCCAGCCAATACTGGAACAGCATCCATGGCCGGGCCGCCGGAGAGGCCGCACAGGACGGGGAAGGACTGCAGACCATGCGGACCCTGGCCAGGAACATGGCCTTTTTGATGAAGAGCATCGCCCTGGGCAAGGCGCAGTACGGCCTTCCGGAAAAGGAAGAGCGGATCGCCACCCATTTTATCCGATGAGCGCAGGCGGTCATCGGCCGCCATGTGCCTGACAGCAGACACACCGCCGCAGGCAGCGATGCATCCTGCGGCGGCGATATCATAGAGCAAAGGAGTATCGAAAGACCATGCGAGCAGAAACAGATCGTTCATGGTACCGCAGGGGCCTGCGGGACGGGATCCCGATCGCCCTTGGCTATCTGGCCGTGTCCTTTACCTTGGGGATCGCGGCGGGGAACCAGCATATCGCCGCTCTCCCCGCTGCCCTCATGTCCGCCACCAACCTGACCTCTGCCGGAGAATTTGCGGCCCTGGGGCTGATCGCGGCAGGCGCCGCCTACGGGGAGATGGCCGGGACCCAGCTGATCATCAATCTACGCTATTTCCTGATGTCCTGCGCCCTGTCCCAAAGGCTCTCCCCCAGGATGCCCTTTTTCCACCGGCTCCTGATCGCCTACGGGATCACCGACGAGATCTTCGGCATCTCCGTGGGCGCGGGGGCAGGCGGCTATCTCAACCCTTACTACGCCTACGGGGCGATCACGGTGGCGGCGCCAGCCTGGACCCTGGGTACCTGGCTGGGGGCGGTGTCCGGCAATGTGCTGCCGGGGCGGATCTTGAGTGCATTGAACGTGGCCCTCTACGGGATGTTCATCGCCGTGATCGTCCCGCCAGCCCGGAAGGAGAAGGTCCTGGCAGGCCTGATCGCCGCTTCCATGACCGCCAGTCTCCTGACCACCTATCTGCCTGTGGTCAGCCGTATCTCCTCCGGGATGCGGATCATCCTGCTGACCGTCCTGATCGCGGGGGCCGGGGCGATGCTGTTCCCCATACAGGAAGATCAAGAGAGCCAAGGGCCGCAGGGCGATGCCCAGGCAGAAGGCACATTAAAGGAGGTGCGCGATGAAAGATAATATCTATCTCTATATCCTGGTGATGGCTGGGGTGACCTATCTGATCAGGGTCCTTCCCCTGACCCTGATCCGCCGCCCCATAAAGAGCCGGTTCTTCCGGTCCTTTTTGTACTACGTCCCCTATGTGACCTTGTCCGTCATGACCTTCCCGGCGATCCTGACCGCCACCTCCAGCGTCTGGTCCGGAGCCGCAGGCCTGGCCGTGGCGCTGGTGCTGGCCTTCTGCGGGGCCAGCCTCTTTAAGGTGGCGGTAGGCGCCTGCGGGGTCGTGTTCCTGCTGGAGCTGTTCCTGTGAGGTCCTTACAGATGTGAGCTTTTTATCTATCCCCCTTCTACGCCTTCATCTTCGGCTTAAAGACCAGGGAACCCAGATACCCAAAGACCAGCGCCGCCGCGATCCCGGCAGAGCTGGCCGTGAGCCCGCCCTTGAAGATCCCCAGGAACCCGTCCTTGCCCACGCCTTCTAAGACCCCTTTCCACAGGGTATTGCCAAATCCCAAGAGCGGGACCGCCGCCCCGGCTCCGGCCCATTCCAGGAAAGGCTGGTAGAGGCCCAGCGCACCTAAGACGCACCCCAGCACCACCAAAGAGACCATCACCCGCCCGGGCATCATCTTCGTCCGGTCTAAAAGGATCTGGACCGCCGCGCAGATCAGCCCGCCTACCAAAAATGCTTTCAGATAATCCATATCGTTCGCTTCCTTTCTTTTTCCTTTTTACAGCAAGTACAGCAAGCCGCCTGGCTCACAGATGCTCCAGCACCACCCCGTGGGCGATCCCCGGCACACTCTGGCCTTCGTTGTAGCTGACCGTGGAGTGGAGCGCCCCGGTGGGTACGAAAAGGACCCGTTTCCAGGTCCCGTCCTGGAGCCTTGGCAGGATATAGGCACACAGGACGATCGCGGAGCAGCCGCACCCGCTGCCTCCGGCATGGGTATCCTGTCTCTCGCTGTCGTACAGCTCGATCCCACAGTCCATATGGACCTGGGAAAGGTCATAGCCCTCCTTGGCCAGAAGATCCAAAAGGATGGTCTGCCCTACCGTCCCCAGATCCCCCGTGATGATCTTGTCATAATCCTTCTCATCCCGCTCCAAGTCCTGGAAATGCTGCCAGATCGTGTGGAAGGCCGCCGGGGCCATGGCCGCGCCCATATTGCTGGAGTCCTTTAAGCCAAAGTCCACCACCTTCCCCGTGGTGATCCCGGATATCCTGGCCAGGGGCGGCGTGGCCTGCTCTCCCGCCTTTTCCGGAACGCCCTCGCCCTCGATCACCACAGCCCCGGAGCCCGTAGCCGTCCAGGTGGTCGAGGAGGCCCTCTGGTTCCCATAACCTAACGGGAAACGAAATTGTTTTTCCGCCGTGGCAAAATGGCTGGACACCATCGCCAGGCATCGGTCCCCATAGCCTCCGTCCACCGCCATCGCCGCCAGGCTCATAGCCTCCCCCATGGTGGAGCAGGCCCCATAAAGGCCGAACAGCGGGATCTCCAGCTCCATCAGCCCAAAAGACGTGGCGATCAGCTGTCCCAGCAGGTCCCCCGCGAACAGATACCGTATATCGCCCGCCTTGAGACCTGCCTTTTGGATCGCCAGGGCCGCCGCCCGCTTCTGCAGGCAGCTCTCCGCCGCTTCCCAATTATCCTGCCCCAGCATGTCATCCTGCTCCACCACGTCGAACAGATGGCCCAGAGGCCCCTGGCCTTCCTTCTTCCCCGCCACCGAAGCCGCCCCCCGGATCAGCAGCGGATGGTCAAAAACAACACTGGCTTTTCCTTTCTGCATATGGATCCCATCCTTTCCCTTCTATGATGCTATCTGCAGCAAACTCCTGTAACCGTTCAGGGTATCTGAACTGTAACAAATTTCTAACGCCAGACGGCCGCGTCTGCCAAAAAATACATGGACATGACTACCGATCTGTGCTATAATGATACGCAGGTATGCGCTGAGCGGACAGTCACTTGGCAACCTGCTATCCTCTCCGCGCCTCTACAAATCCAGTATGCTGCAAAGGGGAAAAAGATATGCTTGAAACACTGAAAAAAAGATCCAGATCATCGAACATCGTAAAAGCGGTCGTGTCCATCATCATCGCGGTAGGGATACTGGCTTTTACAAAATTTGCCGCATTTGACGTGATCACCGGTCCCACCAAACTGGACATCACAGCGGATCCCACAAGCTATGAAGGAAAATATGTATCGATCGACGCAGAATATTTTTTGAACGATTATGTGGAGCACACTACCACCACCAAAAAGAAATACGGCGGCAGCACCACCCGTGTGGACGGACACAGCTATATCGCTTTCCAGTCCGTAGACGACTATGAGGCCCAGACTTCCACCTGGTATTTCTACAGTGTCTATATGGATAAAGACGAGCAGAGCGCCATGTACGACCGGATCGATCAGGCCTGGGCCTTCTGGGAGGATGAGTCGAACACCACCGCTCCGCCGGAGCCTCTCCCCGTAAAGGGTACATGGACCAAGATGGATGCACAGATGGAACGCTATTACCGGGAAGGCCTGGCCGACCTTGGAGTGACCGAGGGCGAGCTTGACAAGTTTTATTTCTACAACCTGGATACCTCCAAGCTGGGCGGACTGGATATCCCCCTCTTCTGGGTCCTCACCGCGGTGACTGTGGGCGCTTTCCTGTTCTTCCTCCTCTCAGTGGCCGGTATCTTTAACAACTCGTACATAAAGAACATCAACAAGTACCTGCAGACCGACACCTCCGCTTCCATGGCCTCGATCGAGCAGGATTTCGGCACGGCCCATACGATCGGGAAGGATCTGTGGATCGGACGGAAATGGACAATCTATATGTCCGGCTCCAGCGCCTACATCCTGTCCAACAAGGACCTGATCTGGGGCTATTACTACCAGCGGACCGGCAGGAACAGCGTCAGCGAGATGCGTCTGTTCTCCAAGGATAAAAAGAGCTCCCACATCTCCTTATCCGAAAAGAACACCATGGAAGCGTTAAAATACTATGCTGCCGAGCAGCCCCAGATGGTGGTGGGCTACACCTCCGAGCTGGATAAGATGTACAGCAAGGACTTCAGCAATTTCCTGAACTTAAAGTATACGCCGGCTATGGCGGCGGCCACGGCCGATACAGGGTTCGGCTATAGCGATCCCTATACCTCTACATCCTCTACGCCAGATATCTGATCAAGCAGATCCTCCAGATCTTCCGCTCGGATCGGACAATGAAGGCCGTAAGCCATGATGGCAGAACGAACGCGAGCTATGGCGATAAAAAGCTCCGGCTGGATACGCGATATATGTATCCAGCCGGAGCTTTTCTTTTCTAAAGGGCCTTTCGCCTTTCTTATCACTTTCTTATGTAACTTTCTTTTGTCACTTTCTTTTGTCACACTCAGGACAACCGCTTAAATAACGTATTCCCGATCGTTTGGATCAGTTGTACGAACACGATCAAGATCACGCTGGTGACCACCAGGTAGGGCATCTTATAGGCCTGGTAGCCGTAGCGGATCGCCACGTCGCCCAGTCCGCCTGCCCCGATCGCGCCGCCCATGGCGCTGTAGCCGATCAGGCTGATCATAGTCAGGGTGATACCGGAAAGGATCGCCGGAAAGGCTTCCTTCAGATAGACCCGCAGGATGATCTGGGGGTCGCTGGCCCCGAAGGACCTGGCCGCCTCGATCAGGCCGCTGTCCACGCCACGGAGGGCGGATTCGATCACCCGGGCGATAAAGGGGATGGCGGAGATGGTCAAGGGGACCAGCGCCGCCTTGGTGCCGATCGCCTTTCCCGCTAAAAGCCTGGTGAAGGGGATCACGATCACCATCAGGATGATGAAGGGAAAGCTGCGGAAGGTGTTGACCAGGAGATCCAGCAGTCCGTAGACCACTTTATTGGGCCTAAGCCCGTCCGGCGCCGTCAGCGTCAGGACGATCGCAGGGATGAACCCTAAGATCACGGAAAAAAATGTGGAGCCGACCACCATGTACACGGTCTGCCAGGTAGCTTTTGCGATCACGTCAACCATTACAATACCTCCCAAAGTACATGATGGGCCTTCAGGAACGAAAGGACCCTCTCCTCGTCCTGAGGCTGGATGTTGATGACCAGGCTGCCCAGGATGTTCCCTCTGAAATCCTCCAGCTTGCCCTGGCAGATCGAGAAATCCGTATCCAGCTCCCGGGCCATCTTCGTGATCACGCCGTCCTCGGACTCTGTGCTGTTGAAGAACAGCTTGATGTTCCGCCCTTCCTTGGGCAGGCACTCCACGCTCTCTCCCACAAAGGCCTGGATCTCCTTGTTAGGCGCCACGAAAAGCTCCTCCGGCTTCCCTGTAGCCATGCTCCGGCCATCCTTGATGAAGGCCACCTGGTTGCAGATCTGCTTTACCACCTCCATCTGGTGGGTGACCACCACGATCGTCAGCTTCAGCTCCCGGTTGATCCTTAAGAGCAGCGCCAGGATATCCTTGGTGATCTGGGGATCCAAGGCGGAGGTGGCCTCGTCGCACAGCAGGATCTTCGGATCCAGCACTAAGGCGCGGGCGATCGCCACCCTCTGCTTCTGACCGCCGGAAAGCTGGCGGGGATAGCTGTGGATCTTATCCTCTAACCCCACCAGCTCTAAAAGCTCGTTGATCCTGGCTTTATTTTCCGGACTGTTCTTTTTCTGTTTCCAGAACTGGAGGGGCAGCGCGATATTATCATAAACATCCAGCCGGTCCAGGAGATTGAAATTCTGGAAGATCATCCCCATCTCCTTCTGGGCAGCCCGCAGCTCCTTCTTGCTCAAGGAGGAGATCTCCCTCCCGTCTACTTCTATGCTCCCCCGGTCGTAGCCTTCCAGGCCGTTGATACACCGGAGCAGGGTGGATTTGCCTGCGCCGCTCTGGCCGATGATGCCGAAGATATCTCCCTGGCTGATCTCCATGGAGATATCCTCCAGCACCTTCAGGCTCCCAAAATTCTTGCTCACGTTTCGGATACTGATCATCACTAGCTCCCCTCATCTGCTGTGGTCTTCCCGGTCCCCTTATCCCTTATCCCATCTATCCGATCCGCAGCCCGCAGGACCTTATCCTGCCGGCTGCAGATCTCCTTCTGCGGCTTTGGCGCGCCTTTTGGCCCTGGCGCTCCTTTTGCCTGCGCACACCTTCCTGTCAGCTATGGCCGCATGTGCTCTGGATGACCATCAGAACGCAGGGATCACGGAGCCGCTGTAGCTGTCCTCGATGTATTTCTTCACATCATCGTTCTCAAAAGCGGCGATCATAGCCTTTGTCTTTACGGTCTCCTCATTGCCTTCCTTCACGACCAGGTAGTTGATATATTTATAGCTCTCGTCGCCGTCTGCCTGCTCTGCCGCCAGGGCGTCTGTCTGGGGGTTCAAGTCGGCCTCCAGGGCATAATTCCCGTTGATCACCGCCGCGTCCACATCGTCCAGGGAACGGGGCAGGTTCGCCGCTTCCAGCTCCACAAACTCGAAGTTATGCGGGTTCTCCTCCACATCCATCACGGTGTAGAGATCCTCGGTCTCCTTTAAGGTGATCAGGCCGTTATCCGCCAGCAGCTTGAGGGCCCGGGAGCCGTTAGAGCCGTCATTGGGGATCGCGATAGAGGCGCCGTCCGCAAGCTCCTCTAAAGAAGCCGCCCCATTGGCATAGATGCCCATGGGCTCCAGATGGATCCCGGCCACATCCACCAGATGCAGTCCCCGCTCCGCGTTCTGCTGGTCCAGATAATTGATGGTCTGGAAATAGTTCCCATCCAGCTCGCCATCCTCCAAAGCTGTGTTAGGCTGTACATAGTCGTTGAACTCCACGACCTCCACCTTCCAGCCGGCGGCTTCCAGCTTGCCCTTGACCACATCGTTCACGATCTCTGCGTGGGGTACCGGGGTGACGCCGATGGAGATGGTATCATCGTCCCCTTCCGGCGCGGGGATATCCGCAGACGCCTCGGCTCCTGCCTCCGCGGCCGTGGTCTCCTCTGCCTCTGTGCTCTCCTCTGCCTCTGTGCTCTCCTCTGCCGCAGACGCAGTTTCTGCTGCTGTGGTGGCCGCCGTGGTCTCCTCACTGCCGCCTCCGCAGCCGGCTAAGACCGCAGCCGCCGTCAATGCCATAGCCAGGACGAGCCCGCTCTTTGTCTTCCATGTTCTTCTTTTCATAACCTTATCCTCCTCTTTTTGATGGATAGCGTACAAAAACCTGTCTGGGTGGGGATCTGCATCTTTCTCACATCATACCCACTGATCTTGTAGGTTTATGTTGTTATCATCCTACTCCGATCCGGCTATCTTGTCAAGCAGCATCTTTTACAAAACCCATCTGCAAAACGTATGGTCTTCCATATAAAAGCAACCTTTTAGCGACCTTTTCCACAAAAGGCGTGGACTCCACAAAAAAGAAAGGGCCGCCGGATCGAGACCCATTCTTATAATCTACTGCAAGATCTGGCTTTTGTCAATGAAGTTTGCCGATATCGTGCCGTCGCAAGCATCCGGACTGTAGCAGTTCAGATACCCTGGACTGTTACTCCGGCCTGTCACCTATCATCTCCCGCAGCTTCTTTAAGGCGTCCCGGATCCCGCCCACTTCATCGATCAGGCCCTCCCGCACGGCCTGCTCGCCTACCAGGACCGTCCCTAAGTCCTTTGTCAGCATCTTCGTGTTATGCATCAGACGCTTCAGCTGATCGTAGGCGATGTTAGAATGCTTTTCCACAAAGCTTAGGATCCTGTCCTGGATCATCGCAAAATACTCATAGGTCTGGGTGGTCCCGATCACCATCCCGCTCATCCGCACAGGATGGATCATCATGGTCCCCGTAGGTACGATGAAGGAATAGTCCGCCGCCACCGCCAGGGGAACGCCGATCGAGTGGCTGCCGCCCAGCACCAGCGATACGGAAGGGATGGTCAGGGAGGCGATCATCTCCGCGATAGCCAGCCCTGCATCCACATCCCCTCCCGACGTGTTCAAGAGCACCAGCAGCCCTTTTATGCTGCGGTCATCCTCGATCTGCGCCAGCTTTGGCAGCAGGTGGTCGTATTTTGTGGTCTTACTGTTCCCAGAGGCATTCTCATGGCCTTCCACCTCCCCGATGATCGTCAGGAGATGGATCTTTTTTTTCTCCTCATCCTCCCCCAGAGTGACCTGACCAAATTCCTCGATCTGCTGATCCTTCTCGTTCATTCCATCCTGTCCCATATTCTCTGCCCTTTCCTTTCTCTCCATCTCACCCGGACCTTGCCGGGACTGCCGCAAGATGGCCGACCTGCAGAGATACGGTCCCGACATCTTAGCCGTCAGCACCGTATACCCCATGACCGCCGTATCCTGCGCCGGTCCCCGGACCGGAGCGTCAGGCCATGCTCCCGCCTCCTGGCGAAGGCTCACCCCAAGGGCGGTCTCGCTCTTCTGGGATCTCTCCCTCTCGCGTTCTCACCTTCTCACCTTCTTGGGGTCTCTCCCACATCCTGCACATCCCGCCTCCTGGCCAGGTCTTCTGGCGGATGATGGCGGAGCCTTATGCAGGCGGGAACATGACACGTTCAGGGCATAGTATGGAAGGTTTTGGTCATTTTATGCAAGCCAGGGCTGGGATTAAAAAGTGCGCATCCTGAGCGGAACGTTTTTGTCCCACAGGACTTCCTATGGAACAAAGAAAAGGATCACAGATGAGCGATGATCGCGTCGCAGTACTGGGTGGTGGTGGCGCTGCCGCCAAGGTCCGGGGTCTTGTACACCCCTTCTGCCAGCACCTGATCCACCGCCCGGCGGATCTGACCGGCTGTCTCAAGCTCGCCCAGATACTCCAGCATCATACAGGCTGACCATAGAAGGGCTGTGGGGTTCGCGATATTTTTCCCGGCGATATCCGGCGCGCTGCCGTGGACCGCCTCGAACATGGCGTGGTCCTTGCCCAGATTGCTGGAGGGCAGCAGCCCTAAGCCGCCGATCAGGCCGCTGGTCAGGTCAGAGACGATATCGCCGTAGAGGTTGGGCATCACCAGGATATCGAACTGCTGGGGCTTCATCACCAGCTGCATGCAGACCGCGTCCACGATCTTATCCTCAGCCTGGATATCCGGATATCCTGCCGCGATCTCCTTGAAGATGCCCAGGAACAGGCCGTCGGACTTCTTTAAGATATTGGCCTTATGGACGCAGGTCACCTTTTTCCTTCCGTGGGCTCTGGCGTACTCGAAGGCGTCCTTGATGATCCTGGTGCTGGCCCGGCGGGTGATGATCTTCGTGGCATGGACCGTATCCGCGTCGATCTGCTCTTCTACCCCTACGTACAGGTCTTCTGTGTTCTCCCGGAAGGTCACGATATCCACATCCGGGAATGGGGTGACCACGGCGGTATTGGACTTAGCCGGGCGGATATTGGCATATAAGTCATATTTCTCCCGCAGGGTCACATTTAAGGAGCGGAAGCCCTTGCCCACCGGTGTGGTGATCGGGGATTTCAAAAGGACCTTGTTCGCCTCGAATGAAGCGAAGGCCGCGTCCGGGATCAGCGCCCCGTTCTCCTCATACTCGTCTAAGCCGACCCGGAACACCTCATACTCCAGCGGCGCCTTGGCCGCCTCTAAGATCTTTAAGACCGCATCAGTGATCTCCGGTCCGATCCCATCGCCTTTAAAAACCGTTATCTTCTTCATCTTATCCTCCATATCTATACCTATTTACTACATCCGCCCTATCGGGCTACTTTCATCGTAACCGTTCAGACAACGTCCGAACTGTTACCTTTCATCCCTGTATCCCTGCGGCTGCCCAGCATGGACGATCATGGAGCGGGCGTGCGAGGCACGCGAAGAGCCGCAGCCGCGCAGCGATGTACTGGACTGACCGCCACAAAGGGCTCGAGGGATATCGCTGCGGTGTATCGCCACAGAGTCATCGCTCTGCCATGGGGATATACTCCACATTCTGTCCCACATATTTCGTGGCCGGACGCATGATCTTGCCGTCATAGAGCTTATTTTCCAGGTTGTGGGCCACCCAGCCCACCAGGCGGCTGATCACGAACAGGGGCGTGTACATATCCCTGGGGATCTGGAGCATCTCGTAAGCGAACCCACTGTAGTAGTCTACATTGGTGGGGATCACCTTATGCTTATCCTCCAGGATCACCTCTTTTACACATTTCTCAAAGAAACAGTAGAAATTAAAGTCCTCGATCTTGAACTGCTCCCTGGCCACCACCTCACAGCAGCTGCGCAAGATCTCGGCCCGGGGGTCGGAGATCGTGTAGACCGCATGGCCAAAGCCGTAGACCAGCCCGGAACGGTCATAGAAATCACCGGCTAAGATCTTGCGGATCAATGCCTTGACCGTGGCCTCGTCGGTGGAAAATCCGATCTCGCCGATCACCTGCTCCATCATCTCGGAGACCTTGACATTGGCCCCGCCGTGACGGGGTCCCTTCAAGGAGCCGATGGAGCCGGAGATCGCGGAATACAGGTCCGTGCCGGTGGAGGAGATCACCACATTGGTGAAGGTGGAGTTATTACCGCCGCCGTGGTCGGCATGGAGGAGCAGGAGGGCGTCCAAGAGCTCCGCTTCCTTCTGGGTGAACTTCTTATCCTCCCGCAGCATGTACAGGATGTTCTCCGCGATCGAATAATCCTCCCGGGGGTAATGGATGATCAGGCTCTTGCGCTCAAAATGATGGACCTTGCTCTGGTAGGCATAACAGGCTACGGAAGGGAATTTCGCCAGCAGATCGATGCCCTTTAGCATGGTCTTATAGACATCGGTATCATCCGGGTCGTCCTCGTCGTAGTTATACAAGGTCAGGGCCGCATGCTGCAGCTTGTTCATCAGGTTCTTTCCTGGAAGACGCAGAAGGTTCATCTCCAGGAAATCATCAGGCAGCGCGTAAAGGCTCCGCAGCACCTGGATGAAATGCTCCAGATCGCTCTTGCTGGGCAGATAGCCGTATAGCAGCAGGAAGCAGACCTCCTCGAACCCGATGCAGCCGGTCTTCCCCTTGATCAGGTCATATACGCTGTAGCCACGGAAATACAGGTCTCCCTCCACATCCGTCTTGACCCCGTCCGTCACCTCGTAGCCCACCACGTCCGACACCCGGGTGAGCCCCACCCGGACACCGGTCCGGTCCTCATTGCGCAGGCCTTTCTTTACGTTGTATTCCTTGAACAGCCGATTGGGGATGTCTGTGTAGTTCGAAGACTTCCCGTAAAACTGCGCCAGATAATTATTGCCCATATGCCAGCTCCTTTCTGTATGTGTGCGGCACCGCCGCCGCGATATCCCCTGTCCTGGCCTCTCCTGCCTTTGGGTCCTTGTAGGATCTGAACGGTCTGTGGTTTATATATCGCCTTGAGATAAATAACAGGGCGCCAGTTTCCTGGCGCCCTTGCCGCTTGACCTCGATGATACCATGTCTGGGGCGTGTTGTCAATCGGGAAGCGGGGGGTTATCTCAAAGATGTGGGCAAGAGTGGGCAAGAGGTGTTACTTTTCACAGGTGGTCCAGGGGGCCCGCGACGGGAGGGGGGGAGCATGTAATGGGACGCGATCTGCTCATCGATCTCCACCTCCAGCTGCTTTCCACACAAAAGGTCCTCCATCACAGTCTTAGTGTCCGCAGATCATCTATATATTTTCTAATTTCTTTTGTAGTTTTTTGTCAAAGGTTATGATATTTATTCCTTTTTCCTTTTTATAACCATATAAAAGACAGTCTACAAGATCAAGCTTTTGTATTTTATCAAAAATCTCCAATGCTCGAAGTAACACATCTGCATATAAAATAATGATGTCATTATTTAATTTACGAAAACTGCTGATGATATCTTCTCTGGAAACTTGATAAAGCCCCTCTAGCACATAGCAAACTTCTGCCATTACTTCTAGTGTAACATAACAATTTTTGATCCTTGTCATTTTTCTTATATACATAAACTGTTCTTCATTATCCCTTAATAAAAATCTTAGAACAGCATTTGCATCTAATAAACACTTATTTCCTTACATGCTTTCTAACCACCGCTTTCCTCCAAGCATCTTTTTCATGCTCGATACTTCTGTGTCAGCCATATTTAGTAGAAGCTTTTGATCCCGCTGAAGACATATCTCCTCATCAGGGCCGGAGTATCATGGAGATCATCCATCGCCTCTGTCATGATCTCCGAACATTCCTCTGCCAGCATGGCCAGCCGGAGGATGTTGTAAGCGAACTTCCTCAACAGGGCAAGGTTGTTCTTTGATCTTTTTGCCGGCGTTATGTCGTTCCCTTCCGCATCCCGTTCTAGCGGTATCCGTATCTGCCTGGCACAGCCCACCGTCCTTATGAACGGCCATTCCTTCTGCTGCCTTGTCAGGATGCTGCCTTCCGTGCATACGCCGTACCACCGGTGCTCCATCCTGTCCCGGTCCCTCTCATGGTAGCAGACCTCCTCGTACTGCTACTGGCATATAAATACTCCTTTTCGATAAGAATTTCCATATCTTGATCCTTACCAAAAAGGAGCCATTTTTTTCCTAAGACACAAACTTTTTACACTACCGTGCTGAATGTAAAGAGAACTATATAACAGGTCTATCTAACGTGTGTTTTGTAAAGAAGATCCCCACCTTCCGGCAGGGATCTTCTTTTTATATCTTATATCTTATATCTTATACTGGATGTCCGATCTCGACTAGTCCTTATTGCTCTTGACCGGTCTTTCGCACTCTCTGGCCTTTTAAGCTACTGATCTACAGATCCACCTTGGATCCTACAGATCAATCCCCCAGCATGTTCCGGATCGTCTTCGGCGTCCTATAATTCCATGTAGAGATCTTGATCCCGCTCCGCCTGCTGGCCGCGTGGACGATCTGGCCGTTGCCGATGTAGATGGCCACATGGTTCACCGTGCCGCCGCTGTTGGCATAGAAGATCAGGTCGCCAGGGCGCATCTCGCTGGAGGTCACTGCCTTGCCCATCTTAGCTTGGGAGCCGGAATAATGGGGCAGGGATACGCCGAACTGCTTCATGACCTGCATGGTAAAGCCGGAGCAGTCGATGCCGTTGGTCAGGCTGGTGCCGCCCCACACATAGGGATTGCCCACATACTGGAGGGCAAAGTTGACCAGCTGGGTCCGTCTGGACGCCGCGGCCTGGGCCGCCTCCTCCAGGGGCGAGAACTTGATCGCCTCCGCCAGGGCATAGCGGACCTCCACGTTATTATCCCGGGTGGAGATGAAGGCGTTGTCACTGTCCTCCGTGTCCATCTCGATCTGCACCCAGCCGTCCAGCTGCTGGAGCACCGGATAACGCTCCTCCTTGGAGATCTGGGTCCAGATTGAGGACTCCGTGGAGGGCTCCTTCCGCACGTTCAGCATGTCCGTGTTGACGATCGCCATCAGGGAAGCCGTCTCCAATGCGATATCCCGGGCTTCCTGTCCGGTGGTGGTATACTGGGGATCCGCCGTGATATACCCGGTGATGTTCCCGGAACGGATCTTATACCAGCCATCCAATGTCTCTAAGATCTCACCGGCCGCCTTACTGGTCATCTTCCCGATGATCTTCCCGTCACTTTTAGGCTCCTCCCGCACGTTCAGATAATTATCCACCTTGGAGATCACCAGGTGGTCGTACTGGTTCAGGGCCATGGTCCGAAGGTCTAACTTCCTGGCCTCGTTCAGCGCCAGCCGGATCTCTACATAATCCGCGGAGATATAGCCCTCCGCGATCTGCACCCAGCCATTTTCCTGGGCGATCACTTCATAACGCTCGTTCTGCAGGGCCTGTCCCACCACGTTGTCGGCGTCGCCATTGGGCTCGGAACGGATGTTCAGCTTGTCCGCCCGGATGATCGCCCGCTCCACCACATAGGGCCTGGCCGCTTCCTTGGCCTCATCCCCGGTGAGCAGGTACTGGGCATTGATATAGCCTTCGATCCCGCCGGAGGTGATGTGGGCCCACTCCCCCTCCGTATCTAAGATCTCACAGGCGCTGTTCTCCATCAGCTTTCCGATGATCTTCCCCTCGCTGCCCGGAGCCTCCCGCACGTTCAGATAGCCTTCCACCCGGATCAGCCCCATGTCCGTATAAGAATCCAGGACCCCCTGGACCTCCTGAGCCAGCTGCTGTGCCGCTTCCTCCTCCGGCGACAGGGTAGGCTCTGTAGGCGCTTCCGTCTCCGGCTCGGTGCTCTCTAGAGTCTCCTCCTCTGCTCCCCCGGTCTCAGCCGCCGCCGGCTTCCCGCTGGTACGGAGGCGATAGATGCCGAAGCCCAGGAGGATGAGCAAGATGAGCCCTCCCGCTATGAATATCAGGTTCCGCTGCCCCGTCCGCTGATCTCTCCTCTTCCTGGCCCGCTCCAGCCTGGCCATATAATCTTCTTTATCCAACATAGTCCATCTTCTCCTTCGTCCTGCTCCGAACACACAAAATATCTAAAGTAAAAAAGCCGCCGGCTCTCCGACAGCTTTCCCCGGCCTTTGACAGATACCTGGTTATTTTACCACAGATGGCCAGATATGAAAACCGGTAATTTATTAATTTTCTATTACGTTCCCAAACGTTACTTCGCCAGCATCATCCGGTCGTTCGCGAACCCGCCACCGCTGGCCTCCTCGAACTTCTGCAAGAGGTCCGACACATGGAGGGCCTTCTTCGCCTCCCCGGACACATCGTAGATGATCTGTCCCTCGTGCATCATGATCAGGCGGTTCCCGATCCGGATCGCGTCCTTCATGTTGTGGGTGACCATCAGGGCTGTGAGGTGCTGGTCCTCCACGATCTCCTCGGTCAGCTCCAGCACCTTCTTAGCGGTCTTGGGGTCTAAGGCCGCCGTGTGCTCATCTAAGAGGAGGAGCTTGGGCTGCTTTAAGGTGGCCATGAGCAGGGTGAGCGCCTGGCGCTGGCCGCCGGATAAAAGGCCCACTTTGGTGGTCATACGGCTCTGTAAGCCAAGCCCTAAGCGGCTTAAGACATCCTTATATAGTGCCCGCTCGCTGCCGGTGATGCCGGACTTTAAGGTGCGCCTGCCTCCACGGCGGAAGGCCAGGGCCAGGTTCTCCTCGATCCCCATATCGGCCGCCGTTCCGGTCATAGGATCCTGGAAGACGCGCCCTAAGAAGGCCGCCCGCTTATGCTCCGGCAGACCGGTGATATCCTTCCCCTCGATGATGATCTGCCCCCTGTCCACCGGCCACACACCGGAGATCGCATTTAAAAAGGTGGATTTCCCGGCTCCGTTCCCGCCGATCACTGTGACGAAATCTCCGTCCTCCAAGGTCAGGTTTATCCCCCTTAAGGCCTTTTTCTCATTGACGGTCCCCACATTAAAGGTCTTGACGATATTTCTTGCCTCCAGCATCAGTCTATCCCTCCTCTTTCTGTGCGGCCGCTCCCCCGGCCCATGTCCTTAAACAGCTTGGCGTAACGGTCGTTCCAGGTGGGGATGCCTAAGAACACCGCCACCACCAGCGCGGACAAAAGCTTTAACCAGTTGGCATCTAAGCCCATGGCGATGACCACCTGGAGCACCAGATAATAGATGATGGAGCCGAAGGCCACACCCAGGAGACGGAGGGCAAAATTCCGAAATATCCTTCCGAAGACCGCTTCGCCGATGATCACTGCCGCTAAGCCGATCACGATGGCCCCGCGCCCCATGTTGATATCCGCAAAGCCCTGGTATTGGCTTAAGAGCGCTCCCGCAAAGGCTACCAGGCCATTGGACAGCATCAGGCCCAGCACTCGGGCAAGATCCGTGTTGATCCCCTGCGCCCTGGCCATCTTGTCGTTGCAGCCGGTAGCCCGTAAGGAACAGCCCAGTTCTGTGCCGAAGAACCAGTATAACACCGCGATCAGCGCCAGGATGACCAGCGCCACGATCAGGATCGTATTTTTAAAGACCGGCACGCCCTTGATAAAGCGCAGGGAGACCAGCAGGCTGAACTTATCCACATTGATCGCCTGGTTCGCCTTCCCCATGATCTCCAGGTTGACCGAATACAGTCCCAGCTGGGTCAGGATACCGGCCAGGATCGCCGGGATCCCCGCAAAAGTATGCAGGACGCCGGTGGCCAGGCCGGTGACCATCCCCGCCAGAAGGGCGGCTCCCATGGATACCCATACGTTCTGTCCGCCCAGCATCATCATGACGCAGACCGCGCCTCCGGTGCATAGGCTGCCGTCCACGGTCAGATCGGCGATATCTAAGATCCGATAGGTGATGTAGACCCCGATGGCCATGATCCCCCAGATCAGCCCCTGCGCCACCGCGCCGGGCAAAGCATTTATCAAACTCAACATGATCGTTCTCCTCACTCTGCAGACCCGGTGGGCAGGATATGGGACCGTGTCCCTAAAAAGGTCCTGCCGGATCTTCTGTAACCCGACAGGGGCTGCCGCAAACGATCTCCGGATCGGAGGTCCTGCAACAGCCCATGTGGGAGTTTTACTTTACTTTGAAAGGTATGCCCAGTGCGCCCTCCAGGCTTTTCTGTGTGGTGGTGCGTTCGCTGCCAGGCGCATGAAGGTCTGCCTTAAAAGAAGGTTTACCTTAAAAGTCCACCGACCAGCTCTTACTCTTCGATCGCCACATAATCCTCCGGGATCTGGACGCCTAAGTCCTCGCAGAGAGCCTTATTATACTTCTTGGTGAACTGGGGCGCATACTCGATCGGCATCTCGGCGATGTCGGCCTCCCCGGTCAGGATCTTTGCCGCCATCCTGCCGGTGCCCACGCCCAGGTCATAATAGCTGATGGACAAGGTGGCCACGCCGCAGCCGGCACAGATGCCTTCCTCGCCTGCGATCACCGGGATACCGGCTGGCTGGCAGATATTGTTCACGATCTCCGTATTGGCCGCCACCGTATTATCGGTAGGCACATAGATCACGTCGCTCTCGGTGGAAGCCTTGGTGGCTACGGCAGAGAGGTCGTTGGAGTCGGAGAAGGAGTAGTACTCACAGGTATAGCCCAGCTCCTCTAAGGCTGCCTTCACCGTATCCACCTGGTACTGGGAGTTGGCCTCTGCGGAACAGTAGAGCAGGCCCACGTTCTTCGCGTCAGGGAACAGCTCATGGAGCATGGCAACCTGATCCTTTAATGGCGCTAAGTCGGAGGTGCCGGAGATATTGCCGCCTACGGTACCGTCGAAATCATCGATCCCCAGGGCAACGCCGTACTCGGTGACAGAGGTCCCTAAGATCGGGATCTCGTTGGTCCCCGCCTGTGCCGCCTGGAGGGCCGGAGTGGCATTGGCTAAGATCAGGTCCACATCAGCGGACACAAAGCCATTGATGATGGTGGAGCAGGTATTGGAATCTCCCTGAGCGTTCTGCTCGTCAAAGGTCACCGCGTCGCCCAGCTCCTCGGTCAGGGCATCCATAAAGCCCTTGGTGGCCGCATCCAGCGCGTCATGCTGCACCAGCTGGCAGATGCCCACGGTATAGGTCTGGCCGTCCGCCTTCTCCCCCTGGGATGCCTCGGCCTTCGTCTCCTCGCCTGCCCCCTGGCTGTCCTCCGCTGCTCCTGTCTCGCCACCGGCTTCTGCCGCAGTGGTCGCCGCCGCTGTCGTCTCGCTCTGTGCGGAGCCGCCGCAGGCTGTCAGAGACAACCCTAAGAGCCCCGCCATGATCAGTGCCTTGGTCTTGTTGCTTTTCTTCATAACAATATCACTCTCCCTAATGTTGGTATTTTGAAAACAGTATTTATCATACTACAAAAAAAGGGAGGAGTCAATTTTATCGCGTTAATTTTTTTAGGATTTAAAGCAATAAAGCACTCGTTTTTCGATCATTTTCTTACAGGTCGCCCTATGGGCCGCTCCGGGAGGCGCCTGCCGGAAAGCCACCACACGCTCACTTTGCATCGCCAGCTGGCGTGGATCGAAAAGTACAAAAGTAAGGAGCCGGACCTTTTTCAGTCCGGCTCCTGCCCTCCTCTGCCCGCAGGCGGAGGGTCACTGGCCTACCGTGATGCTCGTATCCTTTGCCGCTGCCCAAGCCTTTTCGATCGCGCCCAGGATATCGCCGTGGGGATCGCTAAGGCTCATCGTCGCGCCGGAGATCGAATCCAGCTCCTGCTTCTGCTCATCGGTCAGGGCCTCGTATTTTGCCACATCCTCTTCTTTATCGGAGGTGCCATGGAGAGGTCTCCCGTTCAAGTCGGAACAGGAGGCTGCGTACCAGGCGCTGACCTCATCGGTGGTCTTTCCCGCAAAATACCCTTCAAACAGATCCATCTCATCTGCCCAGGTCCCGGAGTTCAGCTTATAGGTATCGCCCCGCTCCCGCTTGGTCGCCCAAGCCTCGATCTCGGCCAGGAACGTGTCCTCGGTCTGCTCCAGCACCGTATCCACCTTCTCGTCGTGGTCCTCGTCCCCGTTATAAGACTGGCCGGGGAAGCCGGTGAGATGGGGCATGTGCTCGCCGTCATAGTTTGGCGTAGCCACCTCCATCACATCGGTAAAGAGGGCGATGATCTTCCCGTCCCCATCGTAGCAGCCGCCCACCGCCTGGGTGTTGAAGCTGTACACGCCGACCTCCTGATCATCCTTCCCAGGCCCTAAGCGTCCGGTATTGGTGATGCCGAGACCGATCTTCGCCACTGCATCGGCCTCCACAGGCCGTCTGTTCTCATAGGCCTTTTCCAGTGCGGCGATGATGTTCCCATGGCTGTCGTTCAAGGACATGGTGGCGCCGGAGATCCCATCCAGTGCGGTCTTCTCCTCCTCGCTCAAAGCCTCATATTTCGCGATGTCCTCCTCCTTATCCGAGGTCCCGTGGAGGGGCCGCCCGTTCAGATCGGAGCAGTACGCCTCGTACCACTTCTTAACCTCCTCTATGGTCATCCCGCGGAAGGTCTCTTCGAAAAGCTCCATCTCCTCGGTCCAGGTCCCGGAGCCCAGTTTATAGGTGTCGCCCCGCTCCCGCTTGGTGCTCCAGCCGTCAACCTCCGCCAGGAAGGCATCCTCCGTCTGCTCCAGCACCGCATCCACCTTCTCGTCGTGGTCCTCGTCCGCGTTATAGGACTGGCCTGGGAAGCCAGTGAGATGGGGCATATGCTCCCCGTCATAGTTCGGCGTGGCCACCTCCAGCTGATCCACCTCTAAGTCCAGGATCGTCCCGTCATCTCCGAACAGAGCATAGGCGATCACTTCATTGATGCTGTAGACACCTACTTCCTGGTCGTCCTTTCCAGGCCCTAGACGCCCGCTGGAAGCAATACCGAGGCCATGGGACAGCCCGGTGGCCGCCACCTCCTTCTGGTCTGCACCTCCCTCGTCCTCTGTCTCGATGCCCAGGGCCGCCCGGACCGCGTCAAAGACGCCATTAGAGGTCCAGGTAGCGCCGCTGACGGCATCTACGCCATCGATACCGCCTTTTTCGATGATCGCTGCCTGCAGAGTCTCTAAGGCAGCGCCGCCGATCCCCGGGGTCTCCTGGTCGCCGGTCAGCTTAAGGTCCACGATCTTATCGCCCTCCAGGGTCACTTCCGCCTTGATCGGTCCGCCGTATCCTTCGGCTTCTCCCGTCACCACGGTCCCTTCTGCCGCCTCCCCAGGCGTCTCCTGGGCGGCTGTCGTGGTCTCTGCGGCTGTGGTCTCCGCCGCGGAGGGCTCAGGCTCCTTCTGTCCACATGCCGCCAGCCCTGCGCTCATCGCAAGAACTGCTCCTACCATTACCGTTTTCTTCATAGCGCACCTCACTATATTGTATTTAGCAAGATACATGATAGCATCCTGCACATAATTTGTCAATGGATCATACATTTTCCTGCAAGATCAGCATGTATATCGTTACTTTTCACAGGTAATATCCCGCGAGTTGTTTCTTGTGAGCAAAGGTCACAAGAAACCCGAGGGTTGCAGCGCCAAAATGGGCGGTCAGCCCATTTTGTGTGCATTCTGTTGCTGTGAACGGCGTAGCCGTGAAAAGTAACGTATATCGTTACTTTTCACACCCACGCCAGGGAGTCCTCGCATAGAGATATCGCAAGGGGTCCGCTCCGGGAGGGGCATGTCACATCAAGACAGGATCTCCTTATAGACCCGCAGCACATTCCCATAGAACACCGCCTCGATCTCACCGATGGTGAACCCCTCCTGCTCCATGGCCTGGGCTAAGAGCTGCATCTGGGAGGCATCCTGGATCTCCACCTGGTTCCCGATCCCGTCAAAATCGGTCCCCAGGCCGATCACGCCGATCCCTCCGATCTGCTCCATGTGCCGGATATGGCGGACCATATCCCTTATGTAGGCGACCCTGGCCTCCTTCTGCCCGCCTGCAGGCCTGGTCCCGTCTTTTGCCCGGTGCTGATAGGTCTCCTCTGCCCCCGCGTCCCGCAGGAAGGCCGCACAGAAATTGATCCCGGCTACGCCGCCCCGCTCGGCCAGCGCACGGATCATCTCGTCGGTCAGGTTCCGGGGATGGGAGGCTAAGGCGCGGCAGTTAGAATGACTGGCCACAAAGGGCTTTTTGGTATGGTGGAACACATCCCATATCCCGGCGTCATTGAGATGGGAGATATCCACGATCATCCCCAGACGCTCCATCTCGGCCAAAAATGCCAGGCCCTTCTCTGTCAGCCCATGCTCCGTATCCGGCACGGTGATGCTGTTTTCCGGGTCTGTCTGCCGCCGTCCGTTGGGCCAGCCCAGCTCATTTTTAAAGTTCCAGGTCAGGGTCATCATGCGGACGCCCAGCTGGTAAAGGATCCGCAAAAAGGCCAGCTCGCCCTGGCAGACCCCCCCTTCCTCCACCGTGAGGAGGGCGGACATCCTGCCCTTCTCCCAGTTCTCCTGGATATCCTGCCAGCTCCTCACGACCCCGATCCGGTCTTCATGAGCCCCCATCTCCTGAAAAAAGATATCTGCCAGCTTCATACAGTACTCAAACGGCCGCTCCCCCACCCGCTCCAGATGGGTGAACAGGGCAAAATTCTGCAGGCCGTATCCGCCCTTTTCCATCTTCTCCAGGTTCACATGAAGATCACCATCTAATATAGAAGGGCGCTTTTCCAGGGCCGGGCTGTGGATGGGCGCCGGGTCATCCGCTGTCTGCCGAGCGGTGGGGGCGGTGGCGTAATATAGTTCTGCGATCGTGTCGCAGTGCATGTCGATCACTTTTATCATGGTCGTAGTCCTCCTTGTGCGGTCCAAAATGCCATACCCCTTATCGGGATCGGGTCTGGATCTTTTTCTTTCTATAATACATGATACGGATGTCGGGGTCAAAGGGTCTTTTGATCCTGTCAGCATGATGGTCGGATCCGCGGGAGATCTGTAAGAAGATCTTAAGAAAAATGTGAGAGGGATGCAATAAGTCCATAGTATAATGGGGCTATCCGGCGATGGATCTTCACAATAAGAAATGATCAAAAAGCTTACAACAGATAAAGATCTACAAAGGCACGACAGCAGATCATGCAAAGAATGGAGGAAGATATGCATTCGATCATCAGACTCAAATGGCCCTTTACCACCATAGCGTTCACAGCGTTTTCGATCGCTGTGATATCCTGCACCGGCTGCGGGACGACCGGGACAGACGGCGCGGGCTGCGGCACGACCGGCGCAGAGGCCGGGTCTTCGGAAAGCACTGCCGTTACAGCTGCGGATCGCGTGATGGAAACTAACGAGATGACAGAGGGTGGACCGCCAGAAGGGAACATCGGGGGCAACGATCATGGCCGGGAGCAAGATCTCCCGGATCCGGCCACACCCCTGACCCTTGACCGGGTGCTGGAGCTGGCAGAAAAGGGGGATGCGCTGTCCTGGGATGACCTTGCGGGATATGCCCAAAGGGATGTGGGATCTGGCCTTTATATCCTGCATTTCGAGATCGACGACCAGTTCTTCCTTTTAATGGGCGGCGCGGGTCCTGACAGCCCGCCCATGTATGTCCGGCTGGTGTCCGTGCAGGATGAGGACCTGTATATCGATATCCGCGAGGAGGATGTCCAGAGCTTTATCGACCGGGTCCTGGCTGGCGCGGACTCCGGGACCGTTGGAACAGACGGCTCGGGCTCCGGGGCGGGCGGGACAGGCGGCGTGGGCTCCGGGACGACCGGGACAGGCGGCTCGGGCTACGGCACGACTGGGACAGACGGCTCGGGCTACGGCACGACCGGCGCGGAGGCCGGCCATGAGGATCTCCTCTTGACCTCCGCGCCTGCCCTCTGCTTACAGGATGCGCTCTCCAGCACATTGTCCTGTTTTGAGGTGCCCGCCGGATCCTATTCCTGGAATGTGACCGTTCCGGGAACAGACCAGGGGACCGGGATCGTGGCCTGCGGCATGGGGCCGCTGGCGGCCGCGGCCATGGAGACAGTCCCCCGGCTCACATTGCCCCGTTATCAGGGGATGGATCAGGTCCTCTATACCTTTGATACCAGGCTCCCCCCGGACAGCCTGACCGTCCGGCAGTGGGACAGCCAGGCTGCCCAGGATCCGGACACAGCAAAAGAGCAGGCGATCGTCACCTGCTATCCACCTTTTTCTTTTCTGGAGCTGGAATCCGGCAAGATCTATGAGGTCTTCGCGGAATGGGAAGAGGGATCTGCCGGGCAGAACGGCTTTTACGGCACTGCCAGCTATGTATTTGTAACAGAATGACACAGACCCCCGGTGTCGGCAGATCATCCCGGATCTCGGTGCCGACCGGGCAGAGGTCACGACCACACAGAGCCAGGCCTCTGGTCCCGACCATGCCGTCTCAGACGCTGCGGGCTCACCTGCCTGCCATCTCCCGTTCTACACTGGCCAGCATGTGTCCCATGTTCACCGCATAGGCCTCATAGGGCTGGTACACCCCGATGCATTCCGGCCAATAATCGGCGGCCAGGCTGCGGATCTGCCGGTCCACATCCTCGGTCTGTGCCAGCACAGCCTCCATCCGTTCTCTGGCCCTTATGGTATCTTCCTTGCACCGCGCCCAGATATCGGGGATCTCCTCCCGGTCCAGATAGCCGCTGTGGATCCCGAAGAGGATATCGGCCCCCACCTGCTCCATCTTCTCGATGGAGCGGAGGGTCTCCTCCACTCCGATGAGGAAGCAGGGCAGGAACCCGTACCCCTCCATGTAGACCCCGGCAGTCTCACAGCAGAGCATCATGGTCTCCTCATATCCGTCCCGGCCGATCACAAAGGACGTGCAGTCCCTGGTATGGCCCGGTGCTTCCAGCGCCGTCACATGCCATTCCCCAAGATCTTCCCTCTGCCCGTCCTCCATGGCCTCATCCGCCCACAAAAGCCGCTCATCATACGGCACCGGCTCCAGTCCCCGCATCTTAGCGGCGGCTGCGTTCATCTTACGCATCACCTTGCGGGCCGACTCCTTTTCCAGCACCGCCTTCCCGTGGGGCGCGATCATCACCTTCACATTGGGCCAGGCCTCCCGGATGAAGGGGACCCCGGAAACATGATCGTAGTGGGAATGGGTGAGGAACACCGCGTCCAGGCTTTCCCCCTGCAGCTGCTCCTTTATCCGCTCCACCATCCGCCTGCCGCACCAGGCCATCCCTGTGTCAAAGAGCAGGTTCTCCGATCCCCGCAGCAAAAAAGCATTGCCACGGGCATCCCCACTCACATCATATACATACCGTCTCATAGACTGTCGTTCCTGTCCTTCTCTATCTTGTCCCTTGTGATCCCTTGAGCAGACCACACCGATCCTCATGCTCCATAGGATCTGCCATCTTTTTCTGGATCCGATCATATGACGATAAATAGTAATGTTTTTTTAGCGATGATCCCTCTTCTACTTATTGATATTTTCTCCCATACTCCTTATAATATAGGTATCAAACCCGTTTCAGGAGGTATTTTCTTATGGCATTTACAACTGACTTATTACAAAGCCTTGTCCCTATCACACAATTCAACCGTGGTCAGGCTTCCCGGATCTTCGATCGGCTCCACTCCGAACGCCAGCTGATCGTCCTCAAAAACAACCAGCCTTCTGCGGTCATCCTCTCCCCGGACGAATATGCCCGCCTTGCGGAGATCGAAGAAGACTACACACTCCTTCTGGAAGCCAACAGGCGTATGGAAGAGAGCCAGGGGAAACCTGCCCTTTCCTTCCGGTCCGTTATGGAAGATCTTGGTCTCAGCGAAGCAGACCTGGAAGAAACGGAGGATATACGGATACAATGAGCTGGCAGATCGTATTTCTTGAAGAGGCAAAAAATGATCTTAAAAAGCTGGACCGCTCTTCCCAGATCCAGATCCTGAAAGGCATACGCAAAGTGAGCCAGAACCCTCTTCCCGCTTTTCAGGGCGGCTATGGCAAGCCCCTCGGCAATAAAAATGGGATCAACCTTACAAATCTTTTAAAGATCAAATTTCTGGACTTGGGCATCCGTGTTGTCTACAAGCTCGAAAAGACCGAGACTACCATGAGGATCATCGTGATCTCAGCACGAGCAGATGAACAAGTTTATAAAGAGGCCTGCAAACGCCGTGAAAAATATAGCTTCTGACCTGCCCGCTCATCCGATACCCCCATCACCCCTCCGGATACTCGATCACATACCGCTCATACCCATTGACCACCGTAGTCCCGTTATAGGCATCCAGCCGCTTAAAGCAGCTCCCATAGGTGGCATGGATATGGCCGTGGATGAAGAGCCGGGGATGATACCGGTCGATCAGCTTTAAGAAGCTCTTGAACCCCCGGTGGGGAAGATCCTCCATGTCATTGAGCTGGTAGGCCGGGGCGTGGGTCAGCAGGATATCGAACCCTTTATACCAGAGCAGCTTCCAGCCCAGGCGGAAGATCCGCATGCTCATCTCCCACTCCGTATACTGGCCGGCTGCCTGGGGCTGATACCGCATGGAGCCGCCCAGCCCCAGGATCCGGATGCCCCGGTAGACGTAGATATCATCCTCCACACAGATACAGCCGCCCATATCATCCGCCTCGCTGTACCGGTCATGGTTGCCCTTTACATACAGCACCGGCGCATGGGACATGGTGACCAGAAAGGACAGGTAGCCGGGCGCGATGTCGCCGCAGGATAGGATCAGGTCGATATCCTCCAGCCGGCCCGGCTCGTAATAGTCATATAGATACTTCGATTCTTCATCTGCTACCACAAGGATCTTCATGCCCACAGCAGTTCCCTTTCTCCGCCAGGGACCGCCCAGCTCCATCCAGGCAGTCACCGCGGCTCATCGCTCATCCTTCCGGCTTTGCCCCGGTATCCTTTTTTCCGTCTCTCCCAGGTCGATCCCCTGGAGCTTCACCAGCTCCTTAGCCTCCTCGGTCAGCTCCTGCATCTTAGGAACAGATCCCAGTACATTATCGGCCAGCCAGTCCATAGTGACGATCTCCTTAGGGCTCAGCTTTTGATCCTCCTTACAGCGGCAGATCCCGTCCTGGGAGCAGATGGTGGAAAATGGGTGGAAGCTGCCCGACTGGATCGACTGGCTGAGGAAGGTGATCAGCCGCTTCGTCCCCTGGGGCAGATTCTTGGAGCAGATGATGTCGATCACACCGGCCGACATGCCCCACCAGTAGTTCACCGCGATCTTGCCCTTTGTCTCCGAGCTGTTCATGCCGCTCTGGCCCATCTGCCTGATGATCTGTTCATAGAATTTCCCCCAATGCCAGATCGGCGTGGCGATGTTTATCAGGCTCCCGTCCGGCTCCCGATGGAACAGGCCGAACTCTCTGGCCGGGGAATCGGGCGTGATCATGTCATCTGCCGAGATATAGGTGACCCCTTCCTCCTTCAGCTCTTCCAATCCATTACGGTCCTTAGCTGATTTCCACTTCAGATGGATCCTGGACCGGGGATCGATCATCCGGGCTCCCATGGCAAAGGCGTTCACATTGGCAAGGGAGCCATAGATCGGGTAATCGGCGATATACCCTAAGTCGTCCAGCCTGGCCATGGCAGCAGCGATCGCGCCCATAAGGAATTTCGCCTCGTACATCCTGCCGTAGTAGGTCCGCACCGAGGAATAGGAGGTGTTCACATTACAGTTCAAGATCTTCACCTGGGGATACTGGACCGCCGCCTTCACGCTGGCCTGGATCATCCTGGGCGTGGTGGTGAAGATGATCTGGCAGCCCTCGCGGATCGCCTCCAGGATCGCCTCCTCCGCTCTCGCGTCGGTGTCCGCCCCGTCATAGCGCAAGATCGTCCGGTCGCCTCCCAGCGCCTCCTCCAGATAAAGCCTTCCCAGCTCATGTCCATAGGTCCAGCTGGAGGTCTCCGGTGTCTTCTCATAGATGAACGCGATGCCGGATGCCCCGTCCCCTCGTCTGGAGGACGCTTTCGCCCGCTTTAAGTGATCCTCCTTCCCCGGAGATAGCAGCTTCATCAGGCCCGAGGGCTGGCGCACCTCCTCCGGCTGCTCCACCAGGGCCACATGGCCGCCCTTGGCCTTTAAGGTCAGCTCCTGCCAGATCTTATCCAGGTCCTTCTGGATCTGTCCTTCCGTCCGCTCCTTTATGGTCTCATAGTCAAAGATCTCCACGTAGATAAGGAACGCGTCCGAGCAGGTCAGCCCTAAGGCATTGCCGCCCCGGCCCTCAAAGACCTTAGTGAACCGGTCATAGACCGCCTTAAAATAGGACCGGGTATCGTCGTCCCAGACCTGATCCGGCTCCAGGCCCATGGCGTCTATGAGCCGCTTGTAGCTCCCCTCTTTGCTGAACCAGACATCACAGTTAAAGGATACCTGGTAGAAATCCAGGAACTCATAGTACAGCTTATTTTCCTTCTCCTCACTGCGCCTGGGCAGCAGGCGGGTCACGGTGCCCATGATGCTGAAGGCGCCCACATACTTTAAGACGCTGACCCGCTTGTTCCCCTCCATGACATAGTACTTGTTCATGAACTCATAGGCTACGATCGGGTCGTGTATCCCCTCCTCTGCCTGGTGGTCAAAGAGCGCCGCCCATTTGGCGGCAAACTCTGTATGCTCTTCCATAAGGGGCATGAAATTCCCTGCAAATGCATTCGTCCGCCCCTGGGTCTTGGTCCCTACGATACGGCTCAGCGGGATATCCACCAGGCCGATATCCACCTCTGACACGATATCCGTGTAGGAAAGGATATCATCCAGCACCGGCAGATAGGGGTGCTCACCCTTTGACAGAGACGCCTGGTATCGCTTCTTCCCAGCCTTTAGCGCACGGCTGTAATCATATAGTGCCATATGTCGATCCCCTCCTGTTCCAGTTTGTCCCTTTAGACCTCACGCAGCCACAAAAAGGCCAGACGCTCCTAACAGCCCTTTTGCGGCACGCCTGTCCGCCGCGATCCGACAGGTGACCAGGCGCTGCGCGCAGAGCACCTGACCCGTTCTGTGGGCGATGGCGTTCTCCCCATCCGGTCTCAATTCTTCCCGATCAGCTCGATGCACAAGGTGAACAGATCCTCGTCCGCCACGGTAGAAGGAGTATATAAGGTATACTTGGCCCCATTCTTGGACCAGCTGGCCAGCCTTCCGCCGCTCACTGTGGTCTTTATGATCAGGTCCTCATCGGCCCCGCAGTCGGACAATGCCGTCACATCCTCTTCAAACTCTTCAAAGATCCCCGCAAAATCCTCCGCGTGGGCCGCGCCCCTGTAGGAATACTTGTTATCCTCCAGGGTAAAGGTGATCTCCGCGATCTCATCATCGATGAGGTAATACTTCACATCCAAAGCCCCCTCCGGCGCGTCCATGCTCACCTCCACGGCCTTTAGATCCTCTGCCTTCTCCTGCTCCACAAAGGGATTGGGGATCTCTTCCTCCCCTTCTGCCGCCGAAGGCTCTGCCCCCTGGCTCTCCTGGGTCCCTGGGTCCTGGCTCTCTTTGGCCTCTGTGGTGGCCTCCGTCTGGGCAGTCCCTGCCCCCTGCTCCTCGTTCTTTCCTCCACAGCTCGCTAAACATACGGCTAACGCGCCGACCACTGCTGCCTGCATCCATTTCTTCATCATACATCTTTCCTCACTTTTCATTTTTTATGTAGAGCATACTCTGCCCTATCTTAAGCCTTTCCACCACGGTCCGCTGGCTCCCATAGAGGCTGTACCGCCCAGACATGGCGAAGGCCACCGCCACCGCCAATGCGTAAAAGGGGAGCCCTTCCCCGCCAAACATCTCAATGGCGATCAGCAGGGTGGAGACCGGACAGTTGGTGACCCCCGCAAAGAGAGCCGCCATCCCGCAGGCCGCGCAGAGGGACGGGGATAAGCCCAGGACGTGCCCTGCGGCGCATCCAAAGGTAGCGCCCACACACAGCGTGGGCACGATCTCCCCTCCTTTAAAGCCGGCGCCCAGGGCCACCGCCGTGAACAGCGCCTTTAAGAGAAAATCCTGGCCCCGCACCTGGCCTTCCATGGCCCGCTCGATCAGCTGCATGCTGCCGCCGTTGTAATCTCTGGTGCCCGATACCAGGGTCAGCCCGATAAAGACCGCGCTGGCGGCCAGGATCCGGATATACGGGTTTTTCAGATATCGCCCGTAAAGCTTATGGGATCCATGGAGGAGCTCACAGAACCCGATGCTGACCAGGGCGCACAGGATGGCTAGGATCACCACCCGAGCGGCTCCAGCCAAGCTGTACCCAGGCATATCCATGACGGTAAAGTGCTCCCCCTCCGCCCCCATGAGCCGGGCGATCCCGGCTCCCAGATAAGCGGAGAACATACAGGGGATCAGCGCCCCATGGTACAAAAGGCCCACACTGGCCACCTCCAGGGGGAAGATGGCCGCTGCCGCCGGTGTCCCGAACAAAGCCGCGAAGACCGCGCTCATCCCGCACATGACGGCGATCCTCTTATCCTTCTCGTCCAGCCGGAGCAGACGCCCCGCCACACTGCCCATGCTCCCCCCAAGCTGCAGCGCGGCTCCCTCCCGTCCGGAGGAGCCGCCCACAAAATGGGTCAGCACCGTAGCGATAAAGATCAAAGGCCCTGTGGCCGCCGTCACGGACCCCTGGCCGGCGATCGCCTCCAGCACCGTGTCCGTCCCCTTATTTTTATCCTCCCGGCACACATGATACAGCCACACGATCAGGACCCCCGCCGCGGGCATCAGATACAGGGTCCAGTCATGGCCCTGTCTGAAGGCCGTCACCCAGGCCACACAGTTGGAAAAAAAGCCTCCCACTGTCCCGCACACTCCCCCTAACAGGAAAGATATGAGGGTCCACTTCAAAAAATAAACCACATTTTCGCCAAACGGTCTCTTTATCTTACAAAGTTCCATATCCAGCGCCTGCCTTCTCTTTTGTCTCTTTCTGTTACAGTCCAGATATCTTTATCAACTTCCTTTTTCTGGGATCAAGCTCCATCTTTTCTTTGCCTTGTCTATGCAAGCCCGCGAAAGGCTCCCCTACTCGCTGTAGATCCCCTTGGACTTCACCAGCCGGGGCCGATACCCGGCCTCGTTCAGCGCCGCCACGATCTTCTCCTTGTGCTCCGTGCCGAAGGCCTCCACCGTGATCCGCAGCTCCACGGCCGCGTTCCGGTTGATGCTGATGAACTGGTTGTGCTCCAGCTTGATCACGTTGGCCTGTTCCTTGGCTAAGAGGGTGGAGACCGCCGCCAGCTCACCGGGCTTATCCGGCAGGAGGACCGACACGGTAAAGATCCGGTCACGCTGGATCAGGCCGTGCTGGATCACAGAGGCCATGGTGATCACGTCCATGTTGCCGCCGCTCAAGATCGATACGATCTTCTTTTTCTCCACGTTCATGTGCCTTAGGGCCGCCACCGTCAAAAGACCGGAATTTTCCACGATCATCTTATGGTTCTCTACCATATCCAGGAAAGCTACGATCAGCTCCGGATCCTCGATCGTGATGATATCATCCACATACTCCTGGATATAGGGGAACAGCTTCTCCCCCGGATGCTTGACCGCCGTACCGTCGGCGATCGTGCTCACATCCGGCAGGGTGATCACCTCCCCGGCCTTTAGGGAAGCCTTCATGCAGGCCGCGCCCGCAGGCTCCACCCCGATCACCTTGATCTTCGGGTTCAAAAGCTTTGCCAGGGTGGCTACACCGGCGCACAGACCGCCGCCCCCGATGGGGACCAGGATATAGTCCACCGTAGGCAGCTCCTTGATGATCTCCATGGCGATCGTCCCCTGTCCCGTAGCCACCTCCAGGTCGTCAAAGGGATGGATAAAGGTGTGCCCGTTCGCCTGGGCCAGCTCCATGGCATAGGCGCAGCTCTCATCGAACACATCCCCTTTCAGCACAACCTCCGCTCCATAGCCTGCCGTCCGGTCCACCTTGATCAGCGGTGTGGTGGTGGGCATCACCACCGTAGCCTTCACTCCAGCCAGCTTAGCCGCGTAGGCCACCCCCTGGGCATGGTTCCCCGCCGAGGCCGTGATCAGCCCCTTCTCCCGCTCCTCTTCCGACAAGGTGCTGATCTTATAATAAGCCCCCCGCACCTTATAAGCCCCCGTATACTGCATGTTCTCCGGCTTAAAATATACCTTGTTCCCCGTCACGCCGGAATAATACTCACTGTACACCAGCTTCGTCTCCAGCGTGACCCGGCTCACCGCCTCCGTAGCCTCCTCGAACTTCTCTAACGTCATCTTGTCCATCTTCTCTTCCTCCTGCTGTCTTTCTATCGCACCTGGAACAGGGCGTTCACGAAATCATCCGCATTGAACTTCTGCAGATCGTCGATCTTCTCCCCGATCCCCACATATTTCACCGGGATCCCCAGCTCGGACTGGATCGCCACGGCGATGCCGCCCTTGGCCGTCCCGTCCAGCTTGGTCAGGATGATGCCGGTGACCTTGGCTACCTCCATGAACTGGCGGGCCTGGGCCATGGCGTTCTGCCCGGTGGTCCCGTCCAGCACCACCAGGGTCTCCCGGTAGGCGTCCGGGTATTCCTTATTGATGATCCGGTCGATCTTATTTAGCTCGGCCATCAGGTTCTTTTTATTGTGGAGGCGGCCGGCCGTATCACAGATCAGCACGTCCGCCTTCCGGGACTTGGCCGCCGCCACCGCGTCATAGACCACGGCCGCCGGATCGGAGCCCTCCTGCTGGGCGATGATGTCCACCCCGGCCCGCTCGGCCCACTCCGTCAGCTGCTCGATCGCCGCCGCCCGGAAGGTATCCGCCGCCGCCAGCACCACTTTCTTCCCCTGATCCTTTAGCTGTCCGGCCAGCTTGCCCACGGAAGTGGTCTTGCCCACGCCGTTGACGCCGATCACCAGGACCACCGACTTTTTCTGTTCAAAATCGTAAGCATTCTCCCCCAGATCCATCTGGGCCTTCATGCTCTCGATCAGCACCTCCTTGCAGGCAGAGGGCTCCTTGATATGCTGCTCCTTCACCTTCTGGCGCAGATCCTCCACGATCGCCATGGTGGTCTGGATGCCGATATCGCCCATGATCAGGGTCTCCTCGATCTCCTCGTAAAAATCATCGTCGATGGCGGAAAACCCGCTGAATATGGAGTCGATCCCCGATACGATATTATCTCTGGTCTTCGTGAGGCCCTCTACCAAACGGCCAAAAAACCCTTTTTTTCCCTCGCTCATATATCGCTCCTCCCTTCTTCTATCCCGCTCTCTCCCTTTTTCGCACAGTCCTCCGGCAGAACGCTGTGCTCTGCCAGGTGTCCTCACATATCATCCCAGAGCTCCCAGATCCGGACCAGGACCGGCTCTGGTCCGGTCCCGGTCCTGCCCTTTTCGTCACTGCTCCAGATCCGCCTCGATCAGGTTCACCGAGACCAGCGTGGAAACGCCCTTCTCCTGCATGGTGATGCCGTAGAGACGGTCGGAGGCCACCATGGTACCCCTCCTGTGGGTGATGACGATGAACTGGGTGTTCTTTGTCAGCTTGTGGAGGTACCTGGCGAACCGGTCCACATTGGAATCATCCAGGGCCGCCTCGATCTCATCTAACAGACAGAAGGGGGAGGGCTTCATGTTCTGGATCGCAAAGAGCAGGGCGATCGCGGTCAGCGCCTTCTCGCCGCCGGAGAGCTGCATCATGTTCTGCAGCTTCTTGCCCGGCGGCTGGGAGATGATCTGGATCCCCGCCTCCAGGATATCCTCGTCCTCCATCAGCTCTAAGGTCCCCCGGCCTCCACCGAACAGATCCTTGAAGGCTAGGTCAAATTCCTGCCGGATCTTCGCGAACTGCTCCTCGAACTGCCTGCGCATGCCCATATCCAGCTCGTCGATGATCTTTAAGAGCGCCGCTTCGGCCTGCACCAGATCGTCATGCTGGGTCTTTAAGAACCCATGCCGCTCCGAGATCTCCTTGTAGTCCTCGATCGCGTTGACGTTCACATTCCCCAGGCCCTTGATCTTTGCCTTTAAGGCCTCTACCTGCTTCTTCACCTCCGGCAGGGATGAAAGCTCCGGATCTAGGAGCTTCTGGGCCGTGCTGTAGGTCAGCTCGTACTCAGCCCACATATAGTTTACCTGGGACTCGGACCGCTCATCCAGCTTTTCCTTCCGGTCCTGGAGGCGGAACAGATCCTTATCCAGCATACTGATCCGGTCGTTCACCTCTTCCCGCCTGGTAAAGAAGGCCTTCTGCTCCCGGGCCTTCTCCTCCTTCTGCCCATCCTCCATTTCGATCTGCTCCAGCAATGCCCGGACCCTCTCCTCCGTCTCCCGGATCTCCTCCCGGAGCGCCTGGATCTGGGTGAGCTTCTCGCTGGCCGCCTGCTTAGAATCGCCGCTGCCCTTGTCAAGGCCTGCCAGCTCCTCTGTCAGCTTTTCCAGCTCCGCCTGGACACGGTCCACATTTTCCCGGATAAAGTCCAGCTTCTGCTGGTAGTTCGCCGCCTCCAGACGGATCGTCTCCAGCTCCTTTGCCGCCTGCTCCCGGCTGCTTTTTGATCTCTCTAAAAGGGCCTGCCGCTCCGCGATCTGCTGCTCGATCTGGCTGTTCTGCTCACTTAACGTCTCCAGGCTGGCAGACAGGCGGCTCTGGCTGTCTTTCAAGTCCCGGACCTGCTCTTCTAATTGTTCATATTCCCGTGCCAGATCCACGGAGGATGCTAAGATCTCTTCCTTCCGGCTCTCCAGCTGGCTGATGTTCATCTTCACGGTATTCTGGACCAGATAGATGGCCTGCTCTTTTTCCCGGATCTCCTCCTGCTCTCCCTGTATCGTCTCCAACAGCGCTTTTGTCTGCTCCAGCTCCTTTTCCAGGCTTTCGGAGGCCCTCATGCTCTTCTCACAGGCCTGCTCCAGCTCCTCGATCTCCCGCTTCCGCCCCAGAAGGTTGCTGCTGTTCTTAAAGGCGCCGCCGGACATGGAGCCGCCGGGGCTTAAGAGCTCTCCCTCCAGGGTGACGATCCGCAGGCTGTGCTGGTATTTCCTGGCCAGGGCGATGGCATGATCGATATGGTCCGCCACCACCACCCGTCCCAGGAGATACCGCATCAGCCCCTCATACTGAGGATCTGTGCGGACCAGGCTGTCGGCCAGCCCCAGGATCCCGATCTCACCGGATACCTGGCTTAAGAGCCTGTCCTGGCCGGAGCCGTCCTTCCTCCCTACGCTGGTGAGGGGCAGGAAGGTGGCCCGTCCATACCGGTTCTTCTTCAGATACTCGATCAGCTGCTTAGCGGTCTGCTCCGAATCGGTGACGATGTTCTGGATGCTGCCGCCTAAGGCGGTCTCGATCGCGGTCTCATACCTTTTCTCTGTGGAGATCAGGTCCGCCACTACACCGTGGATCCCCCGGATACGGTCTTTTACGCCCATCACCTTCCGGATGCTGCCGCCATAGCCGTCATACCGCTCTGCGATATTCTTCAGGGAGTCCAGCTTCGCATAGCTGGTCTGGTATGCCTTATACGTTTCATCTAGGCTGCGGGTGAGGCGGAGCCTGTCCTGCTCTTTTGCGGCGCCCTCTGCCTCCAGCTCATGCTGGCGGGCCAGGAGACCTTCCAGCTCCTTTTGAAGGCCAGCCAGCTCTTCCTCTTCCTTCTTTAGCTGCTCCTCCTGCTGGGCTCCGTCGCTCTTGATCTTCAACAGCCGCTGGCTGACCTCACTGCGGCGCAGGTCCACCTGCTCCAGCATGGTCTCATAGCGCTGCTGTCTCGCGGTCAGTCCGGCCCGCTCATTTAATCCCTCGATGATGCCGCTCTTCCCGTCCTCGATCTCTTGCTCCAGCTCCTGGATGGCCACATCCGCGTCCATCAGGCCGATCTCCGCTTCCTTCTGCCGTCCTAAGACCGCATCAGCCTTCTCGGAAAGGCCCTCCTTCTCCGCCTGATAACTTTTAAGCTGCTCCTGGCGGGCATGGATATCCCCGTGGATCGCCTCCATCCGGTTCTTTAGATGCTCCGCGTTCATCTTTTCTGTGTTGATCTGCTCGTTCAACACATTGATCTGTCCTTCCAGGCTGCCCTTCTTTAAGTTCTCCTCGCTCAGCCGCGAACGGCTCTCGTTGAGTCTTTCCTCCAGGGCCGCAGTCTCCCGGTCCAGCCGGTCATGGTCGTTCTTTAGCTGCTCCGCCTCTTTTTTCGCTCCCTCCAGATCGGCGGAGACGATCGCCTCCCGCTCTTCTACAGTCTTTAGCTGTTCCTTGATCTGGGTGTTCTCCAGAAGGAAGGCATTGGCGTCATAGCGCTTTAACTCCTCCTTCAGCTGCAGATACCGCTTAGCCGCCTCCGACTGGCGCTCTAAGGGGCCGATCTGCTTCTCCAGCTCCGCCAGGATGTCATTGACCCGGACCAGGTTCTGCTTTTCATCCTCCAGCTTTTTCTGGGCGATCGCTTTGCGCCGCTTAAATTTCACGATGCCCGCCGCCTCGTCAAAAAGCTCTCGCCTCTCCTCCGGCTTGCCGCTCAAGATCTTATCGATCTGCCCCTGGCCGATGATGGAGTAGCCTTCCTTGCCGATACCGGTATCGTAGAACAGCTCGTTCACATCCTTCAGCCTGCAGGCGCTGCCATTGATCATATATTCGCTCTCGCCGGAGCGGTAGAGCCGCCTGGCCACGGTCACCTGTCCATAATCGATAGCCAGCTGATGGTCCGAATTATCCAGGGTGATCGCCACATAGGCAAAGCCCTGGGCCTTGCGCATCTCGGTGCCGGCAAAGATCACGTCCTGCATGCTGCCGCCCCGCAGCTGCTTGACCCGCTGCTCCCCTAAGACCCAGCGCACGGCGTCCGCCACGTTGCTCTTGCCGCTACCGTTGGGGCCTACGATCCCGGTGATCCCATTGTGGAACTCAAAGACGATCTTATTGGCAAAGGACTTAAATCCCTGGATCTCTATACTCTTTAGATACATAGGCTGCGATCATCCTTATCCTTGCTCTGGCCTGCCTCTTCGGCAGCAGTCTCCAGCGTCTCCGGGCTCTGATCCTTCTTGATCTTCAAGATCCCGTTATAGGCGGCCTTCTGTTCTGCCGCCTTCTTTGTGCGGCCCTTGCCCCTCCCGATCTCCTCATCGCCGATCTTCACACAGGCCTCAAAGGATTTATCGTGGTCCGGCCCCTTCTCCCCCAAGATCTGATAGGACAGGGGCTCCTCAAAATGGCTCTGCACCATTTCCTGTAAGATAGTCTTGCTATCATAAAAGAGCTGCTTGTGTTCGATATCATTTAAGATGAAACGGCCGATGAACTCTTTTGCACTAGCAAGACCACCGTCCAGGTAGATCGCGCCGATCAGCGCTTCCATGGCGTCGGACACCACCGACGGGCGGAACCGTCCGCCTGTAGCCTCCTCCCCGTTCCCAAGGAGCAGATACTCCCCCAGCCGGATCTCCTCCGCGCAGAAGGCCAGGGTGGGTTCGCACACCAGGCTGGCCCTGGTCTTGGTCAGCTCTCCCTCCGGCATCTCCTTATAGGTCCGAAAAAGGAACTCGCTGGTAGACAGCTCCAGCACGGCGTCTCCCAAAAATTCCAGGCGTTCATTGCAGCGGGTCTTTTCCCACTGCTGTTCATTGGCGTAAGAGCTGTGGGTCATAGCATTTTTTAAAAGCCCGCGGCGGGTAAAATGATAGCCGATCGTCTCCTCCAGTTCTCTCAAGTTATGCTCCAAATCTGTCCCTCCTGCAAATTTATGTTTTAGGATCCCTGTCCTTGGTCCCCTGGTATGATACCCCGGATCGCTCCGCACTACGTGCTCACACGATCCTAAAAACATTCAAGATCCGCCCTTTCGGGCTCCTCTTTCATGTTTTGGGCGGGTCCCAAAGACAGCTCTCCTCTTGCAAGCCAGCTTGCATCGGATCGCTGTCCTTGGTCCCCTGGTATCATCACAATAAGGAAAGGGGCAACCGCGTCTTCGACTGCCCCCTTGCGTTACGATCCAGGTATCTTGGCGTTAATTCACTGCATTTTTGATCGCTTCTACGGCATCGCCCACTGTAACGATCTTTTCCGCGATCTCGTTGGGGATCTCGATGTCAAACTCTTCCTCGATCCCCATGATGATCTGGAAGATATCCAGCGAGTCTGCACCCAGATCGTCCACGAACGTAGCGGTCATCGTGATCTCATCCGCCTCCAAGTTCAAAACCTCCGCGATGATCCCTTGTAACTTCTCGAATTCCATGATCGTTCCCTCCTACTTTTCTTTATTAGCCGCCCCAAGGCTGTCTCTGATCTTCTCATTGATCTGCTGTTCCTTGAAGGCTACGCATTGGATGATGGAATTTTTTACCTCATTGGCCTTTGAATTGCCATGGGTCTTTACAACCAAGCCGTTCAAGCCCAAAAGCGGCGCACCGCCGTACTGGCTGGCGTCAAAGGACTTTAAAGTGGCTTTTAATGCAGGCTTTACTAAAAGCGCACCGATCTTGCTGCGCAGGCTGGTCATCATGCCCTTCTTCACACAGCCGATCAAGGTCGCGCCCACCCCTTCGTAAAGCTTGAGGATCACATTCCCCACAAAGGCCTCGCAGACGATCACATCCGCCCCGCCATGTGGGATCTCTCTGGCCTCTATGCTCCCGATAAAATGGATATCCGAGCAGGCCTTTAAGAGCGGGAAGGTCTCTTTGACCAGGGCGTTCCCCTTCTCCTCCTCTGCTCCGATATTGACGATGGCCACTCTGGGCGATCTGACCCCCATCACATGCTCCATATAGATGGAACCCATCCTGGCAAACTGCACCAGATGGGAGGGTCTTGCATCTACATTAGCCCCACAGTCGATCAGCAGGGAAACACCCTTTTCCGTGGGGATCAGCGGCGCCAGGGGCGGTCTCTCCACGCCCTTGCTCCTGCCCACGATCACCTGTCCGCCCACCAATATGGCTCCGGAACTCCCGGCCGACACAAAAGCGTCCGCCTCCTTCTTCTTCACCAGGCCCATGCCCACTACGATCGAGGAATCCTTCTTCTTCCGTATGGCGTTCACCGGCGGCTCTTCTGTAGCGATCACCTCCGTGGCGTTCACCACCGAGATCCTCTCCTTGTCATAGGTGTGCTTGGCCAGCTCCGATGCGATCACATCCTCCTTGCCCACCAGGAGCACCTGGATCTGCGGCTTGGCCTCCACCGCCTCCACGGCCCCGGCCACCATCTCGGATGGCCCATGATCGCCACCCATAGCGTCTACTGCTATCTTGACCATGTTCGATCTTCTCCTTCTGCCGGATACTTCATCCATCGCTGGCACATCTTACCGGATAGCCGCGATCTAAACCTAATATACTAAATATCCTATTATAAATCAACATTTTTTTCGTGATAAGATGGGGGAGTGTGAAAGATCGTTACTTTTGACCGGGTTTTTGTGGGATGGGTGATGGGGATATGGCAAAGGGGCCGTAGCTTTTGCACACGAAAAACGGGACCGCCTGGCCCCGTTTTTCTTTGATCAGTATCGTGTTTTAGTATGTAAATAGCTGTGTCCAATACAGTACGCCATTACTATCCTGGTAGCAGGCCACGCCGATGTTGGTGTAGTACGGGCTTAAGATCGCATCCCGGTGGGTCTGGCTGTTCATCCAGGCGTTCATGACCTCCTGGGGTGAGGTCTGTCCGTAAGCGATGTTCTCACCTGCGCCGTTAAAGGAGACCCCGTTCTGTCCGATCGCTGTGCTGAAGCTGCTGCCGTCCGGTCTTACATGGCCAAAGCTGGTCACGATCTCCCGGGCGCGGACCGCGGCCGCCGCGGAAAGCTGTGTGGACGCCTTTAAGGCCGGAAGGCCTGCCTTGCTCCGCTCCTGGTTCGTTAAGCTGACCACCTGCTGCAGGTATCCATCAAGATCGGCATCCTCGTCATAAGAAGGATACCAGTGGTCTCCATCCGGCTGTGTTGGCTGATCGACGCCCGGCACATCCCCATCAGGGATCGAGATATCCGGACAGCCCCAGTTACTGCTGCCCCCGATGATACAGCTGCCATTGCCGCCTGTGATGCAGCTCCCGTTACCACCTATGATGCAGTTCCCGTTGCCACCCGTGATGCAGCCTCCGTTACCGCCTGTAGTGCAGCTGCCGTTACCGCCAGCCCAGTTCCCGCCAGGAAGACGCCAGCCGGACAGGGAGCCGCTCCAGGGTGCAGCACATCCGCTGCCGCCCGTCCCTGCACCCCCACGATCACCGGCCCACCCGGACAGCAGATCGTTCAGGCTGATCTGACCGGACCCGGAGCTACTGCCCTGACCGCAGGAGCCTCCGCCCACGACCACCATCTTCATAGCCGCCTGCGCGGGGACCGCAAAGCTCCCTGCCAGGACCATCGCCAATGCCGCACCATATACTGTCGATCTTTTTATCATTTTCCTTCTCCTTCCGTATGTTACATAGATCTTACATTTCTGTTACAAAACAATAGTAGCATACAGAAGATGGCAGTTCCATCGGAGATAGCTGGGCAGATCCCCAGATCTTCCCAATGGGAACGCCAAAAAATATCCCCTCATGTCCATCATATACGCTTTCCATCCCCATATCTCCCTCACGGCCCTGACACGCTGGCTGGCCCGCACCGATCTAATCCCGCCGGTAAAGATCCCTTGTGTATACCTTATCCTTCACATCATCCAGGCAGGGATCATAACGGTTGGCGATGATATGGTCGCACTTTTTCTTGAAGGCTTCTAGATCGTTCACCACCAGGCTCCCAAAGAAGGTGGTCCCGTCTTCCAAGGAAGGCTCGTAGATGACCACCGCCGCGCCTTTGGCCTTGATGCGCTTCATGACCCCCTGGACGGAGGACTGGCGGAAATTATCGCTGTTGCTCTTCATGGTCAGCCGGTAGACCCCGATGGTGACCGCCTTTTCCCGTGACTTTTGATAATCGGTCCCGTCGGTGTAGGCGTAATAGCCAGCCTTTTTCAGCACCTGGTCGGCTACGAAATCCTTTCTGGTACGGTTGGACTGGACGATCGCCTCGATCAGGTTTTCCGGCACATCCTGATAATTGGCTAAAAGCTGCTTCGTGTCCTTGGGGAGACAGTAGCCGCCATAGCCGAAGGAAGGGTTATTGTAATGGCTGCCGATACGGGGATCTAAGCCTACGCCCTCGATGATCTGCCTGGCATCTAAGCCCTTCATCTCCGCATAGGTGTCCAGCTCATTAAAATAGCTGACCCGCAGGGCCAGGTAGGTATTGGCAAAAAGCTTTACGGCCTCGGCCTCTGTGGAGCCCATGATCAGCACCGGCACATCCTCCCGCAGGGACGCCTCTTTTAACAGGGCGGCAAACCGTTCCGCATAAGAGGCCATCGAAGGGCTCCCCTTATCGTAGCCCACGATGATCCGGGATGGGTGCAGGTTATCATACAAGGCCCTGGACTCCCGCAAAAATTCCGGGCTGAACAAGATCCGATCTGTCTTAAAATGCCGGATCATCCGGCTGGTGTAGCCCACCGGGATCGTGGATTTGATCACGATCACCGCCTGAGGGTTGACCTCCAGCACGGTCTCGATCACCGTCTCTACGGCTGATGTATTAAAATAGTCGCGCCGGCTGTCATAATCCGTGGGCGCCGCCACGATCACGAACTCGGCGTCCTTATAGGCGGCCCTGGCGTCTAATGTGGCCTTTAACTGCAATGGCTTTTCCGCCAGATACTCTTCGATCTCCGCGTCCTTGATCGGAGAGCGGCGGGCATTGATCATGTCCACCTTTTCCGGCACGATATCTACGGCTGTGACCTGGTCTTTTTGTGATAAGAGGACGGCAAGGGATAGACCCACATAGCCGGTGCCTGCGATCGCGATCTGCATGTTCTCCACCTCGTCTTTTTTCTATGCAGTATTATAGTCGGTTTCGGGCGGATCTGCAAGGGCGTTTTGATGATCCGCTGGCGGACCTGCGCTACTTTAGTCAGCGTGGATGTGAAAAGTAACAGCAGCTTTAGCGGGCTGTCCCCTGGATACTCTGGAGCACGGCGTAGGTCTTCCGCCCCAGCACATCGGACAGAGGGACACGGTCGGCGGCCTGGTCGATCTCCTGGGGGAGCTGGTGGAGGTCGATCACCTCCAGGCCTTTTTCTTCATAGTATCTGCGCAGATATCCTTTGCCGGCGTGGAGGCTGCTGGAGATGAAATAGTTGCGGTGCATCTCCTGCTTCACCTGCATCTCTTTCGCGATATAGTCGATCCAGCTGACAAAGGTCTTCAGATTATAGTCGTTCAGGGAATAGCCCACGAACAGGAACACATGGTCGATCAGCAGGGATTTCAAGAAGGTCTCCATGAGACGGTGGGTCTCAGGATACTGAAGGTAATCATCCTCTTTAAATACCAGCTTTTCCGGACGGCAGATGTCGCCGTGGAGCTTTAAGAGGTAATGGACGGAGATGCCGGTCAGCAGGTCCTTATCCTCCCGGATGATCTGGTAGCCTTCGGCCACCTGGTCTAAGAGGGTGTCAAAATTCGTGGTGACGATGTGCTTCGGCCCAAGGGAGACGATCAGCTCGTCCAGCAGATTGGGCTTAGCATCCTCCGGGATCATGGACCGGATGAGGGCATGATAGTCTGCATGTCCCTCACTCTCGTCCAGACAATAATGGTATTGGGGGATCCGGATGTATTCTTCTGTGGCAAGCCGGCCTTTCATCGGATACCCGATCCTTTCCGCAAAGGCCTGGACCATCTGCCCCCAGGTGGGGAGGCCCGAATTCTTCGACACCCCGGCTCCCACAAAGATCACCAGCTTCTCCCGCTCCAATGCCAGCGCCAGATCCTCGATCATCTCATAAAACGTCATCTGCTGTCCCTGCCTTTCCTGTCATAGCCTGTCTCGTATGCAAACCGTATAGGCTATGTTTTTTCTCTGGTCTCGTCTTTCTATAGTGTAAACCAGAGCTTTAAAGAACGCAAGGTATTTACGCGAAAGGTCTGCATAGCGGGTTAAAGGGTCATGTTCACAGGTAGGCCAAGGGGCCGCTCCGGGAGGGACCTGTCACAACGTCACCACGCTCTCGCTCCATGAGGAACGTAGCGGACGCTAAGCTCGAAAAGACCTCGCTAAGCGCCGACGTTCCTCAAAGGGTTCCTTTTGTGCCAGGACCCTCCCTGCGCTACTTTAGCTGGCATGGGCGTGAACAGTAACTAAAGGGGTGACCGTCCAGGGGATCTGAGCGGTCACATAAAGGGGCCTCGGGCTATAAAAAGACCTCTCCCATGCATCTGGTCAGGCATTCTGTGAAAAGGCGGAACAAATTGCCTGCGCATCTGGCCGGGTAGCCTACGATGTGGTACCAGCCGATGATCTGGTCCACAAACGAAGAGGGGAGCTTCCCGGTCCGGAGGATGCCAAAAACAAGATAGGCCATGAGCAGGAGAAGGGACAGCCTGACGATCCTGCCCAGGGTCCCCTTCCGCTCTGCGTTCATCTTGATATTTTGTGTGATCTTCTCCATCCGGTCCCGCCTCGTTTTCCTTTTTTCTCTGCGGTCTCTGGCGGTATGGCTGGCTCCTCCTGGGCCTGAGCTTATACACTGGACCGCGTTTTCTCCATGCTCTATCAAATGACGAGAGTACGAGCGTCTTGCCCTCATCCTCTTTATCATACGATATTTTCTCGCACAAGATGAAAACGTGTCCTCGAAGGCGGGAAGTTCTGTCCTCGGATCCTTTCCGGTCCTAGGGTCAAGGTGTCTTGATGCCGCGGCTGAAGGGGCCGGTCTAAGAAGACTCCTGGTCAATGACCGCAGGCGATCCCTTCAGGGCATGATGGCGTCTTCCCTAGCATCGATCACGGCACGGTGGTTTCTCCCCCAGCATCGATCACGGCGCGGTGATTTCTCCCCCCGGCATCGATCACGGCGCGGTGGTTCCTCCCCCGGCATCGATCACGGCGCGATGGCCTCTCCTCCGGCATTGATCATGATGAACACATGGAAGCGGCCCTCTGCATAGCCATACTGGATATCTCCCTCATAGCGCTCCACGATCTTCTCGATGATTCGGGTCCCCCAGCCGTGTCTCTGGGCATCCCTTTTGGTCGTCTCAAAAAAGCGCCCCTTCTTACATGGCTCCTTTTCGCTGTCATTTTCCACGGTCACACATAGCAGCTGGTTCACCTTCCGGACGTGGAGGATCACCTCCCTCTGGGCATTCTCCACGGCATTTTCCAGGAGGTTCGCAAAAAGAGAGCACAGATCCTTCCGCTCGATGGAGGCCAGCTCCGGCAGCAGTGGCACGTCCGCCATAAAGCTCACCCCCTTTTCTGCACACTCCCTGGCGCACTCGTTCACCACAGCGTCCAGGATATTGATGCCTGTGTGGGCCATCTTTGGCGGATCGGTCCTCCTGGCCGGGGCGACCGCCTCCAGGCTCTCGATGTACCCTGCCGCCTCCCGGCACTGCCCCTTCTGCAAAAGCTCATAGATCGCCCGGAGATGATGGTGCATATCGTGGTACAGCTTCGCGTTTTCCAGGTAGAAGGCATTAGCCTGGTCATAGTTCTTCTCCAAGATCCGGTTCTGGTAGTCTAAGAGCGCCATCTGCCGGACCTGGTCCCTCTGCCGCCGCAGATGGCGCCCCGCCACCAGCACCGCGCAGAAAAAGAACAGGAACACATACCAGCCCTTGGCCACCGTGATCTGAAAGCCCTGCATATACTGCCAGAAAAAATAGGAGGCCCCCAGATAGCCCACACAGATGGCCAGGAACAGATGGTCCGCCCTTCTCCCCCGAGGCACTTTTCGACGGACCAGATGCAGGGCCAGACTGCCGGCCCCAGTCACCAGCAGGCCGTGGACCAGCAGATTGACCGCCCGCTCCGGCCCTGCCTGCCATGCGGTCTTCGCCAGCAGCTCCTCACCGCCCACAAAGCCGATCACCGAGATATGGACATTTTCCACCAGCAGCAGGAAAAAGAAATAGCAGCCTACCACGCTCAGGGCGCTGAACAGCTCGCACCGCCAAAAAAGCAGCAGGGCCATAGTACAGACCCCGGTCATACAGATCCCCGTATAGACCGAGGACTGCCGGTACTGGTTCATCCCCAGGACCAGGAGCGTTAAGGACGTCACACACAAAGGCAGGATCCATTTTTGGAGAAAGGCCCGCTCCTCCACGAAAGCCCTTTTCACAAATACCGCGTCCGCCAGCAGCCAGACCCAGATCCCCTCCGCGACCGTGCAAAAGATGTTCAAGACTGCTGTCACCAGGCCCATATGCCCCACCCCCTCTTATCCTCTGCGGATCATCTTATCTCCCCAGAACTGATTGAACGTCCGCCGGATCTGGGCCGCCCTGGCCATGCCTGCGCAGAAGGACACGCCGCCCCTCATGGTGACCACCCCGCCTTTGATCTGGGCGATATGCTCCAGGCTGATCAGGCAGCTCCGGTCCACATAGATAAAGCTCTGGGACAGGACATCCTCTGAAAACCGTTTCAGGCTCTTCCTCTCGCTGAACACCGTCCCGTCCTCCAGCACGATCTGGATGTTCTTCCCCTCCTTCTGGACATACACGATCCTCTTCTGGGGGATCACCTGGACCTGCCTGGCGGTCTCTAAGCGGTAGACCGCTTCCCTTGCCAAAAGCTTCCCCAAGGCATCCTCCAGGGCCTTCCCCAGCTTTTCCTCGAGCATCGTCTTGGGGATGTAGCGGAAGATCGACAGCTCATAGGCGTCCACCGCATATCGCTCGTAGGCGGTGATGAAGATGATCAGCACCTCCGGCAGCACCCTCCGGATCTCCCGGACCAGCTCCATCCCATCCATCCTGGGCATCTCGATATCCGAAAGGATCAAGTCCAGATGGCAGCCCTCCTGGATATCATATAAGAGCATCTGGGCCTGGGGATAGAGGCGGATATCCGTCAGCTCCCCGCAGAGAGCCAGACACGCTCTCACTCGTTCCTGCAGGTCGTCTAACACGCCTGGATCATCATCGCAGATCGCTATGTATAGCAAGGCTGTCCTCTCCTTAGTCTTTACAGAAAACTCCTTTGCCTTTTCGGCAAGTACACTTCCCTTTCTCCAATGTCCACTTTTTTACCCTTCAAACGTCCACCTATATCCCTTAAACAGGTCTTTCTCCATATCCCTCACCTCCGTTCTGTTCCCGACCAGAAAGAGCAAAAGATCTCCTGGCATCGCATCAAAGGCCGCATCCACCGCAGCATTATAGTCCTATCGACCATCACCGGAGATATCGGCTAAATCCCTCAACCGACATCTCCAGATACTCTGCCGCCTTTTGTATGGACATATCCCCAGCACTGACCATCTCCAGCAGCAACCCCAGCCTTCCTTCTTCCCTTCCCTCTTCCCTTCCTTCTTCCCTTCCTTCTTCCCTTCCTTCTTCTCGTCCCTCTTCTTTTATGGTCCTGACAAACCGCTCCTCATTAAATTCTGTGAGCAACATACGCTTTACCTCCCCTTTCTTCCTGAGCAGATAGTCCTTTAGCAGCCCCTCCTTAACACATCTATCGATCGCCCTGTCGATCGCTTCTGGGAGATCATATCCCACTCCCCGGTCCTCCCGTATGTACCATACCAATGTGGCATACCCCTTTAATGCAGGGCATGCATCCAGCAGTCCACCATTAAAGCCCTCGTTGATGTTCAATACATGGGCGGTCCACTCATAGCCCTCTTTCGGGACCATAAAGGCATCTGAGAGATGCAGCTCCTGACGCTCCGGCACGGCGGTCAGTCCGTTATAAAAGACATAGTGGTCCGGAGCCGGGATCTTCACGATCTTCGTGCCATACAGCTCCACCCCCTGCCGCCAGCTGGCCTTCGCTATGCGCTGAGCCTCTCTCTTATTGCATCTTGCTGCCCGTTGATCCTTGCAGTCGTTCCATCCATATTTTTACATCCACTTTTTTACATTATAGGCTATAAAATGGCCTACGTCAAGCAGTTTTACATTTTATGGATGTCCCAATGCTCCGGCCTGTAACAATTCGGATACCCTGGACTGTTTCTCCGGCCTATCCATCATCGATGCGGGCATTTCTATATCCGGGCTTTTTTGGTCTACTGTCCATCTTACATGATCATCGTCTCCACTTGGCTATAGTATAGCATTTTCGTCTGTCTGATACAATATTCTGAAAGGTTTCTTGGTAACCTTTGAAGCGCATGTATGTATTTACAAAAGCTTCCAGAAAATCTCAGAAAATTGATCAATGAAAATCAAAATGCGTATTGCAAGTATGGATCGCGTATGCTATAATGTGGTCAGTCAAAGGATACGACGATCCAGATGGACAAAAGAACGGCTCCCATAACTGTAGTTGGGTACAGTCATGGGAGCCTTCTTTTCTTTTATAGTGGCAAAGCACCCACTAGGCTACCTGTTGCCTTTGTCATCCCTGTCCAGCCATTTGATGATATAGTGACACACCACACCACCCATGACAGCGACTAAAAAAGATACGACAACATCCATGATGAACACCTCCTCCCATTGTCGGGTATCGGTTGGACAACATGGATAGTATAGCATACATTATGGAAAAAAACTACATTTTATGTAACAAAAAGTAAAATATGCCCTATCGAAGTATAGTGTTTAAGGCACTTCCTTTATATCCTCTCCATGATCCCCTTCATCACGATAAAGTTCAAGACCATCGTAACCGGCGTGATGACGATCTTCGAGATGATCGCCGAGAGATCCAAGATGATCGCTATCGAGATAGCCCTCGTTATCACTGCATCCACCGCCGCCAGCAGCTCAGACATCAACAGGATGAGTACGCATTGATAGGATAAGTAGATCACATACTTCCATTTTAAGGGTATCCTGCCCCTGTCCTTAAATACATATCGGGTAGATAACAGGAAAACAAAGGTGACCCCCACCCATGAACTGACTATATTGCTGAGGAACAGGTCCTCCGACCATATCCCCAAGACAGTGTACACGCAGAGGTCCATCAGCCATCCTATGCCGCTCAACCCTATGAATCGGACAGCCTGCCTGACCAGACCCTTCATCCCATCCCCCTCATATCCTTCTTGGATACAGAAAGACCCTTGTCCGGTCTACCCGATGTATCTGTCTCCCCGATGAACGCCTGCAGCTCCTCTGGCGTCCCCAGCACATGGACCTTGTCCGCATCGACCAGGCTCATCGTGACCTCCATCCCCTGCTGTATCATATAGTCATACATGGGAGCGATATACCGCTCCTTCCTCTCTGACTGTACATCCCCACCATAATATCCCTTATACAGCTCCTTATAGAGCGCACCAGAAGAAAAATAGTATGCCCCAAGGGTACAATAGTCTGAGATACGGGCCTTCTCCCTGACCTCGACCGCTTTTCCGTCCCCGTCCAGCCTGACAAAGCTCCAATGGTCCCCTTCCCCATAAAAACAGGGGATATGGCCATCCCCATGGATGTCCTCCAGCTTCATGGCATAGGGCTCCACATAGGTATCGATGTTATAGATCAGGACCGGATGCCCAGGATCCGTCCCCTCCATACCCAGCAAAGCGGTGGTCGCCTGGCCGTCTGTTAGATGATCCAGTTCCACGATCTCGATCGCATCCAGATGGCGGTCACGACACTTTTCCCGGATGAAACCAGCCGCACCATCCTCTCTCCGCGCGATAAAGACATACTTGCCCACGCCCGCGTTATACCCTAGCAAGCTGTCCAGGGACCACTCGAACAGGGTCTTCTCTTTTGCCCCGATCATATATTTCGGCACTGTATAGCCCGCCCTGGCGAACCTGGAGCCCAGTCCGCCCATGGTGATGATGATGTCCATATCCTTTATCATCCTATCCTCTCCCTCCCCTCTCTGCAGATACCCTCCAGCTCCTCTACCGTCCTTGACAGGAACTCATCCGGCCGCACCGTCCTGTCATCCACATAGAACCCCTTATGTCCAGGCCAGGGCTTCCCATAGATGATCTCATCATAAGGGATCTGCCATTCCTCCAACCATGCTGCCAGTACCCTGGCCGTATCCTTATTGATCAGGCCGATATTGCCGCCATAGGTGTTCATATTCCGGGATGTGAAGAACACGATCCGTGCCCCGTTGTCATGGTAATACCGGATCCGTTCCACCATGCCTTTGAACGGCACAAGATCCTCATATCTTTCCCCGGATCTTTTGATCGGACATATAGTCCCATCGATATCAAAGATAAAACTGTATCCATCAAACATCTTTCTCTATCTCCTCCAATATCTCCACAGCGTTCAAGAGCAAGCCAAACACTTTATGGGGTCGGTCGATGTGCAACGGCAGCATAGATAGGAACAGAGACACCTCATACACACGCACCATTAAGTAGTCATACCCCTCGCCCTCTAACTTCCGCCGAAAGACCTCTTTGTACTCAGTATTGTGGGAAGGTATGGACAAGTGGCATCGGAACTGCTCATCAACGGTGATATCGAACATAGCATTGTTAAAAAAGTCATAATTGCCACAGATAGAATGGCTCAGTTTCGCAATATCATAATAAGGATCCGTCCAAAGCTCCTCTTCCGTCAATGCCCCTTTCGGATCGATGAACTTCATCGTCCTGGTAGGATGATCGTACATGGTATTGGCAAAGCAGGAATCGCCATGCCCGATCACACTGATGCAGGGGTGATCCACCCTCTCCTCCACCTTTTCCTTCAGCCTCAGATAACGGTCAAAGATAACATCCACTGTACCCAGCCTATCATCAGCCTTCATAAAACGGGCGATCTTCTCATACTCTGGCAGTGTCTTCAGTGTATCCAGACGCTGTCGGACTTTTCTCACATACAATGTCTCATTGACCTGGCGATAAGCCCTCCTTGTGACCTCCATCCTGCTCCTCTCCCGAAAAAAGTACAGGTACATGTCCAGGATCTGCCCGAACTCCTCCATCCCTATGGAGCCATGGACCCACTTGATCGCCAGATCGGTCATATGGAGTCGTTCCATCGCATAACTGGCAGATGTATCATCTTCTTGATAGTCAAAGGGCATCACAAACCACACCTTCATGTGATCCGGCAAAAGATGGTAATACTGGTATTCACTCTTGATCTTCCTTTTATCCGTCGAAGATTTCCGCAGGCGGTACTCTGTCCCTGCCAGGGAATTGAAGTATCTGGACTCAAAGTTCCCGGCCACACACTGTATAAATCCTCCGATCTCCCCGATGTAGCTCAGCCCCTTGATCCCAAGACAAGGAGATATCCCTTCGATAGCCGCCTGTGTACTGCGCAGCTCAGCCGCCTTTTTCAAGAAAGCGGTATATGACCCCAGATCATGGAACATGACCGCTGTGCACCGCTCTCCTGCCATCAGACAGATCTCCTCCTTTATATAGTCGATCTTCTTAAATGTCAGAGCTGCTGCATCCTGGTCAGATAGGATGTGATCAGCAAAACAATGGAGTACGCGTACATCTGCGTCCGCTCCACCCCCCAGGCCCACCTGCAGGGACCTTTCGATATCATACAGGTCCTCGAACTCCCGCCAACTGATACTCTGGAAGATCCGTTCCAACCCTTCTCTATAGTACTCCTTCAATCGCCTCCTCTTCACGACCACGTCTCCAAAGCCCTTCCGGCCGACCACTTCCCGGATGATCTCATTTGGCTGGATCGTATTATCATAGGTCACGATGATGCTCATCCTTTTCGCCTCCTTACACGAGCAGTGATGCAGGATACCCCATCTACAGCCACAGACAGCAACAGGCAGGCCAGCATATAAAAGAGATTGTCCATGTTCATATGGCCAGCCATGACATCGGATAGATATCTGCCCAGCCGCACACTGCTGAACATCTCTCCTATCATCAACAGCCCCCCGATCTCTATCCCCCATGCCAACAAGGACAGAAGGTAAAGGATCAGGAAACGTCCCCGGAATATCCTATCTATATGGAGATAGGCCTTTTCTCCCATCTGCAAGAAGCGTAACGCCCGCAGAGTGTTCTCCGAGCTCTTGTTATAGATGAGGAGATGCCCCCAGAACTGGGAGAGGGGCGGGAATGCATGATATGCCAAGATCAACAACCCTAAGAACAGCATGAACACCCCATAGGATAAGGTCATTTCCACACCTGCCGTCAAGGCTGACGCGACAACGATCGTCATCAGGGCCAAAGTATCCACAAACCGATCAGCCAGCATGACCATGTATCCCTGCACCGGGGACGAGAGGAACTTCCCAAGGCGATATCCACGGTATATCTCACCTATTTTATAAGGAAGGAGCAGATTGACAAAAGTGGTCCTGGCATATAGATGTATATATCCTGTCATCCGGGATCGGTTCCCAAACAAAAGGACATATGTGCGCAGAGCTTTGATCATATGTACAAAGATCGCGACCGATATCCCCCTGGCGATATACGACAAGGATACTCTCATCCTTATATACCCCTCTAGCACCTCTCGCAGATATGTCCAGGCACATAATGATGCAGCAGCTATAAAGATCGCATCCCAGATGCGCCCGGTCAGTGCGGCAGGCATATGCCATATATCTCGGATTCTCCTCCGTCCTTTTCTTGTACCTCCCCTCCTACCTATCTGTTTCCCCATATCCATATCTGCAGACCACCTCTGCCTCATATCGAAATGATAGATCGTCCCTATGTTCCCGCTCCACGAATCCCTTCCGATCCACCAGATACGCCCCAAGAAGCCGCAAGACCTCCATCGCCTGGCGTACCATCTTTACATTAGACACTTGATCATCCTCGCTCCACCGGATCGGGAAGAAATACATCTTGTGTCCATGATAGGCAGAGCCAAGTATCATGCAGTAATTGAACTTCAGGTCATCTTTATACTTCAGATAGAAACCGTCTTTTAACATAGCTGTAGAATACATATTGAGACCGGAGCCCAGGTCGTATATCTTATGCCGTAGCACCAGAGAGAACAGGATGTTATAAACCTTGTTCCCAAATGTGCGGAACCTGGAATAGCCCTCAAGACTAGCGCCTTTTTTGAACCTGGCGCCCAGGAAACAGTCGCACTTCCTGTATTTTTTATCCCTTAGATAAGGGAGCAGGTCAGCGATATGTCCCTGGTCATCCCCATGCAGCACGATGATATAGTCAAAGCCATTCTCGACCGCATATCGGAACGCGACCTTATGGGAACCACCCAGACCATAGTTCTCCTTGTTCCGCAACAGAGAGACTGGGATATCCAAAGGCTTTTGTCCAAGACAGTCTGCTACTGCTCTCTCTCCATCGTCTGTGCTCCGGTTATTGACGATGATCACCTCCGACAGATATGGACGGATCCGGTCATCCAACTGGTCTAATACCCTGCAGATCTGTTTTTCACAGTTGTACATTGGTATGAATAATAAGATTCTGTCCCTTTTCATCTAGATAAAACCACCTTTCTTTGTCCTTCGCTCTATCCTACACGCCTCCACTCACTCAATCCTCCCCAGCATAGCTGGTGGATCAAGATTTTCATTTATCCATTATTTTTCTTTACTTCTACTAACAACGAACAATATCCTATATATTAAATAAACGTATCCCAAAAAGTAAAATGGCAAAAAATACATCAGCCAGCCGGACGGCTCAGTTAAGATCACAATAGGAATCCTGATGACAACGGATGTACACACTCCCAGAAGGAACCATTTTTTGTTTATCATCAGATGCAGCCAGGCATAAACAAGGATAGTGATTGGGATCAACGCATTCCAGACCAGCCTTCTCATCACGCCTATCTGCTCACCACTTATTTTATTACATGACAATATATTGATCAATGCTTTTCTGCCTTTCTTAAATATTGGAAGCCAACCATTTTCCTTAAATGTCTCATCATGACTACTTGAATCATCTTGATCAAACAAGATAGATGATTGCCAGCTTATCCTATATAGCGTTCCAGTGATCCCCAATGCTTCAATAAGCAAATTCCATCGTTCTGTAATCACAGCCCTTGGATATTTAATAGATAATTTTATAAGCGCGACGATCGATCTATTTAAATCTTCTGAATTATAATCATCTCTATAAGCATGTGCTCCCCAATACAATGACTCCCCATCCATATCAGGATTATTATAAATCAATTCGATATTAGCAACTTTATCAATCGCATCTAAACATTCTGCATCCTCTTCATAGTCAGCAACCCTTACTACTGCCGCATAAGGTCCCATCAACGAGATCACTTCATAGTTGCTATTACCCAGTTCTCTATTTTGAAATTTGTTGATACACATGAATCCCGTAAATATAAAAAGCATACAAAACATCTTTTTTCTGGCTGGCAATAATTTCTTACTCAATGCAACGAGCAGGATCGGCACACTAAAAACATAAAATAGCGATTCTGTTCTCCATGAAGCCACAAGAATAACAAGGAAACCAAATAATACCGTCTTTTCCCATGACCATTCATCCCTATCTTGTTCCCCACATATCAGCATTATCAACATCACCAATTCCAGATAAACATATATTCCCATACGATATCCTGAAAACTGATATAAAAGTACAGGTGGCAAAAAGAATGGTAACAGTTTTATCCCCATGTCCAATACCTGATTAGAGAATTTCTTTATTTTGAGATCAGATTCCAAATTTGTTACGGTATATGCCACACAAACTGCGATTATAACATTTTGAACAAGGATGACCCCTCCAGGAAATGGAAACATTTGCAACACCAACGCCTGATAACAACTAGAAAGTATATGATGCCATGGTACAAAAGAACTGTAGTTCCTTATCCCCATCAAAATTTCTATATCATCCCATGACCAGGTTCCCGGCCAAAGGATTAAAAGAAATACCAGCATTACAATAAAATACACAACAAACACCTGGGCTCCACGCCTATATTTGTCATTATGAGCCTTATATTCCTTGTAAACATGAAATACAAAACACCAGGTCACAATGAGAAATATAAAATATGCAACCTTAACGATCAGGAAATATTTTGTTTCTTCTTCATACACAAAAAATTTTCTATCTAATTGAAATAATGTTGTTAAAAACCATTGGATCAAAGCAACAATAAAAGGAATCCTGTATTTAATAGCATACTCTTTTACTTTTCCCATCCCATTACCCCCTTTAATCGTATTGGCAGTGTCAAACCTACTTTTCTTAAGGTGGAGGGTATAGGAATGACAGTCAAACTTTAAATAATCTATATAGTATTTTGGAACAAGGCTTCGATATACATGCTTTCAATATTGGCGCTACAAGAAATGACATCAGAAATAAGATGACAAAACTTTTCGCCCCAGCGATCATTAACTTTTGATTTTGAACTAACACATAATAAAGCACAATGTGAGAAACAAATAATTCCGTAATATTCTTACCGAAAAATGCAAATACTGGATTATCAATTATGGATAACGGATCATTATAATTCAGCAAGATCAGTACACAACATAATATAGCAAATAGCAAGCCGTCAAAACTGTCCCCCTGGATCACCATCCTCGCCAAGATCATGATAGAAAAGATCATACTGAAGCTCTTATTGCTTTTCGCAGAAAACTCAGCATCCTCGTAAACGTAAAACCATCCGCCTAGTATTTTCTGTAATCCTGTGTCATACTTGAA
>CAJUFE010000004.1 GCA_910585635.1 uncultured Lachnospiraceae bacterium | reverse complement strand
GGGATTGACGGAATGCAGGTGGATGGACTTCTGCCCTACCTGAAAGAAAACCAGAGCGAAATAATCCAGAAGATAAAGGAAGGGAAATACAAACCCAACCCAGTCCGCAGGGTAGAAATACCCAAGGAAGAGAAAGGCAAGGTCAGAAAATTAGGAATACCAACAGTTGTAGACCGCCTAATCCAGCAGGCAATTACGCAGGAACTGACACCGCTGTTTGAACCGCAGTTTTCAGAGAACAGTTATGGGTTCAGACCGGGAAGAAGCCAGCACGATGCGCTAAAAGCCTGCAAGAGGAATGTAGATGAAGGGTATGTGTATGTGGTGAGCATGGATTTAGAGAAATTCTTTGATACGGTAAACCACAGCAAACTCATAGAGGTACTGTCACGGACAGTCAAGGACGGACGTGTGGTATCGCTGATACACAAATACCTGAACGCAGGAGTATTGCAGAACGGATTCTTTGAGAAGAAGGAGGAAGGCGTGCCACAGGGCGGACCGTTAAGTCCATTGTGTGGGAACGTGATGCTGAATGAATTGGACAAGGAACTGGAACGCAGGGGACACCGATTCGTAAGGTATGCGGACGATGCGTTGATATTCTGCAAGAGCAGGAAGAGTGCGGAGAGGACGCTTGCGAACATAATCCCATTTATAGAGGGAGAATTATTCCTGAAAGTGAACCGAGCCAAGACAACAGTAACCCATGTGAGCAAAATAAAATATCTGGGATACGCATTTTACAGGAACAGAGGGAAGTGCAGACTCCGGGTACACCCTAAGAGTGCCCAAAAGATGAAAGGCAGGATAAGGGAGATAACCCAGAAAAACAAAGGGTGGAGTAATGATTACCGAAGACAGAAACTGGCGGAGTATGTCAGAGGGTGGATAAATTACTACAAACTTGCGGACATGAAAGGACTGATGACGGAGACGGATGAATGGCTCCGGCGCAGGATACGCGCAATCTATTGGAAACAATGGAAAAAGGTAAAGACGAGGTACCGAAACCTAAGAGCGTTAAAGCTTGAAGAATGGCAGGTGCATCAGATAGCCAACAGCCGGAAAGGTTACTGGAGGACAGCACAGATATTAAGAGTTGCCCTTACCAATAAAATAATAGCCAAGCTGGGATATATCTCCATACTTGACTATTATCTAAAAGTATCGTGAAAACTATTGAACCGCTGTATACCGAACGGTACGTACGGTGGTGTGGGAGGTCGGCTGCTCAATTAATGGGTAGCCTCCTACCCGATCCGGCACATCCAAAACGCGCCAGAGGGATCGGAGCAGGAAGTTGTAGTTGACTTCGTTCGATCTACCAGCCGGGTGCGGAGATAAAGAAAGCCGAAAGCCCGCTAAGATGAAGGCTTTCGGCTGTGTCTAGCGTTCCCGAGCGGATTCGAACCGCTGGCCTTCCGCTTAGGAGGCGGACGCTCTATCCTGCTGAGCTACGGAAACTTCTAAAACCTATATTAGTGTAACTGATATCGCATGAAAAATCAAGCCCATATTTGAAAGATTTTCCGCGGCAGCCATCTGATCGAACAGTCCAGGGCATCTGAACGCGTAACGTGTACATCCAGTCCGACTGGAAAGCCGCCGCAAGGTCTCTGCCTGTCTATACCCGGTCCTTTACCGCTCGGATCGCAGGAAAAAGTCCAGCGCTCCCAGGAGGTTGGCGTCATTTCCCTTCTCACAGGCCACGATGGTGGGCTTTAGGTATTCTTGCTGCTGCCCCTTTACCAGCTCCCGATAGGCATCCCGGATCCCGTCCATGATCTTGGGGTTCTCGCTGATACCTCCGCCGATGGCGATGATCTCCGGGTCGTAGGCAAATTGGATGCAGACACAGCCGACGGCCATGTAATGGTAAAATTCTGCCACACAGGCAGCCGCGTCCTGGTCGCCGGCCTCGGCCAGATCCATCAGCTCCTTGCCATTGACGGCTGTCTGGTGCTTTTTAGAATATTTTTTCGCCTCTTTGTCCAAGGTGAAGCTGCTCCAGCATAAAAGCTCGCCGGCCTCCATGCCGCCCATGGGGAAATTCCCGATCTCTGCTTTGTTCATGGTGGTGCCGGGATATAGCTCTCCGTTCTCGATCACGGCCCCGCCTACACCGCTCCCCACGATGACAAAGGCGATGTTCTTATAGTCCTTCCCAACACCCAGCCAGGCCTCGCCCAGAGCCGCGGCATTGGCATCGTTGAGCATGGCGACCTTCTTTGCGCCGCACCTTTTCGAGAGCAGGTCCCTCATGGGACATCCATGGATGTAGGGGATCGCGCTGATCCCATGGATGACCCCTTCCTGGCTGTGGACCTCTCCCGGGAAGCTGCAGGCCACCCCTTCTATGGCTCCCGCCTTTTCATAGATCTGCTGGACCTGATCCAAAAAGGTGTCCAGGTCCTCTCCGATCGTCACCTTTCCTCTATCCAGCATCTGTCCTTCCTCACTGCAGACCGCATATTTTATGCTGGTCCCGCCGATATCAAGGCATAAAAAACGTTTTTCCATGGCTACCCCTCCTCATCTTTTTTCATTGTACGCCGATCAGGCCCTCCTGTCAAATATAACCTTCCCGCGCCGCCAGGATCTCGGCAGTATCGGCCGTCATGCCAGGAAAAGCAACCTTGTCTTGTGATCCGTATCGGTATGTGATAAAATGATCATACTATCTATAGTTTTGCAATTTATCCTATTTTCAGAAATGTGGTGAGGATCGTGCATTATATCGTATTTGACTTAGAATGGAACCAGAGCCCAAAGGGGAAAGAGGGGACGGTGGATCATCTCCCTTTTGAGATCATCGAGATCGGTGCGGTAAAGCTGGATGAGGGGCTGGAGCAGGTGGGGGAGTTCAGGCAGCTGATCTGCCCAAGGGTCTACACACAGATGCACTATAAGATATCCGAAGTGACCCACTTAAAGATGGAGACCTTAAAGCGGGAGGGGGTGGGCTTTGGACAGGCCATGGAGCGGTTTTTAGGATGGTGCGGGGAAGACTACCGTTTTGTCACCTGGGGTTCTATGGACCTGGTAGAGCTCCAGCGGAATATGGTCTATCATGGCTTAGGGATCCCCTTCGGTCTGCCCCTCCTCTATTACGACCTGCAGAAACTCTACAGTCTCCGGTGCGGAGATGGAAAGCAGAGGATCTCCCTGGATCTGGCGGTGGAGGAGCAGGGGATCAGTGTGGAGGAGAAGCGGCCTTTCCACCACGCGCTGGATGATGCTTACTATACAGGGCAGGTGATGTCCAGGATGGGATTTGAACAGGTAAAGGCGTTCCTCTCTGTGGACTACTATCAGCTCCCAAAGACAGAGGGAGAGGAGATCTATCTCTCCTTTCCCGGTTATACAAAGTATGTCTCCAGGCAGTTCTGGAGCAAGGAAGGGGTCATGGCAGATAAGCGGGTAAATGATGTATATTGCCCATGCTGCCGCAGGGCGCTGCGAAAGAAGATCCGCTGGTTTGCCGTGAACCCGAAGCTGTATGAATGTCTGGCCATCTGTCCGGAGCATGGCCTGGTACGTGGGAAGATCCGGATCAAGAAGGCGGAGGACGGAGGGGTGTTCGCTGTCCGCATCACAAAGGCTGTGGATGAGGCCGGGGCTCAGCTGGTGGCAGAGAAAAGAGCGGCGTTAAAGCAGAGGAAGGCAGAAAAATGCGACACCGCCGGGAACGATACGAGAAAAGCCCATGCAAGAGGAAAGGGTGTAAGAAAAAGTCAGAACGAGAGATAGCTCTACAGGGAAGATCGATACGGGAAAGAGCGATACAGAAAAGCCAGACCTCCACTAGGTCTGGCTTTCCTTCATCCGGTAGCCTACGCCGATCTCGGTAAAGATATAGCGGGGCTCTGCCGGGTTATTTTCCAGCTTGCGGCGGATGTGGGCCATGTTCACCCGGAGGATCTGGTTATTACTGTTGTCAGCATAGGGTCCCCAGATCGTGTGGATGATGTGATCGTAGGTCAGCACCCGGCCGCTGTTCTTGGCCAGGAGAGAGACCAGTTTATATTCCACCTGGGTCAGATGGATCTCCTGGCCCCTAAGGGTCACCAGACGTTTGGAAAGGTCGATGGTCAGGTCGTCACAGGTATATAAAGGATGGGGATCGGCCATCGCCTGGCTGGCCTGATAGCGGCGAAGAGAGGTACGGATCCTGGCTAGGAGCTCAGAGGTCCCAAAGGGCTTTGTGATATAATCGTCACAGCCGCTGTCCAGGGCCAGGACTTTTTCTTCCTCCTGACTCCTTGCGGAGATCACGATGATCGGGATCAGGGACCAGCCCCGGACGTTTTTGATGATCTCGATCCCATCCATATCCGGCAGTCCCAGATCTAAAAGGATCAGGTCCGGGAGATGGGAGGTGATGAAGGATAGCCCTTCCTGGCCGGAGGAAGCGGTGATCGCCTTGTAGCCATGGGTGGTCAGCGTGGTCCGGATAAAATCACAGATGTTCTTTTCATCTTCTATGATGACGATAGTGGGTTTAAGGTTCATTTTCCTTCTCCTCTCCTAGGGGCAGGTAAAATGTCAGCTCTGCCCCATTTTCGTGATTGGATGCGTAGATCTGGCCGCCATGGGCTTTTACGATCGTCTGGCATATGGTCAGCCCGATCCCCATCCCTTTTCGGGAATCCCCACATTGGCTGGGAGCAGAGGGCTTTCCGTTAAATATCGAAGCCAGCATCTCCTCCGGGATGCCGGCGCCCATATCCAGGATCTTGATGTAGACACGGGGGCCGGAAACAAAGGCTTGGAGAGTGATCGGAAGGTCTGGAGCTCCGTGATAATAAGCATTTTCCATCAGGTCGATCAGGACCTGCTCGATCAAAGTGGCATCCATGGGGATCATGATAAATTCTTCCGGCAGCTGGACCTGGATCTGGATGTTAGGGATCCTTTTCCGCAGCCTTTGGACCGCTTCCGCCACCACCTCTTCTAAAAGCTCTGCGGTCTTGTGGATCGTCATGTCGCTGGTGCGGATGCGGGTGATGGTCAGGAGGTTCTCCACCATGTTCAAGAGCCAATTCGCATCTTCCTGGATATTGGCGATCAGATCTTTTTGTTCTGCAGCAGAGAGACAGCCCTGCTCGTCCAGGCAGGCGCTGCAGGTGCCGATGATCCCTGTCAGAGGGGTCCTTAAGTCGTGGGAGATCGCCCGCAGGAGGTTCGCCCGCATGGTCTCCTTTTCGGCTTCCAGCAGCATCTTTTCCCGCTCCTGGATGATCTTGTTCTGCTGTTTGAGATGGGAGGTCATGGTGCTGATGATGCTGGAGATGCTGATCATGCCGATAAAGGTCACCGGATAGCCATCCATAGTAAAATCGATCTTCATAAATGGGTAGGTGAACACGTAGTTCACGCAGACCACCCCCACAAAAGAGGCGATGATCCCGGGCGCGTAGCCATCTGTATAGCGGGCGATGAACACCACCGCCAAGATATAGATGATCGCTACACTGGTGGTATTTTTTCCTAGATAAAAAAACAGGAGAGCCAGCAGAGTAGCGGTCGATAAGATCAGTGTGCACACCAGGATATTTTTTAACCATGTCCTCATCTTAAAAGCCCCCCTTCTCTTTCCATTATGATCGGCTCTTATCATAAGGTCAAGCAGAGTCCTGTTGCGTTTTTGTTAAGATACGCCGCCGGTTACTTTTCACAGGTAATATCCCGCGAGGTGTTTCTTGTGAGCAAAGGTCACAAGAAACCCGAGGGTTGCAGCGCCAAAATGGGCGGTTAGCCCATTTTGTGTGCATTCTGTTGCTGTGAACGGCGTAGCCGTGAACAGTAACCGCCGGCGGATGGTGGCCTAGCGGGATCTTTTTGGAGGGCTGTTCCTTTTTTGCAGGGAGGAGAGCCGCTTTCTCTCTTGGACCATCGTCTCAAATTCCGACCGGGTCAGTCCCATCTCCTGCAGCCGTTCTTTTCGCCTTTCATTAAAGAGATACCGGCGTCTGTCTGCTTTTGCCTCCAGACTGATCTTGATGACCACGGTGATGGTGATGATGGCGGCAAGGAGGACGGTGAGGGCCAGAGCGATCCACACGGTGGAGGTGAGATGGAACAAGCCGGCGCGATCATCCAGATCTTGTCCGTCGGTAAGGGCTTCCTCACCTGTGATCTGCTCGGTCATCGTTTGCCCATCGTCTGTAGCGCCGGTCGTTCCGTCAGGGAGGGATCCTAAGGCCCTGGTAGTGGGTTCGGGGATCCCCACGGTCTCTTCCTGGGCAAGCTGGGGGACGGCAGCGGCCCGGCCTAAGGGTACTTCGTTCTCTTTTAGGAGCAGATAAGAGGAGCCGATCGGCCGGTCCCCATAGGAGTAGAAGATCCTGGCGATGCTCCCGTAAGGTGCGGAGCTGTCCAGCTGGTAGTCCAAGCTGGTCTTTACATCGTCCGGGTCGGCAGACCGGGGCAAGGTGATATAGCAGCTGTCATCCAGGGAGATCGTAGAAAGGGGGGAGGCATTTAGACCGGCGATGACCATGTCATTTTCCAGAGCGGTATAAGAGCGGTCGTACTCGGCTACATGGAGGGTCCTGAAATTGCGGAAGCCGAAATCAAAAAGGGTTTTGGTGTCCTGATAATGGGTCTGATGGCCATTTAAGATCACACAGATCAGGGTCATCCCCTCCTGTTCGGCACAGGTGACCAGGGTGTTCCCGGCCAGGGAGGTGTAACCAGTCTTTCCTGCAAATGCACCGGGATAATAACGGGCGTTGTTCTTTTTCAGCATAGAATGGTGGGCATAGACCGTGTTGTGAGGGTCTTCCGGGTCAGGATAATGCTTGATCGGGGCATGGGTCCAGTAGAGAGCGCCGTCGATCTCCACGAAAGTGGGGTTGTCGATCGCGGCCTTTGTGATGATGGCCATATCTCTGGCCGTGACGTAATGGTCTTCATCGTTCAGGCCGCTGGGGTTCGCGAAATGGCTCCCGGTGCAGCCGAGGTTCGCGGCCTTCTGGTTCATCATCTCCACAAAATTTTCAATGCTCCCGGCACAGTGCTCAGCCAGAGCATTGGCCGCCTCATTAGCAGAGGCCAGCATCAGACCGTACAGGCAGTCCCTCACGGTCAGCTGGTCTCCCGGCGAGGCGGCCATATTGGAGCTGTTGGACTCTACATTATTGACCGCATTGTCAGAGAAGGTGACCATATCGTTCATATCGCAATTTTCGATGATGATCAGAGCCGTGAGGATCTTCGTGATACTGGCCGGGTAGAATCGCTGGTCCGCATTTTTTTCAAAAAGGACGGTCCCGGAATCTGCATCGATCAAGATCCCCCCATCTGCCTGGATGCCCTGTGACATAGGCCAGTCACCCTCTGCCCGGGCCTTTAGGGGAAAAAGGCCACAGATCAGGCAGAGGGAAAGACAGAGGGAAAGGAGGCGGGGCCGGGGGCGGCTGGGTCTGGCCTTATCCTTCTTCATAAGGACAAAGGAGAAAAAGAGCACCAGCAGGGCGGACAGCCCGTAGAGCATCAGGATGCGGAAAGCCGTATCACTGAAAAAGCCTTCCGGTACGATATTGATCAGCATGTCCACCGATGGATCCAGGATCCATAAGTCATTATCAAAGAAGATATGGTGGAAGACGATAAAGTATCTTGAAAAGTCAGTGGAAACGATCAGTCCCAGGACCGCGGCGGCGCCAAAGAACAGCAGGGTCCCGAAAAAGGTGGTCCTGGGGAGGATCGTGCGCAGGTCCCCTTTTGTCAAGAAGATCCCGCAGACCGACAGCAGGATAAAGCCGATACAGAGCCGCCTTAAGGCGATCGAGGCCAGGAATAGGCCCTGTACGTCTTCCATATGGGCGATCTCCCGTTCGGTAAAGAATTCCCGTTCTTCCCCGCCCATGGTGGTCTGGACATGGAGATCCTCACGGTCTCCTTTTAAGTAGTCCATCATCTCATCGGTGACCGTGAGCAGATCCTCCATGGTCATGGCTGGCAGTCGGTCCAGGACTGCATATTTCGTATATTCTTTTTCAAAATAGCCAGGCGTCCAGTAGCAGACAGCTTCCACCGATGTGATCAGGAGGATGAACATCAGGCAGAAAGCCGAGAGGATACCGGCGGCAGTATGGATATGGTCTTTCATCATGATACCTCGTTCATGTAGAGTCTGTATCTCGTTAACAATGTCGAGAACTTCAACAAAGAAATCATATAACAGGATACAAAAAAATGCAAGGGAATAAAAGCCATGAAAGGCCGCTCACCCCACAGGACAGCCTGCAGAGAACATCGGGAGAGCAAAAAAACCCGCCGGAGGGCGGGTCTTTTAACGCTGGATCATCGTGTGAGAGGTCCGATCATTGTGTGAGATAAGCTGTGGCTACATAAGCGTCCTGGCCGTTGTAGCTGATGATGCTCCATTGCTGGTCGTGGACGCCGATGACCGTGACCTCTTCGCCGGGAGCCAGCTGCGCCAGGATCCTGGAATCGGTAGAGGGCCTGGAACGGACGTTCAAGGTCGAGGTCGTCTTATAGACAGCCGAGGTGGTGGTCTCTTCGGTGGTGGGTTCGGTCTCTTCTGCTGTTGTGGTGGGCTCCGTCTCCGGCGGGGTTGTCTCTACATCGGTCATCACGGCGGAGGTGGTCTCCGGCGGCGCGGTCTCCTTCTGGTCCTTCTCCGGGACCAGTAAGCGTACGATGAAGATCGACAGGACGATCACCAGAAGGACTGGCAGCAGGATCCCGGCGATCCCAAGGGCGGGGGCCTTTCTCCTTTTCTTCCGTTTCCGGGCCGGGGAGGCGCCGTTCTTTGGTCTGGAAGGAGACGGCCGCTGAGTGCGGCGGCGGTTCGGGTTATAGTTATTGGCAAAGGTGTAGAATTCGTCGGCCAGGATCCGATAGGCCTGCTCTGCGTCTGCAGGGTTATCGTTCCCTTCATGGACGGCTTTATTACCGATCATCCGCAGCTTGTGATAGCGGTCCTTGGTGGTCTTGGTGATCCATTGTCCGTCGTAGAGCTGGTCGATGGTATCGGAGAGATCCCCATCGATGATACAAGCCCGTGCGCCAAGGCTCTTTACCATATATTCCAGGGTCTGCCTGGATCTTACCATAGCCAGATTATACTGCTTTTGTGCGATCAGTCGTTCGGTTTCCTTTAGGCCTTGTTGGATCTTATCCCAGATGTTTGCAGCTTCTGCCATATAGCAGGTCCTCCTTAATGGTATATCTATCGAACCATGATCTTTCACCCTGGTATCATCCTTATTATACAATATTTCGACGAATTGTACATCTGATTTTCTGATTTTTTTATGGTATTGTAAAAATTTCATCGGAGTGTTATAATTTTTTAAAATTCCTGTCATAGTTTTGCAGAAAAAGAGGGGATGGAGGGAAAGCTATGCGATTACGCCATATACGGGATGCAGAAGAAAAGATCGCGGACAGCCCCTATGTGGTCCAGGAGCCGCAGAAGGAAAAGGGGGCCTGGACAGAGCGGTTTAAAAAGGAGGACCCCATCGAGATCGAGGTGGGGATGGGAAAGGGCAGGTTCATCATGGAGCTGGCCGGCAGCCATCCGGATAAGAACTATATCGGGATCGAGCGGTATTCCAGTGTGCTCCTCAGAGCCCTGGAAAAAAGGGAGCAGACCCAGCTGTCGAATATCTGGTTCCTCTGTGTGGATGCCGGGGAGCTGGCCGAGATCTTTGCAGAAGGGGAGGTCTCGAAGATCTATCTGAATTTTTCCGACCCCTGGCCTAAAGACCGCCACGCGAAGCGCCGACTCACCTCCCCGCGGTTCATGGCGGTCTACGATCAGATCCTGGCAGCAGACGGATCGGTGGAATTCAAGACGGATAATGAGGCGCTCTTCCGTTACTCCTTAGAGTCGATCGCCTCATGCGGCTGGAGGATCTGCCGCCATACCTTTGACCTTCATCATTCCGATATGGCAGAGGGGAATGTGATGACAGAATATGAGGCCAAGTTCGCGGCAGAGGGTAAGAAGATCTGCAAGCTGATCGCGGTCCGGTAGGATATGGGAAGGGAAGATCTTCCATGAGGCGAAAAGGAGAATGGAGGAGGAGGATCCTACATAAGATAAGAAAAAGCAGGCGCATGGAGTGGCAGCATGGGGATCTCCGATAAGATCAAGAAGGAGCTGGGGAAAAAGGTGAGCGGGAACCAGGCACTGGATAAAGAGGTGCTCCGGTGGAAACGGTCACTGGTAGAGGTGGACCGGCAGTTGAGCGGGAAGGGGAAAGGCTCTGAAAAGAACGATGGCAGCTGATAGACGCAATGGGATATCCATATAAAGAACAGGAGGAGAAAAAATGGTCGAGAAGATCACAAGTGAGGATTTTGAGGCAGAGGTACTGCGCTCGGAAAAGGCTGTGATGGTGGATTTTTATGCCGATTGGTGTACGCCCTGCAAGATGCTGGCGCCTACTGTGGCGGAGCTGGCAGAGGAGTATGAGGGGAAGATCAAGGTAGGAAAGCTGGATATCGATCAAAACATGGATCTGGCAGACCGATATGGGGTCATGAACATCCCGACCCTGGTGATCTTTAAAGACGGGAAAGAGAAAGAACGCATCATGGGGCTGCAGCCAAAGGAGGCTGTGGAGGACTTGATCAAAAGGGCGTTATAGGCGATCAAAAGGTTTTAAAACGTCTAAAAAAAGATGTGAAAAAAAATAGCAAAAAGGGGTTGACATTTTCAACCCCTTGATGTAGAATAATCCATGTTCCTAAGGGAACAGGAAGATACAGGTCAGAAGATGACTGATAAGCGCCTTTAGCTCAGTTGGTAGAGCAGTAGACTCTTAATCTATTTGTCCAGGGTTCGAGTCCCTGAAGGCGCACTGGAAGTGCTGGTCTTGCGAATGTGCGATCGCGGGGTCGGCGCTTTTTTTATGCTCTCTTCCTGCAAGATATATGATGCGATAAAAGATAAAGGGGCTGTCGTAAGATAGCCGACCTATACGATATACCGTGCTGATAACATCTGCAAAGTTCGGGAAATGGTATGGTCGGTGCATTTTGCGACAGCCCCGATCGTATCAGGGCTGACCAGGACCAAGGGAGCTTTTAGTGGTTTACCACGTTAACCGGCTGCCCGGCGAGAAAGGCTCTGATATTTTCTGCGGTACAGTCCATGATCCTCTGGCGGGGCGCTTTTGCGGCCCAGGAGATGTGTGGGGTGATCAGGCAGTTTTTGGCCTTTAGGAGAGGGTTGTCTCCTCTGATCGGCTCTGTGGAGACCACATCCAGTCCGGCGGCATAGACTTTTCCACCGTCCAGAGCTTCTGCCAGGTCTTTTTCCACGATCAGCTGGCCCCGGCTGTTATTGATCAGGATGACCCCGTCCTTCATCTGGGAGATGGTCTTTTTATTGATGATCCCTTCTGTGGACGGGACCAGCGGGCAATGGAGGAAGATCACATCGGCGTTCGCTAAGAGCGTGTCAAGATCCGTGTAGCGGGCCAGCTGAGGATCCTTCTGCTCCGGATGGGGCGTGCAGGCCAGGACCTCCATATCCATGGCTTTTAGGATCTTCGCGGTGGCCTGTCCGATCCGTCCGAAGCCGATGATCCCGGCGGTCTTTCCCGCCAGCTCGATCAGGGGAAAGTCCCAGTAGCACCAGTCTGTGTGCCCGGCCCAGCGGCCGGCCTTGACCGTGGCATCGTGGTGGCCGTAATGGGAGCAGATCTCTAAGAGGAGCCCCACGGCATACTGGCTGACAGCCTGGGTCCCATAGGCCGGCACGTTCACCACGGCGATCCCCTTCTCCTTCGCATAGGCGCAGTCGACCACATTGTAGCCGGTGGCGAGGACCGCGATCAGTCTGAGAGAAGGGCAGCGGTCCATGGTGGCCCTGGTGATGGGGGTCTTATTGATCACGGCGATCTGGGCGTCCCCGATCCTTTCAGCGATCAGCGGGCTGTCTGTGTAGGCGGTCCGGTCATATACGGTCAGCTGGCCTAAAGCCTTAAGCCCCTCCCAGCTCAGATCGCCGGGATTCTCGGTGTATCCGTCTAATACAACGATCTTGATCTTTTTATCCATCCCTTTATCCTTTCTTTTCTGCTTTTTGTTTCGACATATATGCGTTCTTGGTCTGGTCATCATGAAGATCTGCCTGCGGAGAGGCTGTATGGCATCAGATATGCTGATGCGCTGTCAGGACCCAGGCACGGATCACTCCTCCACCAGAGCCCAGGCACGGTTTAAGACCCGCTTGGTGCCAGCCAGGACGATCTCTTCCTCTTCATCCCCAAAAGGCGTTACCTCCATAGATAATACCATGGGATCGGCGGCATTGAAAAAGCCTTCTTCTTTTAAAACGGTCAGATAATCCACCAGCTGAGGCGTGTCATTGGCGCTCTCCGGGAAGCCGAAGCGAGGGTGCTTGTCCCCGTAGGCTGCGCAGCCCTTTTTCACCACCGCGTTCCCGAAATGGAGATGGGTGATGTAAGGCCGCAGGGTCCGGATCACAAAGCGGGAGGTCTCATAGGTGGTAGGAAAATGGGACAGGTCCACCAGCAGGCCGAAGTTGGGGTGGGTGGTCCGCATATCGGCGGCAAAACGGGCGGCCAGAGGAGCCGGTCCGATCAGGACGGCCTTATCCATATCGTAGTCGAAGACCTCCAGCTCCACGGACATGTCCTTTTTTGCCGCGTAGCCGCACAGGTTCCTGGTGGTCTTTAAAAGCTGGGCATAGGCCTGCTCTCTGGTCTCCTCCTGCCATTTCCCGGCCAGGAAGGCGATCCCTCTCGCACCCAGATACTGGGCTTCATCGATCGCCTCCAGCAAGGTGGCTTCCGCCGCCGCCCGCCCCTCCTCGTCAAGGTCATTGGGATTTAAGCCTGGTCCCAGCAGCCTGGGCTGAGCGCCGTAGCAGACTTTCAGGTGGGACTGTCCTAAGAGCTTTTTTACAGCATCCCGCTCCTCTTTGTCCCGGCACTGGGTGATCTCGATCGCGTCGAAGTAGTCATCTGCCGCGATCCGCCTGATCGACTCCAGCACATCCATCCGGGGAAAGGACATCCAGCGGATGGTGCCGATCTGGAAATATCGGTGGATCGAACTGTTCATAGTGGTGGCCTCCTTTTCTGGTCATGACCGCGGGGTGGCCGCGGGTGGTCTTTTTTTTCCATGATACGGAAAAAGGAGGGGGGCTGTCAAGAGAAAGTTGGTCATAGGACCGACCGGGTGGCCAACAATGCACCTGCACCTATCCAACAGCTGGCGTAGGTGTGAAAGGTAACTATACGATGATCAAGATTACAAGATTTTACAAAAACCTTTGACGCCTGCCCGTCCGTTATGCTATGATAAGGGATAAGGAAAGTTATGGAAAATGAGTAGGACATACGTGATCCGGAAAGAGGACAGGATGAACAGAGAAGGGAAATACGAGATCTTAAAACGATATTTTGGCTATGATACCTTTCGTGAGGCCCAGGAGGTGCTGATCGACAGCATCCTGGAAGGGAAGGATACCTTTGGGATCATGCCCACAGGGGCGGGGAAGTCTTTGTGCTATCAGATCCCGGCATTGCTGATGGGCGGGATCACCCTGGTGATCTCGCCGCTGATCTCGCTGATGAAGGACCAGGTGGGGAGCCTGAACCAGGCGGGGATCCATGCGGCTTATCTGAACAGCTCCCTGACCCCGGGGCAGTATCATAAGGCGCTGGAATTTGCCAGACAGGGGCGGTATCCGATCATCTATGTGGCGCCGGAGCGGCTGCTGACGGAGAGCTTTTTAGACTTTGCCCTCCACAGCCAGATCGATATGGTGGCGGTGGACGAGGCCCACTGTGTGTCCCAGTGGGGGCAGGATTTCAGGCCCAGCTATCTGAAGATCATGGATTTTATCGGACAGCTAAGGGAGCGTCCGGTGATCAGTGCTTTCACGGCTACGGCCACAAAGGAGGTCAGGGAGGATATCGTGGATATCCTGCAGCTTCGGGACCCCACGGTGGTGACCACCGGCTTTGACCGCAGCAACCTGTATTTTGGCGTGGTGAAGGCTAAGGACCGGTATGGGGCGATAAAAGATTATCTGGAGACCCACAAGGGGGACAGCGGGATCATCTATTGCCTGACCCGCAAGCAGGTGGACGAGGTCTGCGAGCGGCTGCTTAAGGATGGCTTCGCGGTGACCCGCTATCACGCTGGCTTAAGCGATGAGGAGCGGAAGCGGGACCAGGAGGATTTTATCTATGACCGAGTGCCGGTGATTGTGGCCACCAATGCTTTCGGGATGGGGATCGACAAGTCCAATGTGCGCTTTGTGCTCCACTACGGGATGCCAAAGAATATCGAGGCGTATTACCAGGAGGCGGGCCGCGCGGGTCGGGACGGGGAGGCGGCGGAGTGCATCTTATATTACAGCGGCCAGGATGTGATCACGGACCAGTTCTTCATCGAGCGGGGACAGGCGGAACAAGAGCTGGATGAGCTGACCAGGGCGATCATCCGGGAGAGGGATAGGGAGAGGCTAAAGAGGATGACCTTTTACTGCTTTACCTCGGATTGTCTGCGGGACTACATATTACGGTATTTTGGGGAGTATGGGAGCAACTACTGCGGGAATTGCTCCAACTGTCTGACCCAGTTCGAGGAGGTGGATGTGACCGAGACCGCCAGGGCGTTGATCCGGTGTGTGGAGAGCAGCCGGCAGCGGTATGGGACCACGGTGATCGTGGATACCTTACGCGGGGCAAAGACCGCGAAGATCAAAAGCTACAGGATGGATGAGGACCCTTGTTATGGCGCATGTGCAAAGACACCGGTCTATAAGATCCGGCGGGTGCTGGATCATCTGCAGCTGAAGGGCTATCTGCAGGTCACCGATGACGGCTATGCCATCGTTAAGCTGACGGAGAGTTCCAGGGAGGTCTTAGAAGAAGGGAGCCAGGTCATCATGAAGGCGGCGAAGGAGACAGAGCGGCCCGAGAAAGGAGAAGGGGAAAAGAAAAAGGAGAGCAAAGGAAAGAAGGGGCCGGTGGGCGGCGTGGAGCTCACAGAGAAGGAGGAGACCTTGTTCCAGAAGCTGCGCGCGCTCCGGACCCAGATCGCCAGGGAGGAGAGCGTTCCGCCTTATATCGTCTTTTCCGACAAGACCCTGGTCCATATGTGCATGCTGAAACCCCGGACCAGACAGGAGATGCTGTCTGTATCCGGGGTGGGGGACCATAAATATGAGAAGTACGGGGAGCGGTTCCTGGGCTGTATCGCTGGCGATCTGGCAGAGGCGCCGGATAGAGCGATCGATCAACGAGACCGGCCAGAGTGACCGGTCAGCGAGACCGGGCAGGATGGCCGGGCAGAGTAGCAGACCAGAAAGATCGGGCAGCGATCCAACTCGGAACGACCGGACAGTGCGCCAGGTCCGGCGTGACAGATCAGGCCAGGTCCAGATCGATATCCAGCCACCAGCGCAGCACATCCTGGATCTTCGCGTCCCAGTACTTCCACTGGTGGTCCCCGGGAGAGACCTCGCTGGTCAGGTCATAGCCCAGCTTTTTGACATGATCCCAGGCGTGGAGATTGTCCTGATAGAGGAAGTCCTCCATGCCGCACCAGGCATAGAGACGGGGACGTGGCTTTTTCGAAGCAGCCAGCTTCTCGGCCAGGGTAAACAGGTCGTTATCCGATCCTTTTAGCTGTTCGGCGCTGCCGAAGATCCCGGTGAACAGCTGCCTTTTCTCGTCCTCCATATGGCGGCAGAGGTCTGCGGACATATCCAGGGCGCCGGAGAGGGAGGCGGCCGCGCCGAAGGTCTGGCTGGCCCCAAGGCCCAGCTTCCACGCGCCATAGCCGCCCATGGACAGCCCTGCGGCTAAGGTATCCTCTTTTCTTTGGGACATCCGGGGGAAGAAATCCCGGCAGATCTGGGGCAGCTCCTGGGAGATAAAGGTCCAGTACCGCATCCCGTAGGTCGTATCGGTATAGAAGCCCAGGTGGGTGGTGGGCATCACCACCGCGATCCCCAGCTGGCTCACATACCGTTCGATCGAGGTCCTCCTGAGCCAGATCGTTTGGTCGTCGCTCATGCCGTGGAGCAGGTACATGGTCTTATAGGGTCCGTCCTCCGCCTTGCCCTCCATCCCGATCTGCCGTCTGGTCTGCTGGGGGATGATCACATCCATCTCCATGCACATCCCCAGTACATCGGAAAAAAAGTCTACATGCATCAGTGCCATTGCTGATCGCCTCCTCTTGATCTTAGAAGTTTGTGGGGTATAGTATAGCAGATGGAACGGAGAAGGGCAAGTCATAGGGATGTGAGAATAGGGCGGCAGGGAGGCTCCTGTTGAAAGATCGAGCCTTGTTTAGTATAATGGGGATGTCTAAAAATAGGATCTGGATCGGCTATTACGGAAACAGATGGATATCAGGCGGATATGGGAAAGGAGTGTGTTTTGATGAAAGGGTGTTTTTTTGTAGGCGCAGAGCACGAGCCGAAGTTTGAGGTGCGGGAGATGACCTTTGGTCCCCTGGGTCCCCACGACATCCTGGTGAACAATAAGGCCTGCGGGATCTGCGGCACAGACGTGCATATCTACCATGGGGAGAAGGGTTCCGCCGAGGTGACGCCGCCGGTGGTGCTGGGCCATGAGTTTGCCGGAGTGGTGGCCAAGGTAGGCGAGGAGGTCACCTCCTTTAAGCCGGGGGACCATGTGGCCATGGACCCGAACATGTACTGCGGTCAGTGCGTTCCCTGCCGTGTGGGGAAGAAGCAGGAGTGTGAGCATCTGTTCGCCCTTGGGGTCAATGTGAACGGCGGCTTTGCGGAATATGCGGTCTGCCCGGAGACCCAGTGCTTTAAGGTGCGGGAGGATATCTCCTTTGATGAGGCGGCCATGGCAGAGCCTCTGGCCTGCGTGATCCACGGGATCGACCAGGCCCAGATCCGTCCGGGGCAGGTGGTGCTGGTGATCGGCGGCGGGACCATCGGTCTGATGATGGTGCAGATGGCCAGGATCTGCGGCGCGTCTACCGTCATCCTCAGTGAACCTGTCAAGATGCGCAGGAAGATCGGCATGGAGGTGGGCGCAGATGCCACGATCGATCCGATCCATGAGGATGTGCCCCAGAAGATCTGGGAGATCTGCGGACGGAAGGGGGCTGATGTGGTGATCGAGTGCGTGGGTAAGCCCTTTGCCGTGGAGCAGGCCTTTAAGGCGGCAGGCTTCGCCGCCACGATCCTGCTGTTCTCTGTGCCGGGCGTGGATGCCACCGTACCCCTGCCCCTTTTCGATGTCTACAAGAAGGAGCTGAAGATCGTGGGGTCCATGATCAACCCGGATACCCACCAGCGTGCCGTGGACCTGATAAACAGCGGTAGGCTGCAGTTAAAAAAGCTGATCACCCATACCTATGATCTGGAGCACATGGACGAGGCCATCCATATGCAGATGAGCGCGGAGTCGATCAAGGTGGTGGTACATCCGTAGGCTTGTAGGCAGAACAGGTGGATGCAGACAAAAGAAGAGAGATAGATAAAGGAGCGGTCCTCCACTAAGATGTGCGTTGGCAGTATGTGATCTTAGAGTGGACCGCTCTGTCCATGTGATGAAGGGACTATCTTTTCTCCTTTTCTGTCCGTATCAGCCAGTATAGAGCCTGATACGGACGTATCTTTGATCTTGCAAGTACCTATCAACAGTATACCCCATCTCTTTTTAAAAAGGAACAAGTTCTTAAAATGAACGCTATATACTCTAGTCCATCCACATAAGCTCCCGCCCCCGGGCATATCGTTGGATCAGCTGGATCAGATAGCGGACGGAGTCGTTTAAGCGCAGCTTGCCGGAGTAGGCGATCACCCATTCCCAGGTGGGCCGGCTCTTTAGGCGGAACCATGCGCCGTTCTCGTCGTTGATGGCATAGTCGTAGGGCATGATGGTGCAGCACAGCCCGGCGCAGACCATCTTGGCAAGGGCGTAGTTCATGGAGGTCTCGAAGATGATCTTCGGCGTGAAGCCGGCCTCCTGGAACAAAGGGTCGATAGCGCTGCGCTGGGTGGAGGAGGAGAACATAAAGGAGAATTTCTCCTCTCTAAATTCCCGCAGGTCGATGGTGGTCAGCGGCTCCCCCGGAGGTGCGGCATATTTCTGCGCCAGCGGATGGGAGCGGGGGACTCCCAGGATAAATTCCTCGTCGCAGAGATGGATGTATTCCAGATCCACCTTATCCTTCTCCGTGAGCATGATAAAGGCCAGATCCAGACGGCCGGTCCGCAGCATCTCCTGCTGCTCGTTCACCCGCCGTTCATATAGGCGGACATTGATCCCCGGATACCGTTTGACGAACTCCGGGAAGATCTCCACGAACATATTGATACCGTGTTCCCAGGAGAGGCCGAAGGACAGCTCCCCGGTGATGTTGTGGTTCAGGTCATGGAGCTGCAGATAGGTGTTCCGCCTGATCCGCAGGATCTCCCTTGCGTTCTCGATATAGATCTTCCCTGCCTGTGTGGGGTGGAGAGAGCGCTTCGTCCGGTAGAAGAGCTGGGTGTCCAGTTCCTTTTCCAGCCGGATCAGCTGCTGGTTCAGGCCGGACTGGGTGATGTAGAGAGCTTCGGCCGCCTTCGTGATATTCCCATAGTCGGCGATCGCCACGATATATTCTAAGAGTTTTAAGTCCATGATATCCTCCTTTTATCCAATATTCCCATAATACTTACAAAAACTACTGACTGATAAAAATATTAGTAACTTTACTTAGTATTATAGAGCATATATAATGATCTTACAACCATCACATCCCTTTTTATTGCAACAGATCGATCAAAAGATCATTTTCCAAGGATCTTAAGAAGGGAAATGTGACGAGAGCGGCAGAGCAGAGCATCCTTTAAAAGTGCCGTTATACCCGGACAGGCCGCAGGATGGGTATACTGGTCTTAAGGACGTTCTGGACAAGAGATGAAGGAGGAAAAGTCATGAAAATGCTCAAGTGGCTGGATAAGCATGTGGAAGAAGCCCTGTTATCGGTCTTTCTCCTGACATTGATCGTGCTGACTTCAGCAAATGTGATCCTGCGCTACATCTTCAACAGCGGGCTGACCTGGAGCGACGAGATCAGCAAATACTGTCTGATCTTCTCAGGGTTCACCAGCATCAGCTACTGGATACGGAACAAGAGCGGGATCAGTGTGGACGCCCTGGTGCAGATCATGCCGGAGAAGGTCCAAAAGGGTCTGCGGATCTTCGCCCAGGTGATCGTCTTCCTGTTCTTTGCCTGGATGTTCAAAGGCTCGATCAGCGTGCTGCAGTCCGTGGCAAAGAGCGGACAGGTCAGCGGCACGCTCCAGATCTCTATGGTGTACATCTATATGGCGCCGGTCCTGGGGTTTGGGCTGGCGGTGATCCGGGTGGTCCAGGTGCTGGCGTTAGATGTCCTTGGAGCGAGGAAAGGAGGAGATACGTGATGTCCATGGGGTTATTTTTCCTGGTGTTCGCGGTCCTGATCGCGGTGGGGACCCCGGTAGCGGTGGTGTTCGGAGGGATGGCCTCTCTTCCGTCCCTGTTAGATCCGGCCTTCCCCTATACGGCAGAGGCGGCTATCCGGAGCATGGTCAGCGGCCTTGACAGCTTTACTTTATTAGCAGTACCGCTCTTCATGCTATCCGGGATCATCATGGCCAGAGGGAAGATCTCGGAAAAGCTCTTTAACTTTTTCGCCTACTTTATCGGCAACCGGACAGCCGGTATGCCCTGCGCGGTGATCATCACCTGTATGTTCTATGGCGCTATATCCGGCTCATCCCCTGCTACGGTATCGGCGGTGGGAGCCATGACGATCCCCTTCCTGGTGGCCTTAGGCTACGATAAGATCTTCAGCACGGCCATCGTGACGGTAGCCGGGGGCCTGGGCGTGATCATCCCGCCCAGTATCTCCTACATCGTCTATTCCTCCGCCTCCAACGCTTCGCCTTCGGATCTGTTCATCGGCGGCGTGATCCCAGGTATCCTGATCGGTGTGGCCCTGATGGTCTGCGCCTATATCCACTGCAAGAAGAGCGGGGAGGATAAGGAGAAGCTCAAGGAGAATTATGAGAAGATCCGGAGCATGGGGCTGGCCTCCCTGTTCAAGGAAAGCTTCTTCGCCCTGCTTACGCCGGTGATCATCCTGGGGAGCATCTACGGCGGGATCGCCTCCCCCACGGAGGCGGCGGCTATATCCGTCATCTATGCTCTTTTGATCAGCCTGTTCGTCTACAAGACCTTAAAGATCCGGGAGCTGCCCGGCCTTCTGGTGGAGGGGAGCAAGACCTATGTGACCATCCTGTTCATCATCTCGGCAGCCACGGCCTTTGGACGGGCCCTGACCATGCTGCGGTATCCCCAGGTGATCAGCGCGGGGATCTTGGGGAGCATATCCAGCAAGGTCATGGTCATCCTGGTGATCAACCTGATCCTCCTGGTCTTCGGGATGCTCTTAGATAACATCCCCAACATCATGATCCTGACCCCGATCTTCCTGCCGATCGCCCAGTCTGTGGGGATGGATCCGGTCCACTTCGGTATCATGATGACCGCCAACTTAGCGATCGGCATGGTGACGCCGCCCATGGGCATCAACCTCTATGTGGCCAGCAGCATGACCGGCGTGCCGGTGCTGAAGATCGCCAAGGCCACGATCCCCTTCCTGATCGCGTTCTTTATCGCGCTCATGTTCATCGCCTTTGTACCTCAGGTCAGCCTGCTCCTGCCGGGGCTCACTAAGTGAGAGGTAAAAGAGATAAAAAGAAAAAGGAGAAGAAACGTATGAAAAAGACAGCAGCACTTATAACAGCAGCATGTATGCTCATGATGACCGCCTGCTCAGGAGGCGGGGGCAGCACACCAGCCACCACCCAGGCGGCGGCCGCAGAAGGCCAGACCCAGGCAGCAGCCGGGGAGGCGTCGGGCGGTAAAGAGGCCGACGATGCAGCCGGCGGCGCAGCGGCCGGTGACGTGGTGGAGATCAGCGACTCCTATACCTGGACCGTGGCGATGAACGTGGCAGACACCACATTGAACTACAAGATGATGGATAAGTTCAAGGAGCTGATCGAGGCCAAGAGCGGCGGGAAGATCGTGGTGAACCTGTATGCCAATGGGCAGCTGGGCAATGATACGGAGCAGCTCCAGGGCCTGATCGACGGCACCAATGACTTCGTCACCACCATCACCAGCGGTATGCCCTCCTTCGTCAAGGAGTATGCCGTATTTGACTGCCCCAACGCCTTCCCGGACCTGGCCACCATGCGGAGCGTGCTGGACGATGACTCCTTTATCGACGCGCTGAACGTGTACTCAGAGGCCGGGGGGATCAAGCTGATGGGCCTGGCTGACGCAGGCTTTAGGCAGACCACCTCCAACATCGAGGTAAAGTCTGTAGCGGATTTTAGCGGCGTGAAGATCCGGGTGATCCAGAATCCGTACCACATCGCCTACTGGCAGGCGCTGGGCTGCAATGCCACCGCCATGGATTTCAGTGAGGTCTATGTAGGCCTGCAGCAGAAAACGATCGACGCCCAGGAAAATCCCTACATGAACATCGTGGCCAATAAATTTTATGAGACCCAGAACTATGTGATCGAGACCAATCATCTGGGCCACATCATCGTCTTTTTGATGAACAATGACTTATACGCCGGTCTCCCGGCCCAGGTGCAGGCGCTGGTGGACGACTGCGCACATGAGGCGATCGTGTATACACGGAGTCTGGCGGACGACAGCATCGCCCAGGATAAGGCCACCATCGAGGAGAGCGGGACCAAGATCATCACCCTGGATACTGCGGTGACAGACCAGATGAAGGAGCAGGCTGCGTCGGTCTATGACCAGATCCGGGCCGATATCGGGGATGAGCTGGTGGATAAGCTGCTTAACGCGGTAGAAGCCAATAAAAAATGATGGCCGCCGCAAGGAGGATGATGTGAACGCAGTCATTTTAAAAAATGGTCATACCTATGATCCGCTGACCAAACGATCGGGAAAGCAGGATATCGGGATCCTGGGGGATCGGATCGTGGATGCCGATACGCTGCGCTCCGGCCAGGCCTCCGTCGTCGATGTGGACGGATGCCTGGTCACGCCAGGGCTGATCGACTATCATATCCATCTGTATTCCGGCTGTGACGGATCGGTAAAGGCGGACATCATGAACCTGCCCAATGGTGTCACCACAGCCGTGGACGGCGGCACCTGCGGGGCGAGCAATTATGAGCTGTTCGAGAAGACCGATATCACCCAGTCGGTGACGGACATCAAGAGCTACTTAAACGTGTCCCCCACAGGGCTGGCCACCGCTCTTTATCCGGAAAATGTGGACCCCAGATACTACGATGTGGAAAAGATGAAGATGCTCTTTGCACGGTATCCAGAGCATCTGGTGGCGTTGAAATACAGGATATCGAAAAACATCGTAGGCCCTACCGGCCTCACCAGAGAGCCTCTTGAAAAGACCTTAGAGATCGCCCAGGAGCTGGGCTGCCCGGTGGTGGTCCATATGGTGGATCCGATCATCGAGGCAGAGGAAGCCGCCGCCATGCTGCGGCCCGGGGACGTGTTCTGCCATATGTACTATGGGAAAGGCAGTACGATCCTGGATGGACATGGAAAGGTAAAGGCCGGCATCCGCAGGGCCAGGGAGCGGGGGGTCCTGTTCGATGCCTGCAACGGCAAGGGGAATTTCGAGTACAGGACTGCCCTCCCCGCCATGGAAGAGGGCTTCCTTCCCGACATCATCAGCAGCGATATCTCCCCGATCACCCAGTATCAGCACCCGGTGGTCACGCTGCCCCGCCTCCTGGCCAAGTTCATGGCTATGGGCATGTCCCTGGAGCAGGTGCTGGATGCGGCGATCTTAGCTCCGGCCAGGCAGCTGGGAGCAGAAGAGGAGCTGGCCACGCTCCGGCCAGGCACCAGGGCCGACCTTGCAGTTTTTTGCATCAAGGAAAAGGAGACACGGTTTTACGATCTGAACGGAGCGTACATAACCGGGGAGCGCACGATCGTCCCCCAGCTGACCGTGAAGCGGGGGAGCATCGTCTATCGTCAGACCGATCTGGATTAAAAGGATGAGAAAAAGCCGGAAGGCTATCCTAAGGCGCAGTCTGCGCGTCAGAGGGAGAGCTTTCTGGCTTTTTTATCGTGGCGTAAAAAGTAGAGCATCGTTCGGGTAAGATGGTACTTTTCTGGTACTCTGCTTGCATTTCCCACCTTTTTGTGATATCCTAGGACCGTCGAAAACCTTGTAAGATCAAGGCTTTTCGGCAAAAAGACCGGTGAGTTCGAGACCTTCCTCACCTAAAACAAAACTAAAGGAGAACGAGATATGGAAAAGAGAAAGAACAATCTAAAAAATGTGTACCTGCTGGCCTACGGGGCCGCCATCGCCGCCATCTATGTGACGCTGACCATGGTCTTTGCCCCCATCAGCTTCGGACCGATCCAGTTCAGGATCTCAGAGATCCTGTGTGTCCTGCCTTTCTTTACCCCCGCGGCCGTGCCCGGGCTGTTTTTAGGCTGCTTTTTAGCCAACCTCTTTTGCGGGGCGGCGGTGCTGGATGTGGTGTTCGGCAGCCTGGCCACACTGATCGGGGCGGCGGGCTCCTTGTATCTGGGAAAGAAGAGCCGGTGGCTGGTCTGCCTGCCCCCGATCTTGGCCAATACGGTCATCATCCCCTGGGTGCTGCGCTATGCTTACGGTTCCACGGATCTGATCCCCTTTGCTATGGTGACAGTAGGGGTCGGGGAGATCCTGGCTATCGGGGTGCTGGGGAACATGCTGCTGTTCACATTGGACCGATATAAAGGCCTGCTCTTTAAAAAGAGCTTGGCTTGATATGTGGAGATGGCCATGAACGGATGGACAGATGACCCAAAGCCAGCCCCGTGACATACAATAAAGATAGGCGAGATCAATGCCGGAAAGAGGAAGATATGTATCAGATCGATTTCAACAAACCGGAAACTATACATTTTATCGGGATCGGGGGCATCAGTATGAGCGGGCTGGCGCAGATCCTCCTGGAGGAGGGCTTTAGGGTATCTGGTTCTGACGCCCATAAGACCCAGCTGACCGAGCATCTGGAGCAGATGGGCGCGAAGATCGCCTACGGGCAGCGGGCATCGAACATCACGGAGGACATCGATGTGGTGGTCTATACGGCGGCCATCCATCCGGATAACCTGGAATTTCAGGCGGTACAGGAGCGGAAGATCCCTATGCTCACCCGGGCGGAGCTTTTGGGGGAGATGATGCGCAATTATCAGAACGCGGTCAATATCGCCGGGACCCACGGGAAGACCACCACCACTTCCATGCTGACGGATATCCTGTTAGCGGCAGGGACTGATCCCACCGTGACGGTAGGCGGCATCCTCCATGACATCGGAGGCAATATCCGGGTGGGAGGGGCCGAGTATTTTGTGGCAGAGGCCTGTGAATATACCAACAGCTTCCTCTCCTTTTTCCCGACCATGGAGATCATCCTGAACATAGAAGCCGATCATCTGGACTTTTTTAAGGATCTGGAGGATATCCGTCATTCTTTCCGGCTTTTTGCTGAGAAATTGGACGAAAAGGGGATCTTGATCATCAACAGCGATATCCAGGATGTGGAGGCCTTGGTGGAGGGCCTGCCCTGCCAGGTGGTCACCTTTGGCCGTGACCCAGCAAGGAGCCGCTACAGCGCCGCTGCGATCACCTATGACCAGGTTGGCAATGGCTCGTACACACTCCTGATCGACGGGGCAGAGGCCGGGCAGATCCAGCTCCATGTCCCCGGCGAGCACAATATCTATAATTCCCTGTCGGCGGTGGCGGCGGCCATGAGCTTTGGGATCCCGCTGGAGAAGATCCAGGAAGGGCTCCTTCGGTTCACCGGCACGGAACGGCGTTTTGAGAAGAAGGGGGTGGTCGGCGGGGTCACGGTGATCGATGACTACGCCCATCATCCTCAGGAGATCAGAGCTACCTTAGCGGCGGCGAAGCGATATCCCCATAAAAAGCTGTGGTGCGTCTTCCAGCCCCACACCTATACCAGGACGGCGGCTCTTTTAGATGAGTTCGCAGAAGCCCTCCTGGAGGCGGATGAGGTGGTGCTGGCCGATATCTATGCGGCCAGGGAGGTCAACACCATCGGCATCAGCTCGGCGGATATCGCCATAAAGATCGCCGAGGCAGGGGGAAAAGCCTGCTATATCCCCTCCTTTGACGAGATCGAGACATTTCTTTTAAAAAAATGTGTCCCCGGTGATCTGTTGATAACCATGGGGGCCGGAGATATCGTAAAAGTGGGAGAAAGGCTGCTGGGCAAATAAGTTATCCACAATATCCACATAGTTTTCAACATTTTATGGGAAGACGCTATGTGGATTTTTTTATTGCTCCGAAAAATTGACAGAAAATTTAGGAAAACCTTGCTATCCCTACATTTCGACAGGGATGGCCAGGCAAAAAGAGTGGCTGTCCACCAGGTTATCCACAATATCCACAGCAAGTGCGTCGTTTTTTGTGGATAAGTCCGGCTATTTCTTTTTTTTCGACCTTATGTTATGATGGAGTTAGAAAAGGAGGGGGATCGATCATGGCATGGGATTTTTATGATACCTTTCGGATAGATGCGACCTTGGTGTCGAATACGTTCATCGATCGGTATATGGCGGGGGCCAACGGTGAATATGTAAAGATCTACCTGTATCTCCTCCGCCACCAGAGTGATCAGCCGGACGCGGCGGTGGTCGCGGAGGAGCTCCATTATACGGAGGGTGATGTGCGAAGGGCGATCGCATACTGGGAGAAAATGGGTGTTCTGGCACGGGGAAGAGAAGAAGAAAGGCTCCTTGCTGGAGATAAAAAGGATGGGGCAGAGACCCGCCCCAGGCCGGATCCCAGCACCGCAGCACAGAGCATGACCGGCGTCAGAGCCGCAGGCAGCGCGGGATCATCGGACAGGACCCTACACAGCACAGTAGGATCCGATAGGACCCTACACAGCGCAGCAGGATGCGATAACACCCTACATAGCGCGGCAGGATGCGACAAGGCGGTCCAGGGCATGCCGGACCCTGGTATGCCGATAGCTGCTACAGAGCCTGTGGGAGCCGCACCAGATCCGGTCCCGGTCCATTCCCAGGAGCAGGTCAGCCTCCTGGCGGACGACGAGGATTTTGCCCAGCTGCTCTACATCGCCCAGAAATACATGAACAAGGTCTTCACCCAGCGGGAATGTCAGGTGTTCGCGTATCTTTACGGCGGGCTGGGACTTTCCTCAGAGTTATTAGAATATCTGGTAGAATATTGTGTGCAGAACGGACATACCAGCATCCGCTATATGGAGACCGTGGCATTGAACTGGCACAAGAGAGGGCTGGTCACTGTGGAGGAGGCGAAGGCTTATTGTGCCGGTTTCAGCAAGGATGGATTTGCGGTGATGAAAGCCTTTGGCCTTAACGACCGGAGGCCTGCGGAGGCGGAAAGGCGGTTCATCGACGACTGGTTCGGCGCCTATGGCTTTACGAGGGAAGTGGTCCTGGAGGCCTGCGACCGCACGATCCAAAAGACCCATTCTCCCAGCTTCCAGTATGCGGACAAGATCCTAAAGGAATGGAAGAAGGCCGGGGTAAAAAACTTATCGGATGTGGAAGAGCTGGATAAGATCTACCAGGACCAGGAAAAAAAGCAGGCAGCAAAAGGGACCGATCCGGCTCAAGAGGGTAAAGGCCGGGGGGCGAGGGCCGAAAAAGGAAAAAGGAACAGCGCGGCGAACCGTTTCCACAATTTCGAGCAGAGCGCCACGGATTATGATTCGCTGATGATCGAAAAGGTCCGGGCCAGGATGAAGAAATGACCGGATAGCCCAGGGCAGGCTTAGGCCGTAAAGGAGTATGTGCAGGAGGTAAGGGGGTAGAAAAGGATGGCACTTAGCAATTCCCAGTATCAGGCGATCATGCGGGAGTACCAGGCCCAGCAGCTAAAAAATAAACATGAGCAGGACGATCGGATCAGGGAGGTCTATGAGAGGATCCCTGCCATAAAGGAATTAGAGCAGGCCATCGGCTCCCGGGCTCTGTACCGGGCCAGGGAGCTCTTGAACGGGGATCAGGAGGCGTTAGGGAGGCTGCGGGAGGAGACCCTGGATCTGCGGGAGCAAAAAGCCCTGCTCCTTACCACAGCAGGCTTTCCTGCAGACTATATGGATATGCGCTACCGCTGCCCGGACTGCCAGGACACCGGTTATACGAAGGAGGGGAAAAAATGCCACTGCTTCCGGAAGGCCCAGATCGGTCTCCTGTATGCCCAGTCGAACCTGGACCGTGTATTGCAGCGGGAAAATTTCCAGACCTTTTCCTACCGGTACTTTGACGATCAAAAGATCGAGCCGGCCGTCGGGACCACAGTGGCCGGGTATATGGAGCAGGTGGAGCATTGGTGCAGGGAGTTCGTGGACCGGTTTGACGAAAAGGGCGGCAATCTCCTCTTTACCGGGACCACAGGGAGGGGAAAGACCTTTTTGACCCACTGCATCGCGAAGGAGCTGATCGACAGCTATCACTCGGTGATCTATCTGTCCGCTCATGACTTGTTCGAGGTCTTTTCCAAGCACAGGTTCGACTATCAGGAAGAGGAAGAGATGAAGGACACCTACCAGTTCATCCTGGACTGCGACCTTTTGATCATCGACGATCTGGGCACGGAGCTGAACAACAGCTTCACCTCATCCCAGCTGTTCTTCTGCATCAACCAGCGGCTCCAGTCCGGCCGCTCCACGATCATCTCCACCAACCTGTCCTTAGACCGGCTGAGGGACGAGTACACCGACCGGGTGGCCTCCCGGGTGATGAGCAGTTATACAGTGATCCCGCTGTATGGGGAGGATATCCGGCTGAAGCTGTAAAGAGAGCTTCCTGCCCTTTATACAGGATACAATGGATCATATTGACTAAAAAGGCACATAATGATATAAAAGAAGCAAAAACGGAGGAAAAAGATGCTGTACGAAGAGAAGATCATTGAGACGATCCCCGTAGGCCCCTTAGGCCTGATCCCCTTAAAGAGCTGCGAAGAGCTGGGGAAGAAGGTGGACAAGTATCTGACGACCTGGCGGATGGAACGGGAGAGCGAGCATAAATCCACCATCGCCTTTGCCGGCTACCAGCGGGACAGCTACATCATCGGCGCCCAGACCCCCCGCTTTGGTTCAGGAGAGGGAAAGGGGACCTTAGAGGAGTCTGTCCGGGGGGACGATCTGTATTGCATGGTGGATGTGTGCAACCACAGTCTCACCTATTCTCTCTGCGGGAAGACCAACTACATGTCGCCGGACGATCATTTTCAGGATCTGAAGCGGGTGATCGCCGCCGCGGCAGGCAAGGCCAGACGGATCAATGTGATCATGCCCTTCTTGTATGAGAGCCGCCAGCATAAGCGCTCCAGCAGGGAGTCCCTGGACTGCGCCCTGGCATTGGAGGAGTTGGTGCGGATGGGCGTGGAGAATATCATCACCTTTGACGCCCATGACCCAAGAGTGCAGAACGCGATCCCCTTAAAGGGCTTTGAGACGGTCCAGCCGATCTATCAGTTCATCAAGCATCTTTTAAAACACGAGGAGAACCTGCAGATCGACAGCGAGCACATGATGGTGATCAGCCCGGATGAGGGCGGTATGAGCCGGGCAGTCTATTTTGCTAATGTGCTGGGCCTGGATATGGGGATGTTCTATAAGCGCAGGGATTATACACGGATCGTAAATGGCCGCAACCCGATCGTGGCCCATGAGTTTTTGGGCAGTGACGTGGCGGGAAAGGATGTGCTGATCATCGATGATATGATCTCTTCCGGTGAGAGCATGCTGGATGTGGCCAGGGAGTTAAAGGAGAGGAAGGCCAGGAAGGTCTTTATCTGCGCTACCTTTGGATTGTTCACCAACGGATTGGACAAGTTCGACGAGTACTATGAAAAAGAGCTGATCGACCGGATCCTCACCACCAATCTGGTCTATCAGGATCCAGAGCTTTTGGCCAGGCCCTATTACATCGATGTAGATATGAGCAAGTATATCGCGCTGATCATCGATAATCTGAACCATGATGCTTCCCTGAGCGACCTCTTAAATCCCACAAAGAGGATCAACCGCTGTCTGGAAAGCTACAGGGAGAGGCAGGTCGGTCGATGAAACGAGTATTGCAGCGGCTGGGCATCCTGTCCCTGATCTTTATCGCGGCGGGCGTAGGCTATTTTTTCTGGATGAAAGCCCGGATGTCGGGAGGCGATACCATGTATATCGATATGGAGGAGAGCGTTCTGCCGGTGGTCTATATGGACACCCTGGGCAGGGAGATGAACTGCCTCCACGGCTATGTACAGGAGATGGGAGCCGCGGGAGCCCAGAGCTGTCTGACGGTCCTTCCACAGGACAGGAGGCTGGGGATCCGGATCAGCCGCTGTCAGGGGAACATCACCGGGATCTATTATGAGATCCGTTCCCTGGATCTGGCCAGCCTGGTAGAGCGGACCAGCGTGGAGACATGGACTGCGACAGAGGATGGGGCCAGCGCCACGCTCCCCATCCAGAACCTTTTGCAGGAGGACAGGGAATATCTGATGACCCTGACCATCGATACGGACAGCCAGGGGGCTGTCCGTTATCACACCCGCATCGTCTGGACTGAGGAGGGGCCGATCCGCCAGATGGTGGATCTTGCAGCCGATTTTTCCTCCCGCACCTTTTCCTACGAGCAGGCCAGGGAGCTGGTGACGTACTTAGAGAGTGATGATACGGGGGATAACAGCAACTTAGGGCAGGTGGATATCCACTCCAGCTTTTCCCAGATCACCTGGGGCAGCCTTAAGGTCGAGCCGGCAGGAGAGGCCCTGGTGACTTTAAATGAGAAGAACGGCCTTTCAGCCCAGGTCACGGTGCGATATCTGGCCATCCGAAGGACGGAGAGCGGGAAGACAGAGTATTATGAGACAGAAGATAACTTTACCATGCGCATGGGAGAGCAGAGGGTCTATATGATGGACTTTTCCCGTCAGGTGGACCAGGTGTTCATGGGCGACCGGGCAGACTTTTCCGGGAACCGGATCATGCTGGGGGTCGGGTCAGGCCGGCAGATGCAGGCGGTAAAGAGTGAGGACGGGAGTCGGTGCGCCTTCATCACGGCCCACGACCTGTGGGCTTTTGACGAGAAGGAAAAGGAAGCCAAGCGTCTCTTCTCCTTCCGCAGCAGCCAGGAGGAAGGGGTACGCCCGGTACAGAAGGAGTATGGACTGAAGATCCTCCAGGTGGAGGATGACGGGGACGTGGGTTTCCTGGTCTATGGCTATATGGGCCGGGGGAACCATGAGGGCTGCGTAGGCATCGCGCTGTATCAGTATAACAGCCGGGAGGACGCGCTGGAGGAATGCTTTTTTATCCCGGTGGCGGAAAGCTATGGAGAGCTGGAGCTAGATCTTGCGGAGCTCTCGTATCTGAGCCCGGCCGGCGTGCTGTATCTAAAGGTAGGGTCCGGGGTATATGGCATCGATACCACCAGCAACGAATGTGTGGTGGTAGCAGAAGGCCTTTTAGAGAACGGATATGCGGTCAGTCAGGATGGACGCCGGTTCGCATGGCAGGATGGCCGGATCATCAACCAGTCAGGGATGATCCATCTGATCGATCTGGATACAGGAAAAAAGGATGAGGTGATATCCGGGGACGGAGACTATCTGCGGACCCTGGGGTTTGTAGGGAACGACCTGGTCTACGGTCTGGCCAGAGAGGGCAGCCGGTGGGTGATCAATGGGCGAGAGGTTGAGCTCCCCATGTATGCCCTGGTCATCTTGGGGGAGGATATGGAGATCTTGAGCCGCTATGAAAAGCCAGGCCGCTGTATCACGGAGGTCTCGGTGGAGGGCAGCCGGATCCATCTGACCTGGATCAGCCTCCTGTCGGATCAGCTCTACCAGCCGGTGGGGACCGATACGATCGTATGCAATGAGGAGATACCCGATGATAAGATGGCCAATATCGGATGGTATGCGGACAGTGAGCGCCAGAGGCTGTATTTTGTCCAGACTGCCGGAGAGCTGGCGAGTGGGAGAGATATCCGTTTTTCTTCGCCGAAAAAGATCGCTTATGAGACTTCAGAGATCTTAGAGCTGGGGAACGCCCTTCTGGCGCCCCGCACGCTGTATCACGCCTACGGAGACGGGCATCTTTTAGGGGTCACCGGGGATCTGGCAAAAGCCGTGGCCATGGCCTACGAAGAGATGGGGACGGTGACCGATGAGGACAGACAGGTGATCTGGAACCGGGTGGACCGCCCGCAGACAGCCGCTATCCAGGATCTGGACGGCACGGCGGGGAAGATGACCAAAAATGTGGCCGATCTCACCGACGGCCGTCATGTCCTGGCAGACGGCACCGTGCTTTTAGATGCCAGAGGCTGCAGCCTGAGCCAGGTGCTGTACTTCCTGGGCCAGGGCGATCCGGTCCTGGCCTACGGTGAAGGCGGCGCAGGTCTCCTGCTGGCCGGATATGACCAATACAATGTGACCCTTTATCAGCCGGAGACAGGCGAGAGCTGGAAGATGGGCTTAAACGATGCCGCCGAGTATTTTTCACAGACAGGAAATGATTTTATCTGCGCGATCCTCCCGGATCCGGACCGCAGCTGAGCAGGAGGGAGAGGGTTACTTTTCACAGGTGATATCCCGCGAGGGAGAGGCCCCCATTTTTGGAGCGGTGACAGTTTGCCTTTACAAATGCTATGTACTTGGTATATAATGGCTAGAAGGCTTTGATATCAGCACGCTCAGGCCGGGGTTCCCCGACCTTGGGTTTAGAATATATAGAGGTGTGGAATGGAACGATATATCATGAAGGGCGGCGATCCGCTGGTCGGTGAGGTCTGTATAGGCGGTGCGAAGAATGCCGCTTTAGGGATATTGACAGCAGCTATCATGACAGATGAGGATGTGGTGATCGATAATCTGCCAGATGTCCGGGATATCAATGTGATGCTGGAAGCGATCCAGGAGATCGGGGCCCATGTGACCCGGATCGACCGGCATACGGTGAGGATCAACGCCTCCGCGATCGGCGAGGTATCCGTAGATGATGAGTATATCCGCAGGATCCGTGCATCCTATTATTTTATCGGTGCGCTCCTGGGGAAATATAAGAGCGCTAAGGTGCCGCTGCCCGGCGGCTGCAACATCGGGAGCCGGCCGATCGACCTCCATCTGAAAGGGTTCAGGGCCCTGGGGGCGGAGATCTCGGTAGAGCGGGGCGCGGTGGTGGCCCAGGCAGTAGAGCTCAAGGGCGCCCATATCTATCTGGACAAGGTCTCTGTGGGCGCTACGATCAATGTGATGATGGCGGCGACCCTGGCAGGGGGGCTGACGATCATCGAGAACGCGGCCAAGGAGCCCCATGTGGTGGATGTAGCCAATTTTTTAAACAGCATGGGCGCTAATGTCAAGGGCGCCGGAACGGACATCATCCGGATCCGCGGTGTCCACAGGCTCCATGGCACGGAATACTCCATCATCCCGGACCAGATCGAGGCGGGGACCTTTATGTGCGCCGCCGCTATCACCCGGGGAGATGTGGTGGTCAAGAACGTGATCCCCAAGCATCTGGAGGCGATCTCGGCCAAGCTCCAGGAGATCGGCTGTGAGGTGATCGAATTTGATGACGCGGTCCGGGTGATCGGAAAGCCATGCCAGATGCATACCAATATCAACACCCTGCCTTATCCCGGTTTTCCCACGGATATGCAGCCCCAGATCACCGTGACCCTGGCACTGGCCAAGGGGACCAGCATCGTGACGGAGAGCATCTTTGAGAACCGGTTCAAATACGTGGATGAGCTGGCCAGGATGGGGAGCAATATCAAAGTAGAAGGAAATGTAGCCGTGATCGACGGTGTGGCGGGCTTTTCCGGCGCCTCTGTCAACGCCCCCGATCTTCGGGCCGGCGCGGCCCTGGTGATCGCCGGTCTGGCGGCGGATGGGTACACCACGGTGGATGAGATCGGGTATATCCAGCGCGGGTATGAGTGCTTTGACGAGAAGCTGAGAGGGCTGGGGGCCGTGATCGAGAAGGTGGACTCCGATAAGGAGCTGCAGAAGTTCCGGCTGCGGGTGGGATGATGCCCGGACAGGCCTCTCATGATCTGGTACTTGACAGGCGTGCGAAAACAGAGTAGTATAAAGTTTGTAGATAGATCATTGAAAATTGAAAAGTTCGTTAATATCCCTTATTCAGAGTGATGGAGATACAAAGGATCTGTGAAGTCACGGCAACCCCGGTCAGTCGGGTCAGGAGATCAAGTTTCCTGTTCCCATAGGGCCGGAAGGTGCCAACCTGAGCGAGGGCAGGAGGAGGCTTTTGCGCATGGCGCGAGAGTCGTCCGGCTGCGCGTCGAGCAATAAGAGGATTTGAATGTTGATCCCTTCAAGTCCGCTCGTATGCGGACTTTTCTTTTTCCACAGAAAGTGTGCCGGGATGCACGCTTTTTGTCTCACAGGAAGGGCTGTATCAGCCCATAAGAAGGAGGAAACGATGGAAAGACAGTTATTTACTTCAGAATCCGTGACCGGAGGACATCCGGACAAGATGTGCGACCAGATCTCCGACGCGATCTTAGACGCGTTATTGGAGCAGGACCCCATGAGCCGTGTGGCTTGTGAGACGGCGATCACCACCGGCCTGGTGCTGGTGATGGGCGAGATCACCACCAGCGGCTATGTGGATATCCAGAAGACTGTGCGGGAGACGATCCGGGAGATCGGCTATGATAACGCGGCCTACGGCTTTGACTGTAACACCTGCGGGGTGATCGTGGCTTTAGACGAGCAGTCCACGGATATCGCTATGGGTGTAGATAAAGCCTTAGAGGCTAAGAAGGCGGCGGAGGACCAGATGACCGAGGAGGAGCTGGACGGGACCGGCGCAGGGGACCAGGGCATGATGTTCGGCTATGCCTCTAATGAGACGGAAGAATATATGCCCTACCCCATCGCACTGGCCCACAAGCTGGCCAGGAGGCTGACCCAGGTCCGCAAGGACGGGACCCTGCCCTACCTGCGCCCTGACGGGAAGACCCAGGTGACCGTGGAATATGACGGAACCGGGAAGCCGGTCCGCCTGGATGCGGTGGTGCTCTCCACCCAGCACAGCGCAGAGGTCTCCCAGGAGCAGATCCATGAGGATATCAAGCGGCATGTGTTCGATGCCATCCTTCCCAAAGAGCTGATCGATGAGGAGACCAAGTTCTTCATCAATCCTACAGGACGTTTTGTGATCGGAGGGCCCCACGGTGACAGCGGTGTTACCGGCCGGAAGATCATCGTGGATACATATGGCGGATATGCACGCCACGGCGGCGGCGCCTTCTCCGGAAAGGACTGCACCAAGGTGGACCGTTCCGCAGCCTACGCAGCCCGTTATGTGGCAAAGAACATCGTGGCCGCCGGTCTGGCCGATAAATGCGAGATCCAGCTTTCCTATGCGATCGGCGTGGCGCAGCCGACCTCGGTGATGGTGGATACTTTCGGCACCGGCAAGGTCCGCGATGAGCGCCTGGTGGAGATCGTCCGGGAGAACTTCGACCTCCGCCCGGCCGGCATCATCCGTATGCTGGATCTAAGACGACCCATCTATAAGCAGACGGCGGCCTACGGCCACTTTGGCAGGAACGACCTGGATCTTCCCTGGGAGAAGCTGGATAAGGTAGACCTGTTAAAGAAGTACCTGTAAGCTGAGCGGTAGGGCAAGGACGGAGCGGGTATAGACCGAAGGAACGCAACAGACGCAGCAGGGGTATAGACAGAAGGAACGCAACAGACGCAGCAGAGGTATAGACAGAAGGAACACAACAGACGCAGCAGAGGTATAGACAGAAGGAACACAACAGACGCAGGAGAAAAACAGATAGCGGAAGATAATGGAAAACTTCTCAAGTTTTAGATCTTGGGAAGTTTTTCTTTTCATTTATAGATCCAAATGCTATAATATCGACAGACGACAGCATATCCAGATCCGCCAGACCATATCTGCAGGGGCTAAAGGCGGAGGGACAGGTGACTTTATAAGGATCGTGCAGACAGGGGGAGCAGAGCATGAAAGATCAAAGGAAACTCATATCATGGAACGTCAACGGCCTTCGCGCCTGCATAGGCAAAGGCTTCTTAGACTATCTACAGGCCTCAGGGGCTGATATATTTTGTATCCAGGAGAGCAAGCTGCAGGCCGGACAGGTGGAGCTGGACCTGCCAGAGTATCATCAATATTGGAACTATGCCGAGAAAAAGGGGTATTCCGGCACCGCGATCTTTACGAAGGAGGAGCCTCTTTCTGTGTCATACGGGATCGGGGTGGAGGAGCATGACCATGAAGGCCGTGTGATCGCGGCGGAGTATGCGGACTACTATGTGGTGACCTGCTATACCCCAAACTCTCAGGATGGCTTAGCCAGGCTGGACTATCGGATGACCTGGGAGGACGCCTTTAGGCATTATCTAAAGGAGTTGGAGAAAAAGAAACCGGTGATCTTCTGCGGTGACTTAAATGTGGCCCATAAGGAGATCGACCTAAAGAACCCGAAGACCAACCGGAAGAACGCCGGTTTTACCGACCAGGAACGGGGGAAGTTCACAGAGCTTTTGGAGGCCGGGTTCATCGATACCTACCGCTATTTTTACCCGGAGCAGGAGGGGGTCTACTCCTGGTGGTCCTACCGTTTTTCCGCCCGGGCGAAAAATGCCGGGTGGCGGATCGACTATTTCTGCGTTTCAGAGAGCTTAAAGGACAAGCTGGCCGGAGCCGCGATCCATACCCAGGTGATGGGCTCGGACCACTGTCCGGTAGAGCTGACCATTTTTCGATAAGGAGACGATAGAACAGACAAAGGAGGACGTATGGAAGATCTTCGCATAGTAAGAGATGACCGGTGTTACCCTGTCGGGACAGCAGTTGTGGAAGGCGGCGTTCATTTTTCCATTGTATCCCAGGGGGAGGAATGCAGCCTGGTCTTATACCAGGCAGGCAGAAAAGCCCCCGTACAGAAGATCTTGTTCCCCAAGGAGGGCAGGGTCGGCGATGTCTGGAGCATGACGGTAAATGGAGACTTCCAGGGGATCGAGTATTGTTTCGAGATCGACGGACAGCTGACGGAGGATCCCTTTGGAAGGCATTTCAGCGGGAGAGAGGTGTGGGGGAGTGATAAGCATCTAGGTAAGGTGCTCAAGGCTTCCATACCGGAGGAGCACTATGATTGGGAAGGGGATGTACCGCCCCAGATCCCCTATCAGGACTGCATCGTCTACCGACTCCATCCCAGGGGGTTCACGAAGCATCCGTCCTCCGGGGTGAAGGAGAGAGGGACCTTTGCCGGGATCATGGAGAAGATCCCGTATCTGGTGGAGCTGGGGGTCACCACGGTGGAGCTGCTCCCTTCCATCGAGTTCCAGGAGGTGATGGCCCAGCCCAAGGAGCGGCTGCCGGACATCTATCGTTCGAGAGTGCAGCAGGCGGCCGAGGCCCAGCCGAAGGAGGAGGAGACCACTCTGCAGCCCAGCGGCAAGCTGAACTACTGGGGCTTTATCCCCGGGCTCTACATGGCGCCCAAGGCCTCCTACTGCTCCGGCAAGGAGAAGCATCCGGAACGGGAGTTCAAGGATCTGGTGAAAGCCCTGCATAAGGCGGGGCTGGAGCTGGTGATGGATCTGTTCTTCACCGGTGAGGAGCGGGAGACCTTTATCCTGGAGGTCCTTCGGACCTGGGCCAGGGAATACCATGTGGATGGGTTCCACCTGATCGGAGCGGCCCCCTGCCGCCTTCTGGGCCAGGACCCCTATCTGAGCCGGGTAAAATTATGGGCCCAGTCCTGGGACGGTGTCCAGGGCGGGCGTTACAGGCATCTGGCGGATTACAATGAAGGCTTTTCCATCGACATGAGGCGCTTTTTAAAGGGCGATGAGGACCAGGTGGGCCCCCTGGCCTTTCGGATCCGGCATAACCCCCAGGACAGAGGCGTCATCAACTATATGGCGAACATCAATAGCTTTACCTTGATGGACAATGTGTGCTACGACGTAAAGCATAATGAGGCCAACGGCGAGGAGAACCGGGACGGGAGCGACTATAACTATTCCTGGAACTGCGGGGTAGAAGGACCGTCAAGAAAGAAAAAGGTGGCAGGGATGCGCCGGAGGCTGTTAAAGGCCTCCTATCTCCTCCTCTTTTTAAGCCAGGGGACCCCGCTCCTTATGGCTGGCGATGAGTTCGGCAATTCCCAGAACGGGAACAATAATCCCTACTGCCAGGATAATGAGATCTCCTGGCTGAACTGGAAGCAGGCGGAGAGCAACAAGGACCTTCTGGACTTTGTCAAACAGATCATCCGGTTCCGCAAAGCCCATCCCATGTTCCATCTGCCCCAGGAGCCGAAGATCTTAGATTATCTTTCCTGCGGCCAGCCGGATGTGTCCTATCACGGGGTAAAGGCCTGGTGTCCGGAGTTCGATCATTTCCGCCGCCAGCTGGGGGTCCTCTACTGCGGCCGATATGCAAAGCTGGCAGACGGGAGTCTGGACGACCATTTCTTCGTGGCCTATAACATGCACTGGGAGTCGCACGAGTTTTCTCTCCCTAACCTCCCCAAAGGCCAGTATTGGCATATCGCCATCGATACAGGGGCGGATGGGACAGGAGGGATCTATCCCCAGGGCGAGGAGATCCTCTTAGAAAAGCAGAAGCACTATCGGGTAGGCGCCCGGACGATCATGGTGTTCGTGGGGAAGAAGGCGGATGGAGCACTGGCCGCGGCTTTGGAGGAAAAGGAGAGCGCGCCCGGCCTAAAGCGCAGAGAAAAAGGGGACCGTGGGAAAAAGACCACAGCCGTAAAAACGGCAGATCCTTAAAAGACGGGACGTGGATAGGAGAGGCTGTCGCAAGATCTTGCGACAGCCCTCTTTCGCTCTGCAGCTTTGGCCGTAAGCCGCTCAGGCTGTGAGAGGTCATATAGACGGTCACGCCGGATAGACCAGCCGCTCCCTGCCGATCCCGTCAAGGACCTCCCGAAGATAGCGGTCCGCCAGATACTTGGCCATAGGCAGGTTCATATCCAGATAGTTGCCGCAGTCTTTCGCTGCCGCCCCCGGGACCTCTCCCTCAAAGTCGCGGATGAAGGTGAACATCTCCTTCATCAAGGGCAGGATGTCTCCAGAGCTGTAGTCCCCTGCTAAGAGCAGGTAGAACCCGGTGCGGCAGCCCATGGGGCCGAAATACAGGACCTTAGAGGCGAACTGGGGGTGGTTGCGCAGAAAAGTCGCCCCCAGATGCTCGATCGTATGGACCTCCGCCGTGTTCATGACCGGCTCAAAGTTGGGCCGCGTCATCCGCAGGTCAAAGGTGGTGACCGGCATCGTGCCGGCCATATCCTTTCGGGAAACATAGACACCAGGCAAAAGCGCCAGGTGGTCGATCGTAAAGCTGGTGATCTTCTCCATGATCAGTCTCCTTTTCAGTGGTCATTATTTTATCAGCTTGTGATAAAGCCATTATACCCGTAGGACCCGGGTCATGTCAAACCTTGATCGAGGCAGCGGACATGCTGCTGGCTGGGGACCGGGGGCCGCGGTCCACAGCAGCGGTCAAGAAGGACCTGCAGGGACCTAAAAAGGAACGGCCCGCCAGATGGCAAGGCCGCTCCCCTTATCTTATCTTGAACGGATGAAGATCATTAGTTGATAAACCCAGCTGCCCAGTTGACGATATGTGTGCCGTCCGCTGCCTGCGGGTTATTGCGCAGTGTGTAGATCCAGGACCAGTGGTTGCTGTAGGTCACCTCTTCCATGACGCCGTCCCAATCATAGTCCTCGGCAAAGCGGAGCTTGCCGTCCACAGTGGTCTCATAAAGCGATAATTTGTACTTATCCCCTGCCGCCTCATAGGTGGTCATCCGGGAGTTCTGCGGGAAATGCTGGGTGATCAGCCTGCTGCTGACGTCCATGCCGTCGGTCAGGATATTGAACATACGGCGGGAGCACTGGTCGGTCGCCACGCTGGCATCGGTCACACCCTGTACCAGCCAGATCTTGGTGTCAGAAGCTTTGATGGAAGCCAGCTCCTCATCTGTAGGGGTCTGGCCGCCGCGGGCTGTAGCCACATCCAGAGCCGGGCAGTTGATCATCGCTGCCGCGAACATATTTGGATGCGCGATCAGCATCCTGGTGGTCATATAGCCGCCTGCGGAGCATCCGGAGACGACCACCTTCTTCGGGTCGATGCCGTACTGGCGGATCACCGCGTTGATCTCGTTAGCTGCGATGTCTAAGAGGCCGTCCCTCTGTGCATAGTACCAGGTATCCGGTGCCTGGAAGGCCATCACATGGGCGCCGCCTAAGATGTTCTGGAATTCCTCGGAAGCCCAGGCTACAGTCCCTCTGTTAGCCAGCATCTGCGCCACATTGTTCCGGGATCCTAACAGATCGCCCTCGCCATTGCCATGGAACCAGACCACCAGCTTATCCACGCCCTGTCCGGCATTATAGAACTGGTAATCGATCCCGCCCTTTATCTTCACGGACTGGAACTTCGCGGTCTCTTCGTCAAATACCACGTTATTGCAGACATAGTTGGCCATGTAAGAGTCACTGATCACGGTGCCGTCCGCCGCCATCAAGGTCACCGGCTTGTTCTGGGTGATCGTGTAGGTGAGGGTAGCCGGATAGTTCCTGGCACCGGAGGTGTAAGCTAAGGTCGCGCCCTCGGAACGGTCGAAGAGCAGGACAGCCAGCTGTCCGTCCACACCGGCGCTGATGATCTTGCGGTCGATGTCATAATCCCCCACGCTGGTCACATCCGTGCCGGCCAGGAATGCTTCCGTGGATGCATTAGCATGGACGGTGAAGGTGTCCTTATCCACATTCCCGATCGTCCGGCCGGCGCCGAAGTCGATGGTCAGGCCCTTGACCACCTGGCCGGCATCGGTCACCTCGCCGTAGAGCTGGCAAGGATAGGTATCTGTGGGCGTCTGCGGCGTATCGGGGGCCGCATAGGCGGTAGTGGCGAAACCTGTCAGAAGAGCTGCTGTTAAGCCACAGACCAGTAGTTTAGATAATACGTTCTTTCTCATGGGTCAGTTCCTCCTGAAGTGTATTTTTCTGTGTCGCAGCCTTTACTATCGGCGGTTGTGGGATCTGCATAAACAGACATGCAGAAGGCCCTCCATCTTACACAGATCATGCCGCATATCAAGGCAGGAACACATGCATCATAAGTAGATTTTACCGGTTTTGGACGGATTTGTCAATCCGGATCTTGCGAAAGGTTATACAGCGTTACTTTTCACAGGTTGGCAAGGGTCCGCTCACTTATCCGATCATCCCGGCCAGCCTGGGCAGCAGCAGGCTGACCGCCGGCACATAGGTGACCAGTATGAGTCCGGCTAAGATCGCCACATAGTACAGCAGCATATAAGGCATCACATCGGAAAGGGATGTCCGCCCCACCTTTATGGCCACGAACAAGGTGTTCCCCACAGGGGGGGTGATGTTCCCGATGCACAGGTTATAGACCAGGATCAGGCCGAACTGGACCGGGTGCATCCCGAAGGCCTGGACCACCGGGAGGAATAAGGGGCTGAAGATCAAGATCGCCGGCGTCACGTCCATAAAGGTGCCGGCTACCAATAAGATCGCGTTCATCAGCAGGAGCAGGAGGATGCGGCTGTCCGTTAGGCCTAAAAGGGCCTGGGAGATCGCCTGGGGGATCTGGGTGAAGGCCATGACCCACCCTAAGATATTGGATACCCCGATCAGGAAGACGATCATCCCGCTCATCTTGGCACTGTCCACTAAGATCCTCCAAAGATCTTTCAAGGTGATGTTCCGGTAGCAGATCCCTAAGAACAGCGCATAGACCACCGCGATCGCCGACCCCTCCGTGGCGGTGAAGATCCCTGCCACGATCCCGCCGATCACCACCAGGATCAGAGAGAGGGACGGGATGGCCCGGAGGGTGGCGGTCCCCAGGACCTTCCAGTCGAATGGTCCCGGCGTCCCCCTGTAGCCCTTTTTTCCGGCGATGAGCACCGCTACCAGGACACAGCAGAGGGCCCACAGGATGCCCGGCAGGTATCCGGCCAAAAACAGTGCGGCCACGGAGGTGCCGCCGGACACCAGCGAGTAGGTGATCAGGGTGTTGGAGGGCGGGATCAAAAGACCGGAGGGAGCAGAGGCCCCGTTGGTGGCGGCACAGACCGCCGGATCATAGCCCTGTTTTTCTTCTCCCTCCTGGACCATGCTCCCCACAGCGGCCGCCGCTGCCGAAGCGGAGCCGGAGATCGCGCCGAAAAGGGCGTTCGCCCCCACATTGGTCACCAGCAGCGCCCCCGGGAGCTTGCCCAAAAGGGCCAGCACAAAGTCTACCAGACGTCTGGCGATCCCCCCCTGGTTCATCAGGTTCCCGGCCAGCACGAAGAAGGGGATCGCCGTCAGGCTGAACTTGCTCATCCCTACAAAGGTCCTCTGGGCTGCAGTCAGCACCGATATGTCTAAAGGCACGGTCCGCCAGATCGCTGCCAGGGCCGAGATACCGATCCCATAGGAGATCGGGATGCCGGCCATCAGCAGGACAGCTAACACCACCAGGATGATCGTCAAAGACTCCATGGCCATAGCTCAACCCCCCTTTCTTCCCGTAAGGATCCCATAGATGTTCATAGCTGTATAAAGCATGTTCAAGACCCCGCAGACCGGCAGCACCACATAGAACACGCCGATGGCCACACCCAGTGAGGAAGTCATCTGGCCCATGGCGAGATCTACGATCTGCAGGCCTCCATAAAGGAGGATCACCGCCGAAAAGAGGAAGGCGACCCCCTCGGAAAAGACGGCAAAGCCTCGCTGCGCCTTTTTGGGCAGACGCTCTACCAGGGCCGGGATGTTCATGTGCCCCCGTTCCCCGGTGACCAGGCTAGCCCCTAAAAGGGCCATCCAGGCAAAAAGATAGGAGACTAGCTCCTCCGACCAGGAGGAGGGCTTTTGCAGCACATAGCGGGTCAACACCTGCCAGCAGGTCAAAAGGACCATAGCCAGGAAGCTGACGCCCGCCAGCACCTCTAATATACGGTCCAGACTTTTTTTGAGCAGCTCCATATGTTTTTCCTCCTTTTTTCCGTTCATCCGTGTGACCCCTCTCCGTATCTTACCCTGGTGTACGGTCTCGTTCACTTTCAGGCAAGTCATTTATCGAAATGTGAACAAGACCGTACACTAGTCTTCTGACGGATAGCGCACGTTATAGGCCTGGATCTTCTCATAGATCGGCAAAAGGGCCGCATTTTTCTCCAACACCTTATCATGGAGAGGCCTGCAGGCCTCCACAAAGGGCCGCTGGTCCGGATAGAGGAAATGGACGCCTTGCTCCTCTGCTGCCCGCGCCTTTGCCTCCGCCACCGCCATGGTCCATTCCTCGCGCTCCACCTGGTTTATCAGACGGAAGCCCTCCTCGAACAGGGCACGCTCCTCCTCAGACAGCTCTTCCATGAAAGCCGTGTTCCCGATCAGGATATCCGGCACCATCTGGTGCATATCATAAGAATAATATCTGCACACGTCACCATGCCCATTGTCCGTCAAGGCCATCTCATTATTCTCCGCCCCGTCGATGATCCCGGATTGGAGAGCCGTATAGACATCCCCAAAGCCCATGGGTGTGGCCGATCCCCCAAGGAGCCGCATCATCTCGATATTGGTGGGCGACTGCTGGACCCGGATCTTCAGCCCTTTAAGGTCGGCCGGGCTCTCGATCGGCCGGTCGATCGTATAAAAATTCCTGGTCCCCGCGTCCAGCCAGGTCACAGCCGTGAACCCCGCCTTTTTTGTAGACCCGAAGATCGGTCCCGTCACCTCAGGATCGTCCATGATATGATGATAAGAGGCCGTGCTGGCAAAAAGATAGGGAAGGTTAAAGATCTCGTAATCCTTGCTGAAGGTCTCCAAGATCGCATTGCTGGCCACGCAGAAGTCGATCGCCCCGGTCTGGGTCAGCTGCACCATATCCGTCTGGGATCCCAAAAGCTCATTAGGATACACCTCTACCACATACCGGTCCCCCAGCCGTTCATTGATCAGCTCCTGAAAAGCCGTCAGCGCGATGTGGGTAGGATGGTTCGTAGACTGATTATGTCCGATCCGCACGATCCGTACCGTCTCCGCCCCCCTGCATCCGGCAAGGCAGGCACAGCAAGATACCCATAGGATCCCCCAGAGTAACGATCGATGTTTTAGCATCCCTCTCTCCATGGATAAAGACCTCCTCTCAAACTGTCCTTATCATGTCCCGGCAGGCAGAGATCATACAATAATATACGTGGCATCCATAAATTTCCTTTCTCTCCTCTGTGTTTTTTTACTTTGATGCTATCCAACAACGTAGCGCAGGGAGGGGCCCCTTTTCAATACACATACACAGCAAAAAAGCCGCCCCCATAACTAGGAGCGGCCTTCTCTGGCCATCTTCTGTGCCTGGATCACGACCGTGGGCAGCAGCGCGCAGATGAACACGGCGGCCACCTCAGCCAGATCCAGATCCGCCGCCATGAACAGGGTCTGCAGCCCAGGGATGAACAGCACAGCAGCCAAAAGCAGCACCCCCGCCTCAAAAGCCATGATGCTGTAAGGGTTCTCGGTCAGCCCCAGCCGCAGGAGAGAATGGGCGCTGCGGCAGTTAAAGCCGTGGAAGAGCCTTGCCAATGTCAGGGTGGTAAAGGCCATGGTGCTGGCTACCTCCTGGGGCGTCCTGGCAAAGTGGACCAGTGGGCTGCTCTCCGACCCGGCGGCCAGCCCCATCCGATAAGCCGCCATAGTACAAGCCGCGATCAGCAGCCCCTGGACGAAGAGGTCCTTTAAGAAATTCCAGGTGAGGATCCCGGCCTTGCCGTCCCGGGGCGGCTGCCTTAACAGTCCTGCCTCCGGCGGCTCCATGCCGATCGCAAGGGCCGGGAGAGAATCGGTGACCAGATTGATAAAGAGCAGATGTACGGGCAGAAAGGGCATGGGCAGTCCACGAAGGGAGGCATAGAGCACGCAGAGGATCCCTGCCATGTTCCCGGACAGGAGGAACCCGATCGCGTTCTTGATGTTCCGGTACACATTCCGCCCGTTGGCCACCGCCTTGATGATCGTGGCAAAATCGTCGTCGGCCAGGATCATGGCGGCCGCGTCCTTGGACACCTCGGTCCCCGATCGTCCCATGGCGATCCCGATATCGGCTTTCTTTAAGGCGGGCGCGTCATTGACCCCGTCACCGGTCATGGCGGTGATCTTCCCCTTTCGCTGCCAGGCCTCTACTACCCGCAGCTTATGCTCCGGCGATACTCTGGCATAGACCGCGATATGCTCCAGCTCCCTGTCCAGCTCTGACGCCCCCATGGCATCCAGCTGGGGGCCGGTGACCGTCCATTCTCCCGGCCCTAAGATCCCGGCCTTTCTGGCGATGGATGCCGCTGTATCCGGGTGGTCCCCCGTGATCATCACCGGCCGTATCCCCGCCTCCTTTGCCGCGGCCACAGCCGCCCTGGTCTCCGGGCGCAGGGGGTCTGTCATAGCGGCCATCCCGATCAGGGTCAGCCCCTGCTCCCACTTTTTCGGATCGTCGGCCGGGATCGGCCCCTCTGTCTCATCCTTATAGGCAAAGGCCAGGACACGCATCCCCTCCTGGCTCCAGCGCCGGTGCTGCTCTCTGCACATCCGTCCATCCTCGCCCCGCAGGGGGCGGATCTTCCCTTTACAGAGGAGCTTGTCGCAGCAGGGGAGGATGGCCTCTAAAGCCCCTTTGGCGTAGACCGCCTTTGTCCCGTCCCGCAGATCCTCGCAGCAGACGCTCATCCGCTTCCTCCGGGAGTCAAAGGGGATCTCCCCGATCCGCACATACTGCTGCGCCAGCGCGTCTGCCGGCAGGCCGGCCGCCTTAGCACCCCGGCAGAGAGCCGCTTCGGTAGGCCCGCTGCCGCCTGCGGCGGCATTATTAGCCAGGACTGCCGCCTGCCATAGGCGCTGTTGGCTCTCGGGTATCGGACTGGCCGCAGCCTCCTGCTGCCCATCCGGCAGGTCCGGACATGTCCCTGCCCGCTTGGCTTTAGTGGTCTCTTTGGCGCTCCCTCTGGCCCCGGCCCGGCTTTCTCCATGGAGGTCATAGAACAGCTCCTCCACCTCCATCCGGTTCTGGGTCAATGTGCCGGTCTTATCCGTACAGATCACGGAGACACAGCCTAAGCTCTCCACGGCTTTTAGATCCTTGATGATGGCATGCTCCCGTGCCATCTTCTGTGTCCCCATAGCCTGCACGATGGTGACGATCGAGCCCAATGCCTCTGGTATAGCCGCCACCGCCAGGGCCACGGCGAACATCACCGCGTCCAGCAAAGGCTCGCCCCGGTAGATATCCAGCCAGAACACCACCACGCAGACGCTCAAGATCCCTGCGGCCAGCCTTCCGGAAAAACGGTCCAGACTGATCTCCAGAGGCGTGCGTTCCTCCTTCATCTCGTTCATCAGGCTGGCGATCTTCCCGATCTGGGTATCCATCCCTGTGGCGGTCACCACGGCCAGCCCTCTGCCAGCCGTCACCAGAGAGCCGGAGAAGACCATATTATCCCTGGAGGCCAGAGGGACATCCTGGTCTTTTATGGGTCCGGTCCGCTTTTCCACCTCCAGGGATTCCCCGGTCAGGGAGCTTTCATCCAGCTTCAGCTCCACCGCTTCCAGGAGCCTTCCGTCTGCGGCCGTGGCTTCCCCGGTCTCTAAGACCAGGATATCACCGGGGACCACCTCCTTGGCAGGGATCCTCCGCTTTTTCCCGTCCCGGACCACCCAGGCCGTAGGCGCAGAGAGGGCACGAAGGCTCTCCAGCGACTTTTCTGCCTTCTGGTGCTCCATCGTGCCCAATACAGCGTTCAGCAGCAGTACCGCCCCGATGACGATCGAGCTTTCCTCGTTGTCCGTAAGGGCGGATACTACTGCTGCTCCGATCAAGATCCAGACCAGCAGGTCCGCGAACTGTTCCATGAACACCTGCCACCAGGCCTTTTTCTTGCCTTCCCATATCACATTTTTCCCGTACCGCACTGCCCGGTCCTCTGCTTCCTGTAAGGAGAGGCCCCTCCGGCTGCTCCCCAACCTCTCCAGGACCTGCCCGGCCGGCATCTGAAACCATTCCAACCCTTATGCACCGCCTTTTGCCGGCCTTTCCCGGCTCTGCATGTTCTTATCTATACATATTGGGTCAGTCTTCGGTTCAGAACTTAAGATCAGATCTTCCTGTCAGTGCTCCAGCACGCCTTCCATCTTTTTGAACAGATCCTCTACATTGATCGGCTTGGCGATATGGCCGTTCATGCCACACCGTAAGGCCTCCTGCTTATCCTCCTCAAAAGCATTGGCAGTCATAGCCAGGATCGGTATGGATGCGGTCCGCGCATCCTTGAGCTGGCGGATCTGCCTGGTCGCTTCATAGCCGTCCATCACGGGCATCTGGACATCCATGAGGACCAGCTGGTAATATCCAGGCTCCGCCCGCTTGACCCGCTCCACAGCCTCCAGCCCATTGGCCGCCACCTCGGTGGTAAAGCCTGCATCGCCTAATATGGCCATGGCGATCTCCTGGTTCAGCTCATTATCCTCTGCCAGCAAGATCCGCCCGGTCTTGAAATGGACCGGCTCCTGGCCCACATCCTCTGCGGCCGGCTCCTCTGGCGCCACGCTCTTTAGCAGGCGGTCCCGGATCTCCGATAAGAACAAAGGCTTGCTGCAAAAGGAGGTGGCGCCGGCCTCCCTGGCTTCATCTTCGATATCAGACCAGTCATATGCGGTCAGCACAAAGATCATCGCTTTTTTCCCGGCTTCCTTGCGGATCCTGCGGATGACCTCGATGCCGTTCATATCCGGCAGGAGCCAATCCACGATATAGACCGAATAGCCGTCCCCTCTGGTGACCGCCTGATGGGTGCGGAGTACGGCTTCCTTCCCGGACAGGGTCCATTCGGCCCGCAGGCCCAGCTGCTGGAGCATGTAGGACACGCTGTCGCAGGTGTTGAAGTCATCGTCCACCACCAGCGCTCTCTGGCCCTTTAAGGCCGGTATGGTCTGGTTTTCCTTTTCGTCACAGCACAGGCGGAAGGAAAAGGTCAGCGTGAAGGCGGTCCCCTTGCCCTGCTCGCTCTCCACCGAGATATCGCCGTTCATCATATCTACGATGTTCTTTGTGATCGCCATCCCGAGACCGGTGCCCTGGATCCCGCTGATCGTGCTGGTCTTCTCCCGCTCAAAGGGCTCAAAGATGTGGGAAACAAATTCCTCACTCATGCCGATACCCGTATCCCGGATGCAGAATTCATAGGTCCCAAAGCCAGTGGGCGCTCCGGCTTTCTCGGTGATCCGCATACTGACGCTGCCCCCGGCGCCCGTGTATTTGATGGAATTGCTGAGCACGTTCAAGAGGACCTGGTTCAGCCGCAGCTTATCACAGTAGATCTCTTCGTCCAGCACGTCCACCGTGTCCATGGACAGCTCCAGCTGCTTGGCACGGATATCAGCCTGTACGATGTTCTTTAACCCGTGGAGGATATCCGGCAGGCTGCAGGGTCTTTCCTCCAGGTGCATCTTGCCGCTCTCGATGCGGCTCATGTCTAGGACATCGTTGATCAGGCTCAGCAGGTGGTCGCCGGATGTCATGATCTTCTTTAGATATTCCTCCACCTGATCCCTATGGTCGATGTGGGAGATCGCCAGAGAGGTAAAGCCTACGATCGCGTTCATCGGCGTACGGATATCATGGGACATGTTCGAAAGGAAGGTGCTCTTGGCCTTGCTGGCCCGGTTAGCCTGTAAGAGGGCGTTCTCCAGCAGGCTTTTTTGCTTCATCTCATTACGGATCTCATCGTCCACGCTGCAGAAGCCCAGGACGATCCCATGGCTCCCGCTCCAGCCGCCGGCCCGCACCGCCTTTACCTGGAAGTAGCGCATCTCGCCATCCTCGATGATGCGGTGGTTCACATAATAGGAACCATCCTTTTCCAGCTCACTTTTAAGCTTATCCCGGGAAAAAGCCTGCCGCAGCATCTCCTGGTCTTCCTCATAGACAAGCCTCTGGATATAGCGCTCCATGTTTTCTTCTAAGGACAAGGGCTCGCCAAAGATCCCCTGGAACATGCCGCCGTCATCGTTGCGGAGGATATCGCCTATGCCGGTATCAAGATCAAAAAAGCAGACCAGGTTATATTCGATGCACAGTGCCTGGATCAGCTCCATCTGCCGCCGTTCGTTCTGCTTTTCCTGGAGCTTCTGCTCCGTACAATCCAGAAGGAAATGCTGGCAATAGGGTACGCCGTCCTCCTCCACCAGCTTGTAATTGCCCATGACATGGAGGACCTCCCCGTCCTCATGCTCCACACGATACTCCATGCTGGCGCTGTCCCCTTCCCGCTTTAAGGAACGGATGCATTGCCACAGCTTTTCCTTATCCTCTTCCACCACCGAAGAGGCCACCACATCCGTACCGGCGGCCATCATCTCCTCCAGAGAGCTGTAGCCTAAGATCTTCAGAGCGGCCCGGTTGATGCGCAGGATGCGCCTTCCGTCCAGGGTGTGGGTCATCACACCGCAGTCCATGGTCGTGAAGATCGTCTCCAGGGCATGGTTCTTCTCGACGATCTCCTGTTCATAGGCCCGCTCCTGGGTCACATCGATCGCCACACCTACCGTCCCCATCACGCTGCCGTCGAGGTCATACAGAGGAGATTTATAGGTGGTGAGCAGCTTGACGCCATCCTTGGTCTTGACCGTCTCCTCGGATACGCAGGTCTGTTTCCGGCTCATGACCTCCAGCTCCGACTGGATGCAGGCCGGATCGTCTGTTTCCACATCCCAGATATAGGCATGTCCCCTTCCCTCCACCTGTTCCATGGTCTTATTGACAGTCTTACAGAAGCTGGCGTTAACCTTTTCGTGGATACCATCCTTATCTTTATACCAGATGAGGTTCGGGATATGGTTGATCGTGGCATCCAGAAAATGTCTGGCCTGCCAGAGCTCCTTGCTGATCCTATAGGTCTGCTGCCATCGGAGGAAATGAAAACGGAGCTCTCCATCGGACATTGGACTGGTCCAGATATCCTGGACCTGTTCCAGGTCCTCTGCCAGAGACAGACTCTGCTCCTTATCGGCCAGCAGGATGAGCTCAGCTTCCTTGACCTTACCGAATGTCAGTATCCGTAGGGCTTCCCTGGGGTCTAAGCCATGGAGGTCTGCTATGATCACATCCGCCCTGGCGGCAAGAGCCTCCTGGGGCGTATCGCTCTCCAGAAATCCATGGGTGAAATGTTCCATCGGGGGCATCTCCTTTATGATCTCGAAGATCCTCTTCTGAGAGCCTGCCAGATAGAAATGTATATGACAATGATACATACCGGTCTCCTCCTGCATCCTGTTGGTCATCTATGCATATATGATCTGTATTTATTCTAACAAGAGGGGGAGGGGATGTCAATGCGTGGATCGACTTTAGCGGGCGGATGTGGAGGAGGAAAAAAACATTAAAATATTTATAAAATGTCAGAGACTCGGCGTCCTTGAAATGCTTTTTTTAACGCCCTCTATGTTATAATGATCGCACCATAGGCGAGGGTCGTCAACGAATGTATACGTTTATTGACAATGAAGATATTGATCTTTATGGGATATATTGGGGATTTTAAAACAAAAGATCGGGCATTTTCACAATAAAATACCTGCTTGTAAGTAAGAAATACAGCAAGATCAAGTGTCAACTAATGTATACAATTGTTGACACATTTTATCGCCTCAAACAGATGCCAGAGGGCAGAAGGCATCTGCAGATGCGCGGGAGCTCACGTGGAAGGAGGAGGACAGCTTGAGGACGCGGCCATATACGGATTTTTACGCTCGCTTTTTAGGCGGGTTCGCTCTGTACTACAAGGACAGGGAGATCGCCATAGGGGCGAGCCTCCAGAATAAATCCACCCAGATGCTGCTGATGCTCCTGCAGGCCGGAACGGAGGGCGTGGAGCGGGGCAGGCTGCTGGCGCTGGTCCGGCCGAAGGAGGGGAACACGGAAAAACGGTCCAATAACCTGCGTCAGCATCTGCACATCCTTCGGCGGATGATCGCCCGGTCCCAGTTCCCGGAAGGGGACTATGTGGTCTTGGAGGAGGACCGTTACTATTTTTCAAAGAGCCATGAGGTAGAGACAGACGTCCGCCATCTGGATGGATTGGTAGCAGAGCTGGAGCGGGAAGGGCTGTCCATGAAAGAGCGGGAGGATCTGCGCCTGCAGTATTGCAGGGCCTATACCGGGGAATTCCTGCCCATGCTGGGCGGGGAAGAGTGGGTAGTGGTAGAAAGCGCGTTCTACCAGAAGTGGTATAACAGCTGCCTGCGGTCGATCTGTGAGCGTCTGCGGGAGGAGAAACGGTATGAGACCATGCTGGAGCTTTGTACCACGGCCAGCCAGCTCCACCCTTATGATGAATGGCAGGCGATCCAGATCGAGTGTCTGATGGCCATGGACCGATATAAGGAGGCTGTGGGGATCTACGAAGAGGCGACAGAGACCTTCTATAAAGACCTGGGTCCCACATCCCTGGACCGGGTGATGGAAAAGTACCGGGATAAGGGCGGGAAGATCCGCTATGGGGGCGATATCCTGGATAAGATCCGGCGGGGCCTGGAAGAGGGGGAGGTAGACAGCCCCTATCATTGCAGCTATCCCAGCTTTCTGGATACCTATCGGATCGTCACCCGGATCGGGGAACGGACGGGGACAGAGAGTCTGCTGCTGCTCTGTACGGTACCCGTAGGCGCCCGGTGTGGACCACCAGGGGAGCCGGAGGGCTTCCCTGATCTGATCGGGATGATCGGTGAGGGAGACCAGGACAGGGATATGGCCAGAGATACAGATAAAGAAGGATCATCGGAAAATGAAAAAGGAGGGCAGTGCCCAAGAGAAAGCAGCATAGAACGAGGCTGCAGCGTGCAGGACGGCCAGGAGAGCGGGGATGAGAGCATCGGATGTGCAGGTGAGCTGGAGGCAGAGCGCAGGCGGTACATAGAGAAGAGGATGCTGCTGCTCAAGCAGGTCCTGAACGAGAGCCTGCGGACCGGAGACGTGTATACCCGCTATAGTGAGAGCCAGTATCTGGCCCTGCTGATCGGAGCCGGCACCCAGGACGGGGACCGGATCGTGGCGCGGCTTGTAAGGCGCATGGAGCGTGTGGGCAAGGGCAAAAGGATCAAGGTGCAGTTCACGGTGCAGGCGGCAGAGGGGCCTGGCGCAGAGAGGTCACAAGATGGAGAAACGAGAGACGTTCGTTGTGCATATCATTAGCCAGGAAGGATCGACCTGGCAGGGGCAGGTCACCTGGCTGGATGAGAAAGAGACCAAAAATTTCAGGAGCCTGCTGGAATTGATCAAATTGATGGATACAGCATTGGAAGATAGAGAGGATGCATGAGAAAGGAGAACATGTATGAGCAGGAAGATCCGCGAAGGCTACAGACGCTTGATGGCGTTTGTACTGAGCATGGTGCTGGTCGTCTCCAACATCAGCGCGAACACAGGGATAGTGTATGCCGCTGAGAAAGAGGAAGAGTCGGACATCGCATTGTTCATGCTCGACGGAAGGGAGATCCTGGACGCGATCCGGGACCTGGACAGCCAGGGGAGCTTTGAGTTGGAAGACTTGGAGCTGGAGGCTGCCCAAAAGTCGGTGAAGAAAAGCTACAAGAAGCTTTTGGAGCCGGAAAAAGGAGAGGTCTATGAGCTCACGCTGACGGTAGATGACCGGTTAGCGCCGGAAGATACCCAGCTGATGGCCCTTTACCGCACGGCAACGGAGGACGTGGTGTTCTTGTTCGTCAACGAGAGCAGCCAGGCGTATCGGTTCTGTGTGAACATCGACGGCTACGAGACCAAGCTGGTGAAGGTGGATCCGGCAAGCGTCTATGTGGGCGAAGAGGAAGAAGAGGAAGAAGAGGAGACCGCCGGCGGGACTGTCAGCAGACCGGCAGGCGGCAGCGCAGGCGCAGGCGGCGCGTCCGGCGGCAGCGGGAGCGCGGGGAGCAGCAGTTCTGGCGGCAGCAGCGCCGGAGGAGCCGGGAGCGATGCATCCGACAGCGAGAGCGTTACCGGTGGTAAAGGAAGCTCTGGCTCAGATAAGAGCGATCATATAGGATCCGATGATGCAGCAGGAGAAGACCATGGATCGGACGATGCATCGGATGCAGGAGAGAACGGCGGGACGGACGACGGTAGTGCCAGCAGTTCCGGGAACACCGGCAGCGGGGCATCGGATGACGGCAGTGCAGATAAAGGCAGTGCAGGCGATGGCAACGTTGGCAGCGGCAGCTCCAGCGGATCTGGGAGTAATACATCGGATGATGGCAGCAGTTCCGGCGGATCGGACAGTGGCGCATCAGATAGTGGCAGCAGTTCCAGCGGATCTGGCAGCGGTACATCGGACAGCGGCAGCAGCTCCGGGGGATCGGATAGCGGCGCGTCGGATAGTGGCAGCAGCTCCGGGGGAGCCGGGAGCGATGCATCCGACAGTGGGAGCAGTTCTGGCGGGTCAGGGAGCAGCGACTCTGGCAGCTCTGCAGGCGACAGTGCAGGCGGCGCATCCGACAGCGGCAGTGGTGCGGACAGCAGCTCCGGGGGAGCAGGCTCGGACAGCGCAGACAGCGGGAGCCGTGAACTGAGCATCTCTTACCATCAGGCCGTGTTCGTCACGGTACCTCTGGAGGACATCCAGAGTGGTGACGAGGAAGATGGAGCAGCAGGACAGGAAGAAGTGGGAGGAGCGGAAGCAGAGGAGACAGAGGAAACGACCACCACGGAAGCTGAAGACGAAGAAGAGGAAGGTACACAAGGAACAGAGAAAGAGGATCCAGAGGAGAGCAGCCCGGTAGAGAGTGAGCCGGAGGGAGCAGAGAAGGCTCCGGCAGAGGAAAGCACGGCAGCACCAGAGGATCCGGTAGAGACCAGTAAAGAAGAGGGCGAAGGAACGCCAGAAGCTCCGGAGGGAACAAGCCCGGAGGAGAGTACAGAAGAGGCTCCGGAAGAGAGTACGAAAGAGAGCACAGAAGGAACAGCAGAGAGTGGGTCGCAGCCGGAAGAGGAGACCACGGCAGCTGCCGAGGCCGAGAGCACGACAGCTCCTGCTGATACAGAGACAGAAGAAGAGCCTGACGGTAATGGCGGGCAGGACCTGGGTGACGACTGGGAGATCCCGGGGAAAGAATATAAGAGTGTGATGATCTGGAAGGGCGCAAAGGCCAGAGCGTACCTGGTAGAGCTGGAAGAGATCCAGAAGGTGGTGGAGTACAACGAGGCCTTAGAGACCCTTCAGGTAGATTATCAGGTGATCCCCGACGGGGCAGCCCAGATCGTGGGCGCGGATACCGTCAAGATGGGCGGGACCCTGTACTTTGCCGTAGAGCCGGAAGAAGACTTCGAGATCATCAGCGTGATGGCGAATGGCCTGGCGGTGGAAGAGGTAACGGATGTGGCCGCGCTGGCAGAGGCGGAGGACACGGAAGATGCCGATGAGGAAGACGGCGGAGATACGGCAGAGGAAGATGAGGCAGAAAGCCTTGCAGATTGGAAGAAATATGAGCATGTGTATAAGGTAGAGGCGGAAGACGAAGACCTTGTGGTCGAGGTGGGGCTGGATGAGAAGCTGATCCCGGCTGCTGTCTATACCGTCGAAACGGAAGAAGCGATCATCCGTGTAGATGTGCCGGAGGGTGCATTTGAGGAAGAAGTAGAGCTTCGGGCAGAAAAGATCGAGGACGAAGAGCAGCTTGCGGCCCTGATCGCCCAGACCAACAGCCTTCTGGAAGAAGGTCAGATGGTATCCGAGTTCCTGGCCTATGATGTGACCTTTGCGTCCAAAGAAGACGGAAGCGAAGTAGAACCTCTGTATACAGTATCGGTAAACATCCAGGTGAAGAAGCCTATGACCACAGAGGAAGTGCCGAAGGAAGACGCACTGGGAGTCTCTGTGCTCCATCTGCCCGAGGATGGGGACGCAAAGATCATGACCTCCACGGAAAAAGCCGATGAGACCGAGTTTGATTTCCAGACACAGGCATTTTCTCCCTATGGTCTCGCATTGGTCGTAGCCGGGACAGGGAATGTGGCTAAGATCGGAGATAAGGAGTATCCTACTCTCCAGGCGGCGATCGAAGCTAGCACAGCTGGGGATGAGATCGTCTTATTGACAGATACTTCGGAGAACATCGCAGTTACAAATGAGAGCAAAAATAAGAGCTATACCTTGAACATGCAGGGCCATACCCTGTCCAGTGGGGTTGTAGGAAAGAATGTTTTTGAGATCTTTGGCGGGACGGTCACGATCCAGCATGGTACGATCACTGGCGGAGACTGGGGAGACCGTACAAACCAGGACGGGAAAGCGATAAAAGCGTCCAACGGCGTGGATCTTACTCTGGAGAACTGTGTGATCACAAATAACAAAGGGTATGCAAAAGGCGGCATCTCCAATAGCGGGATCATTAATATCATTGGTGGAAAACTGACGATCAAAGATTCCAACATAACGGATAATGTTGCAAGTGCAGGCAGTGGCGGTGGTATTTATGCAAGTAACTGTGCAGTCTCGGTCTTAGGGAATTCTTCTATTAGTGGAAATAAGGTCACAGGCAATTATGGTGGCGCTATGTACATCAATGGTGGGAGTTTGACCATCGATGGTGGAGAAGACCGGGTCCAGATCAGTGATAACAGTAATACAAGCTATGGTGCTTATGGAAGTGTTTATGTGCAGGCGGCGTCAGTCACCATCAAGAAAGCCGATCTTACGTATAATGCTCTTTATGGTATCGGCATTAACAACACGACACAAGAAGTTCATATCTCGGATGTGACGGTTACTGGCGATAACATGCTAGCAGCGGTCAATATAACCGCTACTACGGGTGAAGTGAGCGTAGAAAATAGCAGCTTTACCATAACAAATATCCAGAATAGCTCCAATGGTTCTGCGATACGGCTTGCAGGGATAGGAAGTACGAAAAAGATAAAGGATTGTAAGTTCCTTGACAATACTGTCGTCAGTGGAGGGACATCGGCGATGGCTCCGATCCATATCACCGCGGGCCATGCAGATATCGAAGGCTGTATCTTTACAGGGAATAAAGGCTTTAAGGCCGGCGCGATCTATAAAGTGGGCACGGGTACGGTATCGATCAAAGGCTGTACCATGAATGGGAACGAAGGGGTCAGCACTTATGGTACAGGTGCGATCTATGCAGGAGGGAACAGCCCGATCACCATCGAAGATTGTACGATCAAAGGAAATACAGGCACATACGCCGGTGCCATCTATACGACCCAGGGTACGATGGATGTGATCGATACGGTGGTCAAAGAGAACAAGGCGACTAATTCTACTGCAGGTGGCGGCATCTATGTAAACGGTGGGACCTTTAGGATGCCTGTGACAAGTGAAGGGAAAAACAGTGCGATCTATGCGAATAATAGTGAGAAGAGCAATGCCAACGACATCTATATCGCATCGGTCAGTGCGAAAGTGACGGTCCAGCCAGCCACTTCCATGAAGGATGAAGGGGTTGATTTCCAGAAGTTCGGCTATGTCTGGTCTAATATGTCCAGCAGCGAGATCACAACAGAGCTCACGACAGACAGCAACAGCCTGCGTACCTGGACGGCAACGCCCACCGACCGGAACGTGGCAAGGATAGGCGATGTGGTATATCCCACCTTTGCAGACGCGATGAAAGCGGTAAAGAGCAATGAGACGATCACTTTGATCGCTGGTGAGGATGGCAGCGGCAGCAGATCTCTCCCAAGTGGCGGGATGTATGTATTTGGTACGGGTACAGGAAGTGCGTATACCTATCGTGATGTGACCAATGTTACGATCGATCTAAATGGGTGTACGATCTACCCTACAGGAACGGCCAGCAACAAGACCTATGATGCCAGTTATGGGATATTCCAGGTGAAAAAGAGCGGCTATGTATTGAATATAAAAGGACCTGGAGAGATCGGGAACCGGGTCATCGTCTCAGATGGCGCTGTTTTAAATATCGAAGATGATGCGGTGATAAAGTCCCTAGGTTATCAAAACGATGCTCTGTATGGGGTCCAGAGTTATGGTACCGTAAATGTCCATGGTGAGCTAAAGACCTTGACAGCAAGGATCTATCAAGGTGTAATGGAGATCGCCCAGGATGCTGCAGTGGGGTCTTTGACCGTGATGGAGAAAGCCGCGAGAAATATGACTGCGACTGTAAACGTCAATGGTCCTGTCGAGAAGATGACATTGGAGCAGAGTACGGCAGAAGTCAATAAAGCGCTCAGTACAGTCAATATCAATGCTAATATAAACGACCTGACCTTATCACAAAGTGGAAAAAGATCTGTGGCCGTTCTGGACGGAGAACTTGGCAGGCTGTATCTGAAGCATTTCCAGAACAGTTCAACAGCTCCGGTGACGATGGCCGGAAGTGGTTTTAAGGTAGACACCTTAACGCTCCGTCCTATCCTGGGTACGATGAACCCTGTAGCAAATGATATGGCCGATCCCAACAAAGACGTACCAGATATTGCTGTGATCAGTGCGAAGGTTGGTCATACTCTGACAGAAGATCAGGTAAACTGGGCCAATGCTAGCTGGGAAAATCAAAATAGCACAGGGACCAACGAGAAGGGAAATAACACTTTGACGTGGTCGGGAGACAATAAAGATTACAAGTTCCTTACCTCCCCGATGCTGGATAAAGAAAAGAACCAGATCGTCCTGCATAAAACACTTGTAAATGGTAATTACGTATTTATTGGCTCCAATACATCAAGTATCAAACCTTCGGATTCAAATAGTGGTTTAGAGACCAGTAAACCGGTCATGACTTTTGAAGCAGCGAAGAAGGTCCTGGAAAATAATCTACAATTGGATACGATCTATGTATTAGGTCCTATCACAGTCTCGAAGGCAGGAGAAACTTGGACGCTCCCGGCAGGGAAAAAGATCCAGCGATATAAAAGCTATACCGGACCATTGGTGAAGGTGCCCAGCGGCGCAGCTTTGACCCTGGAGGCGATCACCATCGACGGCGGAAGCCAGTCTGAGATGAAAGTAGCAGCGACCACTGCGATGATCGATGTAGAAGCAGGAGCGACCTTAAATATTAAGGAGGGCGCAGTCCTGCAGAACAATGCCAGCGGGACGACCGATACTAATAACAGGGATCAAGGGGGCGCGATCCGTAACGCAGGTAAGTTATATATGGATGGCGGGCTGATCACAGGGAATAGCTCGGCTTGCGGCGGCGGAGTGTTCAATAGCGGGACCTTTGTATTTGCAGGAGGGACCATTTCACAGAATAAAGGAAATGGGGTCTCTAAAAGCCATGGGAGAGATGAAAACAACAGGCCTGTCATCCTCAATTCTGTTAATGCCGGCGGCGGTGTATTTATCGGCTCTGGCGGAAGGATGGAGATGACAGGTGGTGAGGTCATTGAAAATGAAGCTGGTATGGGCGGTGGTATCTCCATAGGAGACGGAACGTCCTCTTATACATCCAACACGAGCAGGTTGATGATGACTGGCGGTACGATCAGCCAAAACACAGCAACAAACACCGATCGTTTTGCGGGCAATCAGGCTGGTGGCGGCGGTATCTTCATCCAGATGGGCGGCGTTGCGGATATCGAGGGTGGACATATCACAAATAATGTGACCCTAGGCGGCTATGATGGCGGCGGCGGTATCTATGTGAACGGCAGGGTCGGGAAAGGTGTTCCGAAAAATCTTCCTTTTGGACAGCTGAACCTTAAAAATGTCCTGATCAGTGAAAATACGGCTTCTGGAAATGGAGGAGGTATCTCGGTCTGCGATACTGGCGGCGTAAAAGTTTATCTGACGGACGGTGGTGTGATCCACGGAAATACAGGCGGCGGGAAGGCTTATGATATATATCTGTCGGGGAAGATAATGGATACTTCCGGTGGACATGGATACTCGTTTGGTATCATCGACATCTCTCGTTATATGCTGAGAGGCGGTCATTATAAATGGATCGATATGAAGACTGGCACATTGGCTACGTATAGTACGTTGCGTTCCCATAATAATGTGCAGCTCTATTCCTCAGCAAAAAAAGAGGAGCTTACTGGGTTAGATGAGATCAAAGTGTATATCACAGGCAATGAGTCCGCTACGAGAGGCGGCGGTATCGGCGCCAACGGAAACGTATCGATCGGAACAGGAAATACGGAGCTGACAGATATCCAGGTCAAGAAAGAATGGACAAAGCCCAATGGCGAGCCATTGACCGGCGAGGAACTGAAGGATGTATCGGAGAATATCTGGTATATCTATTACGACCTGTGGATGAAGCATGTGAAAGAAGGCGATCCTTCTGTAGAGGATGAAGAACCGACTGTAGAAAATGGCTGGGAAAAGATCGACACCAGAAAAGAGACACGTCAATTCCAGGAGCCTTACTGGAACGGCGTGACCTTCCCCAACCTGGCGATAAGAGATGACGATGGCGAGTTTGTATATAAGGTCAGAGAGGTCCCGGACGACCGGTTTATCAGTCAGGTGACCGATAATAAAGATGGGACCTGGACCGTGACCAATACGCCAGCCTATTCCTTAAAGCTATCCAAGACTTTGGTCGATGGATATGATGCAGTGGCAAAGGATAAGGTATTTACGTTCAGCATCACATTGCAAGATGCGGCTGGACCGGTCAATGCAACGTATGATGCTGTGAGAACGACCACCCCTGCAGCAGAGGGTGACAGCACAGGCGCTACGGAGGAAACGGTATCCTTTGTCGCAGGTAAGGCTACCGTAGGGCTGAAGGACGGTGAAACGATCCAGATCAATGGTCTTTCTCCTGACATGACATACTCTGTTGTTGAAGAGCTGGGAGAAGAAGAGGATGACTTTAAGGTATCCTTTGATGTGATCTGGGCCGAGAAGGACTATGAGAAATATGAACACGGGAGCAATACGACCGTGGGGGACCGACCGCTCCATTTTGGCGCGACCCATGTGAAGTTTACTAACGAGGTAAAGGAGCCGATAGGCGACCTTCTGATCAGCAAGACGGTCAATGTAGACGGAGACGGTGAGAAGGACACCGCGGCAAAGTGGCACTTTACACTGGAACTACGCGATAAGGATGATAAGCCCCTCAGCACGAGCGGTGCCTATATCCCCTACACGAAGACGGCAGATAAGATTGAGAAAGGGACTATACGAGTCGGCAGTGATGGTGTAGTCGAGCTTGTGGGAAGTGTGGACGGTTTTGTCCTGGGCGACGGCGAGAGCATTTTGATCGAAAATCTGCCAGCAGGGACAAAATATAAGGTAGTTGAGAAAGGAGCGAATACAGGTGCTTATATCACCACAGTCAATGCAGGCGAGATCCTGGTCAAGGATGACGTAGCAGATGTGGATGGAGATAAGACAGACGGCGAAGAGGTGAGTGAGGAAGGGCATAAGCTCATCCATGGTAGCGCTGGCGTGATCGTGAAGAAGGAAACAGCAGAGGCGGCATTCACCAACACCGAGCATATGGTGACGATCAAGGGCGAGAAGATCTGGGATGACAAAAACGATCAGGATGGTAAGCGTCCCTCCAAGATCATCGTGGAACTGTACGCAGATAATGAACCACTTGCAGGTGAGGGGTATCGTAAAGAAGTCACCGCTAAGGATGACTGGAAATGGGAGTTCAGTGGTCTGCCTAAGTACAAGGATGGCAAACTGATCCAATATACTTTCAGCGAGGAGAGCGTAGAAGGCGCTGGTTATTCCATGAAGGAGATCGTCCAGCCGGATGATACGAACGACTACACAGGTAAGATCACGAACGCCTATACACCAGAAGAGACCAGTCGTTTGGTCCGGAAGGTATGGGAGGACAGCGCAGATAAAGATGGCCTACGCCCGGCGAGCATCACAGTACAGCTTTTGGCAGATGGTTCCCCGGTAGGCGGTCCGATCATGCTGAACGAGGCCGGAAAATGGCAGAGCGAGTGGCTCCAGCTGCCCAAGTATGATAATGGCAGAGAGATCGTTTATACGATCGTGGAGAACACAACGATCAACGGATATTCTGTAGCGTATGCGTATCAGGAAGACACAAAGACCTTTGTGATCACCAACACCCATACGCCTGAAGAACCGCCCAGGACTCCCGATGAGCCGGATCGTCCTGGCAGTCCGAAGGTACACAGGGACAGAGACCCAGAGCCTCCGTCCACGACCATCAACCCAGGTCCCGTTCCGTTAGCGGCGCCTCCGCAGGAGGACAATACGCCTCTGATCCCGATCGATGATGAGAGCGTCCCGCTGTTCGGGATGCCCAGGACCGGCGACCGAAGTGTATCCACAGGCGCACTGATCGGGATGATGGTAGTCTCCCTGATGGCGGCATGCGGGATCTATATCAAGAAACGTAAGGAAGAGTAAAGGGGAGTAAAAAGAGCAGGATAAAGAAATGTAGCATAAAGACATAAAGAAGACCGAAAAGGGGATGGACGGTTATGCTCCGTTCCCTTTTCGGCCTTTTATCAAACGAAGTTATCAGATCATACAAAAATTTACTATTGTCAGATATTGGATGATATGCTAAACTAGAGACTAGAAAGCAACCGTGTTACAAGGTGGTGAGCCTCCCTAACTTGCAAAAGAAGGGAGGTGGTGCAAATGACTACATATGAAGTGTTGAGCCTGCTATTTTTGGGCGGTACCTTCCTAGTCGCACTGCTTGCCTATATCGATAGGAACAACAAGCGAAAATAAATAAGCCTACCTTGTCACTTGCCCGGTGAAGGTAGGCTTAAAAGCTATACTGGAGGTCAACCACTTTGGGCGGTTGCTTTCCTTATGTTTAATACTAGCATATCCGCCACTATGAGTCAACCGTGCTCAAGCCTCTTTTTCAACCTTCTCGATCACACAGCTATGTGTTTTCGAGCTCTTGTCAAAGTCCACGCCGACTAAGAGCAGATCTCCTTGATAGTCCTTTAGAGCATCCACATATCGCCGCTCTTTGATCTGCGCGATCGCGCCCGCCGCGCTTTTATCCCATTTCAGTTCGATCACCACCGCCGGTTTATCCAGATGGGCTCTTTGCGGGAGAAAACAGATATCTGCAAAGCCTTTCCCGCTTGGGAGCTCCCGGATAATGGTGTAATACTCTCTGGCAAAGTAAAAGGCAAGGCCGACGGTACAGCTTAAAGAATTTTCGTCATTATACTGGAGGATGGAGATCTCCCGGTGGGCGTGCTCGATCCCTGCTGCCACCGCGCCGCTGTCCATAGCCCACAGTGCTTCCAAAAGCTTTCGGGAGGCATTGACAGAGGCGATCACCTCCTGCCAGTCCATCGTGCTGATCGCGTTGACATATTCCAGGGAGACCTCTTTATTGGGGATAGAGACCGTCTCATGGAGACTGTCATAGGTCAGATGGCCCAGATGGAGCAACAGGGTCAGGACATCATCTTTCGTTGCAAAGGTGGTCATGTCATTATGGAAGGTCCCCGTATTGATCCGTACATGTTCGCCTGCCAGCATCTCCACAATAGCATCTTTCAGGCCGTCCATGTCCATCTGGATGTAGACCTTCAGCGCTTCATAGGTCTCTGTCTGGTTCCAGTATGTCCCGAACCGATGGCGCAGCATAGCCTCTACCACGGACCTGGGGCTGTACATAGAATGACGGATCTGGCCATCTTTCGTGTGCGTGATCAGCTGATAGCCGTCATACCAGGCTTTTGCCTCATCAAAGCTCATGCCATAGTCCCTGCAGAGATCTTGCACTTCCTTTTCCGTAAATCCAAAATATGCGGCAAGCTCCCCGGGGTCTGCCATCGAGTATTCCGTAAACATATTTAATGCGGAGCCCCCCAGGGGGCCTTCTCTTCTGTCTTCGACAGAATCCACCTGGTGAGTCCCATACTTCTTGATCGGCAGGATCCCCGTCATATAGGTCAATACCACATACTCCTGGTCCTTCAGCCAAGCCCGCAGAAAATCGAGATACGCCTCTTGCGCCGCTTCATCTTGGCGGTGATCCCGGAAAAGGCAGTCCCACTCATCGATCAGCCATACCGATCCATCAAAAGAAAGTCCCGGATGTGGACATGCTTGATCCCATTCCGCCCCCGATCGATCTCATCCATGGTCACCACATATTTAGGGTAGTTATCCGGGATCTTTTCTAATACGCTAAATTCCCGCTGGACCGTATCCTCACTGGCCAGGAGATAGCTGACCTGGATGTAGAGCGTATCCTTCCCCTGCTTGGCCACAAGATCGACCTCGGAGCGGCCCAGCCTTCCGACGGTGACCGTATAGCCGCGGCGCAGGAGCTCCAGATACACGATATTTTCCAGGACCTGGTTGATATCCCGCAGGTTCGTCCCCAGGAGGGCTTCACGGAACCCGTGGTCGGTGAGATAGATCTTTTCCTGGAACTGCAGGAGCTGCTTGCCGGAGATATCCTCCCGGGGTACCAGGTGGAGCAGGCAGGCGGTCTTGCAATAGTCGATATAATTGTAAAGAGTCTCGTTGGAGATCTTCCGCTTTTCGTTTTTTAGGTATCTGGTGATCGTGGAAGCGGAGAAAGGGTTCCCTATATTGGAGATAAAATATTGCAATACACGTTTTAACAGCTCCAGGTCCCGGATCTTGTTCCGCTGCGCGATATCCTTCAGGATGATGGAAGAATAGATATCATCCAGATACTGGCGCACATTCTGTTCATCCATAGGGAACTGGTATAAAAAGGGCATCCCCCCTCTTTGGAGATAGAGACGGAAAGCCTCTTGTGGGGGGACATCCCCCAGCGCCTGCAGGACCTCTTGAAAGGAAAAGGGATAGATCGTAAATCCCACATAACGTCCGGCCAGGTAGGTGGCCAGCTCTCCAGATAGCATCTTCGCATTGGAGCCGGTGATATAGATATCCACATCAAAGTCGATCATACAAGAATTGATCATCGTCTCCCAGCCATCCAGCTCCTGGATCTCATCTAAAAGAAGATAGAGCTTACCCGGACCTGTGTCTGCCAGCTGTTTGATATGTGCATAAGATGCATCTACGTCCTGGACATATGCGGCGGCTCTTGACTCAAAATTGATCAGTTCGATCTGTTCCTTGCGGATACCACGTGCCAGCAGCTCCTCGCGGATCAATTGGAGCATCACCGATTTCCCGCAGCGCCGGATCCCGGTGAGCACCTTGACGATATCCTGATCCATAAAAGGGCGGATCTGTGTCATATAGGCTTCACGTTTTATCATTTCGATATACCTCATATCTATGGCCTTGTACTGATCATATATCATTTATAACAGATAGTCAATAGATGATATCAAACAAATTTCGATATATCGAATACTTCTCTAGCCTATCCCTCAAGGATCGCTCCAAGAGTAGCAGGACATCCTGCTTGTCCGAAAGCTGTTTGATATCCATATCCGCATGTACTTCCTGTACTTCCTTTTCTCTTGGTCATAAATAGTGTACACGATATCATCGAAAATGAAAATAGAAAAAGGGAACAGACCATCCCCGGTCCGTTCCCCTGCTCATTTACTCTTATATACGCTTAAACGCTTTGAGACTTGCTCCAACCTTAGTTAAAGTATCTCTTCAGCAAGCCCTGGAAAGCTCTGCCGTGACGGGCCTCATCCTTCGCCATCTCGTGGACGGTGTCATGGATCGCGTCCAGGTTCGCCTTCTTCGCGCGGCCGGCCAGATCCAACTTGCCAGCGGTAGCGCCGTTCTCAGCAGCCACGCGCAGCTCCAGGTTCTTCTTGGTGCTGGTGGTGACCACTTCGCCTAACAGCTCTGCGAACTTCGCTGCATGCTCAGCCTCCTCAAAAGCAGCCAGCCTGTAGTACTCGCCTACTTCCGGATAGCCCTCGCGGAATGCCTGGCGGGACATGGCCAGATACATACCGACCTCAGAGCACTCGCCCTCGAAGTTCGCCCTTAAGTCTGCGATGATATCCTCAGAAACGCCCTCTTCCTTGCCCACGCCGATCACGTGCTCGCAAGCCCAGGTCAGCTCTGCACTCTCGTCCACTAATTCAAACTTAGAAGCGGGAGCGTTGCAGACCGGACATTTCTCCGGTGCGTTCTCGCTCTCGATGATCTCGCCGCATACTAAACATCTCCACTTTTTCATAGTCGTATTCTCCTTTTCTTTAAATGGGTTGGATAAAATCAGTAATGATCACTGATATCACTTTATCATGTCTCATATCTCCTGTCAAGTCCTTTTTGCAGGAGATATGGGGATCTTTTGTCACTTTGTAACAGTTCTGGGTATCTGATCTGTTACATTACGTTTTGTAAAAGTCCAGGAGGTCTGGACTGTCACTGCTTTTTACACGCCGGAGCGGCCCCTTTCCTTGTACAATCACCGCATACTCCGTAAAAGGTGGTGGCATGGCTCTCCACCTTTCCGTCATAGTAGCGCTGGGCCAGATGATCGATCTCAGCCAGATGGCCCATAGGCAGGTCGCTGACCTGATGGCAGCATCTGCATACAAAGTGATAGTGGGGGCTGACCCTGGCGTCAAAACGGTCTGCACCGTCCCCAAAGCTCAGCTTCTGGATCTCCCCCAGTTCTACCAGGAGGTTCAGGTTCCGGTATACGGTCCCCAGGCTGATATTGGGGAATTCTTCGCGGATGCTGGCATACAGGGCATCGGCTGTAGGGTGGTCGCAGCGTATGGAAAGGCAGTGTTTGAGCGATTCCCGCTGACGGCTATACTTCCGTATCTTCATATGGCCTCCTTTCTGATAGTGATAACGATCATCGTTTTTAGTATAAAGAAAAAATCTGTATCTGTCAATGTTGTACTGGACTATTTTTTATGGTATGATTAGGAAAGTGCGTCGATCATCAGATCACTATATCAATAGGAAAGGAAGTGTTTTATCCATGGAGAGCGAAAAGACCATCGCAGAGAGCACGAAAGGAGTAAGCGCTGAGGAGGACAGCGCGGCAGCGGCTGCAGCAGAGACCGTCACAGCGGAAGGAGGCGCCCCGGCAGAAGCCGTCGCAGAAGGTGTCCAGACAGAGGCCGCCCCGGCAGAGGCCGTCGCAGAAAGTGTCCAGGCAGAGGCCGCCGCGGAGAGCGCCCAGACAGAGGCCGCCCCGGCAAAGGCTGTCGCGGAGAGCGCCCGGACAGAGGCTGCCGTGGAGAGCGCCCCGGCAGAGGCCGCTGCAGCAGATGCTCCGGCAGAGGAGTCTCAGGAGGCCCCTACGCCCACAGAATCCATGGCCGATTACGAGGCGGAGATCGAGGCCTCTTTCAAGCGCGTGCGGGAGGGGGATATCCTGACCGGCACCGTGATCGGTGTGGATGAGGAGAAGGTGACCCTGGATCTGAAGTATTACGCAGAAGGCATCATCAAAAAAGAAGACTTATCCAACGATCCGGACTTCCAGCTTAAAGAAGAGGTGCAGATCGGGGACGAGGTCACCGCTACCGTGGTGAAGACCGATGACGGGGAGGGGAACATCCTCCTGTCCAGGAAAGAGGCCAATGACCTCTTAGCCTGGGATAAGCTGAAAAAGATGCTGGAGGAGCGGACCATCGTCAAGGTGAAGATCGCGGAGATCGTCAAGAGCGGCGCAGTGGCCTATCTGGAGGGCATCCGCGGCTTTATCCCGGCCTCCAAGCTGGCGGCAGGTTATGTGGAGGATCTAAGCGAGTGGGATGGTAAGACCCTGGAGGTCACCGTGATCACGGCAGACGAGGAGAACAAGCGCCTGGTGCTCTCCGGCAGAGAGGTGGCCAGAGAGAAGCTGGCAGATGAGAAGCGGAAAAAGGTGGCAAAGTGCCAGGTAGGGGCCGTGGTGGAGGGGACTGTAGAGACCCTGAAGGATTACGGCGCTTTCGTGGTGCTGGAGAACGGCCTGACAGGGCTTTTGCACATCTCCCAGATCAGCACCCAGCGGATCAAGCATCCCGGTGTTGTGCTGAAGGAAGGGCAGACCGTCAAGGTGAAGATCCTCTCTACGGACAATGGGAAGATCAGCCTGTCCATGCGCGCCTTAGAAGGAGCTGACGCGCCGGCTGAGGAGGTATTTGACTATAAGGAGAGCGGAGCGGCGACCACCGGCCTGGGCGCGCTGTTAAAAGGGATCAAGTTAAATTAAGGAGGTCTATCCAATTGGAAAATAACCTGAAAAGTCAGGAGGAGGTCGATCAATGGGAGGAGACCATGTTCCTCTATGATCATGCCTTAAAAAAGATGGCTTTGAAGGCACAGATGATGAACGATGAATTTGTCTGCCGGTATCATTATAATCCCATCGAGCATATCAAGTCCAGGCTCAAGACGGCGGACAGCATCGTGCGGAAGCTCCGGCAGGACGGCTATGAGGTGACGATCCAGAACATGAACGAGAAGCTCAGCGATATCGCCGGTGTGCGGATCATCTGTTCCTTCACATCGGATATCTATCAGTTGGCAGAGATCATCGAGCGGCAGGAGGATATCTCGGTCCTCTATGTGAAGGATTATATCAAGAACCCGAAGCCTAACGGCTATAAGAGCTATCACATGGTGGTCTCGGTGCCGATCTTCCTGAGCGACCACCGGCGGGATATGAAGGTGGAGGTGCAGATCCGATCGGTAGCTATGGATTTCTGGGCCAGCCTAGAGCATAAGATCGCCTACAAGTTCGAGGGAGACGCGCCGGAAGCGCTGCTGAGGGAGCTGAGAGCCTGCGCCGATATCGTGGATATCCTGGATGACAAGATGTATTCGCTCCATGAGGCGCTCCTTGCCATCACAGAGAAACGGAACAGTCCGGCCAACAGGCCATAGAGAACGCAGACCGGAGGCCTAAAGGAACGTAAAGGCCGCCGGTCGCGGCGCGTCGTGGCGCTTTTATGCCGTGCTACGGCATGGGTCAGCGTGCAGGTGCTGCACCAGGCACCGCCATAGACCGAAGTAGTGCGGGCGCTGCATCAAGCACAGCCACAGGCCAGCACGGTGCAGGCGCTGCATCAGGCACAGCCACAGGCCGACGCGGTGCAGGTACGGCAAACGTACAGAACGGAGGAAGAGATGAGGGTGGTATTGCAGAGGGTCCGGGAGGCTTCCGTCATGGTGGAGGGCCAGGTGATCGGGCAGATCGGGAGGGGCTATCTCCTGCTGGTGGGCATCTCCGACGAGGACGATGAAAAAGAAGCGGACCGGATGTTGGACAAGATCAGTAAGCTGCGGATCTTTGAGGATGAAAATGGGAAGACGAACCTGTCCTTAGCGGATGTGGGCGGGGAGGTGCTGGTGATCAGCCAGTTCACCTTGTATGCTGACTGCCATAAAGGGAACCGGCCCAGCTTCGTCCATGCGGGGAGCCCTGAGAAGGCCAATGCGCTGTATGAGTACATGGTGAAAGGCTTTAAGGAAAGGGTGGCTGCGAAGGTCCAGCATGGCAGCTTCGGCGCGGATATGAAGGTCTCTCTGGTCAATGACGGGCCGTTCACCCTTGTCCTGGATAGTAAAGAGCTGTTCCGGTGACAGAGGTGGACCATAACCAGGAGTCGGACCAGATAGGCTATGGTCTGGAAGGCATATCAGAGACTGGTCCGGGACAGAGCATGGCCAGATGTACTGTGCAGATGAGGGAAGGCCACAAAAAACGAAGGAGAAAACGGAGGGAGACAGGATGGAAGAGACGAAGACAAAAGGCCAGGAGCTGGCCGAGGAGCTGTTCTGGAGTGCGCCTCATATCGCCAAGAAAGCGCCGGCGCAGATCGAAGAGGCGGACCGGTTCTGTGAAGGCTACAAAAAGTTCCTGGACAGGGGAAAGACCGAGCGGGAGTGTGTCCGTTATGCGGTAGAGCTTTTGGAGGAAAATGGATACCGTCCCTTTGATGAAAAGGGGAGCTATGGCCCGGGGGATAAGGTATACACTGTGAACCGGGGGAAGGCCCTGATCGCGACCACCTTTGGGACCGAGTCCCTGGAAAAAGGCGTCCGGATCAACGGGGCCCACATCGACTCCCCCAGACTGGACTTAAAGCCTGCGCCGGTATACGAGAAGGATGAGCTGTCTTACTTAAAGACCCATTACTACGGCGGCCTCCGTAAATACCAGTGGGGCGCGACCCCCCTGGCGATCCATGGCGTAGCGGTCAGGAAGGACGGGACTACAGTGGAGATCTGCATCGGTGAGAAGGAGGGCGACCCCGTATTCTGCATCACCGACCTGCTCCCCCACCTGGCGGGAAAGCAGAGTGAACGTCCCTTAAAGGAAGGCTTGCGGGGAGAGGAGCTGAACCTGGTGATCGGTTCTGTACCCTATCAGGACGAGGAGGTGAAAGAGCCTTTCAAGCTCCTGGCCCTGCAGCTTTTGCATGAACAGTATCAGATCACGGAAAAAGACTTTTTCCGGGCAGAGATCGAGATCGTGCCGGCGGTCAAAGCCGTAGATGTGGGACTGGACCGCAGCATGATCGGCGCATATGGACAGGATGACCGGGTCTGTGCCTATACGGGGCTGATGGCGGAGATCGAGACCGTAAAGCCGGCCCACACCACGGTCACGATCCTGACCGATAAAGAGGAGATCGGATCGGCAGGGGACACCGGGCTGGATTCCGATTACCTGCTCCACTACATAGAAGACCTGGCGGCCATGGAGGGCGTCCCTGTGCGGAAGGTCCTCAGGGCATCTGTCTGCCTGTCCTCCGATGTGAACGCGGCCTTTGACCCCACCTTCCCTGATGTATTTGAGAAGCGCAACGCCTGCCAGATCAACCATGGCTGCGTGCTGACCAAATATACCGGAGCCCGTGGGAAATCCTCCTCCAACGACGCCCGGGCTGAGCTGATGGCCCAGGTGATCCAGATCATGGAAGAGGAGGGCGTCTACTGGCAGGCCGGAGAGATGGGCAAGGTAGATGAAGGCGGCGGCGGCACGATCGCCCGTTTCGTGGCCCGCATGGACATCGAGACCGTAGACCTAGGCGTCCCGATCCTCTCCATGCACGCCCCCTTCGAGCTGGCCTCAAAGCTGGATGTGCTGAGCGCCTACAAAGCCTTCAAAGTATTTTATCGTTGACCATTTTCTGTGTATTTTCTGTGGATCCGCCAGAAAAGCTTCCCTTTTCTGCGTCCCTGTGATATAACTATTAGAATGTGGTCTGAGCGGTCACAAATATAAAAAGCAAAGGAAAGGTGCTCATGAAGAGATCCAAAAGAGTGATAGTATGTGTCCTCGCGGCGGCGGCAGTGGCAGCCGGATGCGGGAAAAAGGATACCCAGGAAACCACTGTGGCAGAGACCACAGCAGCAGCGACCGAGACAGAGACCCAGGCACAGGTACAGAAAGCAACGGTCACTTTAGGCGGGTATATGGGGCTGGAGATCCAGGAGCCGGACACCACCGTGACAGATGAAGATGTAGAGGAACAGATCGGCTATATATTATCCTATAACCCGGAGGAGATCCAGGTCACCGACCGTCCGGCCCAGGATGGGGATGTGGTGAACATCGACTATGTGGGCATGAAGGACGGGGAGGCCTTTGAGGGCGGGACCGCGGAAGGCTATGACCTGGAGCTAGGTTCCGACAGCTTCATCGATGGCTTCGAGGACGGCCTGATCGGCGCCAATGTAGGCGAAGAGCTGAGCCTGGAGCTGACCTTCCCGGAAAACTACGGGAACACCGAGCTGGCCGGCCAGGATGTGGTCTTTGCCGTGACGGTCAATGAGATCAAGGAGCTGAAGGATGCAGAGCTGACAGACGAGTTCGTGCAGAAGGTCTCCCAGACCAGCAAGACCGTAGACGAATATCGGGCGGAGGTGAAAAAGACCTTAGAGGATAACGCCAAGGAAGATGCGGAGTACCAGAAGCAGAACGATGTGATCGAACAGCTCCTGGCCTTCAGCACCTTCGAAGGCTTAGACGCCCAGGTGGACTCCGAGCTGGAGCTGCAGATGGAGGAGATGGAAGCGGCTTTAAAGCAGAGCGGCATGACCCTGGTGGATTATGCCACTATGTTCGGCATGGATGAGAGTGGCCTTAAAGATATGATGCGTTCAGATATCGAGAGCAACATCAAGGTAGGGCTGATCACAGAGGAGATCGCGAAAAAGGAGAGCCTGGAGGTAGATGACGAGGCCAGGATGGCCATAGCGGCTACCTATGGGCTGGACAGCCCCGACGAGCTGGTGGCCACCTACGGCCAGGACGCGGTGGACCAGGCGGCCCGCAATGTGATGGTCATGGAATTTTTGGTGGAGAACGCGAAGATCGTAGAGTGATCATCTGGCCAAAGCGACGGAGGTAAGAGATGGGCAGCAGGAAAGCGTTATTTTTTGATGTGGACGGCACGCTTTTCAGTGAAGTCTGGAAGACGGTGCCAAAGAGCGCCGTGCGTGCGGTGGAAGAGGCCAGGCGCCTCGGCCATCTGGCCTTTATCAATTCCGGCAGGGTCTACTGCCTGCTGGACACGATCCGGGAGCAGGTGGAGATGGATGGCTACCTGTGCGGATGCGGGACCTATATCATCCTGGAAGGTAAAGTGGTATACGCCAGGGCGATCCCCCATGCGCAGGGGCTCCAGATCAAAGAGCACCTTAAGGCGTGCAGGGTAGAGGCGATCCTAGAGGCCAGGGACGACTGCCATTTCCGTCGGGATGCCTCCTGGATGCCGAAGCTGGAAAGACTCCGGGAGAACATCATCAAAGACGGCAAGGTCTCCCCCCATCCGATCGAGGAGGATTGCTACGATTTTGATAAATTCTGCTGCTATACGGACCAGGACAGCGATAAGGAGAGGTTCATCAAGGGGCTGGAAAAAGATTTTGATGTGATCGACCGGGGCGACGAGTTCTGGGAGTGTGTCCCCAGAGGCCACTCTAAGTCCACCGCGATCCAGATGGTGCTGGACCACTATGGCCTCTCCCTGGAGGATGCCTATGTGTTCGGGGACAGCACCAACGATCTCTCCATGTTCACCTATGCAAAAAATGCCGTCCTGATGGGAAAGCATGACAAAGAGCTGGAGCCCTATGCCACTTTCACCACCAGGACGGTGGAGGAGGACGGGATCGCCTATGCGCTCAAGGCGCTGGGGATCATCGATACAGTCTTTTATAAGGGATAGGCGCTCTGTGGAGCTGCCGATGAAAGCGAAAAAGGGCTTGCCGCATTTTGCGGCAGCCCTTTTTATCTTGGGTCACAAGCCTTTGACCGCATTCGCGATATCCTTCGCCGTCAGCCCGTATTCTTCCAGCAGGTCGAAGGGCTTCCCGGACTGGCCGAACCGGTCCTGGACGCCGATCTTTTTGAACTTGAAGTCTCCCTTTCCTAAAAGGGCGGAAGCCACCGCGTCGCCTAAGCCCCCGATCACAGAATGCTCCTCAGCCGTGACGACCTTCTTGCATTTCCTGGCGTAGGCTACGATCGTTTCTTCGTCGAGAGGCTTGATGGTGTGTACGTTCACCACCGCCGCGTCGATCCCCTCTTCCTTTAAGGCCTCCGCCGCATGGAGGGCGGCATCCACTAAGATCCCGCAGGCGAAGATCACCGCGTCTGTCCCTTCCCGGAGCACGTTAGCCTTGCCGATCGTGAAGGGCATGTCCATATCCAGGACAGGGGAGGGCATGCGGGCCATGCGCAGGTACATAGGGCCCTCGGTCTCCACCATGGCCTTCACGGCCCGGGCAGCCTCATTGGCATCACAGGGGACGATGACCGTCATCCGGGGGATCACCCGCATGAGGCAGATATCCTCGATCGCCTGGTGAGAGCCGCCGTCCTCGCCCAAGGTGACGCCGGCATGGGACATGGCGAACTTAACGTTAAAATTGCCGTAGGCGCAGCCGTTGCGGACCTGGTCGTAGGCCCTGCCTGTGCCGAAGATCGCGAAGGTGCTGACAAAGGGGATGTAGCCCATGGAAGCTAAGCCTACCGCCATATCCACCATATTCGCTTCCGCGATCCCTGCGTTAAAGAAACGCTCCGGGAACTTGTCCGCAAATTTATAAGTCATCGTAGAATGGGAAAGATCGGCATCTAAAGCAACGATCTTGTCATTGGTCTCTCCTAAAGCTGCCAGGGCCTCACCATAGGCAACTCGGATCGCTTTTTTCTCGCTCATGCGCAGCCCTCCGCTCCTGTCCTGTTGTCCAAAACGCTGATCTTTTCTGGGTCTGCCCCCTCTGGCTCAGCCAGATCTTTCAAGGCGATCTGCCGCTGTTCCTCATTAGGGCCCTTGCCGTGCCAGTCTACCTGGCCTTCCATATAGGATACGCCCTTGCCCTTCAAGGTGTGGGCCAGGATACATTTCGGCTTTCCGGCCACCGGTACGTCAAAGGCGTCACTGATCTGCTTTAGATCGTTCCCGTCCGCCACCTCCACCACTTCAAAGCCAAAGGCCGTAAATTTATCCTTGATGTTCCCCAGGCTCATGACCTGATCGTTCGATCCGTCGATCTGGAGGCCATTGTGGTCGATGATCACGGTCAGGTTATCCAGCTTATAATGGGCGGCAGCCATGGCGGCCTCCCATACCTGGCCCTCCTGCAGCTCACCGTCCCCTAAAAGGGTGTAGACCCTCGCTCCATTCCCGGACAGCCGGGCGCCCAACGCCATCCCCACCGCGATGGAGATGCCCTGTCCCAGAGAACCGGTGGATGCGTCCACGCCGGGACACTTTAACACATCCGGATGCCCCTGCAGGATGCCGTTGATCTGGCGGAAGCTCTTAAAAGCGCTCCTGTCGAAAAAACCTCTTTCGGCAAGGACGCCATAGTAGCAGGGAGCGGCATGGCCTTTAGACAAAACAAAACGGTCCCTGTCTGTCATCTTTGGGTCGGTGGGGTCTACGTGCATCTTATCGAAAAACAAGGTGACGACGATCTCCACAGATGACAAGGAACCACCTGGATGGCCGGAAGCAGCATCCGCGGTAAGATTGATGATATCGCGGCGGACAGCCCGACAGGTCTTCTCTAGATCCATAATATCCATTGCATTACCTCCATCGTGAACGAAGTGAGCATATGATCCACAGATCCGCTATCCTGCCATTTTTTTCACAAAAATGGCCGTAAGATAATAAGCATGATCATAGACAGGATATCAAAAATGCAGAGAAATGTCAATTCCTGCGGCGGACTTTTTTTCGTCTGCAAAATGGGCTGGCGGCCCCCCGAAAAGCCTGTACGGTCACGAAAAAAATGCGCTCCTTGCGGGGCGCATGCTGGTCATACCTTGAACCGATATCCCACGCCCCAGATCGTCTCGATGTACTGTGGCTTGGCGGTATTGAACTCGATCTTCTCCCGGATCTTCTTGATGTGGACGGTGACGGTGGCGATATCGCCGATCGACTCCATATCCCAGATCTTAGAGAACAGTTCCTCCTTTGTAAATACATGGTTGGGGTTCTGGGCCAGGAAGGTCAAAAGGTCGAATTCCTTGGTGGTGAAATTCTTCTCCTCCCCGTTGATCCAGACGCGGCGGGCGGTCTTGTCGATCTTTAAGCCACGGATCTCCACAACATCGTTAGCGGATAGGCCGCAGCCGATCAGCCGTTCATAGCGGGCTAAGTGGGCCTTAACGCGGGCTACCAGCTCACTGGGACTGAAGGGCTTGGTGATGTAGTCGTCGGCGCCCAGGCCTAAGCCTCGGATCTTGTCGATATCGTCTTTTTTAGCGGAGACCATCAAGATCGGTGTGTTCTTTACCTGGCGGATCTGGCGGCAGATCTCAAAGCCGTCCGTGTCCGGCAGCATCAGGTCCAGGATGAACAGATCGAAATCTTCCTTTAAAGAGCGTTCCAGCCCGGCCGTCCCATCCGTCTCGATCTCCACGTCAAAGCCGCTCAGCTCCAGGTAATCTTTTTCCAGTTCCGCGATCGTCATCTCGTCTTCTACGATCAAAATCCTACTCATTTTGTATAACCTCCTGATATTTCCTGAGGACAAAATGGACCTCCGTGCCGCTGCCCTCTTTGCTGGTGGCCCAGATCCGGCCGCCGTGGTCTTCGATGATCTTCCGCACGATGGAGAGGCCGATGCCGCTGCCCCCCTTTGACGAGTTGCGGGATGCGTCTGCCCGGTAGAACCGGTCAAAGATATTGGGCAGGTCCTTCGCGGCGATCCCCCTGCCATTATCCTCGATCCCCACCTGGATGAAATCGCCGGCGTCCTGGATCCGGATATTGATGATCCCCCGCTTTTTGTCCAGGTATTTAACAGAATTGCTGATGATATTATTGATGACCCGCTTCATCTGCTCGGCGTCCGCGATCACCATCACATCATCATCGGTGTAATTAAAATAGCCAAGCTCGATCCCTTTGGCCTCCATATCCAGCCCCACCTCTTCCACACAGTCCTTGAAATACTGGGAGACATTGATCTTGCTGTAGGTATAAGGGATCTTATTGGTGTCGATCTTAGAGTAAAAGGTCAGCTCGTCGATCAGACGGTCCATATCATTAGCTTTATTATAGATGGTGCGGATGTATTTATCAAGACGTTCCGGTGAGGAGGCCACTCCGTCCATGATGCCTTCCGCGTACCCTTTGATCGCGGTGATCGGGGTCTTTAAGTCATGGGCGATATTGCTGATCAGCTCCTTGCTCTCCCGGTCATACTGGAGCTTCTCCTCATTGGAATCCTTTAAGCGCATCCGCATCTCTTCAAAATCCATGCACAGCTCGCCCAGTTCATCATCGCTGTCGATATCCATGGTGAAATCCAGGTTCCCGTCCCGGATGTCCTTCGTGGCCTTCCGGATCTTATCCAGAGGCTTTAGGATCGAGCGGTAGATCCACATGGTCAGAAGGCTGGCCGTGACCAGCAAGATCGCGATCCCGGTGGCGAACATCTCTATGACCATGAACTTGACCTCAGGGATCAGATCGTCCACATCGGATATGATGAACACAGAGCCCATCACCTTATCGGGAAAGAAAAAGTCGATCTGCTTGATCAGATGCTGGCTGTCGCCGTCCAGATAGATGCCGCCCTCCATATCCGCATTTAAGATCGCGTATTCCGGCAGCAGCCCCCGGAGCTGTTCATCATGGGCCAGCTCCTCGTCCCCGATAAAGATCAGCGTCTGCCCTTTCCGCACCACCAGGCAGGCGTAATGGTCCTGCAGCTGCTCATTGAGCAGGGCCAGATACTCCGGATCCTCGAACTTTTCCGGGGAGCTCTGGAGCGCCTGCCGGATCTCCTCCTGGGCATTCTGGGTCAGGCGGTTGAAGATCTGCAGAGAATTGCTGCTCAAAAGCTCTACCTGCTCTGCCAGACCGTATACGCGTTTAAAGGATTGGGACTGATAGCTAGAAAGTGCATAAATGCATACAGATATCAGGAACAAAGGGACGATGGTGATGGCCAGGAATGCGGTCGTCAGGCGGGTCTTCAATCTCATGCTGCTTCGCCTCCTGTGGTTGTGGCAGATCTTGTCCGGCCGGTATCCTGCCGCTGCATTGTGTGGCATCAGACCGGTGTCAGTAAATACTATCTGACAATATTATAGCATGTATCCGAGCTGTTGTTTCTTAAAGTATTCTAAATTTCGTAAACTTCTTGACTTTAACAGGAATGTCTGGTATATTTATCAAGCTGTTTAGTGTGTAACGAGAGGATGAGAAGCCCCTACGCGGCTGGATCCTACTCGTTTTTTTTAAAGAGGAAGCTATATTTATGGAAACGATCAGATTTGATGAATTAAACTTAAGTGCCCCGATCCTGCGGGCTGTGGCCGAGATGGGATTTGAGGCGGTCTCCCCGATCCAGGCACAGGCGATCCCGGCCCAGATGGAGGGCCGGGACATGATCGGGCAGGCCCAGACCGGGACCGGGAAGACGGCGGCCTTCGGCATCCCGCTGCTGCAGAAGATCGACCCGGAGGATAAGAAGATCCAGGCGATCATCCTCCTGCCCACCAGAGAGCTGGCGATCCAGGTGGCGGAGGAGATCCGCCGCCTGGCCAAGTTCATGCACAAGATCAAGGTGCTCCCGGTATACGGAGGACAGGATATCGGCCGGCAGATCCGTTCTTTAAAGGAAGGGGTCCAGGTGGTGATCGGTACGCCGGGGCGGGTGATGGACCACATGCGGCGCAGGACGATCCGGGTGGACCATGTCCACACCGCAGTGCTGGATGAAGCGGACGAGATGCTGAACATGGGATTTTTAGAGGATATGGAGACGATCTTAAGCCAGCTCCCCCAGGAACGGCAGACCGTGATGTTCTCCGCCACCATGCCGTCGGCTATCGCGGATATCGCGAAGCGGTTCCAGCATGAGCCGGTGATGGTGCGGGTGGTGAAAAAGGAGCTGACCGTGCCGGAGGTGACCCAGTATTATTATGAGGTCAAGCCGAAAAATAAGGTGGAGGTGCTCTGCCGCCTGATGGATCTGTATTCGCCTAAGCTCTCCGTGGTCTTCTGCAATACGAAAAAGGGCGTGGACGAGCTGGTGCAGGCCCTCCAGGGGCGGGGGTATTTTGCAGAAGGGCTCCACGGCGACTTAAAGCAGGAGCAGCGGGACCGGGTGATGAACGGCTTCCGCAATGGGCGCACGGAGATCTTAGTGGCTACCGATGTGGCGGCCAGAGGGATTGATGTGGATGACGTGGAGGCGGTCTTCAACTACGACATCCCCCAGGATGACGAGTATTATGTCCACCGCATCGGCCGGACCGGACGGGCAGGCCGTGTGGGCAAGGCCTTCAGCCTGGTGGTGGGTAAGGAGGTCTATAAGCTGCGGGATATCCAGCGCTACTGCAAGACCAAGATCATCCCCCAGGCGATCCCTTCCCTGGACGACATCACCGATATCAAGGTGGAGAAGGCCTTGGATCAGGTCCGTGATATGCTGGAGACAGCCGACCTTGGCCCCATGATCAATATCCTGGAGCAGAAGCTGATCGAGGAGGACTACACGGCCCTGGATCTGGCGGCGGCTCTCTTAAAGATCAACATGGGCGAGGATAATGAGGACATCATCGATAATTTCGAGCCGGCCCGTTCCTTGGACGATCTGGATCGCTACAGACGGGACGACCGGCGCTATGGCCGTGGCGGCTACGGCGGACGGTATGGACGGGGCGGCTATGGCCACGACGACCGGTATGGCCGGGACGGCGGAAGAGGCCGCAGGCGGGGCTCGGTAGAGCGGGCGGCTGTGGACTATGTGACCGGTCAGGATATGGCCCGCCTGTTCGTGAACATCGGCCGGGCCCAGAACGTGAGCCCAGGCGATATCCTGGGCGCGATCGCCGGAGAAGCAGGGATCCCCGGCCGTGTGGTGGGGAGCATCGATATGTATGACGGCTACACCTTCGTGGACGTGCCGGGACAGTATTCCGCTCAGGTCTTAAAGGCCATGGAGCACGCGAAGATCAAGGGGAAGAATGTGCGGATCGAGATGGCGAAGAGGAACTGATCGGAGGTTTGTAGGTGTTGCCGGATGGGCTGGTGGAGTACAAGATCAACGCAACGATGTGCCAGGGGCCATGTCACCATAGGGATGACATGGCCCTTGGGCGTTGCTCATTTTCTGGGGAGATATCGGTCGAGCACACATAGGATATTGCTGGAACCAGTGCGCTTCACATTACTGGATAATGGGCCGCTCTGCATCTCCTGGATCGTTTTCTTTCTTCTGAACGCGGCGGCAGTCCGGACTTTTTCTGTGTCAGAAACAGCTTGTCCGCAAAAGACCTCTTCGATATCGTGACAAAACCATATCAGATCATACCCATTCTCGTGGCAATAATGCTGGATAGCCTCAAGCTGCTGTGCATGTTCGGTATTCCGTTCATACTGGTCTGTGTCGATACAGTAGATCACCCGGGTCTCTCCGATGGTAAAGGCTTTTCTCATGGTATCGATCGTTTTTAAGACATCCTTTGACCTGTACCTTGTCTTTGTGTTCATATAGACCTTGCTATTCTTGATCTGATTTGTCAGCGTATACCAACGCGCTATAGTCTCCGCGATATAAATGCTGTCAGTATCGGCTTTTTTATTGGTCTCTACGCAAAGTATCATTTGTAACGCCATAGGCTCACTCCCCAAAGATCCCGACAAAGTCGGTCGCATCGATGTTAAAAGGAAGATCTTCGATCATCCCGTTTTTGTATTGATTTTCCGGTGAAGCGTTCCCCCTTGAGGTCCATGGGACCAGATGGCCGTCGCTGGACAAAAAATCGATGGAATTTTTATTTTCTTTCAATATGGACATCGGGTCCAGGTTATGGGTGGTAAAGCATAACTGCCCCTTTCCATAATACATGAAGTACTCGATAAGTTTACATAAGTAGACATCATTCAGATTAGAGTCCATTTCGTCAACAAAAACGATCCCCATGGTACTTGCCAGAGCAAAACAGTCAAACAGGCGTATCAGTTTTTTGATCCCGGTGCTCTCAAATTCTCTGTTTATGCGGTAATCCCCATAGTTTAGATCCAGACTGCACTCGTACCGATCGCCGTTTTCCTTTGCGTCGATATCGATGGAGACCAGATCCGGTTTAAATATCTGGATAAACCGTGTTAGCTGGTGGATCTTATCTCTATATCCCTCAAAATCATCTTTAGCTACGCTTTTTTCATTGACACTAGAAAAAATATTGGCGAGGTCCCTATAACCAAACATCTGTTCCTGCAGGATACGGCCATCTGCCCGCCCCTCGATCGATTTTCTCCGCAGGAGATATAATTCATGTTGATCCTCTTCAGCGAGATATACCCGTATCATGATGGCCAGAGTAAAAAACATCAGCATATCCAGAAACAGATCCTGGCGGCCCAGTGTTTCATTGAAGGAAGCAGCATCCTTTTTTAGGTTTGTGAGAAAGATCGACAGGAAGGAGTGTGTGGATAAGAGGTTCATGGTCATTTTTTCCAGTATCGCTCTTTTGTCAGCACTACAACTGATATAGGACAAGTCCCCGTCCTTACTTTCAAATATCTTTTTATATTTGTTGTTTACATAATTCCCATTTTTTCTTTTTAATGTTTCGGATAGGATCTCATATACGCCGTTATCGCTTTTTGCGATACACACGGAATAAGCATAAACGATATTGAAGGTATCTGCATGTGCAAGAAATTCACAATCAAACCGGAAGGTTCCTGTAGAACGGTTTATGATCTCGTCTAAAAATAGCTGTGTTTTTGATTCGCTCAGATAGTTGTCCGAGATCAGCAGGTCTTGGAAGATTTTTACAGCTGTGACGAGGGCGGATTTTCCACAGCCATTTTCCCCATAGACCGCTTTGATCCTGTATTTATCAGGGTCAAAATCCTTATCAACGGTCTTTTTATAAAAGTCAAGCCGAACCTCGTTTTTGATATTTTTTATCCCAGAGACACGTATGTTTAATAAATAGAGCATATTTTCCATTTTTATCTCCTCTTTTATAGGACATCATATGTAGATAACGATGAAAATATTACAAAATGTAAGTTTTGGTCTATTTATAATATATACGCTTTTGTGCTAAAAAGCAAGGGGATGATCTTGCCAGGAGACTGGCCATATAAAAAGGCCGGGGCTCTGCTGTGTGCAAAGCCTGGCCATGTTCACCACACGATGATCTTATCGATCAGCGCCTTCTGCTCTGTGCTGGTCTGGGTCAGGTAGATCTTGGTGGTCTCGATGCTCTCATGACCCAGAAGATCGGCCAGCAGCGAGATATCATTGAACTTCAGAAGGAAATTCTTTGCGTACAGATGCCGGAAGGAGTGGGGGTAGATGGTGGAGGGGTCGATGCCGTACTGCTGGGCGAATTTCTTCAGCTGGCTGTTGATCCCCCTGGGTGTGATCTGCTGGCCCCGGCGGTTCAGAAAGATGAAGCCGGAGGTGACCTGCTTTTCCGAGAGCCACTTTAGGCCCTCCTCGCACAAGGTGTCCGGGAAATAGATCCGGCGGATCTTCCCGCCCTTGGAGTATAGGTCCATATAGCCCAGCTTCAAGTGCTCTACCTTGATCTGGACCAGCTCGCTGACCCGGGCTCCGGTAGCGCCCAGGAAGCGGACGATGAAATACCAGAAGAGCTGGCCGTCCTCCTTCAGCCGATCCTTTAAGAGCTTGTAGTCCTCGTTGGAGATCACATTGTCCGCGAAGGTCTTCTGCTGGCGCTTGACGGTGGGGACATTGTACTTATCCAGGGAGAGGTCCGGGCCGTCCTGGATCGTGTTCCGATAGCGGAGGTATTTGTTGAGCCCGTAGATCTTGGCGTTCACGGTATTGGCGGTGTAATGCTCGATCAGATAGCGCTTGTAGGCCTGCAGGTTTTCTATGGTCAGTGTGGGATGGTGCAGATAGTATTGGCGGACGGCAGACTGATAGGAGACGATCGTATTCTGCGCGATCCCCATCTTCCGCAGGTAGATCTGGAAAGCATCCAGGTCTGCCTGAAGCTCCGCCTCCCACTTTGCGGCAGCATCCGGCAGTGTCCCCTGCTGGTCTTTTTTCTCCTGTTCTTTCATCCTGTCCCCTCCTGTCGTCTATGATCGCTCGGCTCCTTATGGTAGATCCGCGCAAGGCCCTCCCTACCAGTCCACCACCTTATTGACGATGGCCCGCTGCTCGCTGCTGCTGCGGCGCAGGTAGATCCTGGTGGTCTCGATGCTCTCATGGCCTAAAAGGTCGGACAGCAGGGAGATGTCGCCGCAGCTCTCGATGAAGTTCTTGGCAAAGCGGTGGCGGAAGGAATGGGGATAGACCACCCTTTCATCCAGGCAATAGCGGGCAGCCACTCGCTTTAAGCGCCTGCGGACCCCATCCGGTGTGATCTGTTTACCGGAGGGGTTCAGGAAGATGTAGCCGGACCGCAGGCCGGCCGCCTTTAACCATCCTCTGGCGTCCTTCTGGAGGGCGGCAGGGACGTACATCCGGCGGATCTTGTCACCCTTAGAATGGATATCCTTAAACCCTCTCTCCACATCCTCCACGGTGAAGCAGATCACCTCGCTGATCCTGGCCCCGGTAGCGGCCATAAAACGGACCAGAAAGTAAGAAAGGTAGTCTTCATCGCTGAGGAGCCGGGTCTTCAGATATCCGTAATCCGCTTGGCTGATCACAAAGTCTAAGTAGATCTTCTGCTGGATCCGCACCTGCATGATCGGGCTGTCCGGCCACTCCAGATAGTTTAAAAAACAATTCAGGGCATGGATCCGGAGGTTGATCGTCTGGGGCTTGTAGTGCTCGATCAGATGGAGCTTATAGAGCTGGAGATCGGAGTAGGTCAGCTCCGGGTAGATCTGGAAATACTGGCGGATCGCAAAAAGATAAGCGCGGATCGTATTCTCCGCCATGTCCTGTGTGCGCATGTACTTTTCAAACTCTTCTATCTGGAGTTGTTTATCCATGATGCTCCTTTTCACCCCTTCCGGCACTTTTTGGCGCCTACCAGTCCACCACCTTATTGACGATCGCTTTCTGCTCGCTGCTGCTGCGGCGCAGGTAGATCCTGGTGGTCTCGATGCTCTCATGGCCTAAAAGGTCGGAGAGGAGTGAGATATCGTCACACTGCTCGATGAAGTTTTTCGCGAACCGGTGGCGGAAGGAATGGGGGTAGAGGACCTTCTCGTCCAGATGATAGCGGGCCGCCAGCCGTTTTAGCTGCTTGCGGATCCCGTCCGTGCTGATCCGCTCCCCGGAAGGGTTCAAAAAGAGATCCCCGGACCGGCGGCCCTGCCGGTTGAGCCAGTCCAGGGTATCCGCCTGCAGGTCCGCAGGGATGTAGATCCGGCGGATCTTATCTCCCTTAGAATAAACCTCCTTAAAGCCGGCCCGCACATCCTCCACGGTAAAGCAGATCACCTCGCTGACCCGTGCCCCCGTAGCCGCCATGAAACGGATCAGGAAATAATAGAGATAACGCTCCTCGTCAAGGAGCCGGGTCTTCAGGTACTCATAATCCCCTTCGCTGATGATGTGCTCCAAAAAGCCCTTCTGCTGGATCCTCACCTGAGAGAGCCTCCCCTCCGGCCAATCCACGAAATCCAAAAACCCATTCAGCGCATGGATCCGCAGATTGACCGTCCGGGGCTTATAATGCTCCAAGAGATAAAGCTTATATAACTGCAGATCTGAGCTGGTCAGCTCTGGATAAAACTGAAAATACTGACGGACTGCAAAAAGATAAGAACGGATCGTATTCGCCGCCATATCCTGTACGGCCAAGTGATGTTCAAAGCCCTCCAGTAGAGAAGATACATCGGCAGGGACGGTCTTGCCCATAGGAACCACCTTCCTTCCGCCCCCTTAAGGCATCTATCCCCAGAGGCGAACGTGTTTCCTATCAGTATCGCCAAGTCCGTCAAGATCCATTCCTATCCTACTGCGCTCATCATCTCTTTGCCAGCTCCCATCATCGGTCATGGCAGTCCCCACAGCCCTTCACCCTCAGCTATGTCAGTCTCAAAGTGGAAGGCGGGGTCCTTTCTGCACCGTACCCCGGCCGCAGCGGACCCGTCATCCACTCATGAACGGCCTTCGATCACCACGATTTTACCTCCTTCCACAGTGCGTTATACACCCCATCCGCCTCATCACCCAGATACTGGAACACCTCGCTCCCTTCCAGGCTATCGAGATCCGGAAAGAGCGCCTTATCCTCCTGCAGCTCCTGATCCAGCAGCTGGAAGGCTCCCTTATTCGGCGTGGGGTAGGTGATATACTCGAAATTGCGCAGGGCGATCTCCGGACGGCAGAGGAAGTCGATCCATTTTTCCGCGTTCTGCTTATTGGCGGCATTGGCCGGGATCACCCAGGAGTCCAGCCAGAGATTGGTGCCTTCCTCCGGGATCACATATTCCAGTGAATAGCCTAAGTCCAGCGCGGCCACCTCCTCCTGGATGTAGAGCATCTCGCCGGAGTAGATCACCCCTACGGCGGCCTCGCCCCCGATCATCTTATCCCGCACCTGGTCCACCACATAGGCCTGGACTAAAGGCTTCTGGCCGATCAGCCGGTCCCTGGCTTCCTTAAGCTCTCCTTCGTCGGTGGTGTTCATGGAGTAGCCTAAGTCCTTTAAGGCCACCATAAAAGCATCCCGGACGCTGTCCTGCATCAGGATCTCGCCGGATAAGGCCGGATCCCATAAGTCGCCCCAGCTCTCCGGGGGATCCACGCCCAGCGCCTTCAGGCGCTCTGTATTGTACAAGATCCCCACGGTGCCCCAGCAGTAAGGGACAGAATAGCGGTTCTGGGGATCGAAGGCCTTGGACATCTCTAAGTAGGCCGGGTCGATCTGGCTGATGTTGGGTACATTGCGCAGGTCGATCTCCGCCAGCAGGTCATTTTCCACCATCTTCTGGATCATATAGTCGGAGGGACAGACCACATCATAGCGGACCGCCCCGGCTTCGATGATCGGATACATCTCCTCATTGGTCTCGAACATATCGTAGGTGACATGGATCCCGGTCTCCTCCTCGAACAGCTCGATCACCTCTTCATCGATGTATTCGCCCCAGTTGTAGACATAGAGCTCGTCGCTGTCGGTGGTCATGTATTTCAGCACGCTGACCCAGCTGACGGCGGCTACGATCAGGACAGCGGCCACGGCCATGGCGCCTTTTTGGAACTTCTCCGGTATACGGCCCTTCCCCGCCCGGGCGGCGGCTGTCCGGGCAGCTGCGGGGTCGATCCCTGGCCGGACCTTCTGGGGAGCCGGTTTATAATTGGCGATCGCCAAAAGGATCAGCACCACAAGGAAGATCACGGTGGACAGGGCGTACATGGAGGGCTGGATGCCCCGGCGTACCTGGCTGTAGATCAGGGTGGACAAGGTGTTGATCCCGGCCCCCCTGGTAAAGTGGGTGATGATAAAATCATCTAAGGACATGGTGAAGGCCAGCAGGAAGCCGGACAGGACGCCGGGCAGGATATCCGGGAACACCACCTTAAAAAAGGCATAGAGGGGATGGGCTCCCAGGTCCAGAGCGGCCTCGTAGGTGCTCTTGTTCGTCTGCTTCAGTTTAGGCATCACGCTCAAGATCACATATGGGATGTTGAAGGTGATGTGGGAGATCAAGATCGTCTTGAACCCCAGGGATATCCCGAAGGCCAGGAAGGCCAGCATCAGGGAGATCCCGGTGACGATATCCGCGTTCAGCATGGGGATGTTGGTGATCCCTAATACCACCGTGGCGCTGACCGGCTTCATGCTGTGGATGGCGATGGATGCCGCCGTGCCGATGATACAGGCGATCAGGGCGGATAAAAAGGCGATCAGCAGGGTATTATAGAGAGCCGACAGGATATTGGGGTCCGAGAGCATCTGCTCATACCAGCCCCAGGTAAAGCCGCCCCACTGGGTCCTGGACTTTGACGTGTTGAAGGACAGGACCATCATGGTCAGGATGGGCACATACAGGAAGATCAGGACCGCCACCAGATAAAAGTCGGCGAAAAACTGCTTCAGTGATCTAGATCTTTTTTTCATCAGAACGCATTTCCCTCCCCGTTCTTATCGTATTTTGTGATCAGGGCCATGCTGATCAGGATGAAGACCATCAGCACCAGGGAGAGCCCGGAGCCTAAGTTCCAGTTGCTGCCCTTGGTAAATTCCTGCTCGATCACATTGCCGATCAGGAGGATCTTGCTGCCGCCTAACAGGTTGCTGATCACGAAGGTGGTCAGGGCCGGCACGAACACCATGTTGATGCCGCTGACGATCCCCGGGACGCTAAGGGGCAGCAGGATGTGCCAGAAGGTCTGGAAGGCATTAGCCCCTAAGTCCTTGGCGGCGTTGATCGTGTTATCGTCGATCTTGGCCAGCACGTTGTAGATCGGAAGGACCATAAAGGGCAGGAAATTATAGACCATGCCTAAGATGATCGCCCCCGGCGTGTTGATCAGGTTCTGGGGAGGCAGATGGAGGGCGGACAAGATCCCGTTGATCACGCCGCTCCTCTCTAAAAGGGTCTGCCAGGCCAGGGTCCGTAAAAGGAAGTTCATCCACATCGGGAGGATGAAGATAAACACGATAAAGCCGCTGGCGCCCACGCCCTTGGCCCGCAAGATCATGGCCAGGGGATAGGCTAGGAGCAGGCAGAGGCAGGTGGCTAAAAATGAGATCCCCAGAGAGAGCCACAGGGCCTTGGCGTGCTCGGCGGTGGCGATGGATAGGACGTTAGCCAGAGTGAAGGCGCCGGTCTTATCTGTCATGCCATAATAGAAGATCAGTCCCAGGGGGATGAGGGTAAAGCCGATCATCCACAGGATATACGGTCCGGATAATAGTTTTTTACTCATTGACTCCGATGGCCTCCTCATCCTCAGACGCAGGTTTGTTCATGATCTGGATATCAAAGGGATCCACATGGATGTCCACCTTGCGGCCTACAGGGAAAAGATCGGTGGAATGGACCAGCCACTCGAACCCGTCCGGCGTGGTGACCTCCATCTCGTAGTGTACACCTTTGAAGATCAGATGGGTGACGACGCCGGACAGGGTGCCTGCGCCGGGCTCCACCAGGTCGATGTCTTCCGGGCGGATCACCACGTCCACCGGCTTGTTGGTGCCGAACCCCTTGTCCACGCAGATGAACTTGGCGCCGAAGATCTCCACCAGCTCATCCTGGAGCATGATGCCGGGGACGATATTGCTGTCGCCGATAAAATCCGCCACAAAGGCGTTCTCCGGCTCATTGTAGATGCTTTCCGGAGAGCCCATCTGCTGGATATAGCCCTGGTTCATGACCACGATGGTATCGGACATGGTCAGGGCCTCCTCCTGATCGTGGGTCACGTAGATGAAGGTGATGCCCAGCTCATTCTTTAAGCGGATCAGCTCGTACTGCATATCCTGGCGCAGCTTCAGATCCAGGGCGCCTAAAGGCTCATCTAAGAGCAGGAGGCGGGGCTCGTTCACGATGGCCCGGGCGATGGCGATCCGCTGCTGCTGGCCGCCGGAAAGGGAGTCCACGGAACGGTCCTCATAACCGTCTAAGTTCACCAGCTTCAGCGCGTACTTGATCTTATCGTCTATGTAGCTTTTAGGCTTGTTCTTGACTTTTAAGCCAAAGGCGATGTTCTCCGCGATGGTCATGTGGGTGAAGAGCGCGTATTTCTGGAAGACGGTGTTCAGCGGACGCTTGTTAGGCGGCAGCTGGGTGATATCCTGCCCGTCAAAGATGACCCGGCCGGTATCGGGGGACTCAAAGCCTCCGATGATCCGCAGGGTCGTGGTCTTACCGCAGCCGCTGGGGCCTAAGAGCGTGACAAAGCTGTTCTCCTTTACGGTAAGGCTCAAGTCGTCCAGTACCATCGTGCCGTCAAAGCTCTTGGTGATGTGCTCAAGATCGATCAGGGATCGGTTCATGGTCGTTCCTCCTGTGGTAAAAAATGATCATATGGCAGTCTGCCCGATGGCGGACAGACCGGTCGTATCATGACCTGCGTCGGTCAGAAGCTGGGCGGAGAGCTGACCCAGATCAGGGTGGCTCCGTTCTTGCTGGTCAGATGATGCTTTTTGTCCGCCTTGTAGTAAAAGGATTCCCCTTTCTTGGCCTTCACGGCCCGGTTCCCCAGGTGGATGGTGACCGCCCCGCTGAGGATATAGCCGAACTCCTCCCCCTCGTGGGGATTGTCCGGATAGGTGGAGCCGCCGGCCTCCAGGGTGAGCAGCAGGGGCTCCATGATGTTCTTCTGGGCATTGGGGATGATCCACTGGATATGGTTCTTATCCTCCGGGTCGTCCTTTTCAAAGTAGTCCGCTTTCCCGAAGACGATCTGCTCTTCGGAGCTTTCATTAAAAAATTCCCCCACGGTGGTCCCCAGGCATTGCAGGATGTCCAGCAGGGTGGCGATGGACGGGGAGGTCAGATCCCGCTCCACCTGGGAGATGAAGCCTTTCGAGAGTTCCGCACGGTCTGCCAGCTCCTCCTGGGTCAGACCTTTTAAGACGCGCAGCTCCTTTAACTTTGCGCCGATATCCATAGCAGCCTCCTTAGGTTTTTAGTATAGCTGATACTAGACTTTAAGTTTAGAAATACTAACTGACACAAAGGCTGATCTTGAAGTTTAGTATTTTTAAACAAACTGTCTCTATTATACATAGATCTAGGAGCGTGTCAATAGATTTGTGTGAGCAGATCCGATCTTTTTCGCGGGAAGAGGATAGCGGAAATTTTTCAGTGTTTTTTTCTTAACAAAATACCAGATCTGTGTTATGATAATACCAGCTTTACTTAGATCAGAGATTTGAGGAGGTCGAAGGACGGATATGAAAGGAAAATACATGGCTTATGTAGGATCGTATTCCTATACGGGAAAAGCCAAAGGGATCACGGTATACGACGTGGACGTGGAGAAGGGGCTCTTTAAGGAGCGCTGTGAGGTCGAGGTGGATAATTCCTCCTACGTGATCTCTTCGCGCAATGGGAAGAATCTGTATTCGATCGCGGATGAGGGCGTGGTGGCTTTCCAGATCTTGGAGAACGGGAGCCTGAACCGGCTGAACAGCCGGAACATCAAGGGGATGAGGGGCTGCCACCTGTCAACGGACGAGGATGACCGGTATATCTTCGTATCGGGTTATCATGACGGGAAGGCCACGGTCCTGCGGCTGAACGAGGACGGCTCCATCGGTCCGATCGTGGACGGCGTGTTCCATAAAGGCTATGGCTCAGTGGCAGAGCGGAATTTCCGCCCCCATGTGAGCTGCACCCGCATGACCCCGGATAAGCAGTACATCATGGCGGCAGATCTTGGGATCGATCAGGTCCGGATCTACCGGTTCGACGAGGAAAAGCTGGTCCAGGTGGACGCGATCCGCTGTGAGCGGGAGTCAGCACCCAGGAATTTCCGCTTCAGCAAGGACGGACGTTTTATCTATCTGATGTATGAGCAGAAAAATGTGATCGATGTGTTCACCTACGAGACCGGAGATAAGGCGCCGAAGATCGAGAAGATCCAGACGATCCCCACCACCGATTCCACCGATCCCTATTCCGAGCTGACAGCTGCCTGCGCCATGCGCATGTCACCGGATACCCGATATATCTACTGCACCAATGCAGGGGATAATGTGATGAGCATCTTTACCCGTGATGAGGAGACCGGACTCTTAGAGCTCTTGTGCAGCCTTCCGATCAGCGGCGATTATCCAAAGGACGTAGCCATATTCCCGGATCAGCAGCATGTGGCCAGTATCAACCATGACACCGGCGATATCACCTTCTTTAAAGTAGACTATGAGAAAGGGCTGCTGATCATGTGCGCAAGGCCTGTGAAGGTCAACGAGCCCAACTGCTGCCGGATCGTGAAGGTGGCGGACTGATGGCAGGTTCTGTGTACGGGGAGCGCTTCCGGGTCATGACCTGGGGGGAGAGCCACGGGAAGGGGATCGGCGTGGTGGTGGACGGGTGTCCGGCCGGCCTGTCCCTTGAGGAGGCGGATATCCAGGCGCTCTTAGACAGGAGGCGGCCGGGACAGAGCCGGTTCACCACCCAGCGGGATGAAGCAGATGCAGTGGAGATCCTCTCCGGGGTGTTCGAAGGGCGGACCACAGGGACCCCGATCAGCTTAGAGGTGCGCAATAAGGACCAGCGGTCCAGGGACTACAGCGCGATCAAGGATATATACCGGCCCGGCCATGCAGACTTTACTTACGATGCCAAATACGGTTTCCGGGACTACCGGGGAGGCGGGCGGTCCTCCGGCCGGGAGACGATCGGCCGGGTGGCGGCGGGGGCGATCGCGCAGAAGCTCTTGGGGACTCTGGGGATCGGGGTCCGCGCTTACACAAAAGCGGTGGGAGGGATCGCGGTGGACCCTGCCCGCTTTGACCTGGAAAAGATGTGGGAGAACCGGCTGTATATGCCGGATCCAAAGGCGGCAGAGGAAGCGGAGGCTTTCCTGGCGGAGGCCATGGCCCGAAAGGATTCTGTAGGCGGAGTGGCAGAATGTGTGATCACAGGGCTGCCGGCAGGGATCGGAGAGCCTGTGTTCGATAAGCTGGACGCCTGCCTGGCTAAGGCGGTCCTTTCCATCGGAGGTGTGAAGGGCTTTGAGGTGGGGGACGGCTTTCGGGCGGCGAAAGCCTTAGGCAGTGAGAACAATGATCCTTTCCGGCTGGATAAGGCAGGGAGAGCGGAGACGGGGACGAACCATGCAGGCGGGATCCTGGGCGGGATCAGCGACGGCGCGCCGGTCGTCTTCCGCGCGGCCATCAAGCCCACCCCCTCGATCGCGTCCGTCCAGCAGACCGTGACACGGGACGGGAAGGAACAGGAACTGGAGATAAAAGGACGCCACGATCCGATCATCGTGCCCAGGGCTGTGGTGGTGGTGGAGGCCATGGCGGCATTGACCGTGGCAGACCTGCTGCTCACAGGGATGATGTCCAGGATGGAGTGGGTCCACAAGATCTATGGAGGGCCATATGAAGATCGCGATGGGAAATGACCACAGCGCGGTGGAGATGAAAAAAGAGATCAAGGCTTATGTAGAAGGAAAGGGTTTCCAGGTGATCGACTTCGGCACCGATTCTACAGAAAGCTGCGATTATCCGATATATGGAGAAAAGGTAGGCCGGGCGGTGGTCTCCGGTGAGGCGGATCTGGGTATCCTGATCTGCGGCACCGGTGTAGGCATCTCTCTGGCGGCGAATAAAGTTAAGGGCGTCCGGGCCTGCGTCTGCAGCGAGCCTTTCAGCGCCAAGCTGTCCAGGCAGCACAACAATACCAACATCCTGGCCTTCGGCGCCCGGGTCGTGGGCGTGGAGCTGGCGAAGATGATCGTGGATCAGTGGCTGGAGGCTGAGTTTGAAGGCGGACGCCATCAGAGACGGGTAGATATGCTCATGGCGATCGAAGAGCGATGATGGATAGCGAAAAAGCCCGGGGAACAGACAGCCGGGCTGCTGCGCCTGGGGCTTTTTATATGCGAAGATCCGGGCCGACGGATCCTATCGAAAAAACTTTTTCGAAAAAACTTGAAAAAGATCGATCTTTTATCGGCAGATGAAATGGTTTTCTTAAGTACCCTTGTGTTATAATGCCTCTACAGTGGAACAAAACCTGCCAGACAGGTTTATAGAGTGGCGATCCGATGTGTCAACGAATGTATACATTTGTTGACAGTTTTTCTATTGGAAGAGATCTACTATATTTGGAAGATCTCTTCCATTTTTTCATTTCAAGGATATCCTATCGTCTTTATCTTCTTAATTTCATTTACTGCTTTTTCTGTTTATTTCCTTTTGCTTTCCAAATATTAGGTGTCAACAAATGTATACATTTGTTGACACGTTGTCCCCGTCCCGGGCCGGGAGGGGATAGGCTGCCCCAAGGCCCAGAGGGCTGGACGAGGGAGAAAGGAGGCACTAGGATGCAAGGTCGGACAGAGGATGGTTTCTACGCCAGGTTCCTTGGCGGTTTTTCTCTTTATTATAAGGAGAGGGAGATCAAGGTAGGCATGGGCCTGCGGAGCAGGCCGGCCCAGTGCCTCCTCCTGCTCTTAAAGGCGGGGGACGCGGGCGTGGAGCGGAAGGAGCTGCTGGGCCTGGTCCGGACCGTGGGGGACGACCAGAAGAGGCAGCTGAACAACCTCTACCAGCACATGCACGTCCTCCGGGATGCGCTCCCGGGCCTGGGCCTCCCCGAAGGCCGGTACATCGTCCTGCGGCAGGGCCGGTACTATTTCACCATGGACCATAGGGTGGCCACGGATATCGGCCGCCTGGACGACCTGATCAGGCAGTTGAGGGCGGAGGGCCTCAATGGGCCCACCCGCAGGGAGCTGTGCATGGCCTACTGCAGGGGCTACGGCGGTGAGATGCTCCCCCAGTTGGCCGGGGAGGGTTGGGTGACCATCGAGGCCGCTTTCTACCAGCGGTGGTACAGCCGGTGCCTGGAGGAGCTGTGCAGCGACCTCAAGGCAGGGGGACGGTATGAAAAAATCTTAGAGCTGTGCCAGACGGCCAGCCAGCTGCACCCCTATGACGGGTGGCAGGTGCGGGTGTTGGAGAGCCTGCTGGCCATGGGGCGGTACAAGGAAGCCGAGCAGGCCTACCGGGACGCTGTGTGGCTCTTCGACGGCGGGCCGGGATCGGGCCCTCTGGACCAGGTGATGGCCCGGTACAGGCAGACGCCCAGGCGGGTGTCCTTCGGGGCCTCCGCCCTGGTAGGTCTAGGGCAGGGTCTGGCAGAGGAGGACGTGGGAGCGCCCTACTACTGCAGCTACCCCAGCTTCCAGGACATCTACCGGATCGTCGCCCGGATGGGCGAGCGGCAGGAGGGCAAGGGGTTGCTGCTGTTGTGTACCTTGCGGGGGCAGCCCTTACGAGCGGCACACTGTGGGACGGCCAGCCGGGGAGAGGGGCCGCCGGACGGCATAGGCCTGGTGGCCGGTGAGTGGGCAGAGGCCAGCAGCCGGGCGGCGGCCAGGAAGGCCTTAGAGCAGGAGATGGCCCGTCTGGAGCAGGTACTGGAGGACGGCCTGCGGGCCTGCGACGTGTACACCCGGTACAGTAGGAACCAGTACTTAGGTCTCCTGACCGGGGCGGGGCCAGAGGACGCGGAGCGGATCTTAGCCCGCTTAGAGCAGGGCTGGCGGATGGCCGGCGGTCGGGATATGTGCCTGGAACTCGCCGCGGAAGGGATAGAGGACCACAGCGAGGAGGGGGCAGGAGATGGTGAAGGAGATTTTTGTGGTGCATATCAACAGTCTGGAAAACGCCACCTGGCAGGGGCAGGTCACCTGGCTGGATGAGAAAAAGACTAAGAGCTTCAGGAGCCTGTTGGAATTGATCAAGCTGATGGATACGGCTTTAGAAGATAAAAACAATGCATGAGAAGGGAGAACATGTATGAGTAGGAAGGTCCGCAATGGCGGCAGACGCTTGATGGCGTTCGTGCTGAGCATGGTACTGGTCATCGCCAACATCGGCGCGAACACAGGGACGGTGTCCGCTGCTGAAAAAAAGGAGGAGCCAAAGATCGCGTTGTTCATGCTCGACGGGAGGGAGATCCTGGACGCGATCCAAGATCTGGACAGTCAAGGGAGCTTTGAGCTGGAGGACTTGGAGCTGGGGTCCGCCCAAAGGTCCGTAAAGAAGGTCTATGAGAAACTCCTGGCGCCGGAAAAGGGAGAGGTATATGAGCTGGCCCTGGCGGTGGACGACCGGTTGGCGCCGGAGGACACCCAGTTGGTGACCCTTTATCGCACGGCTACGGAGGATGTGGTGTTCTTGTTCGTCAATGAGAGCAGCGAGCCCTGCCAGTTCTGTGTGAACATCGACGGCTACGAGACAGAGCTGGTGAAGGTGGATCCGTCCGGTGTTTATGTGGAGGGAGAAGAGGAAGAGGCTGTCGGCGGGATCGTCAGCGGAGGCACGGGGAGCAGTGCTCCTGATGGCAGCGGAGGCGTGGGGGGCAGTAGCTCTGGTGGCAGCGGGAATGCGGGGAGCAGTAGCTCTGGTGGCAGCGGGAGTACAGGGAGCAGCGGACCGGCAGGCGACAGCGCTGCAGACCGTGGCGGTGAGAGCATCTCGGATAGCAAGGGGACCACTGGTCACGATAGAGATGACCATACATCATCCGGTGATACCGCAAAAGACGACGACCGCACAGCAGACAATGCAGCCGATACTGGTGTGAGCGGCGGGGCAGCCGACAATGTGGACAGCACAGGTGGGGCAGATGGCACCACATCTGACAAAGGCGGTGCGGATAAGGGGGATGGAGACGCAGGTGCATCTGACAGCGGCGACAGCTCCGACGGAGCAGAGGACAATGCGTCCGGCGACAACAGCTCCAGTGGCGCGGAGAGCGATGCCTCTAGCAACAGCAGCCCCAGTGGTACAGGAGATAGCGTGTCTGACGGCGGTAGCGGCTCCGGCAGCACGGGGAGCGATACGACGGACGGCAGTTCCAACGGCGGGAGCGATAGTACCTCCAACAGCGGCAGCAGCTCAAGCAGCACAGGAGGCGGTGCATCCGACAGTGGCAGCGGTTCCGAAGGAGGAGACTCTGGCAGTGCAGACAGCGGGAGCCGGGAGCTGAGCATCTCCCGTCACCAGACGGCATTTGTGGCAGTCCCCCTGGAGGACATCCAGAGTGGTGACGAGGCTGAAGGAGAGGTCGGGCAGGAAGAAGCGAAAGTAGAGGAGACCACCGCTACAGAAGCCGAGAAAGAAGAGGAAGAGGCTACAGAAGCCAAAAAAGAGGATCCGGAGGAGAGCAAGGAAGAGTCTGGATCAGAGGACCAGGAAGGGTCCAGCGTGGGGGAGGGCGAAGGAACGCCAGAAGACCTAAAAGGAACGAGTCCGGAGGAAAGTACAGAAAAGGACCCGGAAGAGAGCGCCGGAGAGAACACCGAAGAGACCGCAAAGGAAGAGACAACAGAGAGTGGGGAAGAGAAAGAGGAGGAGACCACCGCCAGTGCTGAGACCGAGAGCGCTGCGGCTCCTGCTGATGCAGAGACAGAAGAAGAGGCGGACAGCAAGGGCGGGCAGACCTTGGATGATGGATGGGAGATCCCCGGAAAAGAATATAAGAGCATAACGATCTGGAAGGGCGCTTCCGCCAGGGCCTATCTGGTGGAGCTGGAGGAGATCGAGAAGGTCGTGGCCTACAACGAGGCCCTGGAGACCCTCCAGGTGGAGTATCAGGTGATCCCCGACGGCGCGGCAAAGATCGTGGGCGCGGATACGGTCAAGATGGGCGGGACCCTGTACTTTGCCGTGGAGCCGGAAGAAGGCTTACAGATCATCAGTGTGACGGCCAATGGTCTGACAGTGGAAGAGGTGACCGATGTGGCCGCGCTTAAAGGAGCGGAGGATACGGGAGATGCCGATGGGGAAGACCTCGAAGATGCGGATCTAACATGCGGCGGAGAAAAGGCGGCAAAGGATGACGAGGCGGAAAGCCTTGCAGAGTGGGAGAGATATGCCCATGTATATAAGGTAGAGGCAGAGGACGAAGACCTTGTGATCGAGGTGGGGCTGGATGAGGAGCTGATCCCGGCCAAGGTCTATACAGCCGAGACCGATGACGCGGTGTTCACCGTGGATGTGCCGGATGGGGCGTTTGCGGAAGAGGTAGGGTTAAAGGTATCCAAGATCATAGATGAAGTGGAACTAAAAACCTATGCCGACCAGGCTAATGGAGCATTGGCAGCGGATAAGGTGGTGGCAGAAGTCCGGGCTTATGACCTTTCCTTTGTCTCTGAGGAGACAGGAGAAGAGGTCGAACCCACAGAGACAGTCTCTGTGAGCATCCAATTTAAGAAAGCCCCAGTGGTTAAGGATATGGATGAAGACCAGGTGACCGGCCTTTCGGTCGTACATCTGCCGGAAGACGAGGACGCAAAGGTCATGACCTCGGTCGATGATGTGAAAGAGACCGAGATGGAGTTTAAGACCGATAGCTTTTCTGTGTATGCGGTCACCTTGAACACAACTGCAGCTGCATCGTTCGGAGAAAATGGCTTTGCCACCATGCAAGGCGCGATCGATGCCGCACAGGATGGCGATACGATCAGGCTGGAAAAGGCGATAGAGGAAAATGTAAAGATAGAAAAGAAAAACCTCACCATTGACCTTAATGGACAGACATGGAAAAGTAAATATAATGCTGACACCCAAGGAACGGCGTCTATCATAACCGTTTCGGAGAGCACATTGACCTTGGTTGGAAATGGCAAGATCACAGGTGTTGATAATAACAAAGGATACCGAACGATCACAGCAAAGGATACGACCCTGATCATCGGAAAGGAAGACGATGGAGATGGACAGGGGCCTGTCATTGAGGGAAATAACAGTAACTTCACAATGCAGGAAGGTGTGGATAAGAAAAAGGGTGGTGTCATCCTGCTGGAAGGTGGAAGCCTGGTCATGTATTCAGGGACCGTCACAAAAGGATTCCTGTCAAACCCTGACACCTATGGCGGAGGTATCGCTGTTGTTGGTGGTGATGGCTTTACCATGAACGGCGGTGTGATCACTGCGAATACTACCTATGCTTATGGCGGTGGGGTTTCTGTAGAAAATGCTCCTTTCATCATGGCTGGCGGGATGATCAGTAAGAATACGATCAAAGTCTACTCGAGAAATTATCCAGGCAATGGCGCAGGCGTTTATGTGTATAATGCTGCTTTCACTATGGATGATGGTACGATCGATGGGAATGTGATCCAGGCGACAAATTCAATTAACAAAGGTAACTTTTATGGCGGAGGTATCTACGTTAATGGGGGCTATAACCGTGGGAACCAAGTTAAGATCAATGGAGGTTCTATCACAAAGAATACGGCCATCGCTGTAGGAAACTCGCAAGCCTCAGTTTACGGATATGGCGGCGGGCTTTGTGCTGTAAATTGTGAAGTGACCATAGATAAAGGTACTTTTTCAGGTAATATAGCAAAATCAGAAGGAGGCGCGGTCTATATTTCTTCATTAATGCTGCTAACCGCTAAGGATAGTGTGTTTAGAGAAAATACTGCGGGCAGCAGGGGAGGCGCGATCCGTAGTCAAGGCTTGATTCTTGATCATTGTGAGGTCATAGGCAATAAACTGACAAAGGGAACGGCAGAAGGCGGCGGTGTCTATGATGGATCTGTTGGACAGAATGTGACGATCGGTGGAGGCACGAGCATTAAGGAAAACGTGGCTGCCAATGGAAAAGGCGGCGGTGTCTACATCTTCAAGAAAAAAGGAGAGGATGTGCGTTTTGGGGATGTTACCATCACCCAAAATACAGCTTCACAAGGCGGCGGTGTTGCCATTGACACAGGGACAGCTGCGTTAGCTTCAGCGGCCCGGCCTTCCGTAACGATCACAGAGGAGACGAAGGTATATGAGAACGCGGCTGTGGGGGATAGGGAGATCAGCGGTACATCGACGCATGTGTCGGATGAGTTCCTGTTCTTCACTGTAGGTGGCAATGTGGAGAGGATAGGCTTTGGCAGCAATGAGGCCCCCCACATCGTGATGGTCGGCAATGTGGAATATAAGCTGCTTGACCATACGTCTCTAGAGGGTGAGGCTACGCCCTTAAATCTCCCTAAAGCCATAGGGTATCATATCGATCAGAAAGCAAAGATACAGAAAGAGGAGTGTATCGATAAGGGAGATGTATATCTGGATCCAGAGGAGGGAGCGGAATTATATGTTTGGGATGACCGTACCGGCCGCGGAGAAAAACTGACCACAGAAAATGGGCTTTGCACAACCTTAAAGCAAGCTTATGAGGCCGCAAAGGATCCAAATGCGACCGGGGTCATCTATGTCTGCAGCCCGGTATCCATTGGAGGGAGTGACGATCCATATCTGGGCGATCAAGCTATACAGTATAAACGTTACAAGACACATACGGGCTATATGTTCATGGTCAGCCCGGGAGAAACTGCTACATTAAATGGCGCACAAGTAGATGGCGGCGGGTTTGCTGTACAAAATGCGATGATCAAATGTGGTCCTGGAAGCGTGCTAAAGATCACTGGAAACACGGACCTGAAAAATGCGAACAATATAGGAATTGAAAATCCTGGTGGCGCTGTCGATATCCTGTTCGGTACGCTTGAGATGGATGCTGGTACGATCCAGGGCAACTATGCAGAAGGTGGCGGTGGCGGCATCTGTGTAAGGGGAAGTGGCGCTAAAGCGGTCATCACGGGTGGAACGATATCGGAAAATAAGGCGGACAGCGATGGTGGCGGTATCCTCATCAGCGACGGAGCCGAGCTGCGGATGATAAAAGGAGAGAGTGAAGGCAGACCACAGATCATAAAGAATATAACCAAAAATCTAGGGGGCGGTATTTGTTTCAAAAGCTCATCCAACGGCCATATCGAAAATGCATATTTTGAGGGAAACCGAATGGAACTAAGCGGGATCTTTGCAGGTGGCGGAGGGATCCATATCTATGCAGGATGTACGCTGAAGATGGAGAATGTCCATATATATGGGAATAAAGTGACAGGAACGGTCCTGCCACAGTGCGCATTATATTCCTGTCCCACTGGGGATATGGCTATATTTGAGGTCAATGGCGCGTTAGTCACGGGTAATGGATCGCCTGATATTGCTTTTGCCAATGGGACGAATGGTCCACATTATGCACATGTTTCTGATCGAGCATTAGGCGGAGGGGATAATAATTGGTTAAAAGGAGCTCCAAATTCTTCATATCCAGCACCAAAGCCGTACTATCAGAATACAAAAGACTCATTTACTATCAGTAGTAAGGTAAGCACAGGAACGATAGCTTTGGCAAAAGAGGAAGCTACTGTTATCATGACGAAAAACGAGGCCGATCTGCCAGGCTCTGCTATCGGGAATAATGGCACTTTGATCATCGGGACAGAGACAAAGTCCCTTGAAGTAGTAAAGAAGTGGGAGGATGAACATGGAAATGAGCTAAAAGAGCATCCGGATCAGGTGATGGTGATGCTGGTTTATTGGGATAAGGAAACAGGGAAATGGGTAGTCCCGGATGAAGAGACACGTAAAGATGCCCGTCAGATCTTGAGCGAGGAGAACGGATGGTACTATTGCTGGGAAGATCTGGGGCTGAATGGAAAATGGTCTGTTGTAGAAGCCAATATGAGTGGTTATGTAGTGGAAGGAAATGCTGCTACACCAGTTCCAGTGACCGATAACCCGCTTTTACAAAAACGTGAGCGGATCACACTTACGAATAAGAAAGATGATACGGCGGACCGTGGGAGTCTGGCTGTGAGCAAAACGGTTTATGGAGAGAAGGATGGGGCAGTTGATGCAGACGATCCGGATAGAAGAAAGGGATTTACATTTACTGTAGCGCTTACTGATATAGGCGACGGATATTTTGCCTACCGCATCGTGCATGCGGACAAAACGAAAGGTGATCTGCAGTTTATCGAGGATGCAGCGCATTTTGAGGTGACCCTGGAGGATGGTGAGGCGTTTGCCATCGAAGGTCTCCCGAAAGGAACGGGATACACCATAACCGAAATAGAGGGCAGCCGGAAAGACTATGCGGTGTATATCGACGGAGAGTTAACAGATGGCACGGTGACGGGTACGATCGATGGTAAGCGTCCGGAAGTGGAGGTCCGCTATGTGAATGTAGAAACGACGTCTATCCATGGGTCTAAAACATGGGAGGATGATGATGACCGTGACGGTGTACGTCCGCAAAAGATCGGCGTTACCTTGACGGCAGTGACGTCGGCAGGTAAAAATGTGACCTACACAAAGGAGGTTACCGCAGAGGACGGATGGGCCTGGGATTTTGACGGATTGCCTAAGTATGACGAACAGGGAATGGCGCTTGATTATCGGATCAGCGAAGAGATGATACCCGGTTACAGTCCGGTCTATGCCAGCGCCTCAGACGCGGCTGGGAGATATAACATCACAAACCGCCACACTCCGGGCGAGAGTAGCCGTACGGTAGAGAAGATCTGGATAGACGGGGATGACCGTGACCACATCCGGCCCAGTTCGATCAAGGTCCAGCTATATAAAACGGTGGATGGTGTAAAAGAAGCACAGGGAGATGCGGTAGTCTTGAAGGCAGAAGATGGCTGGTCTTACACATGGGAACATCTGTTTGACATGGAGGGCGGTAACCCGATCACCTATTCAGTAGAAGAAGTGGACATACCGGAGAAGTATCAGGTCCAGGTGGAGGAGAACGGGTCGAAGTTCATCATGACCAACACCTATCAGCCGTCCGTAGTATCAAAGACAGTGGAAAAGCATTGGGATGATGTGGAAGATCGGGATGGCCTGCGTCCTGCATCGGTCCAGGCGAGACTGCTGGCAGATGGACGGGAAGCAGAGGTAGAGACGCCTGTGGTGACGTTAGAGGCCTCCAACGGCTGGAAATATACATGGACAGAGCTGCCGGTAAACCGTGAGGGCAGAGCGATCTCCTACACGGTGGAGGAGGTCCAGATCCCTGACGGCTATACAGCCCATATCACCTATAACGGCGATCAGATGCTGATCACCAACACCCATACGCCGGAGGAGCCCAGGACACCTGACAACCCAGGGACACCAGGCCGGACAAAGGTACACAGGGACCGCGACCCAGGGACACCGACCACGACCATCGATCCGGGCCCCGTTCCGTTCGCAGCGCCTCCCCAGGAGGACAGCGCACCGCTGATCCCGATCGATGATGAGAGTGTCCCGCTGTTCGGGATGCCCAGGACCGGCGATCGGAGCGTATCTACAGGCGCGCTGATCGGGATGATGGTCGTCTCCTTGATGGCGGCATGCGGGATCTATATCAAGAAGCATAAGGAAGGTAGCTATGACAAAAAAGAAGAGTAGGGAGACGGCCGCTTTTCTGGCGGCAGTATCAGCGGAAGCCCTATGGCTGTGCCAAGCCGCGTTTGCTGCATAAAGCGCAGGGATAGGAGAGGATAGCCTACCCTGACATAGCTGTGAGACAAGAGATAGAAAGACCTGGAGTGGATTTGTGAAAACAAAGCCCCAGGTCTTTTTATGCGCGGAGGGTAGTTGCCTTTGCGCATCATCGGTAACAGTCCAGACACCCTGAACGGTTACGGCATCCGGCCATTGAAGATCGCTGCACGATGGGCCGGATGCTTGTGACCGCCACATCTTCGTACGGTCAGCGCGGTAAATGCCCAAAGGGGCAGACTCCGCGCTGGCCTATCTGAACTGTCGTCATCATTATCTATGATCACATCAATATTAATGGAAAAACTTGACAAATATGAGCGCATGTGATAAGATAGATTGGTAAAAATTAGAAAATATTGCTTTGAAATGTAAAATAATGGGTGCAAAGATACGGCCAAAGTAGACTGACGATAGGGACTGCAAAAAGGAGGCGGGATATGGACAGGATGGAAGGGAGTATGGAGGTATTGAGCGCTATGCAGGTCACTGCAGACACCGAAGGCCTGGATACAGAGTGCAAGGTGTTGCTGCACAGTAAAGAGGTTTTAGCCGTGATCTTGCGGGATACGGTCGAGGAATATAAGGGATATAGCTGACGGGAGGTCATGGGATTTATAGAGGCTGATACGATCGAAGAGGCAAAGGAGGTATCTGCGGGGAGGACCAATACGCAGATCCGTGGCGATCACGCAGAGTTCATCCAGTTGAATGAAAAGACCTCGTTCTTTGACGTACTGTTCAAAGCAAAAGACCCCATATTGTCAAAGAACGGGCTTTTAGTGAACCTGCATGTGGATCTGGAACCACAGAAGACCTATAAGCCTGGCTACCCCATCGAGAAGCGAGGGATGTACTATCTGGCCAGGAGTCTGTCCGCCCAATTATCGCTGGTCACAGATGGGACAGACTATAGCCGTTTGGAAAAATGCTACAGCATATGGATCTGCCGGGACGATGTGCCTAAGGAGGAGCGCTACAGCGTGTCCTTCTATGAAATGACCAATACAAAGAATATCGGTTCCCACGTACCCCAGAAAGAAAATTTTGATCTGATCAGGTTAGTCATTATCAGATTAGGAGATAAGGTGTATAATGGAGAGGAAGGAAGTGAGGGATACGATCTCTTACATTTCTTGAACGCGATCATGTACCCGCATCAGGCTGATTTTATGGATAGGATGAAAGGGTACATCGATTTTTCATCCAATGAAAGACTATGGCAGGAGGCGCAGAATATGTTAGGATTGGGCGAGAGCATATGGAGAGAAGCACAAGAAGAAGCAAAAGAAGAAGCAAGAAAAGAAGGGATACGAGTACTGGTGCTGGATAACCTGGAAGAGCAGGTCCCAAAGGAGAGGATCTTAAAAAAATTGCAGCGGCATTTTTCCCTGTCTGCGGTGGAGGCGGAGCAGTATTATGATCAGTTCGCCAAGATCAGTGTAGAATGAGGCAAACTGAGGCGAAGGAGTAAGGATAGCAGAAAAGGAGCTGCTGCAGAGCGCCGCTCCTGCATGATATGCGGCCCATCGGTCTGGGCCGCCATATCGTGCAGGATAGAGCGGCCATCTTGCGACAGTTCCTTTTCGTATCGGCCGATGGTATTATCGTAAAATGTGGTGGATTTATTATAGGCGCAGTTCAAGATATATTTTTTCCAGATATCGCTCTCGATATCCTGGGAGACCTTGTGGTCGATCTCCACGACCGCGATCCGTGTCTCCTGGTCCGGATGTGGTATTTCACTGTTTTTCTGTGGATCTGTCATGCTGTCCCTCCATATAAAGCTCCGTTTATCTTTTAAAGCTCCGTTTATCATTCCAACTGTCCCTGGCTCTATGCGTATAAATAAGTATACTATGGGAACAGATCAAAGCCTATGACTAGCTGTAGGGGTTGGTCAGCAAAAGATAAGCTTTCATAAGGAAATTTGTAAAAAGTAGTTGTAATGGGTAAGGCGATATGATATAATCTGCTTTGAAAAAAGAAAAAGTAGTTGACAATATTTAAGAGATGCGCTATGATTTTAAATCACCCTATAAAAAATGCATGGAGAGCAAAGCGGTGATAGGTGTGACAGAAGCGAGCGTTGTGATGGATCGGTTTGTGGAAGGATTGGGAAATTTGGCCGCTCGATCAAGGAGTATATGGATGAGATGAGTTTGAGAAGGAAAACCAACCAAACAATGGTCCGGAGATCAGCTCAGGGTTCATTGACGAACGATCGCGGTCATATTCTAGACTCTTAAGATCTGGTATCGTAGAAATGGCGCTTAGCGGATAAAAGGTGAGATATCATGCTGAGTACGGAAAGAGAGCAGGCTGATCTTTGCAGAGGATTTAATATATCAAGCGATAAGTTAGAAATCCCCAACTGAGCTGGGAAGGATTAGAAGAGATCGCAGAGGACTTCGAACGTAAAAGGGATGAACATCAAAACACTGTAAAGCGGTATGCGGAGGTATCACAAAAGTGTTTAGGTGTTCATTCTTTAAGTTATAGGGTCAAAGATACAAGGCATTTGATCGAGAAGATCATACGTAAAGATCCTGGATATCTGGAAGCGGGGAAGTCCTTAGCCCTCAGCGATCATGAGCAGGAGATCACCGATCTGATGGTGAAAAAAAATAAAAGAAGAGTTAAATGCGTCTTTTACGGATGAGTACATACGTAATGCAGGCACGCTCATCCATAGGTTGGCAGAGCAGTTTTATCATGAAAATGACCTAACTGGGAAAGTATATTTTAATGATGATATTTTTGAACTTTGCCTGATCGACATTTTGGTCGATCTGGCACGATTAAAATATTTTCATGATATCAGCAGGGTAAACTATGTTAAATTTATTGCTTATACTGCGTCCTGGTGTTTAAAGAGAAAACCATTTCAGATCATAGAGGGCTGTGGGGAAGAGTATATATACGTCAATGAGAGGTTTGCCCTGACGTTACTTTTGCAAGCCAGTGGCTGCTATGATGAGAATGCGGGATATTGCACGAAAGATCGGGAGGAGCTCGCAAAAGGTGTCAAGCAGATGTATTATCATCTTAAATACAGAAATACAAACCCACAAACCCTAGAATTATTTTTGATAGGCTTAGAAAATGGGAGGAGGATCTATACTGCCAGTTGAGAAAACCGATCTCTACTTGCCATTTTTCACCGCTCCATGTATGATAAGACCAGTGATAAACCCGGCATGACACATGCCGGGCTGTTGTGTTGTGGACCCGTCAGAAGGGCCGAAGGACCAAAAAAGAAGAAAGCGCAGGTGAGACCGCTATGTACTTGATCGCAGGATTAGGAAACCCCACAAAAGAATACGAAAAGACCCGTCATAACGCAGGCTTTGACGCCATCGATGTGCTGGCGGATAAGCTGGGGATCGCCATCACGGAACGAAAGCATAAGGCCCTCTGCGGCAGAGGCATGACGGGCGGGGAAAAGCTCCTTCTCATGAAGCCCCAGACCTTTATGAACATCAGCGGCGAGAGCATCGGGGAGGCGGCCCGTTTCTACCAGATCCCGCCGGAGCGGATCATCGTCCTCTATGATGATATCAACCTGGAGGTGGGGCAGCTGAGGATCCGGACTAAAGGCAGCGCCGGAGGGCATAATGGGATCAAGAGCATCATCGCCCACTTAGGGAGCCAGGATTTTCCCCGGGTGAGGATCGGCGTGGGCGCGAAGCCGGAGCAGATGGACCTGGCGGCCTACGTGCTGGGCCATTTCACCAAGACGGACCGGGCGGTTATGGAGGAGGCCTTTCAGGACGCGGCGGACGCGGTCCGGATGATGCTGGCCGACGGGGCCGACGCGGCTATGAACCGGTATAACGGGAAAAGATAGGAAGACATATGATCTGGGAGGCGTGTGACCGACCGGATACGATCCATGAGAAATAGCACGGACGGAAGGCCGGTGAGAGGAGGAGAGCATGGGAGACCCTTTAGCAGAACTGATCGAATACGAAGAGCTGGCCCAGACCCTTTTGAAGAAGGGCGGCCCGGTGCAGGCCGTTGGGACCCTGGATTCCCAGAAGGTCCATCTGATGTACCAGCTGGGGAAGGACTATCCCTGGAAGCTGGTCGTCACCTATGACGAGGCCAGGGCAAAGGAGATCTATGAGGATTTCCGGAATTTCACCCGGGATGTGTGGCTCTATCCGGCCAAGGACCTGCTCTTCTACGCGGCGGACATCCATGGGAATATGATGACCCGCCAGAGGCTCCTGGTGCTGAAGGCCCTGTTGGAGGGAGCCGGCGGGATGATCGTGACCACCCTGGACGGTCTCATGGACCATCTGCTCCCCCTGGCCCATCTGGAGGCCCATATCCTTTCTATAGAGAGCGGCCAGCAGCTGGACTTAGAAAAGCTGAAGGAGGAGCTGGTATCCTCCGGCTACGAACGGACCGCTCAGGTAGACAGCATGGGGCAGTTCTCCATCCGGGGCGGGATCGTGGATATCTATCCCCTGACCGAGGAGTTCCCCATCCGGATCGAGCTGTGGGACGATGAGGTGGACTCGATCCGTAGCTTTGACTTAGAGAGCCAGCGGTCCGTGGAGCAGCTGGACAAGGTGCAGATCTACCCGGCACAAGAGATCGTGATGGACAAGGGACAGCTGGAGGCGGGGATCGAAGAGCTCTTAAAAGAGGCCGGAGAAAGCGAAAAAGTCTTCCGAAGGAATGGGAAGCTGGAGGAGGGCCACCGGATCGTCACGGTGGTCCGGGACTTTGTGGATGGGCTGGAGGAAGGCTGGAAGATCGGGAACCTGGATGCCTATGTCCGCTATTTCTGCCAGGATACGGTATCCTTTATCCAGTATCTCCCCAGGGAAGAGACCCTGTTCTTTTTAGACGAACCCACCCGGCTCCAGGAAAAGGGGGGCGCGGTGGAGGCTGAATTCCGGGAGAGCATGAGCCAGCGTCTGGAAAAGGGCTATCTCCTGGGCGGCCAGACCCAGCTCTTATTTTCCGTAAAGGAGATCCTGGCCCGTCTCCAGACCGATCGGACCCTGTACCTGACCAGCTTAGAGCAGCGGCTTACCGGATTTTTGGTCAAAGGGCAGTATGCTTTTGTGGTGAAGAATGTGAATTCCTACCAGAGCAGCTTTGAGATCCTGATCAAGGACCTGACCCGCTGGAAGAAGGAAGGCTACCGGGTGGTGCTGCTCACCGCCTCCCGGACCAGGGCCAGCCGCCTGGCCAGCGACCTGCGGGAGTACGGCCTCAGCGCCTACTGCCCCGACGGCCCGGTCTTCTCCGGAGGCTATCCCGAAGCCGGGGGGGAGGGAGCAGAGACAGAACAGAGGGAAGAGCTGCCGGCAGGGTCCGGAGGAGCTTTGTCGGCAGGAGAGGGAGAAAGACGACCAGCAGGGCAGGAGGATGAGCCGTCAGGGCAAGAGGATGAGCCGTTAGGGCAGAAAGAAGAGCTGTCGGTAGGTTGGAGAGAAGATCCGACAGCGTGCCAAGGGAAAGGCTTGACGGTAGCCAGGGGAGAAAACCTGATGACGAGCCAGGGGAAAGACCCGACGGCGGACCAAGAGAAAGACCTAACGGCGGACCAGGGGAAAGACCCGGCGGCAAGCCAGCGGGAAGAGCTGCCAAAGCTCCCTGCCGTCGGCCAGTCTTTCGCCCGCCCGCTCCCCGCCCGCTCCGTGGCCCCCGGGGAGATCATGGTGACCTACGGGAACCTGCACCGGGGCTTCGAGTATCCCCTGCTGCGGTTCGTGGTGATCACCGAGAGCGATATGTTCGGCGCGGAGAAGAAGCGGCGCAGGAAGAAAAAGCCCGCCTATGCCGGAAAGAAGATCTTAGACCGCGCAGAGCTGGCCATAGGGGACTATGTGGTCCATGAGGACCACGGCCTGGGCATCTACCGGGGGATCGAGAAGATTGAACGGGACCGGGTGATCAAGGATTATATCAAGGTGGAATATGCCGACGGCGGGAACCTGTATGTGCCGGCCACCCGCTTAGACCGCATCCAGAAGTACGCCGGTTCTGAGGGGAAACGCCCCAAACTGAACAAGCTGGGAGGGACCGAGTGGAAGAAGACCAAGAGCAAGGTCAAGGGCGCGGTGGAGCAGATCGCCAAGGACTTAGTGGAGCTTTATGCGGCCCGCCAGTCGGCTAAGGGCTTCTGCTACGGCCCGGATACGGTCTGGCAGCGGGAATTTGAGGAGATGTTCCCTTATGAGGAGACGGAAGACCAGCTGGAGGCGATCGAAGCGGCTAAGGCGGACATGGAGAGCGGCAAGGTCATGGACCGGCTGATCTGCGGGGATGTGGGCTACGGAAAGACCGAGATCGCCCTGCGGACCGCCTTTAAGGTGGTCCAGGAGAGCAAGCAGGTGGTCTATCTGGTCCCCACCACGATCTTAGCCCAGCAGCATTACAATACCTTTGTCCAGCGGATGAAGGATTTCCCGGTCCGGGTGGATATGCTGAGCCGCTTCAGGACCCCGGCCCAGCAGAAAAAGACCATGGAGGACTTAAAGAAGGGCTTGGTAGATGTGGTGATCGGCACCCACCGCGTCCTTTCCAAGGATGTGCAGTTCAAGGATCTGGGTCTTTTGATCATTGACGAGGAGCAGCGCTTCGGCGTGACCCATAAGGAGAAGATCAAAAAGCTAAAGGAAAATGTGGATGTATTGACCTTGACAGCCACCCCGATCCCCCGTACCCTCCACATGAGCCTGGTGGGGATCCGGGATATGAGTGTATTGGAAGAGCCGCCGGTGGACCGGGTCCCGATCCAGACCTATGTGATGGAGTATGACGAGGAGATGGTCCGGGAAGCCATCCATCGGGAGCTGGCCAGAAATGGACAGGTCTACTATGTGTACAACCGGGTGAACGATATCGACGAGCTCACCGGCCGCATCCAGGCCCTGGTGCCGGAGGCCAGTGTGACGTATGCCCACGGCCAGATGAGCGAGCGTGAGCTGGAGAGGATCATGAGTGATTTTATCAACGGCGACATCGACGTGCTGGTCTCTACCACCATCATCGAGACCGGTCTGGATATCCCCAATGCGAACACCATGATCATCCAGGACGCGGACCGGATGGGCTTATCCCAGCTCTACCAGCTCCGGGGCCGGGTAGGGCGTTCCAGCCGCACCTCTTATGCTTTTCTGATGTATAAGCGGGATAAGATCTTAAGAGAAGAGGCGGAAAAACGCCTCCAGGCGATCCGGGAGTTCACAGAGCTGGGCTCCGGCATCAAGATCGCCATGCGCGATCTGGAGATCCGCGGGGCAGGCAATGTGCTTGGCGCCGAGCAGCACGGCCATATGGACGCCGTAGGCTACGACCTGTACTGTAAGCTCTTGAACCAGGCGGTGCTCCTCCTAAAAGGCCAGGACCAGGCAAAAGCCGGACAGCCGGGGCTGGATATGGAGACCGTGGTAGAATGCGATATCGATGCCTATATCCCTGCCTACTACATCAAGAACGAATACCAGAAGCTGGATATCTACAAACGTATCGCCGCCTTGGAAGGCGAGGAGGAAGAGCTGGATATGCGGGATGAACTGATCGACCGCTTCGGCGATATCCCCAAGGCTGTGGAGAACCTGCTGACCATCGCCAGCATCAAGTCCATGGCCCACCAGGTCGATATGACCGAGGTCGCCATCGACCATCAGGGCTTTTGCCTCACCCTCTGCCCCAAAGCCCGCTTAGATCCCCGAGGTCTGATCGAAATCGTGGGGGCCTACAAAGGCAAGCTCACCCTGACCACCGGTGATGCCCCCACATTATCCTATCGGGCCGCCAAAAAGCACAACACCTGCCAGCCCATGATCGATCAGGCCCGGAAGGTGCTGCGAGAGCTGCTCCCCTATATGGGACAGCAGGCAGAGGCATGAACCGCTGCTATTTGTAGGTTGACCGATCTTTTGCTATACTACATGCCAAAAGATCAGCCGACCACGTAGCGTAGGGAGGGGCCTGTCACAAAAGGAACCCCACTTTTGTCTGGGGAACGTCGGCGCTTAGCGTCCGCTACGTCCTTGCCGAAACCATGGAGCTAAGCGTAAGTGACGCCCAGACAGGCCCCTCCCGGAGCGGGCCTTTTGCCTCCATCCCCTTCAGCTTCCCCATAATTTTTCTAAGGATCACTCTAACTTTATTTACGAAAACTTTTCGGAAAAAACCGAAACTTCCTGTTGACTTTACAGGTCAGTTAGTATATAATGAAATTGTTAAAAAAATAACGTTAATAATTTAACGTTAATAAATTAACGTTAGGTTCTTAATAAACTATCTAAAATAGGAGGTAACAAAAATGGCAGAAACAACGACCAAAGAAGCAGTAGCAGAGCCGAAGCAGGATCTCATCGACAATGTGGACGCACTGCAGGCCCGCATGAAAGAGATGCGGAAAGCCCAGAAGATCTTTGCCACCTACACCCAGGAGCAGGTAGATAAGATCTTCTTCGCGGCGGCCATGGCTGCCAACAAGGCAAGGATCCCGCTGGCCAAGATGGCCGTGAAGGAGACCGGCATGGGTATCGTGGAGGACAAGGTGATCAAGAACCACTACGCCGCCGAGTACATCTACAATGCCTACCGGAACACCAAGACCTGTGGTGTGATCGAGGAGGATACCGCCTTCGGGATCAAGAAGATCGCAGAGCCGATCGGCCTGGTAGCGGCGGTCATCCCCACCACCAACCCCACATCTACCGCGATCTTTAAGGCACTCATCTGCTTAAAGACCCGGAACGCGATCATCTTCAGCCCCCATCCCCGTGCAAAGAACTGTACGATCGAGGCGGCAAAGGTAGTGCTGGAAGCGGCAGTGGCAGCCGGCGCGCCTAAGAACATCATCAGCTGGATCGACGTGCCCAGCCTTGAGTTGACCAATGAGGTCATGCGGGATGCGGACACGATCCTGGCCACCGGCGGCCCCGGCATGGTGAAGGCCGCTTACTCCTCCGGCAAGCCGGCATTAGGCGTGGGCGCAGGCAACACACCGGTCATCATCGACGAGACGGCAGATATCCGGATGGCGGTCAGCTCGATCATCCATTCCAAGACCTTTGATAATGGTATGATCTGCGCCTCCGAGCAGTCTGTGACCGTAGTGGGCGACGCCTATGACGCAGTGAAGAAGGAGTTCCAGGACAGAGGCTGCTACTTCTTAAAACCCGACGAGCTGGATAAGGTCCGTCACACGATCCTGATCAACGGCGCGTTAAATGCCAAGATCGTAGGCCAGTCCGCCTATAAGATCGCGAAGCTGGCCGGCGTCGAGGTGCCGGAGAAGGCGAAGATCCTGATCGGCGAGGTAGAATCCGTAGATATCTCCGAGGAGTTCGCCCACGAGAAGCTGTCCCCGGTACTGGCGATGTACCATGCAAAGGACTTTGACGACGCGATCGCCAAGGCCGAGCGTCTGGTAGCAGACGGCGGCTACGGCCATACGGCTTCCCTGTACATCCATCCCGCCCAGAAGGAAAAGATCTTGAAGCATGCAGGCGCTATGAAGACCTGCCGTATCGTGATCAATACACCTTCTTCTCATGGCGGCATCGGCGATCTGTATAACTTCAAGATGGCCCCGTCCCTGACCCTGGGCTGCGGCTCCTGGGGCGGCAACTCCGTTTCCGAGAACGTAGGTGTAAAACATCTGTTAAATATCAAGACAGTGGCGGAGAGGAGAGAAAATATGTTGTGGTTCAGAGCGCCCCAGAAGGTATACTTCAAGAAGGGCTGTATGCCGGTGGCATTAGATGAGCTGGGGAACGTGATGGGCAAGAAGAAATGCTTTATCGTCACCGACTCCTTCTTATATAAGAACGGCTATGTAAAGCCGATCGAGGACAAGTTAGACGAGATGGGCATCCAGCATACCTGCTTCTTCGAGGTAGCACCCGATCCCAACCTTTCTTCTGCACTGGCAGGCGCGAAAGCTATGACCGCATTTGAGCCGGACTGCATCATCGCCCTGGGCGGCGGCTCCGCTATGGACGCCGGCAAGATCATGTGGGTGTTATATGAGCATCCGGAGGTGGACTTCTTAGATCTGGCCATGCGCTTCATGGATATCCGCAAGAGGGTCTACACCTTCCCCAAGATGGGCGAGAAAGCCTACTTTGTGGCGATCCCCACTTCCTCCGGTACAGGCTCCGAGGTGACCCCGTTCGCCGTGATCACCGACGACAGGACCGGCACCAAGTACCCGTTGGCAGACTATGAGCTGCTCCCCAACATGGCGATCATCGATGCGGACAATATGATGAACCAGCCCAAGGGCCTGACCAGCGCGTCCGGTGTAGACGTACTGACCCACGCTCTGGAGGCTTATGCTTCCATCATGGCCACCGATTACACCGACGGACTGGCATTAAAGGCCATGAAGAGCGTATTTGAGTATCTGCCAAGAGCTTACGAGAACGGCGCCAGCGATCCGGAGGCAAGGGCAAAGATGGCCGACGCTTCCTGTCTGGCCGGTATGGCCTTCGCCAATGCGTTCTTAGGCGTATGCCACTCTATGGCACATAAGCTGGGCGCTTACCATCACCTGCCCCACGGCGTGGCCAATGCCCTGCTGATCAGCGAGGTGGTACGGTATAATGCAGAGGAAGTTCCGCCGAAGATGGGGACCTTCTCCCAGTACCAGTATCCCCACACCCTGGCCCGCTACGTAGAGTGCGCGAACTTCTGCGGCGTGTGCGGCAAGGATGACAAGGAGACCTTGGAGCTGTTCATCGCGAAGATCGAGGATCTGAAGGAGAAAGTGGGCATCAAGAAGTGCATCAAGGATTACGGCATCGACGAGAAGTACTTCCTGGATAACTTAGACCAGATGGTGGAGGATGCCTTCGACGATCAGTGTACCGGCGCGAACCCCAGATATCCGCTGATGAGCGAGATCAAGGAGATGTACCTGCGGGCATATTACGGGAAATAGGCGCAGGACCATCCGGCCTTAGGAGAAAGGGACTGAGAAGGGCCGCAGCCCGGACAGTTATCCAAATAAAGGGAAAGCAGAGAACATAGCAAAAAAGCAAGGAGGAAGAGAAGGTAATGGAAGAAAATAAGACAGTCATCTTCACAAGACCTCATAAGACGGTCTATGCCACAGAGGATACCATCATCAAGGTATTTGACAACCGCTATACCAAGGCCGAAGTCCTGAACGAGGCCCGCAACGAGGCGCTGGTGGAAGAGAACACCGACTTAAATGTGCCTGCGCTGCTGTCTGTATCCGGGACAGAGGAAGGCTGGTGCCTGGTCCGCGAGAAGATCGAGGGCAAGACCCTGGCACAGATGATGGAAGAGGAGCCGGAGAAGCTGGAGACCTATATGGAGATGTTCGTGGACCTGCAGCTGACCGTCCACAGCAAGAAGGTGCCCACCATCAAGACCCTGCGCCATAAGCTGATGGATCAGATCAACAGCTTAAAGGATATCGATGCTACCGCCCGCTATGAGCTGGCCACCCGTCTGGAGAGCATGCCGAGACATAAGAAGCTGTGCCACGGCGATTTCAATCCCAGCAATGTGATCATCGATAAGTACAACAAGGCCTGGATCATCGACTGGGCCCATGCCGCACAGGGCAATGCTTCCGCGGATGCAGCGATGACCTTCCTGCTGTTCACCCTGGAAGACCCCAAAAAGGCAGAGCTCTATATGCAGATCTTCTGCAGGAAGAGCGATACCGCCCGCCAGTATGTGAACCGCTGGCTCCCGATCGTGGCGGCCGCACAGTTGACCAAGAAGAAGGAGAAGGAGAAAGAGCTCCTCTTAAGATGGATCGACGTAGCTGAGTATCAGTAGACACCAAATGTTACACCGCCCCAGCAGTGGAACACTTGTCTAAGTAACTGTTGACGTGTGATAAATGATGATCGCCTTAAACAACCGAAAATTAAATAAAGATCAACCAACCTAAAAAAGTAATGTCCCTTGAGCGGCCTGCCTGGATGTAAGATCTCCTGGCAGGCCGCTTTTTTGACCGCTCGTGTTCCCTTTTTCCCTTTTACCGGCTGGGTGGAGGGGCTGTTAGTGTGAGACATGATCCTTTGCTGCCTTCTGGTGGTGTTCTATAAGAGCGCAGGAGACATTGCAGTGGCATTTTCAGACATTTTAGGCTATAATGAGAGCATGGTCCAGGGTGTTCTTGTTAAGGGCGCTCTGGTAAGCGCAGACAAGGAGTGTCAGAGACCGATGATGAAGGTGGCAGTGTGTTCAAATGATCTTGCCGCATTAGAGCAGGTCAGGATGATGACCGGCCGGATATGGGGCGAGGGAGCTTGTGATGGGTATCTGGAGCTGAGGAACCTGTTCTTAGCCATAGAAGGAGGTGAACGGTATGCGGCCGTCCTCCTGGATGTCCAGTGGGAAGGAGAACCCAGAGGGATCGACGCGGCGGGAGACCTTTTCTTTACGGCGCCGGAGACGAGGATCATCTATATGACCCGCTATCCGGAGCGCTATGTCCAGCAGATCTTCCTGACCCCGGCTAATGTGAGCGGCTTTTTGATCCGCCCGGTGGAGGAAGGGCTGCTGGAGAAAAACCTGCAGAAGGTACTGGAGGCGGAGCGCAGAAAGGACCCCAACAGCCTGCTGGTAAGGCATAAGAGCACCACCCGCTCGATCCGGTTTGAGGAGATCTTGTATCTGGAGAGCGCCGGGCATATGGTGACGATCCACACCAGGACCGGGAGCCATCGGTGCTACGACCGCCTGGAGCATCTGTATGAGCGTCTGCCGGAGTATTTTATCCAGTGCCACAAGAGCTATGTGGTGAACATGAACGAGATCCGCCGGATGGAGAAGGGCCAGGTGTGGATGGATGATGAGATGAAGATCCCGATCAGCAAGGCCCGGTACGGGGCGACCAAGGCCCGCTATCACGGCTATATGGAACGGTTGCTCATGCCGCCGCAGGCAGGACAGACCCATGCATGAACATACAACGAGATGGGTCCACAGATGGATCGCCCATTTTTGCATGAAATAGGCCCATTTTTGTAAAAGGTTGCATTCATGGCAGGCGTTTTGTTATAATAAATTAATCGGTCGTAGGCTTATATCGTGTTTTTGTACGGCAGGTACCACAAGGGCTATGGCTGATAGAGAAAATGGAGAAGGAGAAAAGAGTATGAACTTAACCAAATGCAGCAACGGTCATTTCTATGACAGTGATACGTATGCATCCTGCCCCCATTGCGGTGGTGGCGGCCCTGTAGAGAACCAGACCATTTCCTATGATGCCGGGACGACCCAGAGCCTTTCGGATACGATCGACTTAGACAGCTTCCAGGATAAGGCAGATGACAATGCAGGCGGCGGATTTGATTATGCGGACCTGGATGAGGGCAAGACCATCAGCATCTATCAGAACGATAAGATGGAGACCCCGACCATGGCGCCCACTGTTGGCTGGCTGGTATGCACCAAGGGCCGGTTCTACGGACAGGATTTCCGCTTAAAGAGCGGCCGGAACTTCATCGGCCGGAGCGCCGGGATGGATGTATGCCTGACCGGGGAGAACACGGTGTCCAGGGAGCGTCACGCCACGATCATCCATGAGCCCAGGCAGAACATCTTCATCGCCCAGCCCGGCGATTCCAGAGAGCTGTTCTATGTCAATAATAACGTGGTGCTTTCACCGGTGCAGTTAAAGAAGAACGACGTCCTGCAGGTCGGCGAGGTATATCTGATGCTGATCCCCTGCTGCGACAGTGAGTTTAACTGGGGGAAGGAAGACTAGACCTTGAGAGGAGATACATAAATGGTTGGATTATATGAATTAGAAGAGATCTTCGATGAGATCATGATGGCCGCAGAAGGCTTTTCGATGCTGTTCAGCCTGGCAGCTATCGTCATTTTCCTGTCTAAATATTTTGTGGAGGGTTATGCCCTGATGTGTACTGGCCACAAGGCAAAGGTAGAGGGGGATTTCATGCCCTTCATACCGATCGCCCGCCAGATCTATCAGATGAAGATCGCGGAATGCCCGGTGTGGTATATCCTCTTTTTTGGATCGACCACCATCACTTGGGGGTTGGTCATCCTGGTATCGGTCCTGCTGGGCATGCTGATCCCCAGCCATCCGGCGATCATCGCGGTCCTGGTGTTCATCTATTTTATCGCCAACAGGGTGTTCACGTTCCTATATTATCATAACTATTATCGTTCTTTTGGCTTTAACCCGAATACCGCTTGGCTGCACATCATCCCGGCGGTAGGGTTTATCGGGATCGTCTTCACCTATCTGATCGCCTTCTCTAACGCGATCCTCTACAAGGATTACGTGGATCCGCAGAAGGTAGTGACCCCGGATAACGGACCTAAGTCCCTTTCCGCAGACGGCGTGGTGGTCGGCATTGTCGGCAAGTACTTGAACGCCAGCTTCGAGATGAAGGACGGCACGGAGCTGATCTTCGGGCGGGATCCCAAGGAAGCGAACATCGTATTTGACGCCACGGCGGCGGATGTGAGCCGGAAGCACTGCTCGATCCGGTTCGACGGCAAGGCACAGCAGTATGTGGTGACCGACTACTCCAGCAACGGCACGTTCTTAGAGAGCGGCATGCGCTTAGAGAAGTTCCAGCCGAAGACGATCGCCAAGGGTACGGTGGTCTATCTGGGCAGCAGCAGGCAGAATGGCTTCCGCTTAAACTGATGGCCTGACGGCCGCCCACAGTGCGGACAGCGCACGAAAAGGAAAACCAGATAATGATGTGAACATGATCAGGTCGGAGGGAGTGGTTTAAAGAGATCTAAACCGGTCCAGACGGCCTGATCTTGATATAGGGGAGAGATGTTTATGATCGCTTATCATTTGCTCAGCAATATAGGGGACCGTGGGAATAATGAGGATAATGTGGGGATGTACCAGCGGGATGAGGCGTATTGCTTTGTGCTGGCGGATGGCCTGGGAGGACATGGAAAGGGAGAGGTGGCCTCACAGCTGGCCGTGGAGTCGGCGGTGAAGATCTTCGCCGTGAAGGGAGCCGGGACCGAGAGCCTGGAGGCCTCCTTCCAGGATGCCCAGAAGGAGATCTTGACCAAACAGCAGGAAGACATAACGGCCCGGGATATGAAGACCACCCTGGTGATCCTCCATGTGGGGGCGGACAGGATCTGGTGGGGGCATATCGGGGACAGCCGTCTCTATCTTTTCCAGAACGGGAAGCTGGCCCAGCGGACCTTAGATCACAGCGTTCCCCAGATGCTGGTGGCCGCCGGACAGATCAAGGAGAAGCAGATCCGGAACCATCCGGACCGGAACCGTCTTTTGCGGGTCATGGGCGTGGACTGGGATCAGCCGAAATACCAGCTGGAGGAACCTAAGCTGCGCCAGGGCAAGCAGGCCTTCCTGCTGTGCACGGACGGGTTCTGGGAGCTGATCGATGAAAAGAAGATGCAGCATTGCCTGAAAAAGGCCAAGAGTCCGGAGCAGTGGGTGGAGCTGATGGAAGCGATCGTAAAAAAGAACGGCCAGGGGAAGAACATGGATAATTATTCTGCCGTGGCGGTCTGGCTGGAGTAGGAGGGAGAGAGCATGGCGGTGATCCGGTGCCCTCGTGGCCATTATTATGATGATCAGAGGTTTTCCAGATGCCCTCACTGCGGGATCTCTACCGCGGGAGGGGAGGCTGGATCAGGGACGGCCGATACGCCGAAGGCCGAGGAGAAGAAACGGGGCTTACTGGGCTGGCTGGACCGGGAGAAGACCGTGGCCTTGAGCCGGGAGAAGGCGGCGGCTTTAGAGCGGGCCCAGAAGGCTGGGGCCCATGGCAAGAGCGGGGCGTCTGCACCCAGCGGAGCCTCTCAGGGGCAGAAGGGTCCCGGAGCCGGGAGCGGAGCGGCCCCGGCACAGAAAGGACCTGCAGCCGAAAGCTTTGGCGGTCCGGGGACAGATGATGAGAAGACCATGGCCCTGGCCTCCACGGGGGTCGGCACAGGCAGCGGGGTGGAGGACTCCAACACCGTGGCCTTAGAGGCTTTGGCCGGGGATGACGACCAGCGGACGGTGGGCTTCTTCTCCGGGGCCAAGGGAAATGACTATGTGACGGGCTGGCTGGTGTGCCTGGAAGGCCCGGAGAAGGGGCGGGACTATCGGCTCCATCACGGTTTTAACCGCATCGGCCGGAGCTTTACTATGGATGTGCAGGTGATCGACGATCCTGCCGTGACGAGAGAGAACCATTGTTCAGTGGTCTATGATGACAGGCAGAACCAGTTTTCGGTGATCCCTTCATCAGGAGCTTTGACTTACTATAACGGCCAGCTGCTCACAGGGCCGGAACGATTAAAGATCGGGGATGAGATCAGCCTGGGGAACAGCCGGTTTGAATTTGTCCCCTTCTGCAGGGAGGGAAGGATATGGGAAAAAGAAGATGGGGTGTAGGGCTCGCCCTGCTGATGGCGGCGATGTCCGCGATGCCGGCGGCCGCAGGATCGGGAACGGTAGCCGCGGCAGTGGCGAACGGATCAGGGACTGCGGCAGTGGAGGCCGTCCTCGGGAAAGGATCGGGGGCTGCGGCAGTGGAGGCCGTCCTCGGGAAAGGATCGAGGGCTGCGGCAGTGGAGACCGTCCCCGGGAACGGACAGGAGCCTGGGGCGGATGGGAGCAGCGCCCCTGCCACGGTGGTCATGGGCCAGGAGGAGCGGATCGAGCAGGTGTACTTAAACCTTCCCGAGGTCTATGTCTACGGGGAAGGCTTCACACCGGAAGAGGTGGAGGCGGGAGAAGGGTATCTTTCCCAGGATAAGCTGGAGTTCATAAGCGCCAGGCCCTTTGCGGCTACCGGAGAGGGGATCTTCTACTATGTGATGCTGGATATCTCCGGCTCGATCCCCAGCTCCTATTTCCGCTCGATCAAAGAGGGGATCTTAGCGCTGCAGGACAGTCTGGGAGAAAAGGACCAGCTGGTCCTGTGTACCTTTGGCAATGAAGTGTCCCTGGTGGCGGACGGCAGCCAGACCTCGGCGGATATGGCCGGGATACTGGAGGGGCTTAAGAATAAGGACCAGGAGACCCTGCTCTTTGAGGGGATCGACCGGGTAGCCACCCTGACCGATCAGACCAGAGGGACCTGCCGCAGGCAGGTACTCTTCGTGGTGTCCGACGGCGAGGATTTTGCCACCGGGAAGAAGCAGTCCCAGGAAGCCCTGGCCACCCTGAAGGACAAGGGCCTCCCGGCCTATGCCGTGTGCATCCAGGGGACGGCCAAGGAGAACATCAACAGCTTCGGCGAGTTCGCCAGGACCTCCGGCGGCCTCCTTCGGACCTTCCAGCCGGAGGAAGGCAGCTTCGTGCTGACGGAGATCGCGGAGGGGCTTAAGGACGATATCTGCGTCCAGTACCGGGCGGCCAGCAATGTGGTCTCCAATAAAGAAGAGAATTTCAGCTTCCAGTTCGCCGACGACAGCGTTCTGTCCAAAGCAGTGATGAACGTCCACTGGATCCCGGACCATGAAGCGCCTTATCTGATCAGCGCGGAGTCCGTGGGAGACCGGCAGATCCGCCTCACCTTCAGCGAGCCTATGCGAGGGCTGGCCGGAGCGGCGAACTACAAGGTCCTGCTGGAGGGCCAGGAGGTAGGGGTCACCGGCGTGGCCTATGATAAAGAGGACGAGACCAGGATCACCCTGACCCTGGCCGACGCGGTGAAAAACGGCATCTATGAGGTCACCTGTGCCAATCTGACCGACTATTCCATGGAGAAGAACCCGCTGGAGGGGAGCATCTCGGTGGAGATCACTGATGTGGTGGAGAAGGAGACCGAGAAGGCCGGTGATGAGATCGATATCGATATCCATCAGGCGGAGGGCTTTGACTATACCGGGATCTTGTTCCTGATCCTGGTGGCCGTGGTGGCGCTGATCATCCTGGTGATCGTGCTGAATGATAAGAACAAAAAGAAGAAGGCCCAGGAGGGGCAGGCAGGTCTCCAGGGCCAGGGCGGCGTGTCCCAGGTGTCCATGACCGACAGCGGCTTTAAGGGCCATGTGGCCATGAGCCAGGTGGAGAAGCGGACCTTAAACGTGGTCATCTCCACCAAGGGGCGGCAGTCCCGCCAGACTACCTGGGAGCTGGGCAGCAGCCTGATCGTGGGCCGAGCCAGCATCTGTGATGTGTCGGTGGAGGATCTGGAGATGTCCCGCCAGCATTTCTGCCTGGAGTGGGAAAATGGCAGCGTGTACGTGACGGATCTGGGATCGACCAACGGGACCTCGGTCAACGGGATCAAGATCGCCAGCAAGAGGAGGATAGAGCCGGGGGATCATATCGAGGCCGGCGCTATGAAGTTTACGATCAGGTGGTGACAACGTGGAAGGTCAAGATATCTGCCCCAACTGTTTTGCCCACAGCTATAAGGATGGCGCCTGCAGCCGCTGCGGTTATCAGGTGAGCTTTGACAGCCATACCGGCAGCCGGATCTTGAGGGCGGGGACGACATTGCGGCATCGGTACTGTGTGGGGAAGGTCCTGGGGGAGGGCGGCTTTGGCATCACCTATAAGGCCTATGATACCCAGAAGGGCCTGATCTGCGCGATCAAGGAGTACGCGCCTAACGGCATGTGCAGGCGGGCGGCGGACGGGAGGACCCTGGAGCTTAACGCCTCCAGCTCCAAGATGCCCTATATGGCCGGGCTGAAACGGTTCATGGAGGAATCCCAGATCTTGATCAAGCTGGGCCGCATCCCTTCGGTGGTGAACATATCGGAGAGCTTCCAGGAGAACGCCACGGCCTATTTCGTCATGGAATATCTGGACGGGGCGGATCTGGGGCAGATCGTGCGGGCCGCCGGAAAACGGCTGCCGGTGGCGGAGATCACGGATATCATCCTCCAGGTGGCGGTCTCCATGGATGTGATCCATGCCAAGACCAAGATCATCCATCGGGATATCAGCCCGGATAACATCTACATAACCAAGGATAAGAAGGTGAAGCTGATCGATTTTGGCAGCGCCAAGGAGGTCAGCGGGTCCCAGGAGGGCTTTTCCGTGCTGGTGAAGCTGAAGCTCTCACCGCCGGAACAGTATTCCTCTAATATGGCCCAGGGGAGCTTTACGGACGTGTATTCCCTGGCAGCTACCTATTATTATGCCTTGAGCGGGATCAACCTGCCCCCGGCGCCGGATCGGCTGAACGGCAAGAACTATGTGCCTTTAAAGCAGCTGGGGCTGGGGATTGCAGAGAGCGTGTCCGACGCGGTGGACCGGGCCCTGATCTTAGATACCAAGATGCGCACCCAGACCATGCAGGCCTTTATCCAGGGGATCGCCCCGGCGGCCATAGGCGGTGCAAAGCGGGTGGTCAGCTCCTACGAAGCAGAGAAGCTGGTCCGGCAGCGGGAGATCTATGAGCGCCAGCAGGGGCGGCAGAGCGGTCTCGACCGGCAGGCTGCAGATAAGGCGGCCAGAGAGCAGCTAAAAAAGCAGGCATTGGCCCGACAGAAACAGCAGGAGGCTGTCCGGCAAGAGCGGGAGCGGCAGCAGCGGGCTGGCAGAACGTCCGGAGCGGCGAGAGCCGGCGGAGGCGGATCCCAGAGGGTATCCGGCAGCCGGCAGGGGACGGCGGTCCCCTACGTGTCGGTGCTGACCGGTCCCTCCGGCGGCATGTCCTGGAACATCCCCCCGGACCGGAAGATGAAGTTCGGGCGGTCGAAGACGGAGGCGAACCTGCAGGTCGTGCAGCCGGAGGACATCAGCCGGGTCCACTGCGAGATCGCCTACAGCCCGGGAAAGGACCAGTTCAGCATCCGCGATGTATCCACCTACGGTGTTTTTTATAACGGGCGACGGCTGGAAAAGGGACGGGAGTATCGCTTTACGCCCCCGGCGCGGTTCATGCTGGCCAGCAAAGCCTGCATCATAGAACTTGGAGTAAAGTATGAACATCATTGAAGAGAGAATGGAAGAAAACCCATGGTTTGAGATCGGCTCCAGCAGTATCCTGGGGACCAGGAGCTACCAGCAGGATCTCGGCTATTTTTATACAGGCAGGCAGGAGGTCTTAGCGGTCATCTGCGACGGCATGGGGGGCTTAGAGGGCGGCGAGAGAGCCAGCCGGACAGCGGCGGAGCTGATGGCCCGGGATTTTAAGAAGGAACGGCCGGGCCCGGATAAGATCGCCGCCTTCCTGCGGCGGGAGGCCGCCCGGATGGATCAGGCGGTAGCCGCCCTAAAGAGCGAGCAGGGCAAGCCCTTAAAGGCCGGGACCACCCTGGTGGCGGTATATTGCCGGGAGAACAAGCTGACCTGGATCTCGGTGGGGGACAGCCGGATCTATCTGATCCGGGGACAGAAGATCCTTACAGTCAACCGGGAGCATAATTACCGTCTGATGTTAAAAGAGCAGCTGGCGGCCGGGCAGATCACCCGGGAGTTTTACGAAAAGGAAGAAAAAACGCCCCAGGCGGAGGCTCTTACCAGCTTTGTGGGTATGGACGGTCTGCGGATCGTGGATGTGCTGGGGACGCCGCTGGAGCTGCAGAGGGGCGACATCGTCATGCTCTGCAGCGACGGGATCTACAAAAGTTTGAACGATAGCCAGGTGCTGGCGATGGTAAGAGATAATGACCTGGATATGGATATCGCGGCGGACAGGACCACGGCGATGGCCCTGCGCTATGGCGTGCGGGGACAAGATAATACCACGGTGATCTTACTGAAATACCAGGGGTGATGGAACGCATCATCCAACGTCAAAGACAGGAGGAGAGGAAAATGGTTCGTTGTCAGATCTGCGGAAAGCCTTTTGACGAGGCCTTCGGCGTATGCCCGAACTGTGGCTTTATACCAGGGTCCAAGCCTAAGGAGGCGTATCACCTGCACCCGGGGACTGTGCTGCGTGGGCGCTTCGTGGTGGGCAGCACCGTAGGCTTTGGCGGCTTCGGCATCACCTACCGGGCCTGGGACAGGACCCTGGACAAGATGGTGGCGGTGAAGGAATTTTACCCCAATGGGATCGTGAACCGTATCCCGGGAGAGAAGGAGGTCATCATCTATTCGGGGAACCGGGCCAATGAGTTCCAGAACGGCAAGGTCCGTTTCCTGGCGGAAGCCCGGAACATGGCCCGGTTCAGCAACCACCCGAACATCGTGAGCGTATATGAATTCTTCGAAGAGAACAACACGGCCTATATCGCTATGGAGTTCCTGGAGGGGAAGTCCTATAAGCAGTACATCGCCGAGCACAAGGGCAAGGTGGACAGCCAGACGGCGGTGAGCGTGGTGCTGTCCGTGCTGGATGCTCTGCAGGAGCTCCACAAGGCGAAGATCATCCACCGGGATATCAGCCCCGATAATATCTTTTTGATCCCTACAGAGCCGGGATCGGAGGACTATAAGGTCAAGCTGATCGACTTCGGCGCCGCCAGGTTCTCCAGCGGCGAGGAGGAGAAGACCTTATCGATCATCTTAAAGCCGGGCTATGCGCCGCCGGAGCAGTACCGCAGCCGGAGCAAGCAGGGTCCCTGGACCGATATCTATGCGGTGGGCGCGGTGCTCTACCGCTCGATCGTGGGCCGGATGCCGGAGGAGTCCGTGAACCGGATGGTGGAGGACCATCTGCAGCCTCCGGTGGAGCTGGTGCCGGAGCTGCCCCAGTACTTGAGCGACAGCATCATGCGGGCTATGGCGCTGAACCAGGAGCTGCGCTTCCAGAACGTGGCGCAGTTCAAGGAGGCCTTGCAGCAGCAGAAAAAGGTGCTGAGCGTGGACGGGGAGCTGAAGCGGCGCAAGACCATGCGGGGCATCAGCATCGCGGCGATCTGCCTGCTGCTGCTTGGGGCCGGTGTGGTCTGCCGGCAGGTCTATGTCCATGAGCAGCAGGCCCTCTATGATGTGGAGGCCCAGATCGCGGTCTGGATGCCGGATGTGAACGCAGAAAAGATGGAAGAGATCCGCCAGGCCGGCCTGCTGGGCGGGGAGGACGGAGGGGCGAAGCAGATCACCCTGGAGGCCTCCGACGCCATGCTGGACAGGATGGTGGCCGAGTACGACAGTTTATTTGAAAAGGTGGAGCTGGAGCAGAAGATCTATGGCGCTGGCCAGGAAGACAGCAGCAAGGCGTATCTGGCTGAGCTGAGCCAGAACGCAAAGGCAGGGACGCCGTTGCCGGCGGTCTTTGAGAGCAGCGGCATCACCCCGGCGGACGGCGTGCTCTGGGACAGCCTGGGCGCCCTGGAGACCACCTATGACACGCTGGATAAGGACAGCTACCATTTCTTTAAGGATGAGGCCTTCGCGGCAGAATTTGAAGAAAACCGGCAGAAGAAGCAGATCCCTGTATCCTTCCGCGCGCCGGTGCTGTATGTGAACACCTATATGGTAGAAGACTGGGAGAGCAAGGATCTGGAGCGGATCACCAGCTTAGAGGAGCTGTCCCTGGACGGCAAGGAGAGCTTCTGTGTCAGCGCGGAGGACCTGCCCATGTACCAGCAGGCCTTTGGCGATACCAGCTTAAAGGCGGGGGGAGCCATGGGCTACGAGCCCTTCTTAAAAAAGGAGACCGCCTATTACCTGGGCAATACCGATGACTATGAGGCGGTCCGGACCATGCTGGGCGGCATCTATCATATGGTGGTGCTGGAGGACCTCCAGAAGGAGGGGAAGGTAAAGGGGAGCTTTACCCATTACTGGAGCATCAGCGGTGCATTGGAGGGTGAGGAGAAGGAGGCGGCGGACAGCCTGGTGTATTATCTGATGGGAGAATCTGCCCAGGATGTGTTCAACCTGCAGGACGGCAATGGCCTGTCCTTAAATAAGACCATGCTGGAGACCTATGTAAAGGGCAATGACGAGTTTAAGGACGTGGTGAGCCAGCTGAAGGATCTGAAGATGCAGGAATATGGAGAGGGATCCAAATAATGAGACGTTGTCTGAATTGTATGGAAGAATATCCGGAGAACTATGAGGCCTGCCCCCACTGCGGCTTTATCGACGGGGTGACGGCCAACGGCGGGATCAACCTGCCGCCGGGCACGATCCTCCAGGGCCGCTACATCGTGGGGACGATCATCAAGACCCGGGAGACGGATGTGTTTTATATCGGCTGGGACGCCTTGTTCGACCGGAAGGTGCAGATCCAGGAGTATTTCCCCCGGTACTGTGCCGCCCGGTCGGGGAGGCCGGAGCTGAGCGTCTACGATTCGAAGAAAGAGCCCTTTGAGGCGGGGCTGGAGATGTTCTGTGGCCAGAGCCGCCAGCTGATCCGTCTCTATAAGGAGGAGGATGTGGTCACCTACCACGCCTGCTTTATCGAGAACGGGACCGCCTATGCCATCCAGGAGCAGCAGACCTATGAGACCTTGAGCGATAAGCTGGGTGGACAGACGGTCCGGGTGAAGGATGCGGAGAAATGGCTGTACGAGGCGGCCGCGGCGGTGGAGAAGGCCCATCAGATCGGGGTCTGCCACGGGCAGATCGGCCTGGATGTCTTCTGGGTCCGGCCCGGGGGCGGATTGATCCTAAAGGATTTCGGCGCTTCCCGCTATATCAGCGGTGAGCCGGGGATCGTGGATCATGGCCGGGTGGGGTCCGGCACCGATGTCTACGGATTGGCTAAGATGTTCTGCCAGATGATCGTGGGGCAGGAGATCGAGGAGGAAGATAAGCTGGAGGCGGCGCTCTTAAAGAAGCAGGTCTCTTTAAAAAAAACGATGGTGGCGGCTCTGCGGGCAGCCCTGCAGCACAAGACCGATTCGGTGGAGCGGTTCTGCCAGGGCTTTCGGGGCGAGAGGCATATCGCCCTGGGGAGCCGGAAGAAGCGGGGGACGGGCAGGTCTCTGCGCCTGCCCAGATGGCTCCTGCTATCGGCGGCGGTGCTCCTGATCGGGGTCCTGACCTTTACTGGCCTGGTAGCCGCCGGCCGGGTCCCCTTAAGGTTCGCCCTGGGAAGGAGCCGCGTGGCAGCCGGGATGGCCAGGGTCCCCAACGTGACGGGAAACGACGCGGATAAGATGGAGAAGGAGCTGGCCAGAGAGGGCCTGGAGATGTCCCAGGTGGAGACCCAGTATTCAAAGGAGATCCCCCAGAATAGGATATCTTATCAGGACCCGAAGGAGGGCAGCCAGGTCCCGGCCGGGTCGGTGGTGAAGGTCTGGATCAGCAAAGGACCGGAGAAGGCGGTGATCCCGCCCGTGGCTGGCCGTTCCAGAGCCGACGCCCTAAAGCTCCTGAAAAAAGCCGGGTTCATCAATGTAAAGGTGGAGGAGAGCCAGGTAGAAGGCGCTTATGATACGGTGGTGGACATCAGCCAGGAGCAGGGCGCAAATGTGGAACTGGATCAGGAGATCGTTCTGACGGTCTGTATGAACGAGGATTCAGGGGATCCTAACATCCAGGTAAAGGTCCCCGATGTCCAGGGGAAGGACCGGAAAGAGGCGGAGGCACTTTTGACGGGAGAGGATTTCCGGGTCAACTGGGTGGAGGACACCAGCGATCAGCCGGAGGGCCTGGTCTTAGGACAGGAACCGGCAGCCGGTACATCGTCGAACAAAGGCTCTTATGTAACGGTCCGGGTCAGCAAGGGAGCAGAAACGATCTATATGGAGAATGTGCAGCTGTTATCCCGGGAAGAGGCCGCGGCGGTGGTCGTGGAGCTGGGGCTCACTCTAGGTGAGGTCACGGAGGAGTACAGCGATTCTGTGGAGGCAGGCAAGGTGATCAGCCAGGGGATCGGACAGGATACCCAGGTCAAGCCGGGTGACATCGTGACGTTAGTGATCAGTAAGGGGAAGGATCCGGCCAAGGAGACAGAAGCACCTCGCCAGGAGCAGGAGCCGGATAAGGCGGCACAGGACGCAGAGGCCGCTCGAAGGAGAGAGGCGGAAGCGGCGGCAGCGGCTCAGCGGGAGGCAGAGGCGGCGGAAGCAGCCCAGCGTGCGGCAGAGGAAGCGGCCCGAAAGGCAGCAGAAGAAGCAGCTTTGCAGCAGGATGGCGCAACCTCAGATGACAAAGGCAAGGCAGAGGGCGACCAGCAGAAAGATGGAGGGGCTGCATCGGAGAATGGTGATGGAAGCCAGCGATCTGATGGGGACTCCACGTCGAAGGATGGAGACGGAGGGGACCAGCAGGGAGATCAAGGAGCTCCAGCGGAGGATGTACAACAAGTAGAACCGCCACCATCAGAGAAAGGGGATGCCGGAGGCGATATCAAGGCAGGACCCGGCGGAGGTGTGTACACTGAAGGGAATCAAGTGAGCCCAGTGACGGATGGGAACGCTGATCCCAACCAATAAGATATCTTAGAGAGAAGCGTGTAGTGTCAGCAAAAGGAGGGATCTTACATGAACCTGGTAAAGTGCAACAAAGGCCATTTTTATGACAGCGATAAGTTTCCCAGCTGTCCCCATTGCGGTCCGGTCAGCGCGGGCGGGGACTCGGTGACGGTGGCCATGTCCTCCGGCTCTTCGGATGTGACGGTGGCGATGGGCGGCGGAGGCGGCGAGCCCATGACCGTGGCGGGGGGCAGCGAGCCGGTGACCATAGCCAGTAGCTCCCTGTCCGACGATCCGGTGACCCAGAAGTCCCAGGCAAAGGATGTGGCCGGAGGCGGGATCTCGGCGGCGATGCAGTCGATCGAGAACGGGTCGGGGATGTTCCTAGATGACGACCCGGTGACGATCAGCCATTACAGCCCCCTGATGGAGCAGATTAAGGCCCCCGTCAAGCGAGACCCGGTGGTGGGCTGGCTGGTCTGCACGGCGGGAAAGTACCTGGGCCAGAGCTTTCCTTTAAAGAGCGGCCGGAATTTCGTGGGCCGCAGCCAGCAGATGGATGTGTGCCTGGAGGGGGAGGCTTCCGTGTCCAGGGACCGCCATGCCGTGATCATCTACGAGCCCAGAGGGAGGATGTTCTTAGCCCAACCCGGCGATTCCAGGGAGCTGTTCTATCTAAACGACAAGGTGGTGCTGGACAATGAGAAGCTGGCGCCCTACGATCGTCTGTCCGTGGGGAATGTAGAGCTGCTGCTGATCCCCTTCTGCACAGAGAAGTTCGCCTGGGAAGACTTAGAGAAGAAGGGCGAGGACAAAAAGACCGATAAGAAATAAAACGGGCCTGCAAAAGGAGCAGGGCCGAAAGACAAAAGGATAGAGGGATAGGTTGATATGGAAAGATTATGTATGGGATGTATGAGGAAGTATGATGATCAGTTCGACATCTGTCCTCATTGCGGCTATGCTTTTGATACGCCGGCGAAGCAATCCTACCACATCCCCCCAGGCTCCGTGTTAAAGCAGCGGTTCATCGTGGGCAAGGTGCTGGGGTTCGGAGGCTTTGGCGTGACCTATGTGGGCTGGGACCATCTGATGGAGCGGAAGGTAGCGATAAAAGAATACCTCCCCAGTGAATTTGCCACCAGGATGCCTACACAGCAGAAGGTCACGGTCTATTCCGGCGATAAGGAAGAGCAGTTTAAGGAAGGTCTGGTGAAGACCCTGGAGGAGGCCAAGCGGCTGGCGAAGTTCGAGGCTGTCCCCGGGATCGTGCAGATCTACGACTGCTTTGAGGCCAATGGCACCTCCTATATCGTCATGGAATACTTAGAGGGCATGTCCTTAAAGGAATATCTGGAGACCCACGGCAAGATGTCGGTGGAGCAGGCGCTGCCGGTGATCTTGCAGGTGGCCTCGGCCATGGAGGCGGTACATAAGACCGGCATCCTGCACCGGGATATCGCGCCGGATAATATCTATGTGCTGAACCCGGAGGAGCCGGATAAGCTGGAGGTGAAGCTCCTGGATTTCGGCGCCGCCCGTTATGCCACCACCAAGCACAGCAAGAGCCTTTCGGTCATCATCAAGCCGGGCTACGCGCCGGAGGAGCAGTATCGGAGCCGGGGCGACCAGGGGACCTGGACCGATGTCTATGCATTAGCAGCCACCCTCTATAAGATGCTCACCGGCATCACCCCGGAGGATGCCATGGAGCGGAGCGTGAAGGACGAGGTCAAGAAGCCTTCTAAGCTGGGGGTCAAGATCCCCAAGCCCATGGAGACGGCCTTGATGAACGCCATGAACGTGAAGATCCAGGACCGCACCCAGACCATGGAGGAGTTTTCTCAGGAGCTGATGGCGGCCGAGGTGAAGGAGCGGGAGCGGACCAAGGATAAGCGGGATGTGGGCGCGGTGCCGAAATGGGTGCTGGCCTTAGCCGGTGCAGGCGTGGCCGCGGCAGGGGTGGTGATCGCCCTGATGGTCACCGGCGTGATCCATTTCAATATCCAGGGTCCGCGCCACAGCGAGGTCGAGGAGGGGAGTACCCGTGTCCCCAACGTGGTCAATAAGAATGCCGATGAAGCGGAAGAACTCTTAAAGGCGGAGACCCTGGGCATGTCCAGGGATAAGATGGTCTATTCCAGCGAGATCCCCCAGGATATGGTCTCCTATCAGGAGCAGGTGGCAGGCTCTATCCTTCCCGTGAACACCATGGTGGTGGTGGAGATCAGCATGGGCAAGGAAAAGGCCGTGTTCCCCTCTGTGGTAGGCTTACAGAAGGACGAGGCCCAAAAGCTCCTTGAGGAGGCCGGGTTTGTGAACGTCCGGCTGGAGGATGGCAAGGAAGAGGGCGTGCTGGATGCCGTACTGGAGGCCAGCCATAAGACCGGCGATAATGTGGAATTAGACCAGGAGATCGTCCTGACGATCTGCGTGAAGGAGGGCGACGGCGGCGACCCCAACGTCCAGGTGAAGGTGCCGGATGTAGCCGGAAAGAAGCGTGAAGAGGCAGAACGGCTGATGAGCGCTGAAGGCTTTAAGGTCAACTGGGTGGAGGAGGCCAGCGACCAGCCGGCAGGCATGGTCTTAGGCCAGGATCCCGCGGCCGGTCAGGAAGCCAACAAGGGTTCCTTTGTCACGGTCCGGGTCAGCAGCGGTGCGGAGAAGATCTACATGAAGAACGTGCAGCTGATGTCCGAGGCAGAGGCAAGAGCGGCTATCGAGGGGCTGGGCCTTACGGTAAGGTCCGTCACGGAAGAGTACAGTGATTCCGTAGGGGCGGGCAAGGTCATCTCCCAGAGCATCGCCCAGGATGCGGAGGTGAAGAAGGGCGATAAGGTGGACCTGATCATCAGTAAGGGGCCGGATCCCGCCAAGCAGCCCGCAGGCAGCAGGACCCAGCAGTCCCAGCCGGCGACCCAGGACCCGGCAGCGGCAGAGGCCGCCAGGAGGCAGCAGGAAGAGGCGGCCCGCCGTCAGCAGGAGCAGCAGGCGGCAGCCCAGCGCCAGGCAGAGGAAGCAGCGGCAGCCCAGCGGGCAGCGGAGGAAGCGGCGGCGGCCCAGCGGGCAGCGGAGGAAGCGGCAGCCCGTGAAGCCGAGGCAGCCAGGCAGCGTGAGGCTGAGGCGGCAGCTCAGCGGGCGGCCGAAGAGGCGGCCAGACAGCAGCAACAGCAAGAGCTGGTCCCGGACTTTTTGGGTGACGTTCCATTCTAGAGCCATCTTTTTCGTAATGGATATGAAAGAAAAATGTAAGGCTCCAGGGAGAAAAGAACGATGTAAAAAGTGACAAGATAGTGTAAAATGATGTAAGAGGAAGGCGGCTGCCCGGCCGTGCGTCAGGCAGCCCCGGCAAAAAAAGAAAACAGGAGGGTTCTAAGATGAAGAAGAAAGTATGGGTGGCGGCAGTTGTGGCGGCATTATCGATCTGCAGTGCAGTCCCGGCTATGGCGGCAGGCTGGCAGAAGGATGCCAGAGGCTGGTGGTATGTGTTCGACAGCGGCAATTATGCATCCAATGGCTGGAGGACGATCGATGGCAAGGAATATTGCTTTGACGCGGAGGGCTATCTGGTGAAAGGCTGGGCACAGATGAACGGCCAGTGGAGATATTTCCGTGAGGATGGCACCATCGCTACCGGCTGGCTGGCTGATGGTGGGAATTGGTACTATCTTGACGGAAATGGCAATATGTACACCGGCTTTTTGGAGCTGGGGAATAAGACCTATTACATGGATACGAATGGGGTCATGGCTGTGGGCCAGAGAGAGATCGAAGGCCAGCTCTGGTACTTTGAGAGCGACGGCGCGGCAAAGAACGATAACCGGTCTTTCGAGCAGAATGGCATAAAATATCGGTATAATAAAGAAAACATCCTGGAGAGATATAACCCAAATTCTCGTGAGTGGGAACCGGCGCCAGGTGTAGAGGAATCTATTGACAGGATCCGCCAGCAATTACGGGACGATCGTGTAGATAACCATGTCTACACCTCCAGGTCAGCTTTCGAAAAGGCTGTAAAGGAAAAATTAGGAAAATACTTAGACGAGACCGAGATCGATGATTTTATCGAGGAAGTTGAGTGGGAGTTACAGTAGCCGATCGGCAGAAGATCTTCCCTGACAGGTTTTCTGCATAAATTCCTCCATTCTACAGATACTACTTTCCAGAAGCGGGACATACAGTAAAAACCGCGCTGCGCTCAAGCAGGTCGATGATCCTCAAGCGGGATCGGGTGACGGAAATGGAGGAATCTATATGAAAGCTACAGGTATTGTAAGAAGGATCGATGATCTTGGCAGGATCGTAGTACCGAAGGAGATCCGCCGTACATTACGTTTACGGGAAGGCACGCCTCTTGAGATCTTCACGGACCGGGAAGGCGAGATCATATTGAAAAAATACTCCCCTATGGTGGAGCTGACGGCATTTGCCAGTCAGTATGCAGAGGCCATGGCGCAGTCCACAGGGCTGATGGTGTGCATCACGGATCGGGACCAGGTGATCGCCGTGGCCGGAGGCCCTAAAAAGGAGCTGCTGCAGAAGAACATCAGCAGACAGCTGGAGCAGCTGATCAATGAGAGGCAATCGATCTGCGCGGGAAAGGATGATAAGAATTTTATCTCCCTGGTAGCAGAGGAGCTGGAGGGGATCACCGCCCAGGTGGTGGCGGCGATCTTGAGCGAAGGCGACGCGATCGGAGCTGTAGCGATCTTAAGCCGGGAGCCCAGGGCCAGGTTCGGCGATACGGAGGTCAAGCTGGCGGCCACCGCGGCCGGATTTTTAGGGCGGCAGATGGAAGGCTGAAGGCGGACTTTTTTGGGATGGGTGACAGATCTTTACAAAGATGACGGATCTTCACGAGGAAGAGACCTGGCGACCTGGTCTGCGCGGCAGACCAGGAGGGCAGGAGCTGCCTTTAACAGCAGCTCCTGCTTTTTAAGGGGTTGCCAGGGCCATAGGGCAGGATAAGGAACATGAGGGATGAGAGGAAAAGGATGAAGATCAAACGGACTGTATGCGCGTTTGCGCTGATCGGGCTGCTGGCTAATGTGAGCGGGTGTCTATCCCTGCCCAAGGTCAAGGAGCCCCTGCCGGAGGATACGCTGGAGGAGTTTGAGGACGCCTTCAACGCCATGGATGTGAACGGGATGCTGGACTGCATGGATGAGACCTCCGTAAAGTCCTTGACCGCGGGATTGGATCTGGTGATGGGGATCGCCAGTACGGTGACCGATGTGGATATCAACATCAGCGCCGAGGACCTGATCGCCATGCTCCCGCTGTTCCAGGGCATGATGGATGACTATGCCAGCCAGAGCGGGGCTCCTCAGGTGGACTTCCAGGTACTGGAGACGTACATAAAAGGGGATCGGGCTACCGTCTATTTTATGGAGGCGGGAAGCGGCGACCAGGCTGTGATCAATATGGTGAAGGAAGATGGGAAATGGCTCTTGACCTTGAGCACCAGGGCCGTCTCACCAGAGGACGCGGACCGGGTCATCACAGCCGGCCAGGAGGAAGAGACCAAGAGCCGGGCAGAGGAAAGGGCCGAAAAGCGGGCTGAGCGGAAGGCGGAGAGAGAGGCCGAGCGAGAAGCTAAGCGGGCAGAACGAGAGAAGGAAAGGGCTGAGGATGAGGAGGGAGATGCCGGCGAGGAGGATGGAGCAGGAAGGATAGAAGAGCTCCTGCGCCGGCTGTTCGGCGGCTGAACGGCAGTTTTTTTCCGGCGTCCGGATGTCCTGTGGGCCACAGGCGGCATCTGCGGGAAAATTAAAGGAAAATGTAATAGGATCGTAAGATTTGTAAGGTGGCCGCCCCTTGAAAACCCCATGGTTCCGTGCTATATTTATGGCATAACTGGTGGATCAGTAGTATATCTTGAGGTAGCGACAGCAGATAGGAGGGATAGGGATGAATAGAAAGGTGCGCAGATATCTTGCCGCAGCGGCAGCGATATCCTGCCTTTGCCAGACCGGCATGATCACATCCATGGCCTATTCCTTTGATGTGGGCGAGCTGGAGATCTCTATGGACCAGGAGGCTTCCCAGGTGCTCCAGGAGCTGGGGAAGGCGGAGAATTATTACGAGGCACAGAGCTGTGAGCATCAGGGTAAGGAGAAGGTCTTTACCTACGCAGGCTTTGAGCTGTCCACCTACCCGTCAGGGAGCAAGGACCATATCAAGTCTGTCTGGTTCCTGAGCGAGGATACCACGACCCCGGAGGGGATCCACATCGGTTCCACCATCCAGGAGATGGAGAAGGCTTACGGCAGCGACCATGTGGAGGAGAAGGGCAGCTACATCTACACGGCTGAAGATTCGGTCCTCACCTTTTACACGAAGAAGGATCTGGTGAGCGGGATCGAGTATAAGGCGATCGAAAAAAGTGAACGGTAAGTAAGAAAGAGACAGGAAGGTCTGCTGAGAACAGGGTTTTCAGCAGGCCTTTTGTTGATCTTCAGCCTGATATGGGCGGGAGGAGAGGCTATGGGAGAAAAGGACATGATCGAGGAGAAGGAGATGGCCGGACAGGCGAGGATGGGGTGGGTGAGATGGATCTGGCGGGTCTTATATCTGGCGGTGCAGTGTACCTGGGGCGCGGTCCAGACACTGGCAGGGGCCGTCTTGTTCATGCAGAACCTTTCCTGCCCTCACAGCTTTTACCAGCATGCGGTCCGCACCCAATGGAAGAAGGGCAGCGGCGTATCCTTAGGCCTGTTCATCTTTACGCCGCAAGGGGCGGATCGGATGGCGGTCCATGAATATGGCCATACGGTCCAGTCTCTTCTGTTAGGACCCTTTTACCTGCTGGTCATCGGGATCCCTTCCTGCATCTGGAACCGTTCTAAGCGGTACCGACGTCTGCGGGCGGAATACGGCGTCCCCTACTCCTTCTGTTTCGCCGAAGGCTGGGCGGACCGCCTGGGCGAAAAAATGACAGGGATGATATCCGACGGTTCCTGACAGACTAATGGAGGGAGGTGGGCCACATGGGGGTCCTTGAGACCATTCTTGCCAGCCTGGGCGCCGGATGGCGCTGGCTGCTCCAGAACATCATCATCTTTAACCTGTTCCTCAGCATCCTGATCATCTTTTTTCAGCGCCGTGACCCTAAGAGCGTCTGGACCTGGCTGTTCGCGCTGAACTTCATCCCGGTGTTCGGCATCCTTTTTTACCTGCTCTTTGGCCAGGACCTAAAAAAGAGCAAGATGTTCCGGATCAAGGAGATCGAGGACCGTCTGCGCTATCCGATCGAGGATCAGGAGAAGATCATCCGGAGCTATCCGGTCACCGATGAGGACCCGGTCATCCGGGACTACGGGAACCTGGCCCTGTATAACTTAGAGACCTCCGGTGCGGTGCTCACGGTGCAGAACCAGCTGGAGATCTTCACAGACGGAAAAGAAAAATTTGCCGACCTGCGCCGGGAGCTGCGCCAGGCCAGACAGTATATCCATCTCCAGTACTATATCATCAAGGATGACGAGGTATTTGACACGATCGTCCCGATCTTGATCGACAGGAGGCGGGCCGGCGTGGAGGTCCGCGTGCTGGCAGACGGGATGGGCGGGCGTTTCATGTCCAAAAGGAAATGGCGTAAGCTGCAGGAGGCGGGGATACAGGTGGGGATCTTCTTCCCGCCCTTCTTAGGACGGCTGAACCTCCGTGTCAATTATCGGAACCACAGGAAGATCGTGGTGATCGACGGGACAGTGGGCTACTTGGGCGGCTTTAATATCGGGAAGGAATATATCTCCAAGGATCCCCGGTTCGGGTACTGGCGGGACACCCACTTAAAGATCAGGGGGGACGCCGCGATCGCTCTGCAGATCCGCTTTGCGCTGGATTGGAACTATGCCACCCATGAGAACCTGTTCCTTTCGGGCCGTTATTTTGAAGGGAAACGGCAGCCGGAGGAGACGGGAGGAGCAGCCGCGGCAGGAGAGCCGACGGAAGGGGCTGCGGCAGGAGAGCCGGTGGAAGGGGTTGTGGCAGGAGAGCCGATGGAAGGGGTTGTGGCAGGAGAGCCGATGGAAGGGACTGCGGCAGGAGAGCCGATGGAAGGGGTTGTGGCAGGAGAGGCAGTGGCAGGGGCAGTAAGAGGAGGCGCTGTGGGAACGGAGGCTGCGGGTGAGGTCCTGGGGATCCAGATCGTCAGCAGCGGGCCGGATACCCGGACGAAGAACATCCGCGACAACTACCTGGAGCTGTTCCACAAGGCAAAGGACCACATCTATATCCAGACCCCCTATTTTGTGCCGGATGATGCGATCCTGTCCGCTCTGAAGATCGCCGCCCGTTCCGGTGTGGATGTAAGGCTGATGATCCCCTGTAAGCCGGATCACCCCTTCGTCTATTGGGCTACCTACTCCTATGCCGGCGAGCTGGTGGATGCCGGCGCCCGGTGTTATGTCTATGAAAATGGCTTCCTCCACGCCAAGGGGATCACGGTGGACGGCATGGTCAGCTGCTACGGGACCGCCAATATGGACATCCGCAGCTTTGAGCTGAACTTTGAGGTCAATGCGCTGATCTACGACGGGAGATCCACGGAAAAGCTGGAGCGTGCATTCTTAGAGGACCTCCCCCACTGCCGGGAGATCACAAGGGAAGGCTATGCCGACCGGGGCCTGTGGATCCGGATCCGGGAGCAGTTCTGCCGCCTGCTGTCCCCGCTGCTGTAAAAGACGAGAAGAGCATGGCGGATAAAGGATCGGAAGAACGTGGGGATCCCTGGAGGAGAGATCGAAAAGCGATGAGAGGGACAGGAGAAGGAACGAAAAGTGGAGAGGCAGGAGAAGGAACGAAAAGTGGAGAGGCAGGAGAAGGGAGGAAAAGGGGAGGGGCAGGAGAAGGGACGAAAAGGGAAGGAGCAGGAGAAGGGAGGAAAAGGGAAGAGGCAGGAGAAGGGACGAAAAGTGGAGAGGCAGGAGAAGGGACGAAAGGGGGAGGGGCAGGAGAAGGGACAGGAAGAAGAAGGAAACGGAAAAAGGCGGCGCGGATGGATATCCGGCCGCCTTTCGCACATACTAGCTCCATGGAAAAGACAAAGATCAAGTTAAGACAACAAGGGTTTTTAAAGGATTTCTTAAAATGCGGGATCACAGGATGGTGTCTGGAGATCATGTTCACCTCCATCGATTCCATCCTGAGCCAGGATTGGCGGCTCATGGGCCGTACCTCCCTCCTCATGTTCCCCATCTACGGCCTGGGGGCGATCCTGGGGCCGGTCTGCAGATGGGTGGACCGCTGGGTGGACGAGGGCATATGGGATCTGGGGGTCTCCCTGAAGGACCGCCTCCTCCGCCACGGTATGATGGACATGGTCCTCATCTTCTGTGGAGAGTATCTCTTCGGCCTGTTCCTGCGGGGGCTGGGCATCTGCCCCTGGGACTATAGCGGCCGTCCTACCAACATCAACGGGCTCATCCGCCTGGACTTTGCCCCCCTCTGGTTCCTCACCGGCCTCCTGTTCGAAGGGATGAGCAGGTCCTCCCCTGTATGGGAAAAAACAGAAAAAATCCCCTCTTCGCACTTGTAATTGCGCCCTTCCTCTTATATAATCAACTAAGGAGATCAGCCGGCCCTTTAGCTGTGCTGATACAAGGAAATGGTTGAGGAGTGTTTCAAATGATAAGGTTTATCCTAGTAGCGCTGACGCTTTTATCCTTCTTGGTCTTGAGTATCCCGATCCTGCTGTTCGAGGCAGTCCTGGGGAAGTTCGACCCGGAAGCGAAGGACCGTCAGTGTCTTGCCGTGGTGCAGACCATGTTCCGCCTGCTGCTCTGGCTGGCGGGGACCAAGGTGACCGTGGAAGGGGCAGAGAACATCCCCAAAGATCAGGCGGTGCTCTTTGTGGGGAACCACAGGAGCTATTTTGACGTGCTGATCGGGTATACCACCGTCCCGGGCCTTTTGGGCTTTGTGGCCAAGAAAGAGATGCTGCGCTATCCCCTCTTAAATATCTGGATGGTCAACGTACACTGCCTGTTCCTGGACCGGAAGGATATACGGGCCGGGCTCAAGTCGATCCTGACCGGAGTGGAGCGGGTGAAGGAGGGGATCTCGATCTGGATCTTCCCGGAAGGGACCCGGAACGATCATGAGGACCTTTTGGACCTCCTCCCTTTTAAGGAGGGGAGCTTAAAGATCGCGGATAAGTCCGGCTGTCCGGTGATCCCGGTGGCCATGGTGGGAAATTCGGCGATCTTTGAAGACCATATCCCCAGGATGGTGCCCCAGAAGGTAAGGGTCCGTTACGGGCAGCCGATCTATTTAAAGGAGCTGCCCAGAGAGCTGAAAAAGAAGAGCGGCGCCTATGTCCGCGATGTGATCATCGAGATGCTGCGCCAGATGCAGGGGGAGGAGTCAGATGAAGGAGCTAGATCTTAAGGAGATCAGAGGGCAGCTGGATGGGATCGACAGCCAGCTGGTCCGGCTGTTTGAAGAGCGGATGGCACTGTGCGGCGACGTGGCCAGATACAAGATCGCTAACGGGAAGGAGGTCTATGATCCGGTCCGGGAAAAGGAAAAGCTGGAGTCCGTCCGCCGGCTGGCCTCCAGTGCCTTTAATGAGACGGCGGTGGGGGAGCTCTTCGCCCAGCTGATGACGATCAGCCGCCGCTATCAGTACCAGATGATGGGCGGCAGGAGCGGGGAGCTGGAGGCGGGCTTCCGATTGGTGGAGAACCTCCCTACCGCCGGGGCCCGTGTGGTCTATCAGGGGGTGGAGGGCGCCTACAGCCACGGGGCGGCCCTGCGCTTTTTTGGCGATCAGGCAGATGTATATCATGTCCCGGCCTGGGAGGACGCTATGAAAGAGGTAGCGGAGGGCCGTGCCGCCTACGGGGTGCTGCCCATCGAGAACTCCTCGGCCGGAGCGGTGATCGACAACTACGATCTGATGCTGAAATATGACAATTATATCGTGGGGGAGACCCAGATGCCGGTCCGGCACGCGCTCTTAGGGCTGCCGGAGGCGGACCTTTCCCAGGTCCGGACGGTCTACTCCCATCCACAGGGCCTGATGCAGTGCAGCCAGTTCTTGAACGCCCACAGGGAATGGCAGCAGATCAGCCTGGAGAACACGGCGGTGGCTGCTAAAAAGGTGCTGGAGGATCAGGATGTGACCCAGGCCGCGATCGCCAGTGAGACCGCAGGGAAGATCTACGGCCTGAAGGTGCTGCAGCCGGCGGTCAACCATAACCCCAGCAATGTGACCCGGTTCATCATCATAGGGAAGGAGCCGGTGTACCGTCTGGATGCGAGGAAGGTCAGCATCTGCTTCGAGCTCCCCCACGTCAGCGGCTCCCTGTATAACATGCTGGGCCATTTTATCTACAACCATGTGAACATGCTGATGATCCAGTCCAGGCCGATCCTGGAGAGGAACTGGGAATATCGGTTCTTCGTGGACATCGAGGGGACCCTGAAGGACGGGCCGGTACAGAACGCGCTCCTGGGGATCGAGAAAGAAGCGGTGGCCATGCGGATCCTGGGGAGCTATTAAAGCAGGGGCGGCCGGGGATGCAGAGCAGGATCCCATACAGAGCATCGATAAAACATAAAGAGCATGCAAAAGAGCATGGATAAAACATACAGAGCGTATAAAGAGAACATCGAAAAGACTACATAGTATGAGGCGTGAGACGATGGATAGGACGAAGATAAAAGGACTGATCATCTACAGAGGATTTCGGTACCAGGCTTTGTTTGAGAAAATGGAGCTGCTCTTAGGGGGAGGCGGGCAGGAGGAAGATGCCTGCTCCTGCGCGGATCAGCTGATCGAGCTGGCGGTGGCTTACGGGTTCGAAGGGAACCTGTACCACTGCTTCCTTGCATTCTGCCTGGCCAGCCATGAGAATGCTTACAGTACCTCCTGTGAGATCAAGGGGGCGGCGGGAGGTTCATTAGACAGCCTGGCCCGTCATGACTTTCTGATCTTTAAAGAGCTGTTCGACCGGGATATCCGCAGGCTGGACGGAGGGGACAGGACGGGCATCTGGCAGATCCTGGCGGACTACCGGGCGGCCAAGGAGAGCAGCCGGGTCTTTAACAAGAGGATCCGGGACCGGATCGTGGAGCTGGCGGCTTCCCTGGAGAGAGCAGAGGACGCAGAGCACTTCCAGGCAGAGGTGGTACAGTTTTATAAGGAGTTCGGGGTAGGGAAATTCGGCCTGAACAAGGCCTTCCGTATCCTGGAGAAGGAGGAGGGCGGCTATTTGGCCGGGCAGGGCGGGACCCGGATCTGCCGGATCGAGCCGATCACCAGCATCGAGCACATCGCCCTGGAGGATCTGGTGGGCTATGAGCTCCAGAAGAAAAAGCTGGTAGAGAACACAGAGGCCTTCATCGAAGGGCGGCAGGCGAACAACTGTCTGCTGTACGGAGATGCGGGGACGGGAAAATCCTCCTGCATCAAAGCGATCCTGAACCAGTATTATGACCGGGGCCTGCGGATGATCGAGGTGTATAAGCACCAGTTCAAGACCCTTTCGGATGTGCTGGAGCAGGTGAAGGACCGGAATTATAAGTTCATCATCTATATGGACGATCTGTCCTTCGAAGAGACGGAGCTGGAATATAAATATCTGAAGGCGATCATTGAGGGCGGGCTGGGAAAGAAACCCTCCAATGTGCTGATCTACGCCACCTCGAACCGCCGTCATCTGATCCGGGAGAGCTTCCGGGATAAAAAGCAGCTGTCGGATGACGATATCCATGCCAACGACACGGTCCAGGAGAAACTGTCCCTGGTGGCCCGGTTTGGGATCACGATCTATTTCGGAGCGCCGGAGCCCAAGGAGTTCAAAAAGATCGTGCAGGTGCTGGCGGCCCGGGAAGAGATCGCCATGGAGGAGGAGGAGCTGCTCTTAAAGGCGCACCAGTGGGAGCTGAGCCACGGCGGCCCCTCCGGCCGGACGGCGGCACAGTTCATCACCTATCTTTTGGGGAAAAAGGAGGAGGGATAAAATGGCAGTACAGACATTTGCGGCGATCGAGGTAGGCTCCTTTGGCGTGGAGATGGGCATCTATGAGATCTCGAACAAGAACGGGATCCGGCCCATCGACCATGTGCGCCATGTGATCGCCCTGGGAAAGGATACCTATGGCATCGGGAAGATCAGCTATCAGGTTGCAGATGAGCTCTGCCTGGTCTTAAAGGACTTTGCCGATATCATGAAGGGCTATAAGGTCCAGGGCTACAAGGCCTGCGGGACCAGCGCTCTGCGGGACGCGAAGAACAACCAGATCATCCTGGATCAGATCCGGGTGCGGACCGGCATCGCGGTGAAGCTGATCAGCAATTCGGAGCAGCGCTTCTTAAACTATAAGGCGATCGCCTCCAAGGACCGGGAGTTCAATAATACGATCCAGAAGGGGACCGCGATCGTGGATGTGGGCTTTGGCAGCCTCCAGCTCTCCCTTTTTGATAAGGACTCGTTAGTCTCTACCCAGAACCTGCCCCTGGGGATCTTGCGGATCCAGAAGATGGTGGCGGATGTGCCGGGCAATATGGATCATCACCGCCATCTGGTCCGGGAGATGGTGGATAAGGAGCTGATCACCTACCGGAAGATCTATCTGAAGGACCGGGTGATCAAGAACCTGATCGGGATCGGGGATAATTCCCTCTATCTGCTCCAGAAGGCCCTGGCCAAGGAGCGGACCGTCCCGGACCGGATGACGGCGGAGGACGTGAACCATTTCTATGACGCCTTGTTCAAGATGAGCGCCCAGGAACTGGAGGATGTCTTTGGGATCAGCCAGGAGTATGTGGAGCTGGTGCTGCCCAGCGCGGTGATCTACAAGCGGATCTTGGAGGTGACGGGGGCAGAGCAGTTCTGGCTCCCGGGGATCCGGCTCTGCGACGGGCTGGCGGCGGAATACGCCGAGGGCACCAAGCTGGTCAAGTTCAAGCATGATTTTGAGGAGGATATCCTGGCGGCCTCCCGGAACATGGCGAAGCGGTACAAATGCCATACCGGCCATAACCAGATCGTGGAGCAGTTCGCCATGGATATCTTTGACGCCATGCGGAAATTCCACGGCCTCACATCCCGGGATAAGCTGCTCCTTAGGATCGCGGTGCTGCTCCACGCCTGCGGCAAGTACATCAGTATGAAAAACTCTACGGAATGTTCCTATGATATCATCAAGGCCACGGAGATCATCGGTCTGGACCACTTAGAGCGTGAGATGATCGCCAATGTGGTCCGCTATAATGTGCGGGATTTTGATTACGGGCAGGTCCAGATCGAAGCACAGATCTACAAGGACTCCACGGCTATCCTGGATATCCAGGATATCACCATAAAGATCGCCAAGCTCACGGCGATCCTGCGCCTGGCCAATTCCATGGACAGGAGCCACCAGCAGAAATTAGCCGGGTGCAAGACGGTGGTCCGGGACGGGCAGCTGGTGATCACCACGGACTATCCGAAGGATATCAGCTTAGAACAGCTGTCCTTTGACCAGAAGGCGGATTTCTTTGAAGAGATCTTCGGGATACGTCCCATCCTGAAGCAGAAGAGGAGGGTATGATGATGGCAGAGAGCACGATGGACTTTCTGGATCCGAAAAATTATGTGAACCGGGAGCTGAGCTGGCTGGAGTTCAACTACCGGGTACTGAGCGAGGCTAGGGATAAGCACCTGCCCCTATTTGAACGGCTGAAATTTTTGAGCATCACCTCCAGCAACTTAGATGAATTTTTCATGGTGCGCGTGGCTTCTCTGCGGGATATGGTCCATGCAAAGTATACCAAGCCGGATATCGCCGGCTTAAAGCCGGAGGAGCAGCTGGCGAAGATCGCGGTGAAGACCCACGAGCTGGTGAACCTCCAGTATACCACCTACAACCGTTCCCTGGTCCCGGCCTTGAAGGCCCACGGGCTTTCCGTGATCGAGGACTTCAAGGACCTGACCAAAGCCCAGGGGACCTTTGTGGACGAGTATTTTAGAGAGAACGTGTATCCGGTCCTGACCCCCATGGCCTTTGACTCCTCCCGGCCCTTCCCCCTGGTGCGGAACAAGTCCTTAAATATCGCCGCCCTTTTAAAGAAAAAGGAAGGCGGGGGTGAGCTGGAATTCGCCATGGTCCAGGTACCCTCGGTGATCCCCCGTTTTGTGGAGCTTCCGGCTACAGCGGAGGAGGACGGCAAGGAGATGCGCTATGTGATCTTGCTGGAGGAGATCATCCGGCGCAATATGCAGTCCTTATTCTTAAATTACGATATCCTGGCGGCCCATCCCTTCAGGATCATGCGGAACGCGGATTTCACCCTGGACGAGGATGAGGCAGAAGATCTCCTGGAAGAGATCCAGAAGAAGCTTAAAAAACGCCAGTGGGGCGAGGTGATCCGCCTGGAGGTAGAGGAAAAGACGGATAAGCGGCTCTTAAAGATCTTGCGGAAGGAGCTGGAGGTCAGCCCGGAGGATATCTTCGAGATCAATGGTCCCCTGGACCTGACCGTGCTGATGAAGATCTACGGCGGGCTTAAGGGCTTTGACGACCTGAAGGAGAAGACCTACACGCCCCAGCCGGTGCCGGCGCTCATGAATGAGGACGACATCTTTACCAATATCCGGAAAGGGGATATCCTGCTCCATCATCCCTACCAGACCTTTGATCCGGTGGTGGGCTTTGTCCAGGCCGCATCCAAGGATCCGGATGTGCTGGCCATCAAGCAGACCTTGTACCGGGTCAGCGGCCATTCCCCCATCATCGCCGCCCTGGCCGCCGCCGCTGATAACGGCAAGCAGGTATCCGTGCTGGTGGAATTAAAGGCGCGGTTCGACGAGGAGAACAATATCAACTGGGCGAAGCAGCTGGAGAAAGCCGGCTGCCATGTGATCTACGGTCTGGTGGGCTTAAAGACCCATTCCAAGATCACCCTGGTGGTGCGCCGGGAGGAGGACGGTATCCGCCGCTATGTCCACCTGGGCACCGGGAACTATAATGATTCCACCGCGAAGCTCTATACGGACTGCGGTCTCATGACCTGTAACCCGCTGATCGGGGAGGATGCTACCGCCGTGTTCAACATGCTGTCCGGCTACTCCGAGCCCCCCAGCTGGAACCGGCTGGCAGTGGCGCCCCTCTGGCTGCGGAAGCATTTCCTGCGCCTGATCCGGCGGGAGACGGCCTATGCCAAGGCTGGGAAGAAGGCCAAGATCGTGGCGAAGATGAACTCCCTCTGCGACAAGGAGATCATCGCCGCCCTGTATGAAGCCTCCTGCGCCGGGGTGGAGATCGATCTGATCGTCCGGGGCATCTGCTGCCTAAAGGCAGGGGTACCGGGCCTTAGCGAGAGGATCTCGGTCCGCTCGATCGTGGGGAATTTCTTAGAGCACAGTCGGATCTTCTATTTTGAAAATAACGGAGCACCCCAGCTCTTTATGGGCAGTGCCGACTGGATGCCCAGGAACTTAGATAAGCGGGTGGAGATCGTGTTCCCGGTGGAGGACGAAAAGCTTAAGGAGGAGGTCTTCCATATCCTGGAGGTAGAGCTGGAGGATAATGTGAAGGCGCACATCCTGCAGCCGGACGGATCCTACGAAAAGCAGGATAAGAGAGGGAAGGTCCTGGTGGATTCCCAGAGGCAGTTCTGTGACGAGGCCGTCTATATGGCTAAGGAGGCTAGGCAGCATAACGATCCCATCAGTACTAGGGTGTTCATACCGGTGGAGAGTGAGAACTGATGCGGTGATATGTCGCGGAAGGTCCGCGGAGGGAGGGACCTGTCACAACGTCACCGCGCTCTCGCTCCATGGCAATGTCACTTAGTTAGAAGTTTTATGAGTATCGTTATCCCTGATGTGGTGCCC